>NZ_JAUSBN010000057.1 GCF_030651995.1 Reyranella sp.
TGGCGTAGCGGCTTTCCGCTTCAAGTCGACCCGCACGCCCTCATCCTGAGGAGCGGCCGCAGGCCGCGTCTCGAAGGATCGGCAACAGGCTCGGTGCTCGTGCCCATGCTTCGAGACGCGTCCCGATGGGACGCTCCTCAGAGTTTGTGAATGTATTCGACTGCGAAGCGTACGCCCGACCACCGCGCAATTTTGATTCTCGCGATCCACGAAGCACGAACGAAATCGAATCGCGAGAAGGCGGCCAGGATTCGAAAACATCTCAAAAGTGACGTCTCTCCATGCCTTGCTCAAAGATTCACAAGCTCTCAGCATGAGGAGTGGGTATGATTCCGTCCTGCTTGGGAAGACTCTAGAACAATCTCATCTGCCGTCCGTCGCGCCTGGCGTCGACCAGGGCGGTGCGGGCGGCGGCGGGGACGGCAAAGCGCATCGTGTCGAGGCGGTAGCGGACGCGGTTGAGCTCGAGGCGTTTCACCGCGGCGGAGAAGCGCTGGCTCAGCAGCTGCGCGATCGGGCCCTCGCCCTTCATGCGCGTACCGAACTCGGCCTTGTAGAGTTCGCCGCCGCGCATCTGGCGGACCAGCGACAGGATGCGCTCGGCGCGGTCGGGGCGGTTGGCGCGCAGCCATTCCTCGAACAGCTCCTTGATCTCGAGCGGCAGGCGCAGGGCCGTGTAACCGGCGCGCGTGGCGCCGGCCGCGGCCGACGCGTCGAGGATCGCTTCCATCTCGTGATCGTTGAGGCCGGGGATCATTGGCGCCGTCATCACACCGACGGGAATGCCGGCCGCCGCGAGTTCGCGGATCGCGTCGAGCCGTCGATGCGGGGCCGAGGCGCGCGGCTCCATGGTGCGCGCAAGATCGCGGTCGAGTGTCGTGATCGACAAGAACACCTCGGCCAGGTTGCGCTTGGCCATGTCCCCCAGAATGTCGATGTCGCGGGTGATCAGGTGGTTCTTGGTGACGATGCCGACGGGATTGTTGAAGTCGCTGAGCACGCGCAGGATCTGGCGCGTGATCTTGAGGTCGCGCTCGACCGGCTGGTAGGGATCGGTATTGGTGCCCATCGCCACCACGTCGCAGCGATATTTCGGCGAGGCCAACTCGGCGGTCAGCAACGCCGCCGCCTCGGGCTTGAAGAGGATCTTCGTCTCGAAATCGAGGCCGGGCGACAGGCCGAGATAGGCATGGGTCGGCCGCGCGAAGCAGTAGATGCAGCCATGCTCGCAGCCGCGATAGGGATTGATCGAGCGGTCGAAGGGAATGTCGGGCGAGCTGTTGCGCGCGATGATGGTGCGGGTGGCATCCTTGGTCAGCGTCGTGCGCAGCGGCGGCAGCTCGTCCTCGATGTCCCAGCCATCGTTGGTGCGGATGCGCTTCTCGTCGTCATAGCGGCTGGTCGCGTTGCTGAGCGCGCCCCGCCCGTTGTGCTGCGGCTCGGCGATCTGGTCGTCCGGATAGAGCGGCGGGACGGGCTCTTTCATGGCCCGAGTCTTAGAACAAAAAGAGAACGAGTCAAGCCGCTGTCTCTAGGGGTTCATTGTCTCGGGATAGGACCACCCCTAGAGAGACACCATGAGCGCCATCGAGCTACGCCCCGCCTGCCCCGAAGATCGAGACTTCCTGCACAGCCTCTCGCCGCGCCTGTCCGGCGTGCCCAGCCCCGCCTGGCATGATCTTGCCGCGATGGAGGGGTTCCAGAACCGCTACATGGAAGCGACCTTCGCATCCGTGGATGCGGCGGCGCAGACGCTCGTCGCCTGGTCGGCCGACGGACAGCGACTGGGCTACATCCACATGCGCCCGTTCAAGGACGGCGTAACGGACGAGCCCTGCGGCTACGTCTCGCTGCTGGCACTGGCCGAGGGCGCCGAGGGCCAGGGGATCGCACACCGACTGATGGAAGCCGCCGAGAGCTGGGCGCGGGCGCAGGGCTACCGCTTCCTCTGCCTCGACGTGTTCGCCGACAATCGCCATGCCGTCGAGTTCTACGAGCGCCGCGGCTTCCAGACTGAAACGCTGCGCATGGTGAAGCCGCTATAGCCACTCGGCGCGGATCGAGCGGATCGTCTCTACCTCGAACGAGAACGCGATGCGCGCGCGCAGATGCTCCCGCATCTCGGGCGACAGGCCGGCGTCGCTCCATTGCGAGGGATCGGAGGGATCGCGCAGCGCTTCCGTCTGCACCTTCCAGCGCGCCATGAACAGGGTGGTGCGCAGCCAGGTGAGGCGGCGCATCGGCTGCAGCCATGGGCGCAGCTCGGCGGCACGCGTCTCTCCGATCCGAGCGAGATAGGTGTCGTAGAAGCCCTCGACCTCGGCAAGGGAGAGAACCTTGCCGACATCGGGATGCCACACGGTGGAAGTCGGCAACGTCGCATGCGCGAGGTCGATCGCCGGCGAACCGACATGGACTTTCTCCAGGTCGACGAACCAGGCGAGGCCGCCACGATCGACGATGAAGTTGCCGGGATGCGTATCGGCCAGCGCGATCGTGAGAGGCTGCGGGCGATGCGCCAGCGTCTTTGCCATCGCGCGCATGAGCTCGAGTTCTTCGAATATCTCGGCACGGGCACCGGGATCGGCAACGGCCTTGTCGAGAAAGCGTCGGGCGCCCTCCTCCACGACATCGAGCGTCGTACGGAACGGATTGTCCTGACGCGGGATCGGAGCGCCCGCCACCGGCAAAGGCAGCGAATGAAGCCGCGCCAGCGTGTCGGCCATCGCGTCGAGTTGGTCCGGCAGGCGCGGCGCCCGGCCCTCGATGAAATCGACGATCAAGGCCCCGCCGGGCAGTCCGAGCCGCGGCTCGATCACCTCGTGGAGCTTCGGCGTGCGCCCCGCGGGGGCGAGATGGCGAAAGGCTTCGGCCTGCAGATGCAATCGCGCCGCCGCCGTCGGATCGTCTTCGTAGGCGTAGGCGATCCGCGCGAGCCGTCCGTCCTTCAGCCGTACATGACCGTGCGACGTCCCAGTGGCCGGCAGCACCTCGCCCTCGCGGATCGCGGCGAGGATGTCAGCCATGATCGCCCTCGCCCTGAGGAGGGCGCGAAGCGCCCGTCTCGAAGGGTGGGAACAAGTGCCGTGTGTGTGGCCCATCCTTCGAGACGCGCGCCTGAGGCGCGCTCCTCAGAGGCTGACCGGAAATGAACTGAGTCGATTCAAGCACTTACCTCATCCTGAGAGGCTGACGCGAAAGGAAAGCAGCTAGAAAACAGATTATGAACGGGCCCGATAACCTCACCCTGAGGAGCATCGCGCAGCGATGCGTCTCGAAGGGTGGGAACGAGCACCGCGTCCGTTGCCCATCCTTCGAGACGCGCCGCGGGGCGGCGCTCCTCAGGATGAGG
>NZ_JAUSBN010000068.1 GCF_030651995.1 Reyranella sp.
CGCATCTTGGAGAAGAGGTGGCCGCTCCGCTTGCGGCGGAACTCGAACTCGCGCGCGAGGTCGGGATCGAAGAACACCACGACCTCGGCGGCCAGGGCACCGTTCTTGGTCGCGCCGAGGCTCAGCGCGTCGACGCCCGCCATCCAGGACAGTTCGGCGGCCGAGCAGCCGACGAAGGCGAGGGCGTTGGCGAAACGCGCCCCGTCCATATGCAGCTTGAGTCCATGGCGGTGGGCCGTCGTGGCGATCGAGACGACCTCGTCGGGACCGTAGACGGTGCCGCATTCGGTCGCCTGGGTGATGCTGACGGCGGCCGGCTGCGGATGATGCACGACGCCGTAGACCGGCTGGGCCAGCGCTTCGGCGAGCTTCTTCTGGTCGATCTTTCCGGCGGGGCCGGGAAGGGGGCAGAGTTTGGCGCCCGAGGTGAAGAATTCCGGCGCATTGGCCTCGTCGACGACGATGTGCGCCTCGGCATGGCAGTAGATGGAGCCCCAGGACGGCGTACAGCAGGACAGCGCCAGCGAGTTGGCGGCCGTGCCGGTCGCAACGGGGAAGGCGACGAGATCCGGCTTCTCGAAGATCTCGCGCAGGCGCCGCTCGACCCGATGGGTCCATTCGTCGGCGCCATAGGACGGCGCCGTGCCACCGCCGGAGAAGGCCCGCGTCACCGCCTCGAGGACGACGGGATGCGCGCCCACTTCGTTGTCGCTTCGGAAGTTCATGCCTGTCCTCGTGCGGATGTCGTTGAGCTCAGCGGCCGACGCCGGGCGGGAATTCGATCTTGCCCAGCAGGGCGCCGTTGCGCGGGTCGACGACATAGGCGGCAGGGCCGCCCGGGGTCTCGATGTGCACGACGAGGCGATCGCCCACGGCATTCATCGACACGACACGGGAGCCGGAGGGGAGGGCAATGCGTTCGGTGAAGCCATCGGCGGTCGCCGATGCTGGCGAACGGCCGGCGTTGGGCGTAGAGATGCGCCGGGCGATTTCGGCGACCGCGACGACGAAGCCCACCACGATCAGCAGGCCCATTCCGATTACCAGCACCTTCAGCCAGAGTGGTGCAGAGGCCTGAGCAGGGGACGCCAAGAAAACTCCATGAGCGACGCCGGTCGCCACACCGTGACCTTCGACGAGAGCGCCGCCGGCGAACGGCTGGACCGCGCGCTGGCTGATGCCTTGCCTGCCCTGACGCGAAGCCGCGTGAAGGCACTGATCGAGGGCCGCTGCGTAGCGCTTGCGGGAGGTCAGACGATAGAAGAGCCGTCCCGCAAGGTCAAAACGGGCGATGTGGTCATCGTCGATATCCCGGAGCCCGAACCGGCCGTTCCGCAGGCCCAGGACATGGCCCTGGAGATCCTGTTCGAGGACACGGATCTGCTGGTTCTGAACAAGCCGGCCGGGATGGTGGTTCATCCCGCCCCCGGGAATCCGGACCAGACACTGGTCAACGCCTTGCTGGCCCATTGCGGCGACAGCCTGTCCGGCATCGGCGGCGTGCGCCGGCCCGGCATCGTCCACCGGCTCGACAAGGACACGTCGGGGGTCATGGTCGTGGCCAAGAACGATGCCACCCACCATGCGCTTTCCAAGCTGTTCGCCGCCCACGATCTAGAGCGCATCTATACGGCCTTGGTCTGGGGCGCGCCCAAGGCTCCGCGCGGGACGGTCGAGGAGGCGTTGGGACGGCACCCGGTCGATCGCAAGCGCATGGCGGTGCGCAAGACGGGCGGCCGGGCCGCTTTCACCGAATATTGGCTGGAGAAGCGCTTCGGGTCGCCGCTGGCGCCGATCGCAAGTCTCGTGGGCGCCAAGCTTGGGACAGGCCGGACCCATCAGGTCCGTGTCCACATGGCTCATATCGGCTGCCCGGTGGTGGGAGATCAGGTCTACGGCCGCAAGTCCCGCAACGGCGGTGCACCCGAGGCGTTGAAAATGTTCCCTCGGCAGGCTCTTCACGCATCTGTGCTCGCCTTTCGACATCCAAAGACGGGGGAGAACGTAAGATTTGCCACAGAATTGCCTGAAGACTTCAGGAAGTTGGTGGGAACGCTGAACAGCGTTAAGTAAAACCCCTCAATACCTGAGGGGGTTACTAGGAATTAGATATTGACCCGAGGGCATTCCGACTTCTACAGTCGGATTTAGCAGTCGGGGGACGAGAGTGCTAAACACTCGTTCACCGGCGATCCCGCGTACGAAAGGGGGAGTAGCCATGAGTGTAGCCACCGCAAACCTTCCCGCCCTGCCGTCATCCCTGACGCCCGAGGGCAATCTCAGCCGTTACCTGTCGGACATCCGGAAGTTTCCCCTGCTGGAGCCGCAGGAAGAATTCATGCTGGCCAAGCGCTGGCGCGAGCACGGCGACAGCAAGGCCGCCCATCGCCTGGTCACCAGCCATCTGCGCCTGGTGGCCAAGATCGCCATGGGTTACCGCGGCTACGGCCTGCCGGTCGCCGAGCTGATTTCCGAGGGCAACGTCGGCATGATGCAGGCGGTCAAGCGGTTCGACCCGGACCGCGGGTTCCGTCTGGCCACCTATGCCATGTGGTGGATCCGCGCCTCGATCCAGGAATACATCCTGCATAGCTGGTCGCTCGTGAAGATGGGCACCACGGCGGCGCAGAAGAAGCTGTTCTTCAACCTGCGCAAGCTCAAGGGCCAGATGCAGGCCATCGAGGAGGGCGACCTTACGCCCGAGCAGGTGACCAAGATCGCCACCCGCCTCGGCGTGCCCGAGGAGGAGGTGGTGAACATGAACCGCCGCCTCGCCGCGCCCGATTCGTCGCTCAACGCCCCGGTGAAGGCTGAGGGCGACATGGAGTGGCAGGACTGGCTGGTCGACGATTCGCCGAACCAGGAAGCCCGGCTGGGCGAGAGCCAGGAGCTGGGCCAGCGCAAGGGCATGCTCGCCGCGGCCCTGAAGCAGCTCACCGACCGCGAGCGCCACATCATCGTGGAGCGGCGTCTGGTCGACGAGCCGAAGACGCTCGAGGACCTGTCGTCCAAGTACGGCATCAGTCGCGAGAGGGTTCGCCAGATAGAGGTGCGCGCCTTCGACAAGCTGCAGAAGGCCATGAAGAACATGGTCGTCGAGGCGGCGGCCCGGCCGACGACCCAGCCGGCGCGCGGCTGAGCGACGAGGAACGTTTCGTACGGTAGGCTCCCGGAAACATCCGGGAGCCCGCCATGACGACGTCGCCGATCCTCTACGAGACCCTGCCGGGCGGAATCGCCCGCATCGTCCTCAACCGGCCCGACACACGCAACGCCCAGGACACGGCGTTTCTCTACGCGCTGAACGAGGCCTTCGACCGCGCCGCCCACGACGACACGGTGAAGGTGATCGTGCTGTCAGCCAACGGCCCGCACTTCTCCTCGGGTCATGACCTGCGCGAAGTCGACGGGCATGGCAACATGTCCAAGCATGACACGGTTGGGACCTGGGGTGGCTTCGGCAAGCCCGGCGCCGAGGCGCAATACGCGCGCGAGCAGGAGATCTACCTCGGTTTCTGCGAGCGCTGGCGCAACATTCCCAAGCCGACGCTGGCACTGGTCCATGGCAAGGTGATGATCGGCGGGCTGATGCTGATGTGGCCCTGCGACCTCATCGTCTGTTCGGAGGACGCCGAGTTCCTCGACCATTCGGTGGCCATGGGCGTGGGTGGCGCCGAGTTCTTCGCCCATCCCTGGGAGATGGGCATCCGCAAGGCCAAGGAGTTCCTGTTCACCGCCGACTGGATAAAGGCGGCCGAGGCGCATCGCCTGGGCATGGTGAACCATGTCGTGCCGCGCGCCGAACTCGAACCTTTCGGCCTGGCGATGGCCGAGCGCATCGCCCAGAAGCCGCTGTTTGCGTTGAAGCTGGTGAAGCAGGCCATCAACGCGGCGCAGGACGCACAGGGCCGGGTCGGCGCCATGCAGACCTCGTTCGCGCTCCACCATCTGGCCCATGCCCACAACATGCTGGCGCACGGCAAGCTGGTCGACCCGACCGGCCTGATGCCGGCCATCAAGAAACACGAGAAGGCGACCTAGGACGCCAACCCGAGATCCAGAAGAAGTTCCTGGCCCGCCGCGTTGTTACGGCGGCGCTAGCCTATGCTCGGATCGACCACCAGAATGGTCTTGCCCGTTCCGTCACCGGAGAGCGCATACTCGAGCGCTTCGCGGTATTCGCCGAACGGGAAGGTTCTGCCGACCGGCACGTCGAGTTCGCCCTTCGCGACCCAGGCGAGCAGCTCCTTGAGGTCGCAGGCGGCGGCGTCGGCCTCGAACACGGCGCCGAACTGACGATAGTCTACGCCGACGAGGGCTGCTCCTTTGAGGAGTGGCAAATTCACCGGCAGGGCCGGAATGTCGCCCCCAGCAAAGCCTACAATGAGGTAGCGCCCGCCCCATCCAAGCGACCGGAACGCAGGCTGCAGCAAGGGGCCACTGACCGGATCGAAGACGACGTCGACGCCGTTCGGGGACACTGCCTTCAGCCTCTCCCGCCATCCGTCAACGACTCGGTCGAGGGTCGCTCCTGCGCCTGCCTCTTCAACGACGACGCGCTTCTGCGCGGTCGAGGCGACACCGATGACGTTCGCGCCGAGTAACCGACCGACCTGGACTGCAGCCAGTCCGACTCCGCCGGCAGCGCCGATCACCACCAGGGTCTCCCCAGCTTTCAGTGCAGCGCGATCGCGAAGGCCGTGCAGGGCCGTGCCGTAGTTGACACGAAAGCCGGCGGCCTGGTTCATGCTCATCCGGTCAGGTATGCGGCTGACGGCCCGTTCGGGGGCAATCGCGTACTCTGCAAACCCGCCGCGCGCCTGCGCCAGGACACGCTCTCCTATTGCGACTCCCGTGACCCCTGCCCCCAGCGCATCCACCAAGCCCCCGATCTCGGCACCGGGCACGTGAGGCAGGGACGGCTTGACCTGGTAGCGGCCCAGCGCAACCAGGGCATCGACGAAACCGACCCCGCAGGCAGCAACCCTGATACGAACTTCGCCCTCGCCCGGCTGGGGCGCAGGCAGGTCGACCGGGGAATAGTTGTCGATGGAGCTGAGATCAGCGGTCTGTACGGCCTTCATTGAGACGAACCTTCGATTTGAGAAATCCGGCTATGCCTTGCAGGCTGTGTTTGACGATGTTGAGCGGCCGCTGCATGAGCGCGCCCACCCCTGATCCTGATACAGCCGGGCTAATAGCGCACTTCGATCTCGGTTTGGCCGTGGAGGGGCGAAAAGCTCCTGATCAAAGCGGGCACGATCAACCCGTCACGGCCATACGCCGCCTGGATTGCCGCCAGCTCATCCGAACTTGCGAGTACCGCTGCCAAATCGTCGAGGAACGGCATTTCTTCATGCGGCAATGCGTCGATGGGCATCCGATCAGCAAGGCCCCAATAGTCCCACGGAAGCACCTCGACCTTGTTGAGAGCGGCGAGATCCCGCAGGAGGCTGCCGCGGATGAACCAGAGACCCTGGATTCCGATGCTCGGGACGCCAAAGCGATCGGGAACCGCCTGTCCACTACGCGCCAGTCGCCAGGCATTCGAGGCGACTAGAAATTCGTCGCAGCTCAGGTCGAGCTCGTTCGCTGTAACACCGACCTTCGACTTGACGACTGGATCGACGTTGGCATCGACGAGCAGCCAGCGCCTTTGGGTTTCATCCCAGTATTCGCAGACGCAGTGGTCGCTATATGAGTCCGGGTTTTTCGAGAAGTATGTCGCAAAGCCGAAGCGTATCCGCGCCGGTATCCCGAGATGGCGGAGCATCGAGCACAGGAGCAGTGCGTAGTCGCGGCAACTGCCGACGAACCGGGCGGCAGGTTCGCGCGCCTGCAGCAGCGGTCGTCCATCCTTTGCGAGAAGCCGTTCGAGGATATTCGAGAGATAGCGGGCGTCGACTTCACCAAGGCGGTCGCGGTCTGCGAGCGCTAAGCCGTAGAGGCCGACGAAGTCCTTGTCGACGATGAGTCCCTGGACGCTCCTGACGAGCGCTGAAACCTCCAACGGCAGACCGGCATAGAGGTGTGCATGCTGGCCTGGATCCGTCGCTTTGCCGTTGGCGCGGTAGTAGGCGAGGAGACCCGGTTGCATTCGGGAATCCTATCACACTCTGATCAGGCAAAGAGGCGCCAGCTCGGAATCATCCCACGCGGTAGCCGATCCGCTCGAAGAACTTCGCGATCTCCGCGGCGGCGAGATCGGGCTGCTCGTAGTGAACGAAGTGGCCGGCATCTTCCGCAATGCCGGCTTCCACGTCCTGGAAGTAGTTTCCGACGACGTCGATCCAGGCCGACTTCAGCACCGGGTCGTGGCGGCCCCAGAGGACGCGCGCGGGCTGGGTGATCATGGGCGGCTTGGGCGCTGTTCCGGCCATGACCGCGAGGCGGCCGGCGTTCTGCGAGATGTACCAGTTGAAGCCGCCCTGGAGGTTGCCGGGGCGCAAGAAGTTGTCGACCCAGCGCTCCAGCACGCCGTCGAACGCGTCCTTGCGATGGCACCAGTGGGTCAGGAAATGCCGGAAGTAGGCCCGGCATGTGTCTCGCGAGGCCCCGACGATGGCGGGCGCGAACGGCATCTGGTGGAAGGTCTGGTACCAGATCTCGTTGATCTGTTCTGGGTCGCGCCAGCGCGCGCCGACGCCGTGGGTGCCGCAGTTGAAGAAGAAGAGCCCGGCCACCCGGTCGGGATGCCGGATCGCCAGCCGCTGCATCACATAGGCGCCGACATCGTGGCCGACGAAGCCCGCCCTGGCGATGCCCAGCCGGTCGAGGAGGGCCACGATATCGTCGGCCAGCACGTCGGGGCCGGCCTGGTCCGAAGCTCCCAGGGTGGGGTTGCCGCTCTCGCCGAAGCCGCGGAAGTCCGGAGCGATCAGCCGGAAGCGATCGGGCAGCCGTTCGAACATCGGCTCCCAGGTCGCCCAGAATTCCGGCCAGCCGTGCAGAAGGAACAACGGCGCGCCTCTGCCGGCTTCGGCCACGTGGGTCGGAAAGCCGCGCGTCTCGACGTAAGCGTGCCTGACCTCGCGCATGATGCGCCTCCTCGTCAGCCCTTCTTCACCATGGCCTCGATCAGCGTCGGCCCGTCGGTCCGCGCCAGCGCCCGGTCGAGGGCGGCGTCGAAGCCTTCCGCCGTGTCGACCCGCTCGGCCGGCAGACCGAAGCCCTCGGCGATCTTGGCGATGTTCATCGGCGGATCGTTGAAGTCCATGCCGATCGGCGTGTCGTTGCCGTGGAACAGCTTCAGCCGGTTCTTGAGGATCTGGTAGCCCTCGTTGTTGGTGATCAGGAAGATTACCGGCAGCTTCTGGTTGGCCGCGCTCCAGATCGCCGAGATCGAGTACATGGCGCTGCCGTCGCCGATCACGGCCACGACGCGGCGCTTCGGCTCCGCGATCTGCACGCCAACCGCGGCGGCGATGCCCCAGCCGATGCCGCCGCTCACATTGCCGAAGAAGCTGTTGCGGTCGCGGAAGGGGAAATAGCTCGGCAAGGTCGCGGTGCTGGTGAGGCCTTCCTCGACGATGATGGCGTCCTTTGGCAGCTTGTCGCTGAGACGCATCATGAGCCATTCGGCGGGCAGGGGGCTGGTCGTGGGCGTCGCGACCTTGGCTGCCTTCTGCGCGCGCTGGGCGCTCCAGTTGCGCGTCGCAATCTCGGCGAGCGACGCCTTGGCCTGTTCGGCGAGCTTGGCGCCGCCCAGCTTCTTCAGCAGCGGCACCAGAGCCTTGAGCGTCTCCTTCACATCGGCGCGCAGCGCGATCTCGGCCGGGAAGTTCTTGCCCATCTCCCAGTCGCGCAGGCCGATCATCGCCACCTTGGTGGTCTCGGGCAGTGGCTCGGTCTCGCTCCACACCGACATCTTCAGCACGTCGGAGCCGACGCAGAGCATGAGGTCGTAGTCGGAGAGGATGCGGCGCACGTACTTCTGGTCGCGGTTCAGCGCGCCGAGATAGGCGGGATGCTCGGAGGGGAAGTGGGCGCCCCAGGCCACGGTCTGTTGCAGCACCGGCGCGCCCAGCGTCTCGGCGAGCTCGGCGGCCTCAGCGAAGGCGTCCGACGTGGCGATCTCGTGGCCGGCCAGGATCACAGGCTTCTTCGCCGAGAGCAGGCGCCTGGCGAGCTGTTCCAGTGCGGCGTCGCTCGGGCGCACCGCCGTGTCGACGCGGGTCACCTCGCCCATGTCGATGGCGGCTTCGTTGTTCAGGATGTCGCCTGGCAGCGAGATGAAGACCGGGCCGGTCGGCGCGGTCATCGCGACCTTGGCGGCGCGGCGCAGGATGCGCGGCAGGTCCTCGATGCGGTTGACCTCGGTCGCCCATTTCACGACCGGCTGGGCGATCGGCACCAGCGGCGCGTAGAGCAGGGGCTCGGTGAGCCCGTGGCCCTGTTCCTGCTGGCCGGCGGTCACGATCATCGGCGTGCCCGACATCATCGAGGTGTAGATCGACCCGATGGCGTTGCCGAGGCCGGGCGCGACGTGGACGTTGCAGGAGACCAGCTTGCCGGAGGCCCGCGCATAGCCGTCGGCCATGGCGATCACGACGGCTTCCTGGAGGGCCAGCACGTAGCCCATCTCCGGAGCCGAGGAGAGCGCATGCATGATCGGCAGCTCGGTCGTGCCGGGATTGCCGAACATCTTGGTGACGCCCTCGTCCTTCAGCACGCGCAGGAAGGCATCGCGGCCGGTGATGGTGTTGGGGACGTTTACGTCGGGCATTCATTTCCTCCTCGAGAAGGGCATGAGGGTAGCGTGCCGCCGAGGCTCGTGAAATGATCGAGTACATGACGGTTGGAAGACCACGCGCGATGCGAAAAGCCCGTGACTGATCTCGAACGGAGAATCGCCGGCCTGACGTGTTGGCGCGGCCCGGTGAAGATGGCGCCGCTGCTGGGCGGGCTGACCAACCTGTCATACGTCGTCGAAGACGCGGGCGAGAAGTTCGTCGTGCGCATCGGCGACGACATTCCGGTTCATCACGTCTTCCGCGATCGCGAGCGTGCCGCGTCGATCGCCGCCCACGCCGCGGGCCTGTCGCCTGAGGTCGTCCACACCGAGGCCGGCATCCTCGTGATGCGCCACGTCGACGGGCGGACCTTTGCCGAAGCCGATCTGCGCGCGAACATCCCGCGCCTCGTGCCACTGCTCCGGAAGTGCCATCGTTCCGTCGGCACGCATTTCGCCGGTCCCCCGAACTTCTTCTGGGTCTTCCACGTGATTCGCGACTACGCGCGCACGATCGCGGGTTCGGCGAGCCCGTTTGCCGTCGACGTGCCGCGCTTCCTCGAGGCGAACCGGGTGCTTGAAGCGGCACAGGTGCCGATGCCCATCGTCTTCGGCCATCACGACCTTCTGCCGGGCAACGTGATGGACGATGGCAGCCGCCTCTGGCTGATCGACTGGGAGTATGGCGGCTTCGGCACTTCCCTGTTCGACCTGGCCAACCTGTCGGCAAACGGCGCCTTCGGCGATGCCGAGGATGAGGCGCTCCTGGATGCCTATTTCGAGGGCAAGGTCCCGGCCGACCTGCGCCGCGCCTTTCAGGCCATGAAGGCGGCCAGTGCCTTGCGTGAAGCCATGTGGGCCATGGTGTCCGACATTCACCTGCAGATCCCCGGCGCCGACTACAAGGCGCATGCGCGGGACTATCTCCAGCGCTTCGAGGAATTGATGGCCCGCTGATTGCATGTCGCTTCCGGGGACTGACTTCAGGAGCACATGCATGAGCCTTCGCCGATTCCGTCTCGCCGTGGCACTGGCCGCCGCGTCCCTGCTGCCGCTGTCAGCCGCGCAGGCGCAGGAGAAAACGCTGCGCATCGCCATGACGGCGTCGGACATCCCGACGACCACGGGCATGCCGAACAACGGCTTCGAGGGCATGCGCTTCCTCGGTTTCCCGATCTTCGAGGGCCTGATCCTGTTCGACCTTTCGAAGTCGGATCAGCTCGCAACCTTGCGGCCGGGTCTTGCCGAGAGCTGGAAGCAGGCACCCGACGACAAGAAGACCTGGATCTTCAATCTGCGTAAGGGCGTGAAGTTCCACGACGGCACCGACTTCAACGCCGACGCGGTGATCTGGAATCTCGAGCGCATCTTCAACAAGGACAGTGCGCAGTTCGAGGCAAACTCGGCCGGAATCATGCGCTCCCGCGTGCCGATTCTCGCGGGCTACAAGAAGATCGACGACAACACCGTGGCGCTCACCACGACCGTCGTTGCCTCGTATTTCCCGTGGATGGTGCCCTACATCCTCACCGCCTCGCCCACACAGTGGGAAAAGGCCGGCAAGGACTGGAACAAGGTCGGCGCCGCCGGCGGCGCCGGCACCGGACCGTTCAAGATCACCAAGGTCGTGCCGCGCCAGTCGGTCTCGCTGGGCCGCAACGATGGCTATTGGGATGGCGGAAAGAAGGCCAAGGTCGACGCGATCCTGCTCTTGCCAATCCCGGAGGCCAACACGCGCCTGGCGGCGCTGCGCTCGGGGCGGGTCGACTGGATCGAGGTGCCGCCGCCGGACGGTATCCCGTCGCTGAAGCAGGCGGGGTACGTGATCTCGACCAACTCCTACCCGCACGTCTGGCCGTGGTTCTACAACATGGCCGCCAAGAACAGCCCGCTGGCCGACGTCCGTGTGCGCCAGGGGCTGAACTACTGCATCGACCGCAATGCCATCGTCACGATGCTGAACGGCACCGCCGAGCCCTCCGTCGGCTGGCTGAAGCCCACGGATGCCGCGTTCGGCAATCCCCAGAACCGCTACACGTTCGATCCGGCGAAGGGCAAGAAGCTGCTGGCAGAAGCCGGCTTCACGCCGCAGAAGCCGCTCTCCTTCAAGGTGATGATCTCGACCTCGGGCTCGGGTCAGATGCTGCCGTTGCCGATGAACGAGGCGTTGCAGGAGAATCTGAAGCAGGCCTGCGGCGTCGACATCCAGGTCGATGCCGTCGAATGGCAGGTGCTGCTGAACGCCAGCCGCGCCACGCCCGATGCGCCGTCGCTCAATGGGGCGATGGCGCTGAACGTGAGTTCGCCGTCCAGCGATGTCGGCATGATGTACCGCTACTTCGCCGCGGCTAATTTCTCGCCGATGGGATCCAACTTCGAGCAGTGGAACGACGAGAAGTTCGAAACGGCGCTCAAGACCCTGGCCGAGGCGACGGACGAGGCGACGATCCTGCAGAACTTCAAGGTGGCGCACGAGCGGCTGGTCGACAACCCGCCCTGGCTCTACATCGTGCACGACCTGAACCCGCGCGCCTTCAACAAGAACGTCCAGGGCTTCGTCCCGGCGCAGTCCTGGTTCGTCGACCTGACGAACGTCAGTTTGAAGTAGGTTAGAGTCGTCGTCCTGAGCGGAGCGCCGCAGGCGCGTAGTCGAAGGACCTCTTTTCCGTCACCCGATCCGTTGAAAGTAAAAGAGGCCCTTCGGCTACGCTGCGCTCCGCTCAGAGTTTGTGATTTAATTCGACGCCGAGCAAAACGGTGCGGCGACGAGCAACAAAAGATTCTCCCGACCGGGCAACAACGACTGATGCCGAATCATCACGGCAGCCCTACGATTCTAAAGTTACCTTGCACTTTAGAATCACCGAAAGAATCACAAGCTCTCAGGGCGACGGAGTATCGTCAACGCACGCAGAGCTTCGGGATCTTCGACAGAACCTCGATCGAGCAGACCTCGGTCGGGAACAGCGCCCAGACGGCGGCGAGGATGACGGCCAGGAAGATGAAAGGCCGCAGGACGCGAAACACCACCGGCAGGAGCAGTTGCAGTACCCAGTAGCCGACGAGCAGGCCGACGACCACCGCGAGCACGCGGTACTGCATGCTCCAGCTGTCCCATGGGCCGAGATTCGCGCGGGCGAGCAGTTCGTTGAGGTATTCCACGATCAGTCGCGGAACGGATCGGTCATCAGGATCGTGTCCTCGCGCTGCGGGCTGGTGCTGAGTAGCGCCACCGGGCAGCCGACCAGTTCCTCTATGCGCCGCACGTACTTGATGCAGGTCGCCGGCAGCTCGGCGAAGGAACGCGCCCCCTGGGTGCTTTCGCTCCAGCCCTCGAACTCTTCCCAGATCGGCTTCAGCCTGGCCTGCGCGCCCATGGTGAAGGGAAAGCGCTCGATGCGCTTGCCGTCGAGTTCGTAGCCGACGCAGACCTTGATGACCTCCTCGCCGTCGAGCACGTCGAGCTTGGTGAGGGCGATTCCGTCGATGCCGTTCAGCTTCACCGCCTGGCGCACCATGACCGCATCGAACCAGCCACAGCGGCGCCGGCGGCCCGTATTGGTGCCGAATTCCTTGCCGCGATCGCCCAGGCGCTGGCCGATCTCGTCGGTCAGCTCGGTGGGGAAGGGGCCGTCGCCGACGCGCGTCGTATAGGCCTTGGCGATGCCAAGCACGTAGCCGACCGAACCGTTGCCCATGCCGCTGCCGATCATGGCTTGCGCCGCCACCGTGTTGGACGAGGTGACGTAGGGATAGGTGCCGTGGTCGATGTCGAGCATGGTGGCCTGGGCGCCCTCGAACAGGATGCGCTTGCCGGCAGCGCGCAGCCCGTCGAGGCGCTCCCAGACGTCTTCCGCGAAGGGCAGGATCTTTGGCGCAAGCTCGAGCAGCTCGGCGGTCAGCTTGGCGGCGTCGATCTGCGGCTGGCCCAGCCCCTTGCGCAGGGCATTGTGATGCGCGAGCAGCGTGTTGACCTTGAGCGGCAGCATGTCCGGCTCGCCGAGATCGCCCACGCGGATGGCGCGGCGGCCGACCTTGTCCTCGTAGGCGGGGCCGATGCCGCGCCGCGTGGTCCCGATCCGGATGATGTCGGGCGCATCCTCCCGCCACCCGTCGAGGTCGCGATGGAGTGGCAGGATGAGAACGGCATGGTTGGCGATCTTCAGGCTGTCCGGCGTCACCGACAGGCCCTGAGCGGTGACCTTCTTGACCTCGTCGAGAAAGTGCCAGGGGTCGATCACCACACCGTTGCCGATGATCGAGAGCTTGCCCGGGCGCACCACACCGGACGGCAGCAGTGCCAGCTTGTAGGTCTGGTTGCCGATGACCAGCGTATGGCCGGCATTGTGACCACCCTGGAAGCGCACCACGACCTCGGCGCGCTCGCTCAGCCAGTCGACGATCTTGCCCTTGCCTTCGTCGCCCCACTGGGCGCCGATCACTGCCACATTGGCCATTGCATTATCCTTCGGCCGGTTCCCTTCACACACGAAAACGCCTCCCCGGGGCCGGTTCCGGAGAGGCGTGATGTCGGATAGCACTTCCCCCCGCCCGGAGCGAGGCGAAATCCATCCTCAGAGGGGAACGGCCTGTCCGTCGATCAGGGCGTGGCTACAGCGCAGCCGCTTTGCTTCGTCACGCGGCTCGGATGCTGCGACCACGGCGCGCACGACGGCATAGCCCTTTGCCTGCCAGAACGACGCCTCGTCCCACCGCGTTCCCATCCCGACATAGAGCCGAGGCCGTTCCGGCGGCGGCTCGGAGGCCGCCAGCACGGCGTCCATGTAGACGGTGAAACCGGTCGCCGGTTCGCTGACGCCGTCCTCGGGATAGCCTGCGGAATAGCGCCCGCCTCGCGCCAGCTCCTCGCGGCCCTTGAGGGCGAAGACGGAGAAGGAGACGCCCGTCTGGTACTCAAGGCCGCGATACTCGACCGGATCGATCGTCAGCGGCAGGTCGGGCTCGGCGGCGACGATGAGCGTCACGACGTCGGCGAGCCGGGCAGCCTCCGCAGCGGCCGCCTCCGGCAGCTCCAGGGCGGCGAGCTGGGCGATGCCCTTGTCGGCAGGCCCGGCGGCGCGCAGGAGGCCGGCGAATAGATCCGCCACCTTCTTGTCGTCGGCAGCCTTGGCGATGCCGCCTTCGTCCTTGCGATCGAGCGCCCGCCGCAGGCGGTTCAGCGCCTCGCCGGACTGCTTCAGGCCGTTCGCCACCGCGGCGACCAGAGTCGGCAGGTTGAGATCGACTGTCAGATCGGAAACGCCGATGGTGCGTAGAGTATCGACCGACAGCAGGACGGCTTCGGCATCCGCTTCCGCGCTGTCGACGCCGATCAGCTCGGTGCCGACCTGGGCGAACTGCCGCTCGGGCTTGAGCGCGCTGCCCCGGACGCGGATCACGTTGCCGCCGTAGGACAGGCGCAGCGGCCGGGGTTCGTGCTTCAGGCGGGTCACGGCGATGCGCGCGACCTGGACGGTCATGTCCGGCCGCACGCCCATCATGCGCTGCGAGACCGGGTCCATGAGGCGGAAGGTCTGGGAGGCGAGCGCGGCGCCCGGTCCGCCCAGCAGCGATTCCTCGAATTCGACCAGAGGCGGCTTCACCCGCTCGTAGCCGAACGCGGCGAAGCGCTCGATGGCGACGTCGATGGCGCGTGCTTCACGCGCCGCGTCGGGAGGCAGCAGGTCGGCGAGGCCTGCCGGCAGCAGGCCGCGATGGTCGTTGTCATTTGACGTCATGGTGCCGCTTGATAGCCGATTGCGTCGTCCTTGGGGAGACGGGCAGGCGGGAGGGGCCGCTCGTTTTCCCGTCGCGCATGGGTTATTGCTCCACCGCTATGAGTTCCATGCCCCGTCCGGCCGTTTCCGTGGTCGCGCCCTGCTACAACGAGCAGGACGCGCTGCCTGAATTCCTGCGCCGGGTCGGCGCCGTCCTGGACGGCATCGGCAGTTCCAGTGAAATCGTGCTGGTCGACGACGGGTCGCGCGATCGCACGTGGGATGTCCTGGCGGAAGCGGCCGGCCGCGATCGGCGCATCGTCGCCGTGCGCCTTATGCGCAACCATGGCCATCAACTCGCCCTCACGGCCGGGCTTTCGGTATGTCGCGGCGAGCGCATCCTGATCATTGACGCCGACCTGCAGGATCCGCCCGAATTGCTACCCGACATGATGGTGCTGATAGATCAGGGGGCCGACGTGGTCTACGGCCAGCGGCGCCAGCGCGAGGGCGAGAGCCTGTTCAAGCGCGTCACCGCCGCCGCCTTCTATCGCCTGATCGCCCGCCTGACCGACGTCCAGATCCCGCCCGATGCCGGCGACTTCCGCCTTGTGACACGTCGGGTGCTCGACCTGTTGCTTGCCATGCCCGAGCGCCATCGGTTCATTCGCGGCATGGTGGCTTGGATCGGCGGACGGCAGGTGCCATTGGTCTACGACCGCCACGCGCGGGTGGCGGGCGAGAGCAAGTATCCGATCGCCAAGATGGTCCGCTTCGCCGCCGACGCGATCACGTCTTTCTCCGTCGTGCCGCTGATGGCCTCGATGACCATCGGCTGGATCATGGCGGCATTGGGCTTCGGCTTCTTCATCTACTCGATCGTGGGCTGGTGGGGCGGCCACACGCTGCCGGGCTGGACCTCGCTGATGGCCGCGGTCGGCCTGCTGGGCGGCATGCAGTTCCTGATGCTGGGCATCATCGGCGCCTATCTCGGCCGCCTCTACGACCAGAGCAAGGGACGGCCGCTGTTCATGATCCGTGACATCGTCGGTGGCCCGAACGGGGAGCCGCCGTGAGCGCGCCCGATCCGCAATCCTGGTCGGGCGAGCCGGCGGAGTTCGACGACTACGCAGCCGAGTACGAGGGCGGCCTCGACAATCCCATCAAGCGCTTGTTGGGCAGCTCGCCCGACCAGTTCATCGCAGTGAAGGCGCGCTGGCTGCTGCGCCAGGAACCTGCGCTGCACACCGGCGGGCTTTCAGTGCTGGACTATGGCTGCGGCGTCGGCAGCCTGATGCGCGTCCTGATCGGGCTCGGCGCCAAGGGCGTGTTCACCGGTTGTGACATCTCGACCGGCATGCTGCGCCAGGTCGAGAAGCGCTGGCGGCGCGACCTGGGCGCGCCGCCGCAACTGGCCCCGCAGCAGGGCGCCCGCACGCCCTTCGCCGACGCAAGCTTCGACATCGTCATGGTCAGCGCCGTGCTGCATCACGTCCCGCTCGCGGATCGGCCGGCGGTCTATGCCGAGCTCGGTCGCGTGCTCAAGCCGGGCGGCCGCATCTACGTCTTCGAGCACAATCCCCGAAATCCGCTGGTGCGGTATGTCACGGCCCGCACGCCGATCGACCAGAACGCCATTCTGCTCGACGCGACCGAGGTGCGGCACGGCTTGCTCGACGCGGCGCGCTACACGCTCGATACCGACTACCTGATGTTCATGCCGCCTGGCCTCGCCTTCCTGCGGGGCGTCGATCCCCTGCTGGCCTGGCTTCCGATGGGGGGGCAGTATGCCATCAAGGCACGCAAGGCGGCTTGAGGAGGGATGGATGGATCGCCAGGTTTTCGAGACCGAGCTACAGCGTGACGGCTACGACGAGATCGTCACCGGCACGACCCAGGGGCCCAAGCACAACGCCGAGCACAGCCATCCCTACGACGTGAAGGCGATGGTGGTGGAGGGCGCGATCACGCTCGCCTGGGAAGGCAAGACGCATGTCTTCCGCCCCGGCGAGGTCTTCACCATGGCCCGCGGCTGCCCGCACACCGAGACGTTCGGCCCGGAAGGCGCCGTGACGCTGGTCGGCCGCAAGCACTAGTGACGAGGACGGCGCCAGCCTGGCAGCTCCTGCTGGCGTTCGTACTGTCGCTGGCGGTGCTCTGCGGCCTGATCGGCTGGCTGCAGAACGTCCACATCATCAGTTCGAACGGGATGTACAAGAGCATCCAGGCCGAGCCCTGGATCGCGAGCCCATCGACCGCGCGGCTCGACCCGTCGAACTATCTGTTCTTCCCGCTCTATGGCATCAGCGCTCGATTGCTCGACATGCTCGGCATCCTGCGTGGCGTTCCGTGGAAGCAGTTCGCCTATCTCAATGCCTTCTGGGCGAGCCTCGGCACGGTCGTCGTCTATGCCTTCGTCCATCGTCTGACAGGGAGGGCCGCTGTCGCCGCATTGTCGTCGGTGTTCCACCTGGGGTGCGGCTTCGTGCTGCTGCTGTCGGTCATCAGCGAAGACATCATGCCGGGCTACGTGCTGGTCCTCGGTTCGATGGCGCTGGCGGGGCTGTGGTTCGACCGGCCGACATGGAAGCGCATCGCGGTGGTCGGCGTGCTGTTCACGCTGGGCTGGCTGATCGAATGGCGGCTGATGTTCCCGACCCTGCCGGCGCTCGTGCTGGCGCTGCTGGTGGCGCCGGAACCGATCGGGCGGCGCCTCGGCCATGTGCTCGTGCTGGTGGCGTCGATCCTCGCGACGTCGGGCATCGTCCAGCTCTCCTGGGAAGGACACAACGGCGCCATCGGCCTGCACGACATCCTGTGGACCGGGAAGGGCGTCGCCACCGGCTGGGCGGGGCTGAGCTGGGACAAGGCCTGGATGATGCTGTCCGGGATCGGCAATTATTTCCTGCTGGTCGGCGGCTACGTCGATCCGCGCTCGGCGCGCGAGGCCCTGTTGCCGCTGTCGCTTGCCGTGCTCGCACAGGCCGCGATCTTCGTCGCGAGCGTGATCCTGTTGTGGCCACGCCGTCACGAGCCGCGACTGCGCGCGGTCGCCATCGTCTTCCTCGGCACATTGGGAGCGGGGCAGGTCCTGAACTTCTATTCTCAGCCGCAGGATCCGCAGATGCAGCTCAACGTCATGCCGTGGCTCACCGTGGCCTGGGCGCTGCTGCTCGCAGCGCTGCTGCCGTCGCGCCGTGGCATCGCCATCATGCTCGCGGTCCTGTCGTTCGCGCCGTTCGCCTGGAACGTCGCGGCGCTCGCCAAGTGGCGCGGCGACGACCCGCGCTGGCTCGCGGCGACGGCGGCGCTGGAGAAGCGCTTTCCGCCCGACTCGAGCGTGTTCCTCTATTTCGGCTACGAGCCGATCACGACGTGGAAGTACGCGCTGTGGAGCCGCGCCTGGGATTGGGACAACAAGGTCGCGATCCCGCCGGCACCCTCGGCAGAGCCGAAATTCAAGTGGATCGCCGTCAATGCCGGTGCGATCCGCCATCCCGGCTGGACGGGAGCCGAGCACGCGGCGGCACTCAAGCGCGACATCGAACTGGCACTGGATCGCGGCTATCGCGTCATTGTCTCCGACATGTGGGCCTGGTCGCCCGATGTGCTGGCGGCCTATCTCGGCACCGTTGCCGCCGCCGGGCGCACTGATGCGATCTACCGCATGCTGCATGACGACTTCCGCGCGACCGAGGCGTTCAGGGATCAGACCGGCGGCACCTATTACGAGTTGCAGCGCCGCTGAGTCGACGCGCGACAATCTCTCCACATTGACGGCGCGCCGGCCGGCCCGTATATCGGCCGCGGGCCACGCTCCCCCACCGGAGTGCATTTCTTCTGTAAGGGAGAATGACAATGACGAAGCCGTCTCTGCGTCCCGCGCGCCCCGATTTTTCTTCGGGCCCCTGCGCCAAGCGTCCGGGTTGGACACCGGAAGTTCTCAAAGATGCCGCCGTCGGGCGGTCCCACAGGTCGAAGCTCGGCAAGAAGAAGATCGTCGAGGCGGTCGACCGCACGCGCGCGATCCTCGGCATTCCGGCCGACCATCGCATCGCCATCGTTCCCGCCTCCGACACCGGCGCGGTCGAGATGGCGCTGTGGTCGCTGCTGGGCGCCCGCCCGGTCGACATGCTGACCTGGGAAAGCTTCGGCGAGGGCTGGGTCACCGACGTGGTGAAGCAGCTCAAGCTCAAGGACACCCGCACGCTCAAGGCGCCCTATGGGCAGATCGCCGATCTCAAGGCGGTCGACTGGACGCACGACGTCGTCTTCACCTGGAACGGCACGACCTCCGGCGTGAAGGTGCCCAACGGTGACTGGATCGCCGACGACCGCGAGGGCCTGGCGATCTGCGACGCCACCTCGGCCGTGTTCGCGATGGACCTGCCGTGGGCCAAGCTCGATGTCGTGACCTGGTCCTGGCAGAAGGTGATGGGCGGCGAGGGGGCGCATGGCATGCTCGTCCTGTCGCCGCGCGCCATCCAGCGGCTCGAAAGCTACACCCCGGCCTGGCCGATGCCGAAGATCTTCCGCCTGACCTCGGGCGGCAAGTTCTCCGAAGCCATCTTCAAGGGCGACACGATCAATACGCCGTCGCTGCTCTGCATCGAGGACGCGATCGACGGCCTGAAGTGGGGCGAGGGCGTTGGTGGGCTCAAGGGCCTGATGGCGCGCTCCGAGGGCAATCTCGGCGTGCTGGAAAAGTTCGTCGAGTCACGGCCCTGGGCGGCCTTCCTGGCGGCCGACAAGGCGATTCGCTCCAACACCTCGGTGTGCCTGGTGATCAAGGCGCCGTGGTTCACGGCATTGCCTGCCGACAAGCAGGCCGCGGCGGCCAAGAAGATGGGCGACCTGCTGGAGACCGAGAAGGCGGGCTACGACGTCGGTTCCTACCGCGATGCCCCATCGGGCCTGCGCATCTGGTGCGGCGCCACCGTCGAGAAGAGCGATCTCGAGGCGCTGCTGCCGTGGCTCGACTGGGCCTACGGCGAGATCGAGCGCGAATTTTCATAGCCGGGGGCGCGTCACTCAAGGGCGAAGGTTACTTCGCCCGAAGTGACGCGTCTTCCTGTTGAATCCTGATCGCGCCACTGGAGTGGCGCGCCCCCAGCACAAGAATTTGGAGTCATTCCATGGCAAAGCCCAAGGTTCTCATTTCTGATGAGCTGTCCCCCCGCGCCGTCGAGATCTTCTCGGAACGTGGCTGCGACGTCGATTTCAAGCCGGGCCTGAAGCCGGCCGAGCTGCGCGAGATCATCGGCAACTACGAAGGCCTGGCGATCCGCTCGGCCACCAAGGTGACGGCCGAGGTTCTGGCCGTGGCCAAGAAACTCAAGGTCGTGGGCCGGGCCGGCATCGGCGTCGACAATGTCGACATCAAGGCCGCGACCTCGCACGGCGTCGTCGTGATGAACACGCCGTTCGGCAACGCCATCACCACGGCCGAGCACGCCATCGCGCTGATGTTCGCCGTTGCGCGCCAGGTGCCGGAGGCCAATGCCAGCACCCAGGCCGGCAAGTGGGAAAAGAACAAGTTCATGGGCACCGAGCTCAGCTTCAAGACGCTGGGCCTGATCGGCTGCGGCAACATCGGCTCGATCGTCGCCGAGCGTGCCATCGGCCTGAAGATGCGCGTCGTGGCCTACGACCCGTTCCTGAGCGACCAGCGCGCCACCGAGCTCGGTGTCGAGAAGGCGACGCTGGAGCAGGTGCTGGCCCGCGCCGACTTCATCACCGTGCACACGCCGCTCACAGAGCAGACCAAGAACATCCTCTCCCGCGCCAACCTGATGAAGACCAAGAAGGGCGTGCGCATCGTCAATTGCGCGCGCGGCGGCTTGGTCGACGAGCTGGCGGTGCGCGACCTGCTGGTCTCGGGCCACATCGCGGGCGCTGGCTTCGACGTATTCGTCGAGGAGCCGGCCAAGTCGAACGTCCTGTTCGGCGCGCCAAACCTCGTCTGCACGCCGCATCTCGGCGCCTCGACGGTGGAAGCGCAGGAGAACGTGGCCCTGCAGGTCGCCGAGCAGATGGCCGACTATCTGCTGACGGGTGCCGTGACCAACTCGCTCAACATGCCGAACGTCTCGGCGGAGGATGCGCCCAAGCTGGCGCCGTTCCTCGACCTCGCCGAGAAGCTGGGCTCGTTCGCGGGCCAGCTCACCGACACCGACATCAAGGCCGTCTCGATCGAGTACGAGGGCCAGGTCGCGAGGCTCAACGTCAAGCCGCTGACACAGGTGGCGCTGATGGGCGTGCTGCGCCCGCAGCTCACGTCGGTCAACATGGTCAACGCGCCGGTCATCGCCCGCGAGCGCGGCATCGAGGTGGCCGAGGTCAAGCACGAGCGCGAGACCGACTACAATTCGATGATCCGCCTCTCTGTCACGACCGAGAAGTACACGCGCTCGGTCACGGGTACGCTGTTCGGCGGCAAGCATCCGCGCATCGTCGAGATCAAGGGCATCGAGATCGACGCCGAGTTCGCGCCGCACATGCTCTACATCACCAATGACGACAAGCCGGGCTTCATCGGCCGCCTCGGCACGCTGCTGGGCGAGGGCAAGGTCAACATCGCCACCTTCCATCTCGGCCGCGACACGCCGGGCGGATCGGCGATCGCACTTGTCCAGGTCGACCAGCCGATCTCCGAAGACCTGATGGGCAAGATCGTCGGCATCGAGGGCGTGGTGCAGGCCAAGGTGCTGGGCTTCTAGGCCGACCGGCGGTGTGGGCGCGACCGGGTCGCGCCCACCGGAACGACCGTACCTCCCGGCGTCAGAGATCGATCTGGTCGAGGCCCCAGGTGATGCCGGCGATGTCGGGCAGTTCGCGCCCGTCATCTTTGCCGATCTCCGTCTTGATCAGCACCGACAGCTTGCCGTTCATGGTCACGATGAGCTCGGCGTTGGCCTTGCGGTCGACCGCGAGGTTGTTGATCTCCGCCGGATCCGCGGCGAGATCGTAGAGTTCGACGTCGTTCCACCTGAACAGCTCGTCGATCGTCGCGGGATCGTTATGGTCGAGCGGTGAGAAGTAGCGCGTGAACCGGTAGCGGCCGTCGAAGGCGGACCGGACATGGCCGCGCTTCTTGAGATCGGGCCGGAACCCCTGCCGCTTGGCTTCCTCCTTCGGGTCCTTGCCGGCCATGGCCGCCCTGGCTGCGAAGTCGAAGACCGAAGAATCGTTGCTGGCGAGGCCGCTGTAGGTGAACAGGGTCGCAGGCCGCGCGGCGTCGAGCGCCTGGCTGGCCGGATTGGCAAGCAGCGGCGACAGGTCCTTGCCCGGCAGGACCTGCCCTACGAATTCCGCGGCGCGATCGGCTTTCACGCCCGCCATGGAGAACATGGTCGGCAGCAGGTCGATATGGCTGCTGAGCGACCGGCACTGCTGGCCGCCCTTGACGTCGGGATGCACGACGTACAGCGGCAGGTGATTCGTCTGCTGGTAGGCGAACGGGCCCTTGCCGCGCAGACCGTGCGCGCCGGCCATCTCGCCATGGTCCGACGTGAAGATGACGATCGTGTTCTGGTCGAGCTGCAGCGCCTCCAGCTCGGCAAGCAGCGCCTCGATCGAGCGGTCCACGTTGCGGATGCAGTTGAGGTAGTAGTCGTTGAAGCGCCTCCAGCGCGCTTCCTCGGGCTGAATGTGACCCAGGATATGGTCCCAGACGCGATCGAACTCGCCATGCGCCCTGGGACGACCCGGCGCGTCGAACGGCTGGCGCAGAGTGTCGGGAACGGAAACGTCCCAGGTCGCCTGGTAGAGCTTGTGCTCGGGGGCCCGGGCGGCCTGGAGGCGCAGCTTGCCGGTATCCTGCAGGCTTTCGCCCCGCGCGTCGGTGTTGAAGTACATGACGTCGTGGGGGTTCACGAAGCTCACATACATGCACCAGGGCTTGCCGTCGTCACTCAGCGGGCGGCCCTTGGTGCGCAGCCAGTTGATGGCGCTGCCGGCCGTGATGTGATCGAAGCTGTAGCCGCCCAGCGTGTGGCCGATCAGGTCGCCCGGCGAGAAATTGTCGGCAAAGCCGTATTTCTCCATGTGAGGCGTCATGAACTTGTCGACGGAACCCGTGTCGAAGTCCCGGCTCAGGTGCCACTTGCCCTTGTAGGCGGTGTAGTAGCCCGCCTTGCGCAGCATCTGTCCGGAGGTCGGCACCGCCAGGTCGCGCATCCAGGGCACATCGAGATTCTCGAACATGCCGTTGTTCGCGGTCTGCAGGCCGGTCACGATCACCGACCGGGACGAGGTGCACATCGTCGCCGGGCACTGGTGGTTGGTGAAGGTCGTCCCCGTGCGTTCCAGGCGCTCGTGGCCCGGCAGCGACAGGCCCTTCGGCCACTTGTCGTGGAAGCGTTCCTGATCGGTGAAGACGAACAGGATGTTCAGAGGCCCGCGGCTGCGTGAAACCGCGGGGGCCGTGCCCTGCGCCTGCGCGATCTCGACGGGCGCGGCAAGCAGGGAGGCCGACGCCACGGCGGCGGAGGATTTCAGGAAGGTGCGTCGTGTCGTCGTCTTCTGGGGGATGGTCATGGCTCGGAGCCCTGGTTCGGTGATCGCCGCAAGTGGCGGCCAAAATTGAATGCACCCTCCAAATTTGAGCGACAAGTTAAAAAAATGTAATCAGGACCGCGACATGAAGAAGCTCCCTCGACCGCGGCGAGAGGCGCCTGTTGTCAGGCCGCCGAAGCGCGAGCGCACGCGGCGCCAGATCATCGAGGCTGCAATCGAGGTGATGGCGGAGCAGGGGCCGTCAAAGGCGGCCGTCCAGGAAATCGCCGCGCGCGCGAAAGTGACGACGGGCACGTTCTACAATCATTTCACGAGCAAGGCGGAGATCGTCGAGGCGGTCGCCGGGTGGTTCTCGACCACGATGCTGGAGGGCGCGCAGGAAACCCGCCTGGCTTTTCACAGCGGCGCCGAGCTGATGGTCGATGGTTGCCGGCGCTATCTCCGGATCGCCCGGGAAAGCCCCCCGACGGCGATGTTGATCCTCGAACTCGCAACGACATCGCCCCGGATGCTGCAGGCGATCGGCAGGTTCGTGCTGGCCGATGTGAGGTTGGGCGTCCGCCAGAAGGAGTTTACGATCTTCGGCGAGCAGGCGGCCGTGGACCTCGTTCATGGCTACATCATGCTCGCCATGCGCCACATTGCGTCCCGTCAGCCGCCGTCGAGCTACGAGCGCTCGGTCATCGCGACCATTCTCCAGGGCCTCGGATTGCCGTCGCAGCGGGCGCTGGCCCTGGCCGACGGAAAGGCGGGCCGCGGAAAGTCTTGATCGCCGGATCGGCCTGCAGGACGCTTGGACGAACCCATCGGATCGTTGCCGAACGGTCATCGGGGGAAGGGGAGAGACATGGCGTCTGCGCGAAGCAGAGCGTATCGCACCGTGGCAGGTTTCCTGGTTGCACCGATGATGCCGGCGCTCGTTCTTGCGGGCGTGGTGCTCGCCGCCGGTGGCGATTCGCAGACGCTCGGCTATGCCGCGTTGGCGGGCTACATTTCCTATCCATTCGCCCTGTTCGTCGGCCTACCGGCGTTCCTGTTCATGCGCCGCAAGCGATGGGATGGGGTGCGGGCCTATGCCCTCGCGGGGCTGGCGTTGGGACTGACGTTCCTCGCCCTGTTTGTCGGCCTGGCGGGTTTCGACGGCGATGCGGCCGATCCTGCCTGGCTGAACCTGCTGTCCAACCTGGCTGTCATGCTGCCTTTCGTTCTGGCCTGTGCTGTGGTTTCGTCGGTTGTGTTCTGGTTGATCGCGCGACCCGACCTTCAGCGAGTGTGATGTCCGAACGAAGCCTTCATCTGCCTCATATCGCTATTAGAAGATATCCGTGGTGCGGTGTCGGGGTGGGACGTTAACGTCCCTGTCTCTCAAACGACGAGGTTCCCCGATGCCCCGGGTCAGCGAGATCGAGGAGGATGGCGGCGACGCCATTCTCAAGGCCGTCTTCGACCGGCAGCGCGAGATGTTCGGCGGCCTGTTGAACCCCACCAAGGTCATGGCGCATTGCCCGCCGATACTGAAGGCGGCCGGCATGCTTGGCCAGTCGATCGAGGAGTCCGGCCTCCTGCCGAAGGGCCTGCCCGCGCTGCTCTACGTGCGTGTTGCGACGATCAACGGTTGCCCGTTTTGAATCGACATCAATTCCAGCCGTGTGCTGGAAACGACGGAAGGCGGGATGGAGAAGCTGGCCGAGGTCACGACCTGGCGTGACAGCACGCTCTTCAGCGAGGCCGAGCGGCTGGCGCTCGAGTATGCCGAGCGCATCACCTACACCGACCGGCGGGTCGACGATGCGCTGGTCGCTGAACTGAAGAACCACTACAGCGACGCCCAGATCGTCGAGTTGACGGCTGCGATCGCGATGGAGAACTTCCGGTCGAAGTTCAATCCTGCCCTCGGCATCGAGGCACAGGGCTTTTGCATGGTGCCCAAACGGGGGTAGGCTGGCGGCAACAACAGAAGCCGGTGGAAACGATGACCGAGACCGTCCGCTACATGGATCGCACGAGGGACTACTATCGCGCGCTCGGCTATCCGTCCGACTATGTCTGGTCGCGCTTCGACACGGTGCCGTTCGTGCCTCTCGCCAAGCCTTTGTCCGAGGCGAGGATCGGTCTCGTCACGACGGCGAGTCCGCCCAACCTCGGCAATCGCGATGTGTCCGGCAAGCGGCAGGTCTGGTCGGGCGCGGTCTCCCCGGCACCGGCCAAACTCTTCACCGACAACCTCGCCTGGGACAAGGAATCGACCCATACCGACGACCGGGCCAGTTTCCTGCCGATCGAGGCCGTCCAGCATTGGGCGGCAGAGGGCCTGGTCGGCGGTGTGGCAGCGCGTTTCCATGGCGTGCCCACCGAGTACAGCCAGCGCAAGACAATGGAGATCGATGCGCCGCAGGTCCTGGCGCGATTGCGCGCCGACGGGGCCGACGCGGCGTTGCTCTCGCCGCTTTGACCCGTCTGCCACCAAACCGTGAGTTTGGTCGCCCGCCATCTCGAAGCCAACGGAATGCCAACCGTCATCGTCGGCTCCGCCCTCGACATCGTCGAATATTGCGGCGTGCCGCGCTTCCTGTTCACGGATTTCCCGCTGGGCAATCCGTGTGGCCCGCCCGGGCGGCGGGACCTGCAGCGCACGATCGCGGGGCAGGCGCTGGGTCTCCTGCGCGATGCCGACGCGCCGCGCACCACACGGCGGTCGGATGTGCCCTGGCCGTCCGACGACGACTGGCGCCCTCGCTATGGGCGCGTGAAGCCTGAGGATGTCGAGCGCCTCAGGGCACTGGGCGAGGAGAGGCGGCGTACACAGGCGCAGGCACGGACGCCGGAGTAAAGCGGTCTGCGACCGCTACTCCATCTGGACGTTGAGCTCGCGCAGCTTCTTGCCCCAGAAGGCGTGCTCCTCGGCGACGAACTTGGCGAACTGCGCGCGGGTGCGTTCGGGCGGCATCTCCAGCCCGTCGCGCGCCAGCGCCTCCTGCCACTTGGGGTTCTTCATCGCTTCCTTGGTCGCCTTGTCGATCTTGTCGAGGATGTCAGGCGGTGTCTTGGCCGGGGCGAACAGGCCCTGCCAGCTGGTGACGACGACGTCGATCCCCTGTTCCTTCAGGGTCGGCACGTCCGGCATGGAACTGACGCGCTTGTTGCCGGTCACCGCGAGCGCCTTGAGGTTGCCGCCCTTCACCTGGGAGACTGCCGGCGGCAGCGACGAGAAATTCATGGTGATCTGGCCGCTGATCACGTCGGCCACCGCCGGTCCGGTGCCCTTGTAGGGGACATGCGTGATCTTGATCCCGGCCGCTTCAGCAAACAGCGCACCGGCCAGGTGGTTGTTTCCGCCGACGCCGGATGAAGAGAAAGTGAGCTTCTCGGGATCCTTCTTGGCCAACGCGACGAGTTCGGCCGCATTCTTCACCGGCACCTTGTTCCCCACGACCAGCACGTACTGATAGTCCGTGATCTGGCAGATCGGCGCCAGCGAGGCGAGGGTATCGATCATGCCCTTCTGCACGTAGGGATTGATGATCACGTTGGTGCCGACGGCGACGAAAAGCGTCTGTCCGTCGGGTTTGGCGTTCGCGACGGCGCGCAGGCCGATCGAGCCGGCGGCGCCGCCCTTGTTCTCGATGATGATCTGCTGGCCGATGACCGGGGTCATGACGTGCGCCAGCTCGCGGGCGTTGATGTCCGTGCTGCCGCCGGCGGCGTAGCCGACGACGAAGGTCACCGGACCGGTCGGCCAGGCTGCCTGCGCGTGCAGGGTCGACGGCAGCAATAGGGACGAGCCGCCGAGGGCCAGGGCGTGACGCCGGGTGATTGGGAACATGCATTTTCTCCTAGTGCCGCGCGCGGTTGTCCGCGTCGCGCTACCTCAGTTTGCCAAGACCTTGAAGCCAATTTCGCCCCGCAGCAAGCGGGGGCCTAGTTCTTCCCCGCCACGTAGCGGCCGGCGCCATCGCCGGCGAGCTTGCCCAGCACCGCGCCGGAGACCAGGCCCGTCCCGCCGGGATAGTTGTGATAGAAGAGACCACCGACCAGCTCGCCCGCGGCGAACAGGCCGGGGATCGTGTGGCCGTCGGTGTTCTCGACCTCGCCCTCGTTGCTGATCTTCAGGCCACCGAAGGTGAAGGTGAGGCCGCAGGTCACGGCGTAGGCCTCGAACGGACCCTGGTCGATCGTGTTGGCCCAGTTCGTCTTCGGTACGGCAAGGCCGCGCGTGCCGCGGCCGTCCTTGATCGCCGGGTTGAACGGCACATCGGTCATCACCGCCGCGTTCCATTCCTTGATGGTCTTGAGGAACTGCTGTTCGTCGACGCCTTCCAGCTTCTTCGCCAGCTCCTCGATCGTGTCGGCGCGGACCTTGGTCATGCGCTTGATGCGGTACTCGTCGCGTAGCTTGTCGAGCACCTTAGAGTCGAAGATCTGCCACGCGAACTGCTGCGGCTGGGCCAGGATCACCGCGCCGTACTTGGCGTAGGTGTAGTTCCGGAAGTCCGCGCCCTCGTCGACGAAGCGCAGCCCGTTGGCGTTCACCATGATGCCGAGCGGGTAGGAGTGCTTCTGGAAATTGTCGCCGACATCGAGGTCGCCGAATTCCGGCGCGTTCATGTCCCAGCCGACGGCGTGGCCGCCCGACCAGTTGCCATGCGGCTTGGCGCCGATCGCCAGCGCCATGTTGATGCCGGCGCCCGTGTTGAACCGCGTGCCGCGCACCTTGGCGAGATCCCAGGTCGGCCCGAGATAGCGGGTGCGCATCTCGGCGTTGCTCTCGAAGCCGCCGCAGGCCAGCACGACCGCCTTGGCGCCGATGCGGACCTTGCGGCCCTTGTGGCGGGCGATGACGCCGCGCACGACGCCGTCCTCCTCGATCAGCGACACCGCCGCGGTCTCATAGTGGATGGGGATGCCGGCCTTCACGGCCGCCTTGTGCTCGAGGTCGACCAGGCCCGGCCCGCCGCCCCAGGCTTCGACCGCGAGGCCGCCCCAGAACTTGTACTTGCCGTTCACCTTGAAGGCCTGGCGGCCGTAGGAGGGCTGGAAGCGCACGCCCTTGGAGCGCATCCACTTCATCGTCTCGAAGCTGCGGCCGATCAGGATGTCGGTCAGTTCCGGGTCGCAGCGGTAGTTGGTCACCCGGCCCATGTCGTCGAGATACTGGTCGGCGGTGTAGCTGCCGAAATCGACGTCGCGCTTCTCGTCCTCGGTCAGGTCGTAGAGCTGCACCAGGTCGTCGACGCCGTGGAAGACCACGCGCATGGCGCCGGCGGTGTAGGTGCTGTTGCCGCCGCGCTCGGCCTCGGGAGCCGCCTCCAGCATGGCGACCGAGGCGCCCGTCTCGCGCGCCGCCAGGGCTGCGCACGCCGCGGCATTGCCCGCACCTACAACCAGTACATCGACCTGAAAATCGTCCACGCCTCGCTCCTCACCTGACCTGGACCTCACCCTGAGGAGCGGCCCGGAAGGGCCGCGTCTCGAAGGGTGGGCGACAAGCGAAGTGCTCGTTCCCATGCTTCGAGACGCTCGCTGCGCTCGCTCCTCAGCATGAGGTCATTGGCGTTCGTATAGCGCGTTTTACCTTCGCCCGAACTGCTCTAGAATAAGCGCAATGGGTGATCGTTTCGACCGTCTTGCGGCCCGGCACGCAAATGTTGAGGTTCTGCTACGCCGTCCCGGCATCGGGCACAACAACGGCCCGACCTTCGACATGTCCTGGGAGGCTTGGGTGTGGCGCCGTGCCGCCGCCAAGGCTTGGAAGACGCCCAAGCCCGAAGTCGCGATGATGCGGCTGAAGCGGGCCGAGCGGCTCGGGATCACCTATCGTGAACTCACCTCGGTGATCATGGATTCGGGCGCCCATCTCGGCGCCGCTGTGATTCCGCTGTCGCTGGCTGCCCGCGTCCGCCGCGGTCCGAAGGGCGAAATCATCGTCGAACCGCGCAATTCCGTGGCGGCCCTGGTGGCGAAGTTCCGGGGCCGGCTGTTCGTGCTGGGCGACATCGACGCCGTGCCGGGCCTGTCGGACGAGGAGCGCGCCGGTTTCCTCAGCCTTCTCAACCGCGCCTTCGACGGCAAGGTCGAGGCGGTCGGCTGGGGCCATGACGGGCCGGCCATCCGCGCGATGCTCAAGGCCAATGCGCTGCCGCACCAGGAAGCTTTCATGGTCGGCGCCGGCGTGGGGCATCGTGTCCTCGCCGAGGCGGCCGGCCTGCCGCTCACCAAGGATATCGACACGTGGCTCGCCCCGGCGGGGTGAGGTATCTGATGGGGCATGACCTCATCGTTTGAACCGCCCCTCAAGGGCATCCGCGTCGTCGAACTCACCCACACCATCCTGGGCCCGTCCTGCGGCATGATCCTGGCCGACCTCGGTGCCGAGGTGATCAAGGTCGAGCCGGTCGACGGCGATCGCACGCGCAAGCTGCGCGGCTTCGGCGCCGGCTTCTTCGGCTACTTCAACCGCAACAAGAAGAGCCTGGCGCTCGACGCGGATTCGCCTGAGGGCCGCAAGGTGCTCGTGAAGCTGCTCGAAAAGGCCGACGTGCTGATCGAGAACTTCGCGCCAGGCTCGATGGCCAAGCGCAAGCTGGGGCCGGCGGATCTCGAGAAGATCAATCCGCGCCTCGTCTATTGCGCGCTCAAGGGCTTCCTGCCGGGTCCCTACGAGAAGCGCCCGGCGCTCGACGAGGTCGTGCAGATGATGGGCGGGCTTGCCTACATGACCGGCCCCAGCGGCCGGCCGCTGCGCGCCGGCACCTCGGTGATCGACATCGTGGGCGGCATGTTCGGCGCCTTCGGAACGGTACTGGCGCTGAAGCAGCGCGATCGAACGGGGAAGGGCGGCCTGGTCGAGAGCGCGCTGTTCGAATCGGTCGTCTTCCTGATGGGCCAGCATCTCGCGATCACGGCGATCAACGGCGCCGCGCCGCCACCGATGCCGGAGCGGGTGAGCTCATGGGCGGTCTACGAAATCTTCAACACCGCCGACGATCTGCAGGTCTTCATCGGCATCACCAGTGACGGCCAGTGGAAGCGCTTCTGCGAGTTCTTCAAGCAGCCCGAGCTGGCGGCCGACCCGAAGCTCGCCACCAACAACCTGCGCATCGAAGCGCGACCGTGGCTGGTGCCGAAGGTCGCCGCGGTGTTCAAGGCCTACACCAAGGAGGCGCTCGAGCAGATGTGCCTGGAGGCCGACATCTCCTTCGCGCCCGTCGCCCGGCCGCAGGATCTGTTCGAGCATCCGCACCTTCTGGCCAACGGCTCGCTGGCACCGACCACCCTGCCGGGAGGCGTTCAGACCCGGCTGCCGCTGCTCCCTTTCCAGATGATGGGCTGGCGGCCGCCGCTGGTCTCCAATCCGCCGGAGATCGGCCAGCACAATGACGAGGTGCTGTCCGAGATCGGCTACGACCCTGCGGGCATCGCCAGGCTGAAGGCGGCAGGGCTGCTCGGACCGAGCGCATCCGGAGCCATGGGTGAAACAATCCCAAAGCAGGGATAATCCTCCGAGAACATATCTAGAACTTGTGTCAAGAACATTAGTTCTATCAGAGGGTTATTTGTTCCATTGCTCGGTGGAACAAAATGGGTACATTGGCGCCACCAGACATTCGAACCTGCGGCGGACTTATCCGCATTGCCGCTCCTGACAGGGGCATGGGAAGAAGGAGAAAGCCAATGTCGGCGATGCTCAAGGTGGTCGAAAAAGAAGGCATGGAAAGCAAGAACAAGGCGCTGGACGCCGCTCTCGCCCAGATCGAGCGCGCCTTCGGCAAGGGTTCCATCATGAAGCTGGGCCAGCGCGAGGCGCTGGAAATCGAATCGATCTCTACCGGCTCGCTGGGCCTCGACATCGCGCTCGGCATCGGCGGCCTGCCCAAGGGCCGCATCGTCGAGATCTACGGCCCGGAAAGCTCGGGCAAGACGACGCTGGCGCTGCACGTCATCGCGGAAGCCCAGAAGAAGAGCGGCTCCTGCGCCTTCATCGACGCCGAGCATGCGCTCGATCCAGGCTATGCCAAGAAGCTGGGCGTCGACATCGGCAACCTGCTGATCTCGCAGCCCGACGCCGGCGAGCAGGCGCTCGAAATCGCCGACACCCTGGTGCGCTCCGGTGCCATCGACGTGCTGGTGATCGACTCGGTGGCCGCCCTCGTGCCGCGCGCCGAACTCGAAGGCGAGATGGGCGATTCCCTGCCGGGCCTGCACGCCCGCCTGATGAGCCAGGCGTTGCGCAAGCTCACCGCCTCGATCTCCAAGTCGAACACGCTTGTGATCTTCATCAACCAGATCCGCATGAAGATCGGTGTCATGTTCGGCAGCCCCGAGACGACGACAGGCGGTAATGCGCTGAAGTTCTACGCCTCGGTCCGCCTCGACATCCGCCGCATCGGCGCCCTCAAGGACAAGGACGAAGTCGTCGGCAACGCCACGCGCGTCAAGGTCGTGAAGAACAAGGTGGCGCCGCCGTTCAAGGTCGTCGAATTCGACATCATGTACGGCGAGGGCGTCTCCAAGAGCGGCGAATTGATCGATCTCGGCGAGAAGGCCGGCGTCGTCGAGAAGTCGGGCTCCTGGTACTCCTACGACGGCACCCGCATCGGCCAGGGCCGCGAGAACGCCAAGAATTACCTCAAGGAGCACCCCGAGGTCGCCAATGCGATCGAGAACAAGGTGCGTGCCAACGCTGGCATCCTGGCCAACGTCCTGATGGATGGCGGCAAGGAAGAGGACGACGACGAGGAATAGGGAACCCCGATCCCCTGTCTCCGGGTCCCTAAGGGCGGTACCGCACCCCACGCGCGGTACCGCCCATTTTCTTTGGGCGCCTGTGGCGCTCAAAAAAAATGGGCGGTGGCGGGCGGCAGCGCCTTCACAGGCGCGGGCGCCCGCACCGTTCAGAATAGATACGGGTGCTGCCACCCCTCAGCTTTTCCGCGACATCCCCTTGAGAAACCGCTGGATCCACTCCGGCCCCGTGCGCCGGGCACCGGCCCCGGGCCGGCGCTTCGCCCAATCCATCAGCAGCGCCAGCGGAAACCAGTCCTCGCGCTCGTCCTGCAGGCCGCGGGCCGCCAGCGAGACCTTGGGGACGGGCACCGGCGTCACGCCTTCCTGCTCGGGCCCGGCACAGAGTTCGGCCGGCGAGGTCACGAGATACTCGCGGCAGACCAGCGGCCGGTCGGGGTGGATCGAGCAGCTCTCCTCCTCAAGGAACGGGCAGGGAATGCCCAGCGCGAAATAGGCGGTCGACAGCTCGCGGTCGGGCCGGCCCTTGCGTTCCTTCAGATCGGCGGTGGCGAGGGCTGATTCGGCGGCGGCGAAACGGCCTTCCAGCACGGCGCGCCGCTCCGCGGGCAGGGCCGCGACCGTCGACAGCAGCCGTTCAGCTTCCGTGCGCGAGATCGGCACGAGCTGGCGGCAGCAGGCCCCGCACCCCTTGCGGCAGGAGATCGCCTTGCCGGCCTCGGCCGCCGTCACGACGGCGTTCACCAGCCCCTGCAGGGCCGGCACGACGTCCGCCGCGGGCACGGGGCCGCTCGGGACGGTGATCGGATGGACGATCCGGAGGTCGCCCACGGAGAGGCGAAGAGTGGCGGTAGAATGGGCCTCGGCGGCCATTTCCCCTGGGCTCCCTGTTCTGGACTTGGCGGGCGGGCGCACGCTACAAGGCCGGCATGCAAAGCGTCAGCGAAATCCGTCGTACCTTCCTGGAATACTTCCGCAAAAACGGCCACGAAGTCGTGGAGTCGAGCCCTCTGGTGCCTCGCAACGACCCGACGCTGATGTTCACGAACGCCGGCATGGTGCAGTTCAAGAACGTCTTCACCGGGCTGGAGACGCGCTCCTACTCGCGCGCTTCGACTTCGCAGAAGTGCGTCCGCGCCGGCGGCAAGCACAACGATCTCGAGAATGTGGGCTACACCGCGCGCCATCACACCTTCTTCGAGATGCTGGGCAACTTCTCGTTCGGCGACTACTTCAAGGAGCACGCGATCGAGCTGGCCTGGAACCTCCTGACGAAGGACTACGGTCTGCCCAAGGACAAGCTGCTGGTCACGGTGTTCCACACCGACGACGAAGCGGCCGGCCACTGGAAGAAGATCGCGGGCCTGTCCGAAGACAGGATCATCCGCATCCCGACCTCGGATAATTTCTGGGCCATGGGAGACACCGGCCCCTGCGGCCCGTGCTCGGAAATCTTCTACGACCATGGCGAGGGCATCCCCGGCGGTCCGCCGGGCAGCCCCGACCAGGACGGCGACCGGTTCATCGAGATCTGGAACCTGGTCTTCATGCAGTTCGAGCAGGTGACGAAGGACGAGCGCATCGCGCTGCCCAAGCCATCGATCGACACCGGCATGGGCCTGGAGCGTCTCGCGGCCGTCCTGCAGCACAAGCATAACAACTACGACATCGACCTGTTCCGGGCTTTGATCGAAGCGGTCGCGCACGAGACCGGCGTCGATCCGGACGGCAAGCAGGGCGCGTCGCACAAGGTCATCGCCGACCATCTGCGTGCGACCTCCTTCCTGATCGCCGACGGTGTGCTGCCCTCCAACGAGGGGCGCGGCTACGTGCTGCGCCGCATCATGCGCCGCGCCATGCGCCATGCCCACATTCTCGGGGCGCAGGATCCGGTGGTCTTCAAGCTGGTGCCGACCCTGGTGCGCGAGATGGGCGACGCCTATCCCGAACTGTCGCGCGCCCAGCCGCTGATCACCGAGACGCTGAAGCTCGAGGAGACGCGCTTCAAGAAGACGCTGGGCACCGGCCTCAAGCTGCTCGAGGACGAGACGCGGGAACTGACGGCGGGCGGCACGCTGAAGGGCGAGGTCGCGTTCAAACTCTACGACACTTTCGGCTTCCCGCTCGACCTCACGCAGGACGTGCTGCGCGCGCGCGACATCAAGGTCGACACCGACGGCTTCGAGAAGTCGATGGACGAGCAGCGCGCCAAGGCGCGGGCCGCCTGGGCAGGCTCGGGCGAGACCGCGGACCAGGCGATCTGGTTCGACGTGCGCCAGAAGGCCGGCGCCACCGAGTTCCTGGGCTACGACACCGAGCGGGCCGAGGGCCAGATCAAGTCGATCCTGCTCGACGGCAAGGAAGTCCCCTCGCTGAAGGCCGGCCAGACCGGCTGGATCGTGACCAACCAGACGCCGTTCTACGCGGAGTCGGGCGGCCAGCAGGGCGATGCCGGCCGGCTGGTGAGCGGCGCCAACGAGGCGTCGGTCGCCGACGTCCAGAAGATGGTGGGCGATCTCCACGCCCATCACACGACGGTCGAGAAGGGCGAACTCAAGGTCGGCGACGATCTGGTCATGACCATCGACCCGATCCGCCGCGCCCAGCTGCGGGCCCATCATTCGGCCACCCACCTGCTGCACGAAGCGCTGCGCCGCCATCTCGGCAAGCACGTCACGCAGAAGGGCTCGCTGGTGGCGCCCGACCGGCTGCGCTTCGACATCAGCCACACCAAGGCGGTTTCGCCCGAGGAGCTGCGCCGGATCGAGGACGAGGTGAACGACCGCATTCGTCACAATTCGGCGGTCGAAACGCGCCTCATGACCCCGGACGAGGCGATCGCCGCCGGCGCCATGGCGCTGTTCGGCGAGAAGTACGGCGACGAGGTGCGCGTTCTCACAATGGGCGGCGATGCCGACGTCCCGGGCGGCGAGAAATACTCGGTCGAGCTGTGCGGTGGCACGCATGCAAGGCGGACCGGCGACATCGGGCTGTTCAAGATCGTGGGCGAGGGCGCGGTCGCGGCCGGCGTCCGCCGCATCGAGGCGCTGGCCGGCAATGCAGCCGAGGCCTTCGTCCGCCATCAGGCCGACCTGCTGGCCGAGGCTGCGGCGACGCTGAAAGTGCGGCCCGAGGATCTGCCGGCGCGCCTGGCGGCGCTGGTCGAGGGTCAGAAGAGGATCGAGCGCGAGTTGTCCGACGCGCGCAAGGCGCTGGCACTGGCCGGCGGCGGTTCGCGCGGCGGGGCTGCGGCCGACGAGGTGCGCGAGGTCGGCGGGATCAAGCTGATCGGCCGCGTGCTGAACGGCGTGCCGGGCAAGGATCTGAAGGGCATGGCCGACGAGTTCAAGAAGAAGCTGGGCTCGGGCGTCGTGGCGCTGATCGGCGTCGAGGACGGCAAGGCCTCGGCCGTGGTCGGGGTGACTGACGATCTCGCCAAGACGCACAGTGCGGTCGAGCTCGTGAAGGCGGGCGTGGCCGCACTCGGCGGCAAGGGCGGCGGCGGCCGGCCGGATATGGCGCAGGGCGGCGGCCCCGACGGGACCAAGGCCTCCGATGCGCTGAAGGCCATCGAGGCGGCCCTGGCGGGAACCGCATGAGGCGCGCGATCGCCCTCGTGATGGCGGCGGCGGCGATGTCGGCCTGCGCGCCGAAGGATTTTTCCAAGGAAGGCGCCGACGCGGAGCAGTTCACCAAGGACGAATCCCTGTGCCGCACCCAGGTCCGCGCAAGGGCGCAGCAGGAGCGCAACATCGACGACCAGCGGCGGGCGACCTTCTCGGCCGAGCGCGAGCGCTACGGCCAGCAGGGGCTCTACTCCGACATGGCAAACCAAGGTTACAAGTACAACTACGAGCGCATGATGGCGAACTGCATGGAGGCGCGTGGCTGGGCGCCCAAGCAGAACGGGCCCATCCCCATGCCGAAGCTCACCTGGTGACATGGACGCGCTGACCGTTTTCCTTCTCTATCTGGCCAGCGGCGCGGCGACTTTCCCCCTCACGATCCTGCTGGTGCGCGGCGTGGTGTCGGTGGCGGCGCCGGCGCGCGCCACGCCTGCCTTTCATCAGCGGCTGGACAGTGCGATGGGCTGGTCGATCACCGTCTGGATCCTGGGCGTCTTCGTCTTCTATGCGACGGCCATTCTGATGGAGCGGCAGAAACCCTGCGACGAGCAGCGGACCAACCAGCTCACCTACGAGTGCAAGAAGTTCCTGGGCGCCATCAAGTAGGACGGCGGCGTTTCGACAGCGCCGTCCACAGGCTGCGCCCTGCGAACTCCACCAGGGTGCCGAACAGGACCAGAATGAAGGCGTTCACCGGAACGGCATACATGTGGCTGGGCAGCGCCAGGATCGCCTGGGCGAGGAAGAGGCCGAGAAAGGCAAGCGACACGGCCTCGATCGGCAGACCCTGGGGAAAGCCCACCCGCCGCCACAGGCCCAGCCAGGTTGCCGCCAGCAGGTGCACGAGACCGATCGCCAGCACGATCCCGAAGGGCGGGCCGGGGTGCAGCGTCGGCACGGCGAGCAACTGCAGCGCCTTCTGCCAGTAGATGCGCGCCACCTCGACCGGATCCTCCGCGATGCGCGAGAGATAGAGCTTCCACATCAGGCGGAAATACTCGGGCGAGCAGAAGACGAGCCCGGCCTTGTTGGCGAGGTCCTCGCCATAGTCGTCGTCATAGCGGATGCCCCACTTGTTCTCGACGAACCCGAGGCCGAGGTAGAGCGTGTGCGACAGGCCGTGCGTCTGCAGCCGCTCGACCGGCGCCATGGGGAACGCGGCATCGCGCGCCATCGTGATCCATTTGGGGGCGAGCAGGGCGGCGAGAGCCAGCACGATGACGAGCGCCGGGCGTATGAGGGCGCGGAACTCACGCGGTCGCTGCAACACCGCCATCGTCGCCACGGCGCCCAGGGTCAGCGCGAAGCCCATCAGGCCGATCGACTCGCGGACCAGGGTCACGACGGCAAGTGCCACGATCCCCCCTCCGATCCAGGCCCAGCCGCTGCGCGTCGCGATCGCCAGCGGCAGCAGGCCGGCCAGGCTCACCATGCCGATGAAGGCCCAGTGCGGGGAGGTGCCCATCCAGCCCAGGAACTCGGCCGGCCCCAGCGCCAGCAGCACGATCGAGGTGATCCAGGCCCGCCGCGAGAACAGCAGCCCCGCCAAGGCCACGAGGCCGATCGTGTTGAGGAGCGTGCTGAGACGCGCCACGTCGACCAGGGTGGCGCGTTTGCCGGTGATTGCCGCCCAGCCGCTGAGCAGCAGGGCATGGCCCGGATCGTCCGCGATGGCGCGCTCGGAGATCGGGATCAGCCGGCCGTCCTCGCACACCGCCAGCCACACGCCGCGCGCCACCGTGCAATCGGTACTGTCGAGCCAGACGTTGGTGGCACGCCAGTCGGACGGCATGATGTCGGGCATGTACTCGTAGCGCCGGACATCCTCGAAGGTCCGCGCGAACGGTCCCCACACCAGCCCTGCCACGCAAACTGCGAAGGCCAGCCACTTCAACGCCGATGCCATCCGGTCTTCCCGACTCCCCCACGGACCAGGTTCGGTCCACCGTGGAACATCCCCGACCGGAACGTGAATGCCAAGCCATTGCGCGCTAGGATGACGGCATGTCGATCAAACGGCTGTTGGCGGTCCTCTCGATCCTGGCCCTGTCGCCCGGGTGCGAAACGCGGGCGGAGCGTGAGGCGGTGTTCGATGGCCAGCTTCGCGCAATGGCGGGCTCGCCGGAGGCCGGGCTGCTGAACAGCATGGGCCGCATCCCCGACAACACCTACCAGCTCGAGGACGGCGCCAAGATCCTTCAGTGGCGGTGGGACACGTCCTACATCGATCCGGGCATGCCGCCGATGTATCAGCGCTTCGGCGGCTGGGGATGGGGCTGGGGCGGCGGCTGGTGGGTCCCGATGGGCGGCTTCCCGCCGACCCTGGTGCGCCAGAGCTGCATCGTCGAATGGACGATGGTGTCGGGATCGGCGCAGGGCTATCGCTGGCAGGGCGCGGGCTGCCAGAAGGTCACGCCCTGAAATGAAAAAGACCGACCGGTCCTTCCGCGAAGGTCCGGCCGGCCTCTTCAGCGTCCGTGCTTACCAGTAGGTCGGAACGCCGTAATACTTGTCGACCTGACGGCCATAGTCCGGCGTCCAGGTGAAGTCTTCCGCACCGTCGTAGGTCGGCGCGCCTTCCAGGACCTTCCTGTCGAGAGCCACGACATACCCGCCCTGGCGCTCGTCGTACTTCAGCGTCGACCACGGCAGCGGATGGTGCTTCTCGCCGATCCCGAGGAAACCGCCGAACGACATGACCGCGTAGATGGCGCGGCCGCTCACCTTGTCGATCATGATGTCCTCGACGGTGCCGAGCTTGTCGCCTTGCAGATTGTAGACATCCGTGCCGGTGACGCGCTCGGCGGCGATCAGGTTCTTCGGCGTCAGGGTAAGGTCGGTCATCGCTCTCTCCTGTTGATGGTGGGTGCCTGAGCAACGCAGGCTCGCCCGGCCAGTTGCGGGAGGTCGCGAAGACTTCACATTGCGGAACGCCTCATCCGGGCGACTTGCGCAAGCGCTCGCTGACGGCAGCAACCATCGCCTCATAGGAGGAGAGATCCCGGGCGGTGCCGGCGCGCGGCAGGGCGCTGTAGCGCTGGCGGCCGAAGTCCGTCAGGCGCGCGACGCCGGCGTCGATCTCGACCAGCGCCAGGGATTTCAGGCGCGTGAGGTCCCGCGGCGCCAGGTCCTTCATGGGGGAAATGCCCAAAGCGACTCGGCGCAGGGTTACTTCCTCGTTGGGACTGAGTGGAGCATCCAGGCTACGTGACATCGTCTTCCCCTCACATAACTAGAGGCCCATTCCGGTGTGCAGGGCAAGCTCAACTGGCCGCATCCGCGGTGCGGTTTCTGCTTCGGAGGTTAACTAGCTGACGGAAGCGGCGCTGGCATGACGCTGCCTGTGACATCGCTGCGACCGGCGGGGCCTGTGTCACAGCCCCGGCGCCGTACGTGTCAGGCGCGTGAATGCGCGTGGGAGGGCAGGGCAAACGCAATGAAATATTCCGTCGTCCCTCCACTCCGCGCTAACGCGCTCCGGTCGGGACGACGGGCAATTGCGCCAAGTAGGATAGCCCTAGCTGGGTGGAGGAGGCCGCCCCTCGAATACCTCGGGGTAAACTCAGCGACCGTCTCGAAGGGTGGGCTTCAGGCGTGGTGCTCGTGCCCATGCTTCGAGACGCGCTCCTGCGGAGCGCTTCTCAGCATGAGGTTGAGGGGTGAAGCTCGGCGCGTTGCTACTCGGCGGCGCGGACGGCCTGGGTGGCCGCCTGCTTCACGGGGGCGATGCCCTTCATCGTGCCGCCGTAACGGTCGGTGAAGGCGGTCGTGTCGATCTCCGCCAGGTCGATCTCGCGGTTGAGGACCTGTTCCTTCCACTTCAGGAGCTGCGGATGCGCCTCCTGGAACTCGGGCATCACTTCCTTCGCGAACAGCTCCAGCGATTCGCAGATGTCCTCGTGGCGGTTCTTGCCGGCCTGGTTCAGCAGCACGACCTGGTCGATGTTCGACTCCTGGAACTTCTTGAGCTTGCGCCGGATCGTGTCGGGCGAGCCGATCAGCCCGCCGCGCAGCGAGGCCGCGTGCTGCTCCGGGTTGGCCTTCTTCCACTTCTCGTACTCTTCCCACATGTTGACCGTGCCGGCGGGCGGGCGGCGGCGGTCGGCCGACTGGCCGTAGAAGCGCAGCGCGAACTGGAAGAAGGTGTCGCCGTCGGCGCGGGCGCGGGCCTCTTCATCCGTCTTGGCGCACATGAAGAAGCTGACCAGCGCGATGTTCGGGTTCGTCTTGTAGTCGGCGAGCTTCTTCTGCCGCTTCACGAAGGCGTTGTAGTAGGCGTGCACCCAGGCATGCGCGGCGTCGGCCGAGACGAACTGGAAGCCCAGCGCGCCCATGCCCCATTCGCCGGCCTTGGTCAGCGTCTGCAGCTGAGAGCAGGCGACCTAGAGCGGCGGATGCGGCTTCTGCAGCGGCTTCGGCACGACCATGCGCAGCGGGATGTTCCAGGTCTTGCCCGCATGCTCGCTGGGCCCGTCCTTGAACATCGGCATGATGGCGCGGACCGCTTCCTCGAAGATCTCGCGCTTGTTCTCCATGGTGACGCCGAACGGCTCGAGCTCGGTGATCGAGGCACTCTCGCCCATGCCGAACTCGCAGCGCCCGTTCGACAGCAGGTCGAGCGTCGCGACCCGCTCGGCCACGCGCGTCGGATGGTTGGTCGTGACCTGGAAGATGCCGTGGCCCAGCCGGATGTTCTTGGTCCGCTGGCTCGCCGCCGCGAGGAAGGATTCAGGGCTCGGGGAGTGGGAATACTCTTCGAGGAAGTGATGCTCGACCTGCCACGCATGGTCGTAGCCCAGCCGGTCCGCCAGCTCGACCTGGTCGAGCGCGTTCTGGTAGAGCCGATGCTCGTCGCCGGGCGCCCACGGGCGGGGCAGCTGCAGCTCGTAGAAGATGCCGAATTTCATGGTGTTCCCTCCCTTTAAGGTAAGCATGACGCGGATTTGGCCCGGCGCAATGGACTCTGACCGGCTGATGGAATTGGCTTTTGTGGCACCGGCAGGTGCCATCGACCGGTGGCGGTACCATGATACCCGCGCCGGGGGAGGTCCCTTCGGAAACACTTGATTCGTTTATTGCGTTTGTTTCGTTTATGCGCCGTTCTCCGGCTTTTTCAGTAGTTTGGTGATCCACCTCTTGCGGGCGTGATAGCGTATGCTATCATTCCACGATGGCTCAACTCCTGGTCCGAGACCTCCCCGAAGCCCTCGTGCTGGCGCTCAAGGAACGTGCCGCCGCCAACGGCCGAAGCGCCGAGGCCGAGCACCGCCTGATCCTCGAAGAGGCCCTGCGCAGCGGTCGTAACGAATTCCGCAAGCGCGCCGCCCGTCTCCGCGCCGGGACTGCCGGCAGAATACAGGGCGAATCGGCCGACCTCATCCGCGAGGATCGCGACTCCCGATGACCATCGTCGTCGACGCGTCGATCGCGCTGAAGTGGGTGCTGGAGGAGCCGGGGAGCGACGCTGCCGAGGAACTGCTGGAAGAGGATCTCGCAGCTCCCTCGCTATGGTTATTGGAGGCGGGCAACGCGCTGTGGCGCCGCACTGTCCGTAAGGAGCTGACGCAAGCGGAAGCCGAGGAGCGGTTGACAGAACTCGCCAAAGCACCAGTCGCAAGCGTGCCGCTGGAGCAGGACCTTCCGGAGGCGATGCGCCTCGCCCTCCAGCTCAATCACCCGGTCTACGACTGTCTCTACCTTGCGCTCGCGAAGCGCCTGGGGACCTATGTCGTTACTGCCGACACCCGGTTCGGCCAGGCAGTGGCCGACCATGGGACGTATGTCGGGCACATTCGGGTCTTGTCGCCGATAGTCCGCGGTACAGGGCCGCGAATGTAGCGTCATGGCGAGCAAGCCGACGCATTCATACTTGGTTCGCGATGTTTGCGGTCGCTGGTTCGCCATCGTGAGGAAGAACTCCGGCGAAGGTGAGTGAGGGTTATGGGCTGTTATCCGAGTTGGAAGAGCTACATCTCAAGGTTTTCTTTGCCGATCGCAAGTCAGAGCTCGTGCCGCGATTCCCACCCGGCAGAATACGAGCTTCTAGCTAAACTGCCGATAAAGCTTCTGGAGATTCAGAAATCTATTCGCGCACAGATGCGAGGCTCGTCCACCGAGTCAGCGCGTCTTGATTGGCTCTGGAGCTATCGCAATCTGAGACACGGCACCTTTCTCCGTCGGAATCAATTTCTAGAACTCTTTGTTGCGGCTAAGGGCGTTGCTCCTGGAAAGCTCGCCGAGGCAACAATGGCGCTACTTTTAATTTTTGGAGTCGCGCCAGAGGCATTTTTGAATGCGTTTTGATTTGCGGATGAGCTGGAAACTTTCGCTACTCCGCCGCCGCCTTCATCGCCTCCGGGTTGCGCCACTGGTGGAGCAGGTCGGCTTCCTTCTTCTTGGCCTTCTCCAGATGCGCGTCCTTCACGTGGCCGTAGCCTCGGATATCGTCGGGGATGGAGGCGAGCTTGATCGCCAGCGCGTGGTTCTGCGCTGAGAGAGTCGCCAGCAGCTCGTCGATCAGCGTCTCGTAGTCGGCGATCAGGCGGCGCTCGGTCTTGCGCTCCTCGGTGTAGCCGAACACGTCGAGCCTGGTGCCGCGCAGGCCCTTGAGCCTGGCCAGCATCCGGAAGGCCGGGAGCATCCAGGCGCCGAACTCCAGCTTGATGAGCTGGCCGGTCTGCGGGTCGCGGCTGGAGAAGAGCGGCGGGGCGAGGTGGAACTTGAGCTTGTAGTCCCCGTCGAACTGGCGGCTGAGGCCGGCCTGGAAGGCGGCCTCGGTGTAGAGGCGCGCGACCTCGTACTCGTCCTTGTAGGACAGGAGCTTCGAGTAATAGAGCGCGACGGCCTCCGCGAGTCCCGTCTGGCCGATCTTTTGTTCGGCAGCGCGCACCTTGTCGACCAGCGCCTTGTAGCGCTGGGCCAGCGCGGCGTTCTGGTAGCCGGTCAGGTGCCTGGTGCGCGAGGCCACGATCTCGTCGAGCGTCTTCGGCTGGCTGCGCGTGAAGGCGACGACGTTGTCCTTGGTCGGCTTGGGCGCGACCAGCTTTTCGACCGCGGCGCGGTCGGCGGCGGCGCGGCGGCCCCAGCGGAAGGCCGCGAGGTTCATCGGCACGGCGGCACCGTTCAGTTCGATGGCGCGCTCGATCGACTCGTCGCTGAGCGGGATCAGGCCTTTCTGGTAGGCATAGCCCAGCACGAACATGTTGGTGGCGATCGAATCGCCCATCAGGGCGGTGGCGATGCCGGTGGCGTCGAGGAAATCGACCCCGTCGGCGCCGGCCGCGGCCTCGACCGAGAGTTTCAGCGTGTTGGTCGGGAAGGCGAGGTCGGGATGGCGCGTGAACTCGCCGGTGATGGTCTCGTGCGTGTTGACCACGGCGTGCGAGACGCCGGGCTCGAGGCTGGCCAGCGCGTTGGGGCTGGCGCTGACGACCAGGTCGCAGCCCAGCAGCACGTTGGCGCCGCCGGCGGCCAGGCGTACGGCGTGCAGGGCCTCGGGGGTCGCGCCGATGCGGACATGGCTGATCACCGCGCCGCCCTTCTGCGCCATGCCGAGCTGGTCGAGCACGGTGGCACCCTTGCCCTCGATATGGGCGGCCATGCCCATGATGGCGCCGATGGTGACGACGCCGGTGCCGCCGATGCCGGTGATGAGGACACCGTAGGGTTTGTCCGCGACGGACGGGAGCGCCGGGGCGGCCGGCATCTCCGGTTCAGGCGCGGCGGCGCCGTCGGTCTTCTTCGTGGTCACCGCCTTGCCCTTCTTCAGCGTGCCGCCCTCGACGCTCACGAAGGAGGGGCAGAAGCCGTTCTGGCAGGAGAAGTCCTTGTTGCAGGAGGACTGGTCGATGGCGCGCTTGCGGCCGAACTCGGTCTCGACCGGCACGACCGAGAGGCAGTTCGACTTCACGGAGCAGTCGCCGCAGCCCTCGCACACCGCCTCGTTGATGAAGAGGCGCTTGTTGGGATCGGGGAAGGTGCCGCGCTTGCGGCGGCGGCGCTTCTCGGCGGCGCAGGTCTGGTCGTAGATCAGGACCGAGACGCCCTTGACCTCGCGCAGTTCGCGCTGGACCTCGTCGAGCTGGTCGCGGTGATGGAAGGTGACGCCCGGCGCCCACGGCGTGCCGATCGGATACTTGTCTGGCTCGTCGCTCACCAGCGCGATGCGGCCCACGCCCTCGGCATGGACCTGCTGGCTGATCGTCCAGGGATGGACATTGCCGTCGTGCGGCTGGCCGCCGGTCATGGCGACGGCGTCGTTGTAGAGGATCTTGTAGGTGATGGTGGTGTTGGTCGCGACCGCGTGACGGATCGCGAGATAGCCCGAATGGAAATAGGTGCCGTCGCCCAGGTTCTGGAAGACGTGCGGCATGTCGGTGAAGTGGCTGGCGCCGACCCAGGGCGCGCCCTCGGCGCCCATGTGGGTGAAGGTCTTGGTGTTGCGCTCCATGCCGATGGCCAGCGTATGGCAGCCGATGCCGGCCATCGCCATCGAGCCGTCGGGCACCTTGGTCGAGCTGTTGTGCGGGCAGCCCGAGCAGAAATAGGGGACGCGGGCGAGGCCGGCCTCATTACGCACCTGGCGGCCGGCGCGGCGCTTCAGCGCCTCGAAGCGCTCCTTGGTGCGGCTGCTGAAGGAATCGAGCCCGAAGCGGGCGACGATGGCCGAGGCGATCTCGTAGGGCGTCAGCTCGCCGTCGGTCTTGAGCAGCTTCTGACCGTGCTCGTCGGTCTTGCCGACCACGACGGGGCGGCGGTCGGCCGGGGCGTTGAACAGCGCGTCCTTGAGCTGCTGCTCGATCAGGTTGCGCTTCTCCTCGATAACCAGGATCTCGCGCTTGCCGGCGGCAAAGGCGGTGGCGCCCTCGGTTTCCAGCGGCCAGACCATGCCGACCTTGTAGATGGCGAGGCCCAGGCGCTCGGCCTCCTCGTCCGCGATGCCCAGCTCGTCGAGCGCCTGGCGCACGTCGAGGTAGGACTTGCCGACGGTGACGATGCCGAAGCGGGCGTCGGGCCGGCCGAGCATCAGCCGGTCGAGCTTGTTGGCGCGCCAGTAGGCCAGCGCCGCGGGCTGCTTGATGGTGACGACGCGGCGCTCCTGGCCCAGCCAGTCGTCGGGCCAGCGGATGTGCACGCCGTCGGGCGGCAGCACGAAATCGGTGGGGGTGTGGATCTCGACCCGGTGCGGGTCAATGTAGACCGAGGCCGAGCTGTCGACGGTCTCGCTGAGCACCTTGAAGGCGACCCACAGGCCCGAATAGCGCGACATCGCGAAGGCGTGCAGGCCCCAGTCGAGATATTCCTGGACGCCGGCCGGGTGGATGACCGGCATGCCGGCCGACATGAAGGCCGGCTCGCTCTGGTGGGCGACGGTCGAGGATTTCGCCATGTGGTCGTCGCCCGCGAGGGCCACGATACCGCCATGCCTGGAGGTGCCGGCGTAATTGGCGTGCTTGAAGACGTCGCCCGACCGGTCGACGCCGGGGCCCTTGCCGTACCACATGCCGAACACGCCATCGTAACGCGCGCCGGGGTAGAGGTGGATCTGCTGGGTGCCCCACAGGGCGGTGGCGGCCAGGTCCTCGTTGGTCCCGGGCTGGAACTCGATATGGCTCTTCTTGATGAACTTCTTGGCCTGCCACAGGGCCTGGTCGAAGCCCCCCAGCGGCGAGCCGCGATAGCCGGAGATGTAGCCGCCGGTGTTCAGGCCGGCCGCCACGTCGCGCTGGCGTTGCATCATCGGGAGGCGCACCAGCGCCTGCGTCCCGGTCAGGTAAACGCGTCCACGTTCGAGGATGTACTTGTCGTCCAGGGTCACCGCGAGGGGCATGGCAACCTCCCTGACATTTCAATATGGGCACGGTAGCGACGTTTGCACGCGTCGGGCAATGCGGAACGCGACCGTGCCCGAAAAACGACGGTTTAGGTCGGGCCGGCCGGGCGGCACCCCTTCGCCGTTTCACGGTGTCACCTTCGAATGAAATGTTGTAAGCGTCCGCCGCCATGACCTCCGTCCTCGTCACAGGTGTCGCCGGTTTCGTCGGCTCCCACGTCGCCCGCGCCCTGCTGGCGCGAGGCGAGTCGGTCGTCGGGATCGACAATTTCAGCGACTATTACGACCCTGTCCTGAAGTTCGCCCGGCTGAAGCCGCTGCGCGAGACGGCCGGATTCACCTTCGTCGAGGGCGATATATCGGACCGCGAGACGATGACGGGGCTGGCCGACCGTCATGGCGATCTCGACCGGATCGTCCACCTGGCGGCCCAGCCGGGCATCCGCCATTCCAGGATCGACCCCTATATCTACGTGCAGACCAACGTGATGGGGCATCTCGTCCTGCTGGAGCTGGCGCGCCGGCTCGGGCCGCGGCTCAGGCATCTGGTCTATGCCTCGTCGTCGTCCGTGTATGGCGGCAACGACAAGATCCCCTTCGCCGTCGGGGACCGGGTCGACCATCCGGTCTCGCTGTATGCCGCGACCAAGCGCTCCGGCGAGCTGATGACCGAGACCTACGTGCACCAGTACGGGCTCAAGGCGACCGGCCTGCGCTACTTCACGGTTTACGGGCCCTGGGGGCGGCCCGACATGTCGCCGTACATCTTTGCCCGGGCGATCCACGAGGGCCGGACGATCCCGCTCTATCACCACGGCAAGCTGAAGCGCGATTTCACCTACGTCGACGACATCGTGGCCGGCACCCTGGCGGCGCTCGACCAGCCGCCCGCGACCGCCGGACACCGGCTGTACAATCTCGGCGGGTCGCGCAGCGAGGAGATCCTCGACGTCATCGCGCTGTTCGAGAAGGCGCTGGGCCGGAAGGCCGTCATCGAACTCAAGCCCGGCGAGCCCGGCGACATGCCGGAAACCGCCGCCGACATCGACGCCACGACCCGCGATTTCGGCTGGACCCCCAAGGTCAGCGTCGAGCAGGGCATCCCGCTCTTCGTCGACTGGTTCAAGGCCTACAATCGTCTTTAAAGGCGTAATTGCTCGGGTTTTGAACGACGCGAAAGGTCCCTCACTGCGTTCGGGATGACAATTGTGCTTGGATTGGCGCGGTGTGTCGCTGCAGAAAATGCTGTCATCCCGAACGCAGTGAGGGACCTTTGAGTCACATGCCATAGCCGTGAACGCACCTATCGTGCGCACGGCTTCGAGCCGGCGCCCGTCGAACCGGGAAGCGTGGTAGATCGGGGGGCCGCGATCCGGCAGGCCCTCTAGCCACGTAGCAGGTCGCGCCCCATATCAGGGGCGACGCAGGGAGTTTGTGGATGAACGTTGTGCTGGGCGATCTGCCGACCTGGAACTTGGCCGACCTCTATTCCAGTCCGAGCGGGACGGATCTCACCGCGGACCTGAAGCGCGCGGCCACCGAAGCAGATGCGTTCGCCAAGGACTATGAGGGCAGGATCGTCGGACTCGATGGCAAGGCGCTGGGCGGGGCGATCGTCCGCCTCGAGGCGATGAGCGACCTGCTGGGCCGGATCGGCTCCTACGCCCAGCTCTATTCCGCCCAGGACCTCTCCGATCCCGAGCGTAACCGCTTCGCGCAGGACATCTCCGAGAAGCTGAACGACATCGGCTCGAAGCTCCTGTTCTTCCGGCTCGAGATCAACAAGATCGAGGATGCCGACCTCGCCGAGAAGCTGAAGGCGCCGGAACTCGTCAAGTACGGGCCGTGGCTGCGCGACGCGCGCCTGTTCCGGCCGCATCAGCTCTCCGACGAGCTGGAGAAGTTCCAGCACGACCAGTCGGTGGTCGGCAGCAGCGCCTGGTCACGTCTGTTCGACGAGACGATCGCGCGGCTGCGCTATCCGTTCGGCAACGAGATGCTGACGGAGCCGCAGATCCTCGACAGGCTGTCGAACAAGGACGCCGCGGTGCGCAAGGAGGCCGCCAAGTCGTTCGGCAAGGTGCAGGGCGACAACATCGCCGTCTTCTCGCTGGTGACCAACACGCTGATCAAGGACAAGGAGATCGACGATCGCTGGCGCAAGTACGCCCGCCCGCAATCGTTCCGGAACCTGGCCAACGTGGTCGAGGACGAGGTCGTCGATGCGCTCGCGGCCTCGGTAAAGGCGGCCTACCCGAAGCTCTCGCACCGCTATTACAAGCTGAAGGCCAGGTGGTTCGGCGTCGAGACGATGCCCTATTGGGACCGCAACGCGCCGCTGCCCGAGCATGACGACCGCACGATCCCGTGGCCCGAGGCCGAGAAGATCGTGCTCGATGCCTACAATGCCTTCTCGCCGGAGCTGGCCGATGTCGGCCGCAAATTCTTCGGCAGCGGCTGGATCGACGCGCCGGCGCGGCCGGGCAAGTCGCCGGGCGCCTTCGCCCATCCGACGGTGCCGTCGGCCCATCCTTATCTTCTGCTGAACTACCAGGGGAAGGTGCGGGACGTGATGACGCTCGCGCACGAGCTGGGCCACGGCGTGCACCAGGTGCTGGCGGCCAAGCAGGGCCCGCTGATGGCCGACACGCCGCTCACCCTGGCCGAGACCGCCTCGGTATTCGGCGAGATGCTGACCTTCCAGTCGCTGCTCAAGACCGCGCCCGACAAGGCGACGCGCAAGGCGATGCTGGCCGGCAAGGTCGAGGACATGCTGAACACGGTGGTGCGGCAGATCGCGTTCTACGATTTCGAGTCCCGCATCCACATGGCGCGCCGCGAGGGCGAACTCACGCCCGACGCGATCGGCGAGATCTGGATGGCGGTGCAGAAGGAGAGCCTCGGTCCGGCCTTCACCTTCGACGACGAGTACAAGCACTATTGGTCCTACATCGGCCACTTCATCCACTCGCCGTTCTACGTCTACGCCTATGCGTTCGGCGACTGCTTGGTGAACTCGCTCTACGCCGCCTACCAGGCCCAGCCCGACGGTTTCCAGGAGAAGTATCTCGACATGCTGCGGTCGGGCGGCGTCAAGCGCCACAAGGAACTGCTGGCGCCGTTCGGCCTCGATGCCTCCGATCCCGCCTTCTGGGACAAGGGGCTTGAGGTGATCTCGGGCTTCATCGACGAACTCGAGAAACTCTGACGTGGCCTCAGCACCAAAAGACCTCATGCTGAGGAGGCCGCATCGCGGCCGTCTCGAAGCATGGGAACGCGCACCCCTATCTTTGCCCACCCTTCGAGACGCGACCCTGCGGGCCGCTCCTCAGGGTGAGGTGGTTTTGTAGGAATCATGGCCTCTGATGAAGGTGACTCTCTCGGCGGGCGGCTCGGGCGCTATGCGCGGGTCGGCACGTCGGTCGGCGGGCTGGCGGTCAAGCTGGCGGGGCAGCGCTATCTCGGCTTCAACCTCGACCGCGACAAGCACGCCGGTGAGCTGAAGGCGGCGCTGGGCGGACTGAAAGGTCCGCTGATGAAGGCGGCGCAGCTGCTCGCCACCATCCCCGACGCGCTTCCGCCGGAATATGCCCGCGAGCTGGCGCAGCTGCAGGCCAACGCGCCGGCGATGGGCTGGGCCTTCGTGCGCCGGCGCATGGCCTCGGAACTCGGGCCGGACTGGCAGGCGAAGTTCGCCCGCTTCGACAAGGAGGCGTCGTTCGCCGCCTCGCTGGGGCAGGTCCATCGCGCGACGCTGCTCGACGGGCGCGAGGTGGCGGCCAAGCTCCAGTATCCCGACATGTCCTCGGCCCTGGAGGCCGACCTCAACCAGCTCAAGCTCGTGTTCGCGATCGGCCAGCGCGTCGATCCGGCGATCCGGACCGACGAGATCCACGCCGAGATCACCAACCGGCTGCGCGAGGAACTCGACTATCGCCGCGAAGCCCGGCATGCGGCCCTCTACCGCCACATGCTGCGCGACGAGGCCCAAGTCCATGTGCCGGGCGTGGTCGACTCGCATTCGACCGAGCGTCTCCTCACCATGGACTGGCTGCAGGGCGAGCCTTTGCTCAACTGGAAGACGCGCTCTCAGGAGGAGCGCGATGCCTTGGCCATCGCCATGTTCCGTGCCTGGTACGTGCCGTTCTATTTCTACGGCGCCATCCACGGCGATCCGCATCTCGGCAACTATTCGGTGCGGCCCGACGGTTCGGTGAACCTGATGGACTTCGGCTGCATCCGCATCTTCCCGCCGCGCTTCGTGCGCGGCTCGATCGAGCTCTATCGCGCGCTGATGACCGACGACGAGGCGCGCGCCGTCGCGGCCTACGAGGATTGGGGGTTTACTGGCCTCAGCAAGGAGATGATTGCGATCCTCAACCGCTGGGCCGCGTTCCTCTATGGCCCGCTGATGGATGATCGCCCGCGCCGTCTCACCGAGGGCATGGCCGAGGGCTATGGCCGCGAGATGGCGCAGAACGTGTTCGGCGAGTTGCGCAAGATGGGCGGCGTGCGGCCGCCGCGCGAGTTCGTGTTCATGGACCGCGCCGCCATCGGCCTGGGCTCGGTGTTCATCCATCTCCGCGCCTCGATCAACTGGCACCAGCTCTTCGAGGGACTGATCGACGGCTTCGACGTGGACGCGCTCGCCGAGCGGCAGGACCTCGCGCTGAAAGAGGCCGGGCTCGAGGACGCGCTCCAGCCGTGAACGTCCTGGTGACCGGCTCCTCGGGCTGGCTCGGCCAGACCCTGTGCCAAGGCTTGGGCGCGACGGGCACAAGGTGGTGGGCCTCGATCAGGAGCCGGGCGCCACCACGACGGTCGTGGGCTCGGTCGTCGACCGCGCACTGGTCCGTCGTGTCATCCGCGACGAGGGCATCACGGCCATCGTGCATGCCGCGGCGCGCCACAAGCCGCATATCGAGACCCATGACAATTCGGAGTTCGTCGCCGTCAACGTGCAGGGGACGTTGAACCTGCTGGAGGAGGCCGTGGCGCCGGGCTCGACCGTCGGCCGCCTCGTCTTCACCTCGACGACCTCGCTCATGATCTCGCAGGAGATCCGCGCCGGGAAGGCGGGCGGGGCGAAGGAGGCGGTGTGGATCGACGAGACGATGGCGCCGCTCAAGCCACGCAACATCTACGGCGTCACCAAGCTCGCCGCGGAAGAGCTGTGCCGCCTGTTCAATCATCTGCACGGGCTGCCGGTCCTGATCCTGCGCACCTCGCGGTTCTTCCCCGAGGAGGATGACATGGCGCATGCCATCAAGCAGTCGGGCGAGAACACCAAGGCCAATGAGTTCCTGTTCCGCCGGCTCAGCGTCGAGGATGCGGCCGAGGCCCATGTCGTGGCACTGGCCAAGGCGAAGGAGGTCGGCTTCGACACCTTCATCGTCTCGGCGCCGACGCCGTTCACGCGCGACGATTGCCACGACTTGATCGCCGACGCGCCCTCGGTGGTCGCCCGCCTGTTCCCCGAGTACCGCGCACTCTATGAGCGGCGCGGTTGGACGATGTTCGACACGATCGACCGGGTCTACGATGCCGGAAAAGCGGAGCGTGTCCTGGGCGTCAGGTGCCGTACCGACTTCGGCGCGATCCTCGCAGGGTTACGATAGCGGTAACAAAATTCGCTTTCCGGCGTTTCATCGGAATGCGTACTTCCACGCCCAAACGGCTTCTGACGGCGGCCGTGCTCGTCGCGGTCGTGGTTGAGCCGCAGCATTCATGATCAATTGCTTCCCCATTCAAATGCAGGGCGGTCCGGGGAAAATCACGCGCGATTTGGGATAGGGAAAATTGTCATCCCGAGCGCAGCGAGGGACCTTTATCGGTGGCTTTAAAGGTCCCTCGCTGCGCTCGGGATGACAAAGTGCGTACAAATCGAGCCGGCTGGAAAAAACGCGGGGGCCTCTGTCGGACACTCCCTGGATTGTAACGTAGCGTTGCCGCTGCTAGCGATTTGAGGGACCTCTTTAATCTTTCCCCGGACACTCCTGCGTCATACGGGGCGATAGGGTCAGGCTCGTCGTCACCGCGAATCCTGACCCCTCCGTCGTCGTGAGACGACGACACCTCCCCATTTGAATGGGGAGGACAGTGATCCTACTTCAGCCGGAAAGACTCTAGCCTCTGACCTTCGGCATCATGATGAGGTCCCAGGGGCTGGGGACGTCGCCATGCGGGACCCAGACGAGGGCGGGCGCATTGAGCGCGAAGGCCTTGTGCAGGGCATCTTCAAGCTGCCTGGCATCGAGCGCCTTGAACGAGGCGATGCCGAAGGAATCGGCCAGCTTGCCGAAATCGGGATTCTGCAGGTCCGAGGCGATCAGGCGGTTGCCGTAGCGCTCCTGCTGGATGCGCTTCACGTTGCCGAAGGCGCCGTTGTCGAACACCACGACCACCACGGCGATGTTGTGCCGAACGGCGGTCGCCAGCTCTCCCACCTGGTACATGAAGCCGCCGTCGCCGGCGATCGCCAGAACCTTGCGGTCGGGCATCGCTGCCTTCGCGCCCAGAGCCGTGCCGAACCCCCAGCCGAGATTGTCCTGGTAGCCGGGCGACAGGAACGTGCGCGGCTTCTCGATCGGCAGCGCGACGCGCGAGGCGAAGCCCATCTGCGAGACTTCGTCGACGAAGATGCCGTCCTCGGGCAGCGCGTTGCGGATCGCCTTCAGGAAGGAGAGTTGCGGCTCGAGCGTCGACAGGCGCCCGGCGAACCAGGCGCGATGGCCGTTCAGCTCCTCGGCGCGCGAGGTGCGCTTGCGGTTGTGGCGGGCGAGGGCCGCGATCAGCGCCCGAAGTTGCGGAGCGGCGTCGCCGACCAGGGCTGCATCGGGCTTGCGGAAGCGCTCCGGTTCGTCGGGATCGATGTCGACCCGCACCACCTTGAGCCTGTCGTCGATGCCCCAGCTGCCGTTCTGGATGAAGAAGCGCGTGCCGACTGCCAGCACGGCGTCGGCGTCCTTCCACAGGCGATGGCCGATCGGCATGTCGACGGCGAGCCGATGCGAGGAGGGGACGATGCCGCGGCCGCGCCGGTAGGAGCTGACCGGCGCCTCGAGCATCTCGGCGAGCCGGATGATCTCGGCGGACGCGTCCATGGCGCCGCCGCCCAGCACGATGATCGGTCGCTCGGCCTGGCCGAGGATCCGCGCGGCCGTCTCGACCGCCTCGTCGTCGATCGACTCCGGTGGTAGCGGCAAGGGCGCGTCTGGGATCACCACCTCGCTGCGCCTGGCCCAGGTATCGAGCGCGCATTCCAGCGCGACGGGACGTGGGCGGCCCGAGGTGGCCTGCCAGATCGCCTGACTGACCAGGGTCGGCGCTTCCTGCGGGCTGCGGATGCGCTCGGCCCATTTGGTGATGTGTCGCATGAGGCCGAGCTGATCGTGGATCTCGTGCAGGTGACCGTGGCCCCGGTCGATGTCGGCCTGCGGGATCTGGCCGATCAGGCCGATCACCGGCGCATTCATGCCGTAGGCCGTGAGCAGCGCCGCACCGGCATTGAGCAGGCCGGGACCGGGCACGACCCCGAAAGCCTGCGGCTTGCCGGTGGCGAGCGCCGCGCCCAGCGCCATGTAGGCCGCCGTCTGCTCGTGGCGCGGATGGATCACCCGCAGCCGGTCCGAAGCATGATAGAAGGCGTCGAACAGCGGATCCTGGTGCAGGCCAGGCAGGGCATAGATCGTGTCGAGGCCGTGCAGCAGGAGGGTTTCGACCGTGGCTTCGGCGGTGCTGAGGCGGGGCATGCTGGCTCTCTACGGGTTGACGGGAGTGCGATCAGGGCGATGACATGCGGTTGATGTTGTACGCGGTGCTCGCGCTGGGCGCGATGGCCCTCCTGATGTCGCTCCTGTCATGGCTGGCCGAGCGCCGGCTCGAAACCCTGGCCGCGGCCTACATCACCGACGATCCGGCGAGGCTTCCCGACGTGCCGGTGGCGCTCGTGCTCGGGGCCGCCCCGATCGGTCCGGAGGGCGGGCCCAATCGCTACTTCGTCTACCGGCTCGATGCGGCGGCCGCGCTCTACAAGGCCGGCAAGGTGAAGTACCTGCTGGTGAGCGGCGACAACAGCCGTGCCGACTATGACGAGCCGACGGCGATGCGCGAAGGCCTGATCAAGCGCGGTGTGCCGGCGGAGGCGATCTACCGGGATTTCGCGGGTCTTCGCACCCTGGACTCGGTGCTGCGCGCCGAATCGGTCTTCGGCCAGACGCGCATGATCATCGTCTCCCAGCGCTTCCACCTCTCCCGCGCGATCTTCCTCGCGCGCGAGCAGGGGATCGAGGCCTGGGGCTTCGAGGCCCAAGATGTGAAACGCGCCTACAGCCTCATGACCGAGCTGCGGCGCTACCCCTCTGCCCTGCGGGCTTACTTCGACGTCTGGTTCGACACGCCGCCGAAGTACACGGGGGCGAGCGTCGTTATCGGAAAAGATCCGCCGAATTAGAGTCTTTCGGCTTCAAGTCGATCCACACGACCTCATCCTGAGGAGCGGCCGCAGGCCGCGTCTCGAAGGATCGGCAACAGGCGCGGTGCTCGTGCCCATGCTTCGAGACGCGCTCCTGCGGAGCGCTCCTCAGCATGAGGTTGGTGGTGATTCTATCGATCTCGGAAAGACTCTAACGAGGCTTCGGTGCGTCCGGAGAGTTGGCCCAGTCGCGGAACTCGGGCACCGGGGAGACGACCGGCCTGCCGGCGAAATGGTTGTCGAGGTTGCGGCAGACGAGGTCGGTCATGCGGCGCTGGGCGTGCTGCGTGCCGCCGCCGAAATGCGGTGTCATCACCAACTTGTCGAGTTCGAGCAGCTCGGTGCCGGTGTAGGGTTCCTCGTCGAACACGTCGAGGGCCGCGCCTTCGATGATGTCGTTGCGCAGCGCGTCGGCGAGGGCCGCCTCGTCGACCGCCCAGCCGCGCGAGATGTTGACCACGTGGCCGCGCGGGCCCAGCGCCTTCAGCACCTCGGCGTTGATGATGTGCCGGTTGGAGGCATCCGACCGCAGGCAGACGATCAGGTAGTCGCACCAGGTGGCGAGCGCCATCACGTCCGGGAAATACGGGAAGTCGACATCGGTGCGCTTGCTGCGGTTGCAGTAGCCGATCTCGACGTCGAACCCCTTGAGGCGCCGGGCGACCTCCAGGCCGATGGCGCCCAGCCCCAGGATGCCGACCCTGCCGCCGGTCAGGCCGGCGATGGCGCCGAAGCGGTTGGGGATGCGCTGCTTCCACTCGCCGCGACGGATCATCTTGTCGGCGCGGACCAGGCGGCGGGTCGAGGCCAGGAGAATGCCGACCGCGAGTTCCGCCACGTCGGGCGCATTGGCGTCTGCGCCGTGCGTGACCATGATGCCGCGCCGGCGCGCCGCTTCGAGATCGACGCGCTCGTAGCCCGTACCGTAGCAGCAGAACAGCGAGAGCCTGGGCAGGGCCGCCATCATCGCGTCCGAGATCCCGACGCTGCCGGTGCTGACGATCGCCTGCACCGTGGCCGCGGTGCCGGGCGGGATGTCGGCGACGGTGGGCGTGGGATTGTCCATGTGCCCGATGATCTTGCAGCGCTCACCGAACGAAGCGAGCGTCGCCTTTGTGAAATGGAAGCCGGTCAGGATGTGCGGTTGGTCAGCCATGGTCGAGGCGTAGCATGGGAGATGGGAGCGGGTAAGCCGAAGGCGTCCGCGCGGCGAAAAACCGGCTTGGCAAAGAACGGATCGCTGTGCAAGGTGCAGCGCTCGAAGCGTCCCGCCGCGTTCAAACGGATCTGAAGCGCTCCATGAAAATCGCCATCATCAAAGAACGCAGGCCCCACGAAACCCGTGTGGCCGCCACTCCAGAGACGGTCAAGAAGCTGAAGGCGCTGGGCGCGGAGATCACGATCGAGGCAGGCGCCGGAACGGTCGCCGCCTATACCGACCAGGCCTACAGCGAGGCCGGCGCGACGATCGTGCCGGACGCGGCCTCGGCCATCGCCGCGGGCGACATCGTCTTCAAGATCCAGCGGCCGATGACGGCGGAGGAAGGGCTCGACGAACTCGGCCTGCTGCGCCAGGGCCAGACCCTGATGGCGCCGCTCGGGGCGCTGACCAACAAGGAGCTGGTGCAGGCACTCGCCTCGCGCGGCATCACCTCGTTTGCACTCGAGCTGATCCCGCGCATCACGCGTGCGCAGTCGATGGACATTCTGTCGTCGCAGGCCAATCTGGCCGGCTACAAGGCCGTGCTGGTGGCCGCGAACAATTACGGCCGCATCTTCCCGCAGATGATGACGCCCGGCGGCACGCTCGCGCCATCGCGCAGCTTCATCATGGGCGTGGGCGTGGCTGGCCTGCAGGCGATCGCCACGGCGCGGCGCCTCGGTTCGGTCGTCACCGCCACCGACGTGCGCCCCGCCACCAAGGAGCAGGTCCAGTCGCTCGGCGCCAAGTTCGTGGCCGTGGAGGACGAGGAGTTCAAGGCGGCCGAGACCGCGGGCGGCTACGCCAAGCAGATGAGCCCCGAGTACCAGGCCAAGCAGGCGGCGCTGGTGGCCGACCACATCAAGCTGCAGGACATCGTGATCACCACGGCGCTGATCCCCGGCCGCAAGGCGCCGGTGCTGGTGACCGAGGAGATGGTCAAGACGATGAAGCCCGGCTCCGTGATCGTCGATATGGCGGTCGAGCAGGGCGGCAACTGCCCGTTGTCGGAGTTCGGCAAGGTGGTCGAGAAGTACGGTGTGAAGATCGTCGGTCCGGCCAACCTTCCGGGCGAGCTGGCGACCGACGCCTCGGCGCTGTTCTCGCGCAACCTGCTGAATTTTATCACGCCGATGGTCGACAAGGAGACCAAGGCGCTCACGATCAACCTCGAGGACGAGGTCGTGAAGGGCACGCTGGTCACCCGCGACGGGCAGATCGTGCATCCCTCGCTGACCCAGGCTTAGGAGCGGCCCATGGACGACAAGATCGCAGGCGAGGCCTCCAAGCTCGCGACCCAGGCGCAGGACGTCGCCGCCCAGCTCAAGGCCCTGGCGCAGCAGATCACCGACGCGGCGGCGGCGAGCCCGGTCGCCATCCCCGACGGCCACATGCCGTTCGTGGCGCTGCTCACCATCTTCGCGCTGTCCTGTTTCGTGGGCTACTACGTGGTCTGGCGGGTGACGCCGGCGCTGCATTCGCCGCTGATGGCGGTCACCAACGCGGTCTCGTCCGTGATCATCGTGGGCGCGCTGCTGGCGGCCGGCCTCAAGGGGCTGGGCGCGGCGCAGCTCTTCGGTTTCATTGCCGTGGCATTGGCCGCGGTGAACATCTTCGGCGGGTTCATCGTCACGCACCGGATGCTGTCGATGTTCAAGAAGAAGCCGGTCAAGAAGTAGTCGGCGGGAGCAAGGGATGTTCACCCAGGAACTGGCCGCCTACGGCTATCTGATCGCCGCCATCTGCTTCATCATGGCGTTGCGCGGCCTGTCCTCGCCGACGACCTCGCGGCAGGGCAACCTGTTCGGCATCGTCGGCATGGTGGTGGCCATCGGCGTCACCGTGCTGTCGCCCGGCGTCCTCTCGCCCTGGCTGATCCTGGCCGGCCTGGTGATCGGCGGCGCGATCGGCACGTTCGTTGCCTTGCGCATCCAGATGACGGCCCTGCCGCAGCTCGTGGCGGCCTTTCATTCACTCGTGGGTCTCGCGGCGGTGTTCGTCGCGGCGGCGGCCTTCATCTCGCCCGAAGCCTTCGGCCTGGGCGTGCCCGGCAAGATGAAGGTGCAGAGCCTGATCGAGATGGGGCTGGGTACCGCCATCGGCGCCATCACCTTCACCGGCTCGGTCGTGGCCTTCGCCAAGCTGCAGGGTCTGGTCTCGGGCTCGCCGCTGATCTTCAAGGGCCAGCATCCGCTGAACGCGCTGCTGGGCATCGCGCTGGTCGTGCTGCTGGTCTGGTTCGCGATGCGTGGCCACACCTCGACCTTCGTCCTGCTGATCGTGCTGTCGCTGGCGCTGGGCTTCCTCCTGATCCTGCCGATCGGCGGCGCCGACATGCCGGTCGTGGTGTCGATGCTCAATTCCTATTCGGGCTGGGCGGCGGCCGGCATCGGCTTCACCCTGGGCAACACGGCGCTGATCGTGACCGGCGCGCTGGTCGGCTCCTCGGGCGCGATCCTGAGCTACATCATGTGCAAGGGCATGAACCGCTCGATCTTCAACGTGATCCTGGGCGGCTTCGGCACCGACAGCGCGGCGGCCGGCGGGCCGGCGGCGAAGAACGACAAGCCGGTCAAGGCCGGCTCGGCCGAGGATGCGGCCTTCCTGATGAAGAACGCGCAGTCGGTCATCATCGTGCCGGGCTACGGCATGGCGGTGGCGCAGGCCCAGCACGCGCTGCGCGAGATGGCCGACCTCCTGAAGAAGGAAGGCGTGCAGGTGCGCTACGCCATCCATCCGGTGGCCGGCCGCATGCCCGGCCCCATGAACGTGCTGCTGGCCGAGGCCAACGTGCCCAACGACGAGGTCTTCGAGCTCGACGACATCAATCGCGACTTCGCCTCGACCGACGTCGCCTTCGTGATCGGCGCCAACGACGTCACCAACCCGGCCGCCAAGACCGACCCCAAGAGCGCGATCTACGGCATGCCGATCCTCGACGTCGAGAAGGCCCAGACCGTGCTGTTCGTGAAGCGCGGCATGGCCTCGGGCTATGCCGGCGTCGACAACGAACTGTTCTTCCGAGACAACACCATGATGCTCTTCGCCGACGCCAAGGTGATGTGCGAGAACATCGTGAAGTCGCTGGAATCGACGCACTGAGCCGGCCTGCGGTCCTTGGCATCGTAGCGACGCTGCTCGCGTCGCCGGTCCTCGGCCAAACGCAGGACAGACCGAGTCCGCCCTGTAGCGGTTCAGGTCGTACACCAGCCGTCATCGCTGCCTGCAGCGCCTTTCTGGCGGATAAGTCACGGAGTGCTGCGGCTGTCGCCGAGGCGCTTCGCTGGCGCGGCAAAGCCCGTTACGAGAGCAAGGATGCGGACGGCGCAATCGCTGACTTGAGTCTGGCCCTGAGCTTCGACCCCCAGGATCGCACGGCGCTTTCAAATCGTGGAAGCGCGTATGCAATGCTGGGTGCTTTCGACATGGCCTTCTCGGATTTCAGAGCCGTACTGTCGATCGACCGCGACGACTTCAATTCCTGGCTAGGCTTGCTCAGCATCTACTGGCAGCAGAAGCGCTACGATCTTGCGATAGAAGCGATCGACGAGGCCATCCGGATACAGCCGCAGAATGGCGCGCTTTACCTGACACGGGGCTATGTCTACCGGGACAAGGGCGATCTTGATGGCGCAATTTCCGATTTCGACAAGGCAATCTCGGTGTTGCCCAACTACAGCTACATGCTGACGGATCGATGCGTTCTGCTGTCGATGGTGGGGCGGCATGCCGAGGGACTTGCGTCATGCGAAGCGGCCATTGCCAAATGGCCTGATCAGGCGGGCGGCTACTTCGCCAGGGGAATCGTCAATCTGCACATGAAGCGCGCCGACGATGCGATTGCCGATTTCGACAAGGCCATCGCCATCGGATCGCCGGCTGCGACGACGCCGGCTTCGCCACTCTATGGCCGAGGCGTCGCCAAGCGTCTCAAGGGCGATAATGCGGGCGGCGACGCTGACATGGCGGCGGCGCAGGCCGTCGATCCGCTCGTCGTCGAGAGAATGCGGAAATCAGGAGTGAAACCCTGACTACCAACTACCGTGCCGTCATCTTCGATATCGGCGGCGCGGTCGATCTTGAGTTTGCGTGGGAGATGGCGCTCGACGGCGCTATTGCCTCGGCCTGCGGGATGGAAGGCATTCGCGTCGATCCGGCGATGGTGGAAGAGGCGTCCGAGCAGGCCGTGGCCGCCTTCGCGCCCGATGTCGTGCACCACATGATCGAGACGCTGTGCGGCGGCGAGCCCACGACGGTCGCGCGCGTGGTGCGGAGGGTCGAGGCCATGACGGGGCAACTCGATGCCTTCCAGATTCGGCCCGAAATCGAGGACCTGCTGAAGCGCCTCAAGGGGCGAGGTCTGGTGCTGTGTGCAGTCGAGCCCCGCTGGGAGCGCCTGGAGCGGGCCGGGATCGCGGAGCTGTTCGCGCGCGATCACGACGTCCCGCCGGTCGAGTGCATCCTGGTCGGCGATCGCATCGATACCGACATTGCGCCGGCCAAGGCGGCCGGCATGGCGACCATCCAGTTCCGATCGGGGCGCTGGCGACGCCAGCGGCCACGCTCGGCGGCCGAAACACCCGATGCCGTCGTGACCGATGTCGCCGAGCTGGAGGCGGCGATCGCTGCGCTCGTGGCTTGAGGAGAGCGCCCGCGCCTTCTTAGCTCACCGCAGTCGAATACGGAGGAATGACATGTCTCCCAAAAACGAGCCGAACTCCGGGAAGCCTCGCACATGCGCTTCGGTGGCTGAGTTGAGACAAGCGGTGGAGGAAGCGCTTGCGGATCCGACGCCAAGCGTTCCGGCCCGAGAAGTCTTCCGCCGACTACGTGATCGTCATGCGGCGGCATTCGTTGCTGCTTCATCGAAGCCAGAGTGATCTCGCGATACAATGTAAAGATCCCTCACTGCGTTCGGGATGACACCGTTTGTTTGATCGGCGCACTGCGCAAATCCCAACCAAATTGTCATCCCGAACGCAGTGAGGGACCTTTCACCTACTCCGCCCTCTTTGGGCCAGATGCGATTGCCTTGCTGTGGTGCTCAAGCTCGCGAGTAGCCACGGCAAGAGCGCAACTGGAGTTGCGCGCTCCGTTGGCCCTTCCGTTGCCGGACCAAACAAAAACCCCCGGGGATGCCGGGGGTTGTCGTCTCGTGCGAGGAGGGGAGGACTAGTAGCCCTCGCGCTCCATGCGCTTGCGCATCAGCTTGCGGGTGCGGCGGATGGCCTCGGCGCGCTCACGGGCGCGGCGCTC
>NZ_JAUSBN010000076.1 GCF_030651995.1 Reyranella sp.
GAAGATCCTGGACAAGGTCGGCGGCCGCAGCCGGCTCGTGTTCGAGCCGCTGCCGGTCGACGATCCGATGCAGCGCTGCCCGGACATCACCCTGGCGCGCGACATGCTGAAGTGGGAGCCCAAGGTTGCCCTCGACGACGGATTGACGAAGACCATCGCCTTCTTCGACGACCTGCTGAAGAGCAACAGGGGCGTGAGCGGTATCGGGCGGTAGTCGACGACCCCTGCTTGAGGCTTTGATCCGATAGCGAGGCTTGAAATGATTTCGCAACGGGCAAGGTATGAGCTCGGGACTCTCATTGGCCCTGGTCCAGGCAGATCGCGACTACGCCGTAACGACTTCCGACCTGTCGAAATCCTGCTCAATTCCAAAGAGATGCCGGGAACAGATAGTGCTCGACCTCACCCGTCACGATCCCGTGCGCGGCAAGCGTGGCACGCTCGGCGGCTGCCGTTCCGCTGCAGCGTCTTGTCGCGACACGCCTTCGCGAACACCTTCGGAGGGGTTCGAGGGATCGTCGATGGTCCGATGGGAAAAGGGCTGGTCAACAGCTCAGGTCCGCAAATCGACGATGACCGGATCAGCGACCCCTTGATCCGTTCGCTGTTCGATGACGGCCTGGCGCGCGCGGATTCGCTGTCGCTCGGCCTCGATCTCGGCGAGAATTATCGTCTGGTCAGCAAGAGCGGTGTCGTGTTGGAGGTTCTCTTAACCTGGGACCGCCCATTCGGGGCAACCTGTGAGAGACGACGGTGGTCCCGGACATCCGCACGCAGTGCGAAGCGGTGGCCCGTCATCTGGTCCGCACGGCTGCGTAGAGGGTCATGACCGGCGAAGGGATTGCCATGGAACGCGTGGACGAAGCCAACCCCTGGAAGGTGCTCAAAGAAGAGACCGGCTACGACTGCCGGTACTTCTCGGTCCGTCATGACCGGGTGACATTGTCCGACGGAGAGGCGCGCAGCTATCACAGCGTGCGGATGAAGTACTACGGCGTCTGCATCGTGCCGGTCGATCACGACGGCAGCGTCACCCTGATCGGCCAGTATCGCTACGTCCTGGACCGCTTCTCTTGGGAGATCCCGGGGGGAGGCGCGCGGGTCGGTGACGATCCGCTCGACGTCGCGCGGGCGGAGCTCAGGGAGGAAACCGGCTGCACCGCCAAGCACTGGCTCAAGATCGTGGAGGGCGCCGTGTCGCCCGGCATCTCCACCGAGGCCGTGCCGGCTTTCGTCGCCTGGGGGCTGGACCGCGGCGCGCCGCAGCCCGATGCCACCGAAAAGCTGTCCCGCCGCCGTGTGCCGTTCGCTGACGCTGTGGGCATGGCGCTAAACGGTGAAATCTCGAATCTGCCGGGAATCGCCGCCCTGCTGGGCATCGAAGTGCGGCGTCAGCGCGGCGACCTGCCGGACAGTCTTATCGATCTCCTGAAATAGACCGCTGCGATCAGGCGGCGGTCAGTCCCAGGCGCTCGCCACGATATTCGCCGCTCATCACGCGTTCCCACCAGCCGCGATTGTCGAGGAACCAGCGCACCGTGTCGCGCAGGCCGCTCTCGAAATCGTGCCGCGGACGCCAACCGAGCTCGGTCGCGATCTTCGACGCGTCGATCGCATAGCGGGCGTCGTGGCCCGGCCGGTCGGTCACGAACTTGATCAGCGATTCGTGCGGGCGATGGGCGGCGTCGGGCTGCATCTCGTCGAGCAGGCGGCAGATGCCGCGCACCACGTCGATGTTCCGGCGCTCGCTGTTGCCGCCGATATTGTAGGTCTCGCCGGGCCGTCCCTTGCGCAACACGAGGGTCAGCGCCTCGGCGTGGTCCTCGACATGCAGCCAGTCGCGCACATTGTCGCCCTTGCCGTAGACCGGCAGGGTCTCGCCGCGCAGGGCGCGGATGGTGACCAGCGGGATCAGCTTCTCGGGGAAGTGATAGGGGCCGTAATTGTTGGAGCAGTTGGTCGCCAGGGTCGGCAGCCCGTAGGTGTGGTGCCAGGCGCGTACCAGGTGGTCGGACGCGGCCTTGCTGGCGGAGTAGGGCGAGTTGGGCGCGTAGGGCGTGGTCTCGCTGAAGAGACCGGTGGCGCCCAGAGAGCCGAAGACCTCGTCGGTCGAGATGTGCTGGAAGCGGAAGCGGCCGCGCGCGGTCTCGTCGAGCGTGCGCCAGTAGGCGAGCGCGGCCTCCAGCATCGTGAAGGTGCCGTTGACATTGGTTTCGATGAACGGCGCGGCGCCGGTGATGGAGCGATCGACATGGCTTTCCGCAGCCAGATGCAGGATCGCGTCGGGCCGGAATTCGGCCAGAACGGCGTCGATTCCTGCACGGTCGCAAATGTCGGTCTTGTAATGGCGATGCCGGTTGCTGGTCTGCGCCTCGGCCAGCGATTCGAGATTGCCGGCGTAGGTCAACTTGTCGACGTTGGCGACGGTCCAGTCGGTGTCACGGATGATGTGGCGCACGACGGCCGAACCGATGAATCCGGCGCCGCCGGTAACAAGAATTCTCATATGGCCATTACGAAGCGAGCGGGGCTCGCCCCTCCTTGCTTCAGGGAATGCCCGAAATCCGGGGACTTATCCCTACCTACCATATGTACCGTTTCGATTTCTAACCCCCGCTGGGCGCGGCACGGGAGCGAGCAGGACGGCCGAAAGGCGGCTAGGATGCGCCATTCCCGAAACTCCATCACAGGATATTGGAAGCATGAGCGACGCATCCGACTACACCCCGCCCAAGGTCTGGACCTGGAACAAGGCCAGCGGGGGCCGATTCGCCAACATCAACCGGCCGATCGCCGGCCCGACAGCTGAGAAGGAACTGCCGATCGGCAAGCACCCGCTGCAGCTCTATTCGCTGGGCACGCCGAATGGCCAGAAGGTCACCATCATGCTCGAGGAACTGCTGGCACTCGGTCATAAGGGCGCCGAATACGATGCCTGGCTGATCAAGATCGGCGAGGGAGATCAGTTCGGTAGCGGCTTCGTCGCCGCCAATCCGAACTCCAAGATCCCGGCCCTGGTGGATCGCAGCGGACCCAACCCGGTGCGCGTATTCGAATCGGGCGCGATCCTGCTCTATCTCGCGGAAAAGTTCGGAGCGCTCGTGCCGACGGAGAGCGCCAAGCGGGCCGAATGCCTGTCGTGGCTGTTCTGGCAGATGGGCAGCGCGCCCTATCTCGGGGGCGGCTTCGGCCATTTCTACGCCTATGCGCCGACCAAGATCGAATATGCCATCGACCGTTTCGCGATGGAGACCAAGCGGCAGCTCGACGTGCTCGACCGGCGTCTGGCTGAGAGCAAGTACCTGGCCGGCGACGACTACACGATCGCCGACATCGCGGTCTGGCCCTGGTACGGCGGGCTGGCGAAGGGGCTTCTCTACGGCGCGGGCGAGTTCCTGGCCGTGCACGAGTACAAGAACGTCCAGCGCTGGGCCGACCTGATCGGCGAGCGTCCGGCGGTCCGCCGCGGCCGCATCGTCAATCGCCTGCAGGGCGACCCGGCGAACCAGCTCCATGAGCGCCACGACGCCAGCGACTTCGACCTGAAGACGCAGGACAAGGTGGCCGCCAAGGGCTGAGGCGTACCGATCGTTCGCCGCCGCCATATCGTCGTTCGACGACATGGCGGCGGCATCGATCTTGCGTTGGTCATCTGGTCGACGAGCAGCGCAGGAGCATCGAGTGAGCAGCACGAACCGGCCCAAGGTGGCCTTCATCGGCACCGGCGGCACCATGTCCTCGCTGGGTGTCCATCCGCTGGAGTTGCAGGACTACGGCGTGCACGAAAATCGCATGCATGCCAGCGAGATCGTCGCCCGCTTCGCGGTGGTCGAGGAGATCGCCGAGATCATTCCGGTCGATTTCCGCAACGTGCCGAGCCCCGAGATTTACTTCGCCGAATGGAAGGAACTCGCGGGCCTCTGCCATCGCGCCGTGGCCGAACATCCCGACCTGTCCGGCATCGTCATCGGCCATGGCACGGCCACGCTCGAGGAGACGGCCTGGGTCCTGAACCTGGTGCTCAAGGTCGATGTGCCCGTGGTGCTGATCGGCTCACAGCGGCCGGCCTCCGGCCTTTCGACCGATGCCGCGATCAATCTCGTGAACGGTGTACGCACGGCCGCCAGCCCGCAGAGCCGGGGCCGCGGTGTGCTGGTGCTGCTGAACGACGAGATCCAGGCGGCCCGCGAGGTCACCAAGACCTCGAACTGGCGCATGCAGACCTTCCGCACGCCCGACTTCGGCGTCCTGGGCCATGCCGACGCCGACCTCATCGCCTACTACCGGCGGCCGGAGCGCCGCCACATGCCGGATACCGAATTCGACATAACCCACCTCGACAGCCTGCCGAGGGTGGACATCGCCTATGCCTATGCGGGCTCCGACGGCAGTGCGATGCGCGCCTTCATTGCCGCGGGGGCGAAGGGACTGGTCTCCGCCGGATTCGCGCCGGGCATGCCGCCGGCTGCCGATTTTGCCGCGATGGAAGAGGCGGTGAAGCAGGGCATCGTCGTCGGTCAGTCCTCGCGGGCCGGTTCGGGCCGCATCTTCCGCGGCCAGAAGCTCGCGAAAGCCGGCATTCTGGCCGCGGACAATCTCAATCCGCAGAAGGCGCGCCTGCTCCTCGCCCTGGCGCTCACCCGGACCTCCGACCCGGTGGAGATCGCGCGGATATTCGCCACCTACTGAACCTCAATGGTCCGGAGCTGCTGACATCCATTTCGAGGTTCTCGAAATGGAGCAGACTGCTCCGTGTGCGATCCAGCGCTGCCGGCTTTCTGTTTGGTGCCGCCGCGGTGGGGAGCCAGGACAGTGCGACCCCCTACAGCGCGCCCTCGTGTTCGAGCAGCCATTTCTTGCGGGGCAGACCGCCGCCATAGCCGGTCAGCGTGCCGTTGCTGCCGATGACCCGGTGGCACGGCACGACGATGCCGATCGGGTTCTGGCCGTTGGCGAGCCCGGCCGCCCGCACGGCGCGCGGATTGCCGATGCGCATGGCCAGTTCGGCATAGCTGATGGTCGTGCCGCGATGGATCTTGCGCAGCGCCTGCCACACGCTTCGCTGAAACGGCGTGCCGGTCGTCTCGACCGGCAGCGTGTCGATGACCGCAATGTCGCCTTTGAAATACGAGCCCATCGCCTTGGTCAGCCCGCCCGGATCGCGCGCAGGTGAAAGGGTGTAGCGCACCCGGCCGTAGTAACGGTCGAGCAGACGGCGCATGCGGGTCTCGTGGTCTGTCCAGTCGATTGCACGAAGCCGGCCGTCGCCGTCGGCGACGATCACCAGTTCGCCGACGGGTGTCGCGAGGCGATCGATCCGGAAGTCGAGAGGTTCAGGCATGCCGCGCCATCCGCAGGTGCTCGGCAGCATAGGCGTGCCACGGCCGCCAGGCCGGCGGCGCCTCGTGGTCGAAGGGACTGTCCATTGTTCCGCCCTCCCAGTCGCCCGGCGCACGCAGGCCCGGTCGCCGGGCGATCAGCGGTGCGAGCGCAGGATCGCGCGCGAGATGGCTGTCGATGGTCGTGATGTCGGCCCCGAGATCGAAGACGCGGCGGACGCACGCGACGATCGCGGGCAGGGCCTTCACCGACGGGAAGCGGATAGTGACCGAGACGGCGTTGCGGTCCGGCAAATGCGCGACGGAGACGTGGCCGTGCAGGCCGTCGAGATCGAGGCGGCGATGCCATACGCCGGCCTCGATCCATTCCACGCCTGACGGTTTACGCGCCGCGAGCGCCGCCAGCATGCCGGGCCAGTCGTAAGGCGGGCGGTAGGCCAGTCTCAGCGTGACTCCGTCGCGCGCGGAGGTGTCAGCACCGGCTCTGCGGCGCAGCATCCTCGGTGGCCGGTCGAACAGCTTTCGGAACGTCTCGTTGAACCGTCGGAGACTGCCGAAGCCCGAGGCCAGGGCGACCTCGGCCATCGGCAGGTGGGTGTCGTGCAGGAGCTGCTTGGCGAACAGCACGCGCCGCGTCTGGGCAACGGCAATGGGGGAGGCGCCGAGATGGCGCTGGAACAGGCGGCGCAGCTGTCGACCGCCAACGCCCAGCCGCCCGGCCAGCGCCTCGACGCCCGCCTCGTCCTCGTCGAGGGCGCCATCGGCGATCAGTGCCAGCGCACGGCTCACCGTATTGGCGCTGCCACGCCAGGAGGCGAAGTCGGGGGCGATCTCGGGCCGGCAGCGCAGGCAGGGGCGGAAGCCCGCTCCCTGTGCGGCGGCGGCCGAGGCGAAGAAACGGCAATTCTCGAACATGGGAGTCCGGGCCGGACAGACCGGCCGGCAGTAGATGCCGGTCGAGGTCACGCCGACGAAGACCCTTCCGTCGAAACGGGCATCGTGGCCCTGGAAAGCGCGGTAGTAGGTGCTGCGGTCGAGCAATTCCATGCGCTGATATTTCCACGCGCGCGCGGGCGGCGCTCGCGGTTTTCGGACCCGTTAGTCTTTGACCCGGGGACGGGAACGTGATCAGTCGCCGGCCATGACTGCGACAGCCGGTTGGTCGGCGCTGCTGAAGCGCGAATGGATTCCCCTGCTGGTGGCCCTGGTCGGCGGCGTCCTGCTGCATTCGATGAACGTGCTGATGCTGGCTACGGTGCTGCCGAGCATTGTCGCTGACGTCGGCGGCGCGGCGATGGTGAGTTGGCCGACCACCGCCTTCCTCGCCTCGTCGATCGTCGCGGCCACCTGCACGGGACACCTTACGGTGCGGCTCGGGGCACGCAGCGCCTTCTGTGCCGGCGCCCTGGTTTTCGGCATCGGCGCCCTGATCTGTGCGGTGGCGCCAACGATGGGCGTCGTCGTGGCGGGCCGATTCGTGCAGGGCTTTGGCGGCGGGGTGCTGTCGGCCATGGCCTATGTGCTGGTGGGCCGATCCTTTCCCGAGCCCGTCTGGCCTCGGGTCGCGGCGCTGCTGTCGGGCGCCTGGAGCATGGCGGTGCTGGTGGGACCGATGCTCGGCGGCGCCTTCGCGACCTGGGGAAACTGGCGAGGGTCGTTCTATGCCGTGACGGTCCTTGCGGCCCTGCTGGCGATCGTCGCGGCCCGGGCGCTGCCACCCCTGCGGGCCGAGGAGCCGGGGGCAGCGCGGGGGATCCCCGGTGGCCGGGTCGCGCTGATCTGTCTGGCGATCGCCACCATGTCTACTGCCAGCGTGGTCGTCCTGCCGTCGACCAAGGCGGGCCTCTTCATGGCCGCCGTGTTGCTGCTGGTGACGATGATCTTGCTGGACCGGCGGTCGAAGGCGCCGCTGTTCCCGAGCGACGCCTTCTCCCTGGGCACGGTGACGGGCATCGCGATGTGGTTCTGCCTGCTGGTCTCGATCTCCTACAGCCCGCTGTCGATCTTCATCCCGATCTTCCTGCAGAGCCTTCACGGCTTCGATCCGCTGGCCGCGGGCTATACGGTCGCCGGCGCCTCGATGGGCTGGACCGTGGCGTCGCTTGTCGTGGCGGGGCGGGCGCCGCGGGCGGCCGGCCGGCTGCTGGTCGCCGGCCCGCTGGCGATGGCGGCGGGGCTCGCAGGCGGGGCACTGCTGATGTCGCAGCCGGTGCTCGTCCTGCCGGCGTTCATCGCTCTCGTCGGTGTGGGGATCGGAGCCTGCTGGGGCTTCGGCGTGCAGCGCCTGATGGGTGGGGCGAGGCGTGGCGAGGCCGAACTGGCGGCATCCGCCGTCGCGACCGTGCAGCAGAGCGGCTTTGCCCTGGGAGCCGCCGCGGCCGGCATCGCGGCGACACTCGCCGGGTTCTCCCGCGACCTCAGTACGCAGGATGTGACCGGAGCCGCCTTCTGGGTTCCGATGGCTTTCGCGCCGGTGGCTCTTTTGGCTGCCGTCGTGGGCGCCCGCCTTGCGATGCTGGCCGGCCGCGCCGGTGATAAGAAACCGGATGTTACCAAGGGGACATGAAATGATGCGGCTGCTCGCGGCGTTGATACTGACCTGCCTCGCGCCCTTTCCGGTCCAGGCACAGACGATCACCAAAGAGAAACTGACGGCCGCACTTCCCAAGCTTCGGGAGTTGGCGCGGCAGGTCGTGGCCAAGGGCGAGGTCCCGGGGCTTTCGATCGGCATCGTCTATCGCGACGAGGTCGTTTTCCTCGAAGGCTTCGGTGTTCGCGAGGCTGGGCTACCCGAGACGGTGACGGCCGACACGGTCTTCCAGCTGGCCTCGGTTTCCAAGCCGCTGGCCGCCACCGTCGTGGCGGCGCTGGTCAGCGACGGCGTCGTGACATGGGACACGCGCATCCGCGATCTCGATCCGAATTTTGCGCTTCCCGATGCCTATCCGACGGCCCAGGTCACGATCCGCGACCTGCTCTCGCATCGCAGCGGCTTGGCGGCCAACGCCGGCAACGACATCGAGGATCTGGGCTTCAGCCGCGACGAGATCCTGAAACGTATTCGCTACACGCGGCCCGGCGGCAGTTTCCGGGCGGACTACGCCTACAGCAATTTCGGGTTCACCGCGGGCGCGATCGCCGCCACCAGGCCGACAGGCAAGGGCTGGGAGCAGCTTGCCGAAGAGAAGGTCTATCGTCCGCTCGGCATGCCGTCGACCAGCTCGCGTGCCAAGGACTTCACTCTTCAGCCCAATCGATCGTCGCTGCATGTTCGAATCGACGGCAAGTGGACGCCGCTGGTCAAGCGCAACGCCGATGCGCAGGCCCCGGCGGGCGGCGCGAGCTCGAACGCCAAGGACATGGTGCAGTGGCTGCGGCTCGAGCTCGGCAATGGCCGCTATGCCGGCCGGCCGCTGATCAAGGAGGCCGCGATCGAACAGACGCGCCGGCCGGTCATCATCCGCAGCGTCGATCCGAAGACCGGCGTGGCCGGTTTCTATGGGATGGGCTGGAACGTGGATGTTCGCGAACGCGGTGTCGAGTGGAGTCATGCCGGAGCCTTCAGCGCCGGCGCCCGCACACTGGTGCATCTGCTGCCGGTGGAGAAGATCGGCATCGTGATCCTGAGCAACGCTTTCCCGACCGGCGTGCCGGAAGGGCTAGCCGCGACCTTTCTCGACGACGTGTTCACCGCAAAGCCGTCGCGTGACTGGATCTCGCACTGGAACGAGATCTACGACGCGAATTTCGGGGCCGGTGCCCAGAAGACGGCGATGACGCCTTATGCATCGGCGCCGGCCTCGCCGTCACCACCCATGCCGCTCGGGGCGTATGCCGGCTTCTACAACAACGCCTACGTCGGCGACGCCCGGATCACCGAGGCGGGTGGCGTGCTCTCGGTGGCGTTGGGACCGGCCGGCAAGCGCTTTCCCTTGAAGCATTTCAATCGCGACCTCTTCCTGTATGCACCCTTCGCGGAAAGTCCCGGCTGGATGGCCGCCGTCACTTTTCTGATCGGTCCCGACGGAAAGGCTTCCCAGGTCACTCTGGAGAATCTCGACGAGGACGGGATGGGCACTTTGAAAAGATCGAAGAGCCGGTAAACCCAGACAAGCTGAACAGGGTGCCGCGGCGGTCAATTGCTTTGACCGCCGCCAAGGCGCGACGTTGAATGGGCGGTGGGGAGCGAGGGTGGCCAGATGACAGTGGTGAAGATCAACACGAATACCGATCGCACGTTCGAGCGCATGAACACGGCGATCGACAACATGACGTTGCTCGAAAGCTTCGTGGCGCCCCGCGCGACGGTTGCCGAGCGCCTGCAGGCGGGCAAGGCCGTACGGGCGCAGGTGCCGCGCACCTCGCATGCCAGCTTCCAGAAGGCGGCCAACCGGCCGGATCCGGTCGCCATCCTCGAGGCGCAGAACGAGAGCCGGGTGCAGAAGCTGGTGCCAGTGCGCTTCGCCCGCATGCTGGCCTCGCCCTTCGCCTTCCTGCGCGGCTCGGCGGCGGTGATGGCGGCGGACCTTTCGACCACACCCGTCAGCGGCATGGCCGTCGGGGCCTGCGGCGACATGCATGTCTCGAATTTCGGCGTGTTCGCGTCGGCGGAGCGGAATCTGATCTTCGCCATCAACGATTTCGACGAGGTCCATCCCGGCCCCTGGGAATGGGACCTCAAGCGCCTCGCCGCCAGCGCCGCCGTCGCCGTGCGTTTCATGGGCGGCGACCGCGTGACGGCGGAGGAGGCCGCACGGTCGATCGTGCGGTCCTACCGCAAGCGCATGCGCCGCTATGCCGAGATGGGCTACCTGCAGATCTGGTACGACCGAATCGACGAGCGTGCCGTCCTCGACACGCTGTCACCCCGGGCGCGGCGCGGTGCGGAGCGGCTGATGGACAAGGCCCGGACCAAGAGCCATGTCGCCGTGCTGGAGAAGCTGACCGAGGAGGTCGGCGGCGAGCATCGCATCATCGAGGAAGTGCCGCTGATCGTGCGCGAGACGGAAACGGCGGCGGGTACGCCCACCAATGTCGCTCTCGACAACATGTTGCAGGACTATATCCAGTCCCTGCCGATCGACCGGCGCGTGCTGCTATCACGCTATCGGATCGTCGATTCGGCGCGCAAGGTCGTGGGGGTCGGCAGCGTAGGTACCGGCTGCTGGGTCATACTGTTGCAGGGCATCGATTCGGACGATCCGCTGTTCCTGCAGGTGAAGCAGGCGCAAACATCGGTCATCGCGCCCTATGTCGACCAGAAGCTCAGGTTCGAGAATCAGGGTCGTCGGGTCGTCGTCGGGCAGCGCCTCGCGCAAGGATCTCCGGACATCTTCCTCGGTTGGGGAGTGGTCGACGGAAAGGACTTCTACGTTCGCCAGCTCGCGGACATGAAGGGCAGCCTGAAATTCAACGAGAGCGACCCCAGCACCCTCGACGGCTTCCTCGAGTATTGTGGCCTGTGCGGCTGGGCGCTTGCGCTGGCCCATGCGAAGTCGGGCGATCCGGCGATGATTGCCGGCTATTGCGGCAACAGCGAAACGCTCGATGAAGCGATCGGCAAATTTGCCATGGCCTATGCCAGGCAGACGGACGAGGACTACGACGCGCTCGACAAGGCGCGCCGCACCGGGCGCATCAAGGTCGCGGCGTCGGAGATGGTGAAGTAGTCGCTTCGACCCCGGCCGAAGCGACGGCATGGGACGAAGGCCTAGAACGTTCTCCCACCAACCGCACGGGAGAAATCACATGGTCGATCTTCATTCCCTGAAAGACGGGCTCATCGTCACGGCGTTCTGGGAGGCCCGGCCGTCCGAGGCCGATGCCGTCGCAGCGATCGTCTGCGAGTACCTGCCACAGGCCCAGCGCGAGCCCTGGGTGCTCGCCTTCCAGATCCATCGCTCGATCGCGGAGCCCGGGAGGTTTTTCTTCTACGAGGTGTTCCGCGACGAGGCGGGATTCGCCTCCCACCAGGAGACGCCGCACTTCAAGGCGCTGATCGTGGGACAGGCACTACCGAAGCTCACGAAACGCGAGCGCACTCAGCACCGGTTCGTTCAGGCGGAGACTGCTAACCGTCGAGGTCCGTAGCCGTCGGCATACCGAGGGACCTTTAGAGTAGTTCCGAGTCCGATCGAATCACCACCAACAACCTCATGCTGAGAGCTTGTGAATCTTTGAGCAGGGCATGGGGATGCTGAACTTTTGAGATGCTTTCGAATCTTGGCCGCCTTCTCGCGATTCCATTTCGTTCGTCACACGTGGATCGCGAGAATCAAAATTGCGCGGT
>NZ_JAUSBN010000077.1 GCF_030651995.1 Reyranella sp.
GCGTGCCGTGACATCTCCTCCACCGTCACCGACCGGTTCCGCAGCAGACGTGTGAACCGCATCTCCCGCGCCCGCGTTCCCCCGAGCCGGCGGATGCACGACCCGGGCCGCAGCACCAACGCCGCATGCAACAAGGCCCCCATTTTTGCAGCCGCCGGTCGCCGAAACCGCCCAGACCGTACTCGATCCCCGACATCCAATTCTCCGCCCGCTGTGCTTCGGACAGAGAATCGAACCGCCTTACTCGACGCAACTACGATGTGTGAATGCGATAGCACTGCGTGGCGGAGAGGACATATGAGAACGGCTGGCTCTTAGAACCCGACCGCGGCGCCGTCGCGGCGGCTCTCGGAGGCCCCGAGATAGGGGCCGCCGTCGGGGAAGCGCCAGATGATCTGGCTGGAGCCGAAATCGAAGCTCGGCATCTTGGTGCGCGTCAGGCGATGGCCGCGGCTCTCAAGCCCATCGAGCGTGCCCTGCGGCATGTGCTCTTCCGTCCAGACCGTGCCGTCGGTCTCGTGCACGCGCCAGCGCGGCGCGTCGATCGCCGCCTGCGGGTTCTGCCCGTAGTCGACGATGCGCGAGAAGACCTGCATGTGGCCCTGCGGCTGCATCGCGCCGCCCATCAGGCCGAAGGTCGCCACCGGCCGGCCGTCCTTGGTGATGAAGGCCGGGATGATCGTGTGGAACGGCCGCTTGTTCGGCCCGACCTCATTGGGATGCCCCTTGGTGGTGACGAAGCCGGTGCCGCGGTTCTGCAGCGCAATGCCGGTGCCCGGCACCACGATGCCGGAGCCGAAGCCGGTGTAGTTGGACTGGATCAGCGACACCATCATGCCCGAGGCGTCGGCGGTGCCGAGGTAGATCGTGCCGCCGTCCTTGGGCGTGCCCGGACCGAAATCCTTGGCCTTCTTCGGATCGATCAGCTTGGCGCGGCTCTTGAGGTAGGCCTTGTCCAGCATCTGCTGGGGCGTCACCTCCATGAAGCGCGGGTCGGCGACGTAGCGGTAGATGTCGGCAAAGGCGAGCTTCATCGCCTCGATGCGCAGATGGGCGACCTCGGGACCGTCGCAGTCGAGGCCGGCCAGCTCGAAGTTCTCCAGAATGCCCAGCGCCATGCAGGCCGCGATCCCCTGGCCCGACGGCGGGATCTCGTGCAGCGTCGTGCCGCGGTAGGCGAGGCCGATCGGATCGACCCAGTCGGGCTTGTGCGCCGCGAGATCCTCCTTGCGCAGAGCGCCGCCGGTCTCGCGGGCGTACTTGTCCATCGCCTCGGCCAGTTCGCCCCGATAGAACGCCTCGCCCTTGCTCTCGGCGATCTTGGTGAGCGTCTTCGCCTGGTCGGGGAATTTCCAGAGTTCGCCGGGCTGCGGCGCACGCCCGTTCGGCAGGAAGGCCTTGACCCAGCTCTCCTGTCCCTTGAGCCGGTCGATCGCCCGGTGCCACTGGTGCGCGACCATGTAGGAGACGCGGAACCCGTCGTGGGCATACTTGATCGCCGGCTCGAACAGGTCGGCGAAGGGCAGCTTGCCGTAGCGCTTGTGCAGTTCCATCCAGAGCGACACGGCGCCCGGCGTGGTCACGCAGCCCCAGCCAACATGGGGCATCTTGTCGAGGCCGGCATACTTGTCGGGCGTCATCAGAGCCGGCGAATGGCCGTGCGCATTCAGGCCCACGAGCTGCTTGCCGTCCCACAGGATGCAGAAGGCGTCGGCACCGATGCCGTTCATCGTGGGCTCGACCACGGTGATGGCGGCGGCACTCGCGATGGCTGCATCGACCGCGTTGCCGCCCTTGGCGAGCATGCGCAGGCCGGCGGTGGAGGCGAGTTGCTGGGACGAGGCGACGACGTTCTCGGCGAAGACCGGCAGCTTCTTGGTGGAGTAGGGGAAGTCGTACGTGAAAGACGGCACCTCGGAATCCTTTCTACTTCTTCGAGGCCTGGAGGGCCTCGATGCGCGCCACGAAGCGTGGCGTCTGCAGGAACTGGCGATGATCCGTGACGGTCTTGCCGAACAGGCGGGAGAGATCGAACACGCCGGAGCCCGCGATCTCGCCCATCCGCCCGGAGATCGACACCCTCTCGCCAAGCCGCAGGGTTTTTAGCGCCGCAACGGCCGCCTCGGAAAGGCCCGGCGGCGGCGTGGCACGCGATCGTGTGGAGAAAAAGTCCGTCACCGTGCCTGCAAAGGCCAGGGCCCAGTCGTTGAACGCGTAGAGCGAAACCTGCCGGCCGATGTCGAAGGTCACGGCCACGGTCTGGGCATTGCCCTCGATCTTCGTGAGCGTGCCGCACCAGTCGCTGAAGGCCCCGACCTTGTCGGCCAGAGCGACGCTCTGACGTGCCGCCTCCTCGACCCGGAGCGGGTTGTTCGACGCGAGGGCGGGCTTCGCAAGTTCCTGCAGCCCGTCGAGGAACGCCTTCTGCGCCGGATTGCGCTCATGGCAGGGCCGGTCGAAACACCCGGTCAGCACGAGGCCGGCGCCGCCGAACAGGAAAATTCGACGGAACACGTCCTCTCCGCCCACGCCAGTGGGGGGCGAGGAAGGGGACCCGCGCGTTGGCGCAGGCGAGGTGAGGTGGGTCACGCGCCGCATCACCCCCTCACCTTACCTCAATATGAGGATCACGCCGCCTTCGACTGGGCCTTGGCGCGCTCCTCTTCCTTCAGTTCCTTCTTGGAGAGCTTGCCGACCGGGGTCTTGGGCAACTCCGGGCGGATCTCGAGGGCGACCGGCATCTCGTGCTTGCCGATCTTGCCGTCGAGATGCTTCTTCAGCTCCTCGAAGGTGAGCGAGGCGCCGGGCTTCAATTTGACGAAGACCTTGGGCGCTTCCTGGCGATAGGGGTCGGGAATACCGATCACGATCACCTCGTCGACCGCCGGATGCTCGTAGACGGCCTCCTCGATCATGCGGGGATAGACGTTGTAGCCCGAGGAGATGATCAGGTCCTTCGAGCGGTCGACCAGGTAGAGCCAGCCGTCGGCGTCCATGTAGCCCATGTCGCCGGTGCGCAGCCCCATCCAGTTGCTCGACGGATGCCGGAACAGCACCTTCTCCGTCTCCTCCGGCTTCTTCCAGTAGCCCTTCATGACCTGCGGGCCGATAATGCAGACTTCGCCGACATGCTCCTTGCCGGGCGGCAGCACCTTGTCGCCGTCTTCCATGTCGCGGATCTCGATCACCGTGCCGGGCATCGGCACGCCGCACGAGCCAATCCGGCGCACGCTCTTGTCGACCGGGCAGATCGCGCCCGTCGGCGAGGTTTCGGTGAGGCCGTAACCCTCGATCAGCGTGGCGCCGGTCAGCTTCTCGAAGCTCTGCTGCACCTCGACGGGCAGGGGCGCCCCGCCCGACATGCAGATCTTGAGCGAGCTGAGGTCGAGCCCCTGCGTCTTGGGATGCTTGTTGATCGCGGTGTAGAGCGTCGGCACGCCGGGCAGGAAGGTCGGCTTCTTCTTGGCGAGATCGGCGACGATCATGTCGATGTCGGGTCGCGGATAGAGGATCAGCTGGTTGCCGTTGCGCACCGCGCCCAGCATGATTCCCGACAGAGCGTAGATGTGGAACAGCGGCAGCACGCACACGACCTTTTCCGTGCCGGGCTTCGTGTAGGGCGTCGTCCAGGCCTGACCCTGGCTCATCGCTGCCATGACGCAGCCGTGCGTCAGCATCGCCGCCTTGGGCAGGCCGGTCGTGCCGCCGGTGTATTGGAGGATCGCCACCTCGTCCCACAGGTTGTCGCTGGCGGGCTTGTGGGGCGTGTACTTGCCGTCGTTCGCCAGCAGGTCCTTGAACGACATGTGCCAGTCGTCGCGCGGCCAGGCCGACAGGTCCTTCTTCTTGGCGATCGGATAGAGCCAGTTCTTGGGCCACGGCAGGTAGTCGGCGATCGAGCCCACGATCAGCTTCTTCAGCCGGGTCTTGCCGCGCATCGCCGCCATCTTCGGGTAGAGCGCGGTGACGTCCAGCGTCACCAGGATGTCTGTCTCCGAATCGCCGATCTTGAACTCGAGCTCGCGGGCGGCATCGAGCGGCGAGTAGTTCACGACCCGTCCGCCGGCCTTCAGGATACCGAAGAAGGCGATGATGTAGTGCGGCGTGTTGGGCAGATAGAGGCCGACATTGACGCCGGGTTTGACGCCGAGCTTCTGGAAGCCGGCCGCGGCCCGGTCTGAGGCCTCCTTGTAGTCCCGGAACGTCATCACCTTGTCGAGGAAATCGGTGAAGGGCCGGTCACCGTACCGGGCGCAGCTTTCCTCGAAGCTCTGGTGGATGGTCATCCTCGGAACGTCGAGCTCCCACTTCACGCCCGGCGGATAGCTCTTTTCCCACACGTAGTTCGACATTTATGGAGTTCCTCCCTGCATCGACTATGCGAGGCCGCAAGCGGGAGGGTCAAGAAGCTGGTGGAATCAGATATTCGTACTCGTAGACCGTGCGGAACCCCTGCGCCGCATAGAGCGGCATCGCCGCGGCATTGGTCGCAACCACCTGCAGGTAGGCGAAGCGCGCGCCCTTTGCCCAGGCCCAGGCATAGAGGCTTTCGGTGACGCGCCGCGCCAGTCCCTGGCGTCGCGCTTCGGGCATGACCAGCACGTCGAACAGACCCATGTGATCGCCCTCGACGGCGCCGATAGCCATGGCCATGGGCCGGCCTTCGTGCTGGGCGAAGGCGAAGCCGGCGGGCTGGGCAATGGCCCGCAGCATCTGCTCCATGGTCTGGCTATGCTCGGGTCTCACCGGGCTGTGCGTGGCAAAGGCCTCGATCCAGGAGGGAGCGGGACTCGGGGAGATCTCGACGGCAGGATCGGCCCGGAAGCCGTCATGCAGCGGGCAACGCTGCACCAGGCTGCGCTCGATCGGTTCATAGCCCCGGGCCTTCAGCAAATCCGCCATACCCACCGGCGCCAATGGCGTGAGACGCCACACCGGCGGCCGATGACGCTCGCGGAAGGGGGCCTCCAGGGTTTCGATATCCGCTGAAGAGTGTGGCTCTAATGCATTGATCGAATTGGCTCTTTTTGTGTAGCCGCCCGAAAGTCGCAGATGCCAGCCCTGAAGGTCCTGGCTTTCGAGCGCGGGCCAGCCGCGAAAGGCCAGGCGCTCGAGCCGACGTAATTCATCCAATTTCTGAAGAGGTGACATGGTGCGGAGTCTCTGCTAGTATAAAGAACAATAATAACAGCAACTTATTTTTAAAACTGTAAGTTACGCATGAAGTCCGACCCCCTCGATGTCGACTTTCGTGTTTGCTGGCAGCCGCCCCATCGTCCGCTGGATTTGACGATCGGTCTGCGGCTGCCAGCGATCCTTTCGCTCGTCCTTGCCCTGGCGCTCGCCTTGGCCGGTTGCGGAGGGGGCGGATCGGGCACCGACGACCGGCCACCCAGCGACAAGGTCGCCTACACGGCCTGGAAGGAATGGACCAGGTTCGGCCGCGCCACCGTCGTCTATGGCGGGCAGGCCAACGGCTACACCAACCGTTACGGGATGACCGAACGCAGCGAGCCCCTGTCCAGCCGCGTCGGTGAATATTGGGCGGCGTGCGGCCGGCCGGAGTGGAACGGTACCTCGGGCAAGCCCTGGTCGGGCGCCTTCGTCACCTGGGTGATGCTCCAGTCAGGCTACGGCGCCTCGCAGTTTCCGCGCGAGGGCCGCCACGGCAGCTACCTGTCCTCGCTCTACGATCGCCAGCGCGCCTCGCGCGGCGCGCCCTTCGTGCTCCACGCGCCGAACGAATATTCTCCGAAGCCGGGCGACCTCGTCTGCTCGGGCTCCGCCGGTCCGACGTGGCGCCATGCCGACCCGCGCACCGCGCAGCGCCGAATCGACAACACGGCGGCCCATTGCGACATCGTCACCGACGTGCGCGGCGGCTACGTCCATGCGGTTGGCGGCAACGTGAAGGACAGCGTGGCGATGAGCCTCTTCCCCGTCGACTCGCGCGGCCGCCTGATGAACGTGTCGGGCCGGCCATGGCTCCTCGTCGTGGAAAAGCGCGGCTGAGCCGGCTTAGTTGGTCATCCCCGCCGCGTGCATGATCGCGGCGGTGCGCTCGGCGATCATCATGGTGGGCGCGTTTGTATTGCCGCCGATCAGGGTCGGCATGACGGAGGCGTCGACCACGCGCAGACCCTCGACGCCGTGCACCAGCAGCTTGTCGTCGACCACCGCCATGGGGTCACTGGCCGGGCCCATCTTGCAGGTGCCGACCGGGTGGTAAATCGTCTCGCACTTTGCTCGGATCCACTGCTCGATCTCGGCATCCGTCTTCGCCGCCGGGCCCGGCGCCAGCTCGTCGGCGCGGTAGGGATCGAGGCCCGACTGGGCCAGGATGTCGCGGCCCATCTTCACGCCGGCGATCAGCGTATCGAGGTCCCGGCGCTCGCTGAGATAGTTCGCGTCGATCAGCGGATGCTCCTTCGGATCCTTGCTGCGCAACCGGATCGTGCCCTTGCTCTCGGGCCGGAGCGCGCAGACGTGAAGGCTGTAGCCGTCCTTGTTCAGCCGCGTCCGGCCGTGATCCATGACAAGAACTGGCAGGAAATGCAGCTGGATGTCGGGCGCTGCCAGCTCGGGGCGGGTGCGCAGGAAGCCGCCCGACTCGGCGATCGGCGAGGTGCCGGGGCCCTTCTTGTTCACGACATACTGGTAAAGCGAGGCCAGCTTGTTGGCGCGGTCGTAGGTGTCGCGCGTCCTGCAGAACTGCAGCAGCGCGGCGTCGAGATGGTCCTGCAGGTTGCCGCCGACGCCGGGCAGGTCGTGCAGCGGCCGGATGCCGATCGACTTCAGATGATCGGCCGGGCCGACGCCCGACAGCATCAGGAGCTGCGGAGAGTTGACGGCGCCGCCGCACAGGATGATCTCGCGGGTCACGCGCGCGACCTCGTCGCGGCCGTTGAGCGTGTAGCGCACGCCCATGGCGCGCTTCTGATCGAAGATGATGCGCTCGACCAGTGCGCCGGTGACCACCTCGAGATGGGCGCCGCTGTTGGCGACCGCGGGACGGAGATAGGCGCTGGCCGCGCTCCAGCGCTCCTTGTTCTTCTGCGTCACCTGGTAGAGGCCGACACCTTCTTGCTCGGCCCCGTTGAAGTCCGGAGTGCGCTTGTGTCCGGCCTGCCCGGCGGCCTTGAGGAAGGCCTCGTTGAGCTTGCTGGGATCGACCTGGTCGGCGACGTTCAGCGGGCCGCCCGTACCGTGGAAGGCGTCGGCGCCGCGCTCGTTGTTCTCCGACTTCTTGAAGTAGGGCAGCACGTCCTCATAGGACCAGCCTTCGTTGCCGAGCTGCCGCCAGTGGTCGTAGTCGGAGGCGTGGCCGCGAACATAGAGCATCGCGTTGATCGCGGACGAGCCGCCCAGCGTCTTGCCGCGCGGCCAATACATGCGGCGATCGTTGCAGTGCTTCTGCGGCGTCGTCTCGTAGTGCCAGTTGTAGGGGGTCTTCTCGCCCAGCGAAGCGAAACCGGCGGGCATCTTCAGCATGAACGACTTGTCGGGACCCCCGGCCTCGAGCACCAGGATGCGAAGCTTGGGCCGTTCCCAGGCGAGTCGCGCGGCAAGCGCGCAACCGGCCGAGCCGGCACCGACGATGATGTAGTCGTAGAGCGAAGACATTGTCCTTCCTTCAGGGCAGCCGGTTTTCGATGACCGCGAAGACGGGTCGGCCGGATATGGGCGATAAAATGCCGTTCGCGTCCAGTGGAAAGACGCTCCGGGTTACGGAGTCAGCTACATTGCCGCCGATCGCGGAAAGATGACCCGGCTGGACGTCGACCACGATGTCGCAATGTCCTGCCCCGCGATTCAGGTTCTGCAGCGTCGTGCCGCTACCCTCGCGTGACGCGCAGACGAGATCGCCGACCCTGGGCGCATAGGCGTCGGGCGCATGTGGGATGAACGCCGCGCCGGGCTTCCTGGCGCGTTCGACGATGCGTTCGACGTAGATCGTGTGGCGCTGGTCGGGGCAGAAGAGGTCGCGCGTCACGCCGGCGCTCTCGATGTCCCAGGAGATGAAGGCGGCCGACCATGGCACGTCGTCCACCCCGCTCAACGTCTTGTCGACGGCGGCCCAGTAGTCGGCGATGCGCTGCGGCGCGTCGCGCTCCTTGATGCCGCGCTGTTCCGTCCGAGGTGGTCCGTTCTTCGAGTAGGTGATGACCTGCTTGCCGAAGCGGCCCCATTCGCCGACCGCCAGCAGCACCATCGAGGTCCTGGAGCTCGATGACGGAGGCGGGGCTTCGGGCTTCCAGGACGATGCGGGGCAGGGACCGAGGGGCGGCAAGTCCTTCGCCTGCACGACCGGCTTGCTCGTCGGCGGCGTCGTACAGGCGGCGGCGAGGACGAGAAGCGGGATCGCGAGGAGGGCGCGCATAGGGAGTTGTCTTGTTCTCCCTACCAGCGCCCGACGCCGCCGATCAGGATCGTCGGCACGCCTCCGGTTCCGTTCTTCACGGTGCAGACCTGGCTGCCAGGCCGGCGCCCGTCGCGCGGCTCCGAGACGTCGAGGCCGGCGGCCTTCAGTCGTTCATGGGCGGCGGCTATATCGGGCACGCGCCACGACAGGCCCCAGAGATGGTCCGGCTCGTCCGACACGTCCTTCTTGAGGTCGTGGGCGATCTCGACCACCAGGTCGCCGCAGCGGAAGAACAGCAGGCGCGCGCCCCACTTGGGATTGCTGCGGTCGAGCCGTAGGTCGAGGCCGAGCCGGCCGCCATAGAAGGCGATGGCGCGCTCGGGGTTGGGCGTGCGCACGACGACATGGTCGAGGCTGGAGACGGCGGCGCCGGCGTCAGTTGTGAGTGGCGAAGGAGCTTCGTCCGGCGTCGCAACGACGCCGATTGCGACGCCATGGCCGAGGAGCGCCAGCCCCGCATCCGTTCTCGTCGTCGCGACGGCACGGCGCTCGAGAAGCGTCGCCGCCTTGGCGAGGTCCTGCGCCGCGAACACCATGGATCGCAGGCCCGATGCTTTGGGCTCGAAACGCACCGCGACATTGTCGGTGCGCAGGCGACCGTCCACCGCACGCCGCCCCAGCAACGTCTCGTAATCGGCAGCCGAGCCGCCGACGACGAGATGGTCGAGTGCCGCGATCATGGTGTCAGCCGATGCGCTTCAGGTTCGCCTTGTAGTCCTGGCTGCGCTTCACGTAGCTCTCCGCGCTCATCGCCAGACGCGAGGCATTCTCCTCGCTCAGCTCGCGCACGACCTTGGCGGGCGAGCCGAGGATCATCGACCGGTCGGGAAAGCTCTTGCCTTCGGTGACGATCGAGCCGGCGCCCACCAGGCAGTCCTTGCCGATCACCGAACGGTTGAGCACGACCGACTGGATGCCGATCAGCGAGCCGTCGCCGATCGTGCAGCCGTGCAGCATCACCTGGTGGCCGACCGTCACGTTCCGGCCGATGGTCAGCGGCGCGCCAGGGTCGGTGTGCAGGACGCTCAGTTCCTGGATGTTGCTGTCGTCGCCGATGACGATGGGCTCGTTGTCGCCGCGCAGGACGGCGCCGAACCAGATGCTCACCCGCTCGCCCAGGATCACCGACCCGATGATGGTTACGCCCTCCGCGATGTAGCAGGAGGCGGGGATCACCGGCACTCGGTCGTTCAGCTGGTAGATCGGCATCTGGAGTCCTTCTGCGAACGCACTCGATGGGAGAGGTCATCCGGCATGCCAGCTTGCCCAACCCAATTCAATAGGAGCCGGTCTCGTTGCCCCTTACGTAATCGCGGGCTTACGTAAACGAGATTTGACGTTTACGTAAACGTCAACTAAATCACCTCCATCATGTCAGTCGCCGCCATTCCCTCGGCCAAGACGCTGGCGCCACGAGACGCGCAGCGCATCTACAGCATCGCCGAACTGTCGCGCGAATTTGCGATCACGCCGCGCACGATCCGCTTCTACGAGGATGAGGGGCTGATCAAGCCGCGCCGGCACGGCACGACCCGTCTCTACACGGCGGGTGATCGCACGCGGCTGAGCTGGATCCTGCGCGGCAAGCGCCTCGGCTTCTCGCTCGCCGAGATCCGCGAGTTGCTCGACCTCTACCAGGTCGATCGCACGGGCATGCAGCAGCTGCGCGAGCTGCTGCGCCGCTGCCAGCTCCACATCGGCGATCTGGAGCGCAAGCGGGCCGATCTCGACCAGCACATCGGCGAATTCAGGGACGTCGAAGCACAAGTGAGCGCCGAGCTGAGGCAGCGCGGCATCGATCCGGAAAGCGACTAGGAAACTGCGACTGAGGAGGAAGCCATGGCCGTCTACAAGGCCCCGATCAAGGACATCCAGTTCGTTCTGAACGAAGTCATCGACGTCTCGAAGCTCGCTAAACTGCCGGGCTACGAGGACGCGACCCCCGACACGATCCACGCCATCGTCGAGGAAGCGGCGAAGCTCTGCGAGAACGTGCTGTTCCCGCTGAACCGCACCGGCGACGAGGAAGGCTGCCACTACGAGAACGGCGTCGTGCGCACGCCCAAGGGCTTCAAGGAAGCCTACAGGCAGTTCGCCGAGGGCGGCTGGACGGGCATCACCTGCGATCCCGAGTTCGGCGGGCAGGGGCTGCCGGCGACGGTGGGCTTCGCCCTGCAGGAGATGTTCACGGCCTCCAACCAGGCCTTTGCGATGTATCCGGGCCTCAGCCACGGCGCCTACGAGGCGCTGTCGCGCCATGGCTCCGACGAGCTGAAGCAGCGCTACCTGCCGAAGCTGGCCGACGGCACCTGGTCGGGCACCATGTGCCTCACCGAGCCCCATTGCGGTACCGACCTCGGCATGCTGCGCACCAAGGCCGAGCCGCAGGCCGACGGCAGCTACAGCATCACCGGCACCAAGATCTTCATCTCCGCCGGCGAGCACGACCTCACCGAGAACATCATCCATCTCGTGCTGGCGCGCCTGCCGGATGCGCCGGGCGGCACCAAGGGCATCTCGCTGTTCATCGTGCCGAAGTTCCTGCCGAAGGCGGACGGCTCGGTCGGTGAGCGCAACGGCATCCGCTGCGGCGCGGTCGAGCACAAGATGGGCATCAAGGCCAACGCGACCTGCGTGATGAACCTCGACGGCGCTACCGGCTGGCTGGTCGGCGAGGCCAACAAGGGCATGACGGCGATGTTCGTCATGATGAACGCCGCACGCCTCGGCGTCGGCATGCAGGGCCTCGGCATCGCGGAGACGGCCTACCAGAGCGCCGTCGCCTATGCCCGCGACCGCCTGCAGGGCCGCTCGCTGACGGGTCCGAAGAACGCCGGCGGCCCGGCCGATCCGATAATCGTGCATCCCGACGTGCGCCGCATGCTGATGATCCAGAAGTCCTTCACCGAGGGCGCGCGGGCGCTCTCGCTGTGGGTCGGCATGCTGATCGACGAAGCGCATTCGCATCCCGATGCCGCGACGCGCGAGGCGGCCGACGATCTCATCCAGATGCTGACGCCGATCATCAAGGCCTACTTCACCGACATGGGCAGCGAGTGCGCCAACCTCGCGGTGCAGACCTGGGGCGGCCACGGCTTCATCCGCGAGAACGGCGTCGAGCAGCTCGTCCGCGACGCGCGCATCACCCAGCTCTACGAGGGCACCAACGGCATCCAGGCGCTCGACCTGGTCGGCCGCAAGCTGCCGATGAAGGGCGGCCGCGCCGCCCAGCGCCTGCTCGGCGAGATCGGCGGCTTCATCGCCCAGCACAAGGCCGACGAGACGATGAAGGAGTTCGTCGAGCCGCTCGAGAAGGCGATGGGCAGGGTTCAGGACTCGGCCTTGTTCCTGATGCAGAACGCGATGAAGAATCCCGACGAGGCCGGCGGCGCCGCCACCGACCTGCTGCGCCTCATGGCGCTGACGGCGATGGCCTATATGTGGAACCGCATCGTCGTTGCCGCCCACAAGGGACTGGCGGCCGGCAACGACAATGGTTTCTACGAAGCCAAGATCGTCACCGCGCGCTTCTTCATGGCCCGCGTGCTGCCGCAGACCGTGTCGCTCAACCATCAGATCAAGGCCGGCGCCTCGACCCTGATGGCGCTGCCGGCCGACGCGTTCTGAAGTCGGCCCTGGCCTGCGGGGCGGCGGCGTTCCATAGGAATGCCGCCATGCTCGTGGGCCTGATCGGCGACGGCATCATTCTTTTCGCGCTGCGCCGCGCGACGGGGTAACCTCGGGCGTTCGTCCATAAACGCCCGAGGAAACTGCCCCATGTCCGCACCGCACGTTCTCGCCGAAGTCAAAGACGGTATCGGCTGGATCACGCTCAATCGCCCGGAGTCGCTGAACGCGCTCTCGATGGAGATGCGCGACCTGCTGATCGAGCACAGCGCCAAGTTCGAGAAGGACCCGGCGGTGCGCTGCGTGGTGATCCGCGGCGCCGGCACGCACTTCATGGCGGGCGGCGACATTCGCGGTTTCCAAAAGTCGCTGACCGAGGACAAGGAAGCCCATCTCGCGGGCTTCGAGATGCGGGTCGTGAAGGCGCACCAGGCGATCTACCAGATCCGCCGCATGAACAAGCCGGTCCTGGCCTCGGTGCAGGGCGCCGCCGCCGGCTTCGGCCTGTCGCTGATCCTGAACTGCGATCTGGCCATCGCTTCGGACGATTCGTTCTTCACCCTGGCCTATCGCCATATCGGCCTCAGCGCCGACGGTGGTGCGACCTACTTCCTGCCGCGTGTCGTAGGCGAGCGGAAGGCGCTCGAGATCGCCCTGCTGGGCGAGCGCTTCTCGGCGCAGGAGGCCAAGGACAATAACATCCTCAACTGGGTGGTGCCGAAGGATCAGCTGGTCGCCGAGACCGAGAAGATGGCGCGCAAGCTGGCCGACGGTCCCACCTTCGCGCTGGGCGTCGCCAAGAAGCTGATCCGCAACTCGTTCGACAACAGCTGGGACGAACACTCGCACCGCGAGGCCGAGGGCCTCGCCGCCTGCGCCGCCACCGAGGACCATTTCGAGGGCCTGAGCGCCTTCCTCGAAAAGCGCAAGGCGAAGTTCAAGGGACGCTGAGGAGGGTAGAGCTACTCCGTCGTCCTGAGGGGCGGCGCGGTCGAGGCACCCTTTTCGTCTGGAGCGCCCATGACGTCCGCGCCGCGGCCGCCGGACGCAAGCGGCTGTGGCATCCCAGGAAGGGGGTCCTCACCTTCGAACACACGAGCTTCCAGGCCAACGACGACCCTGCACTGAAACTCGTCGTCTATACTGCGGTGTAACGGTTGATGCGGCGCGTTGCTGCGTCCAGAGTCCGGTGAAAGCAGGGGAGTAGGAAACATGCAGGATCGTCACATCGGCGACGTACGCGTCACCCGCATCGAAGAACAGATGGGGCCTGGCTTTCCGGCCAAGGATTTCTTCCCGGAGTTCGATGCCGAGACCTTCAAGGCCGAGCAGAACTGGCTGGCGCCGACCTACTTCCAACCCCAGAGCGGGCGGCTGATGACCTCGATCCACTCCTGGCTGCTGCGCACGGGCAAGCACACGATCCTTGTCGACGCCTGCAGCGGCAACCACAAGCCGCGGCCGGGGATGCCGCGCTTCAACATGCTGAACACGCCGTATCTCGATCGCCTGCGCGAGGCGGGCGTGCAGCCGGAGGAGATCGACTTCGTGATGTGCACGCACCTGCACGTCGATCACGTCGGCTGGAACACGCGGCTGGAGAACGGCAAGTGGGTGCCGACCTTCCCCAATGCCAAGTACGTGATGTCGCGCACCGACCACGACCACTGGTCGGCGCTCGCGAAGAAGGCCGATACCGAGGTCTACCAGGTCAATACCTACAACGACTCGGTGCTGCCCATCGTCGAGGCCAGGAAGGCCGAGTTCGTGTCGGGCGTACATGCGATGTGCGGCTGCCTGACGCTGAAGCCCGCGCCGGGTCACACGCCGGGCCAGATCCGCGTCGACCTCGACTCGCGCGGCAAGCGCGCGATCTTCGCCGGCGACGCGCTGCACAATCCGGTGCAGGTGCCGCTGTGGAGATGGAACAGCGTCTTCTGTGAGGACCGAGAGCTCGCCCGCCAGTCGCGCCACACCCTGCTGGCCGATTGCGTGGAGCAGGGCGCGCTGCTGATGCCGGCCCATTTCGGCTCGCCGCACGCGGCCTACATCAAGGCCAACGGCGACCGCTTCGAACTCGACTGGGACTACGACAATGCGCGCGGGCGCTGAGCCCGTCCCGCGGGCCGGCACCAGCCGCTTCGGCAAGGCTCCTGGTGGCCGGACAGGGGACCGGGTCGCGCGGCGATAGCCAGGAAGCCTCCCTGACTAACGCCCCTTCCAGTTGGGCTTGCGCTTCTCGGCGAAGGCCTTCGGGCCCTCGACCGTGTCCTCGCTGTGCGCCATGGCGACGAAGGCGGGGTAGTGCTGGTTGCGCATGCCGATCTCGAGCGACGGCACGTCGAGCGAGCGCATGACGACCTGCTTGGTGGCGCGGACCGACATCGGCGAGCATTCGAGGATCTGGGCGGCCCACTTCTTCGCCGAAGCCATCAGCTCGGCGTGCGGCACCACCTCGGTGACGAAGCCCAGTTCGTAGCCTTCCTTGGCGCCGACATGGCGGCCGGTTAGCATCATGCCCATGGCCCTCTTGAGCGGGATCATGCGGCTCAAGCGCTGCATGCCGCCGGCGCCGGCCGCGAGACCCACGCGCGGCTCTGGCAGGGCGAACTTGGCCTGGTCGGAGGCGATGATGATGTCGCAGGCCAGCGCGATCTCGAAGCCGCCGCCCATGGCGATGCCGTTCACCGCGGCGATCACCGGCTTGTCGAGGTCGAACCGGTTGGCCAGGCCGCCGAAGCCCTTGGCCGGATGGACCGGGCGCTTGCCGGTCTTGGCCTGGATCTCGGCGTGATATTTGAGGTCGTTGCCGGCGCAGAAGGCCTTGTCGCCGGCGCCGGTGACGATGGCGACCCAGAGGTCCGGATTGGTCTGGAACTCGTCGAACGCCTCGACCATCTCCTGGTTCGCCATGGGATGGCAGGCGTTGTAGACTTCGGGGCGGTTGATCGTGACGATCATCAGGTGGCCGTCGGTCTCGACTTTGCTGTACTGGCCCATGGCAAAACTCCTCCGTCTTTTCGTGAATGGCGATTTACCGTCCAAAATGCCGCGGTGGAAAGCCGGACGATGCTTCCCATCTGCATCGTGAAATGCAAAATCCCATCTTCCGATACGCCGCCGGTGGCCTCGCCGGGGCGCTGGTCGCGTTGTCGGCCAATCTTACTTACGCTGTGACCTTAAACCAAAATCTCCGCATCTCCGGAGGCTCGCCACTAGGGCTGGTGGCCGACATCGGGGCGGATTTGAGGGGGCCACAGCGTGCGGGAGTAGTGCGGGTCGCCCAGGCTGGGAAGACCTTGCCGGGGATCAAACCATCCGAGCCGACAGAGGCCGGAGCCGAGATCGTGAGCAGGATGCTCGCGCCGGGTGCATCCAATCCCGACGTGCCGTTGCCCCATCCCGACCTTTCGGAAAAGTCTTTCGACAGGACCGACGCCCAAAATTCCCTGAAGGGTCCTACACCCTACGTCCGGGGAGAGGCCGGAGGCGGCGTTCTGGGCTTCCGGATCCCCATCCGGTGAACCGCAGCGCGGCCGGTGGAACCACTACATCTAGTCCGGCCGCCTCGTCCCCGGAATCCCTCCGGCGGGAGACGCAAGGCCCGGATAAGCTGCACTGTTGCGTCCGGGTCACAGGTCGAAGGGGAGTCGGCGAGGCCGGGAGCGGCTGGTTGCACTGCACCAGTGGTGGTGTGTATATTCCGCGAAGTTGGTGATTTAAGTCAGTCTGCCGACAAACGTTGAATTCAGTTTCAGTCCGCAAGTATCAAGAACGAGGGGAAGAACTCATGAAGAAGGCTCTTCTGGCGGCCGCCGCCATTGTAGCGCTGCCGGTTGCTGCGCAGGCGCAGGCTCCGCAGCCGGGCATCTACATTGGTGCCGAGGGCGGCATCAACTGGCTGACGAACTTCACGGCGAACACGAACATT
>NZ_JAUSBN010000005.1 GCF_030651995.1 Reyranella sp.
ATGAAGCTGCGGAACGGGGTAAGTCCTATCATTCCGCCGAGTTTCGGGGAATCTATGGTCGGCCGGCACCTTTCTCCCGGCGCTCCTGCCGTGTTCACCGCCCAAAGCGACGTCTGACCCGTCGATTCGGCTCATTTTTCTTGTCACTCAGACGCACTTCTCCCGTGGTGGCGACGCATTCGCCCCATTCGGTCTTACGCTGGGGTTGGTCGTCGTCGCAGTCCGTCGATCAGCCGCAGGATTTGCTCGAACAGTTCTCTCGGCACCGCGACCTCGGCCATCTGGAGGACGGCGTAACGGGCATGGCGCACGACCTTGGCGCCGATCTTGATCAGCTTCTCCCGCAGGCCGGTCAGCGACCACTGCGCGACGGCCTCGGGTAACGCCAGCGTCCGCATGAAATTGGCGATGTCGTAGGCCGGCGCATGCAACTGATGAAGACGCACCGCGTTGGCGGCGAACGCGCAGCATGACAGGCGCGTCCACTTAACCGCGTTCTTCCCTTCCTTGATTCATTGCTCGCACGTGCCGCGCCCGTTGTAGAAGGCGACGACCCGCTCCGGCGGTCGCGACAGGTTGGTGACGATGAAGCCGACGCGGGGATAAAGCTTGCCGGAGTGCCACTCGACCTTGGCCACGATGCGGCGTGGCATCGTCCAGCTTGCCGCCTGATGGCTGAAGCTGGCGTAGAAGCACCGGACCGTCAGCGGCGGGCGACCGACAGGGCGCTTGAGCAGATGGCCGATGCGCTCCTGCAGAATGCGGTTGGCCGGCGGGCGGATCGTGTAATGGTAGCCTTCGGCTTCGAGGAGCGCTTAGACCTCGGGGCTGGCGCAGGCGGCATCGGCGCTGAAGTAGCGGCGAAGCTCGCACTGCCGATAGCGCGCCACGACCGGTTCGAGCAAGTCCTTCCAGCCGTCCGCCGAATGGACGTTGCCCGGGCGCAGCGCGGAACGCTCCAGGTCGCCGAACTGGTTGAACACGAACAGCGGGTGGTAGCAGGTTCAGGCGAAGTGGCCGTTGCAGGCGGTGCCTTCCTGATCGCCATGGGTCGGGCGGACGCCGGAATCCATGCCGAGCGCGATGGAGCGCGACGCACGCCGGCAGTCAACGCGGTCGATCCAAGGTCCAGACAGATCGGTGAGCGCGGCAATGCTCTCGTCGCTCGCGAGCACTCGGTCTCGAAGCGCCCCATCTGGCTGGTCGAGGTGCTGGAGCTCGGTACGGCCGCGCGCCACAACGACGGGGAGGTCGCCCTCACCCTGCCGCCCGACACGTGCTGGGCCTATCGCGACGAGGGTCAGGCGACGGTGGACTGAATCACGGCACGGAGCGCCGCCGCGCGCGGTGCACCGTGTTCGGGTAGGAGGATCTGCGGTTCGCTTCTCTGCAGCGTGGCACTGACGATACCGCGTAAAATGCCACGTAAAATACAGTGAGCGGCCGTGAATGTGGCGAACGCGGCTACTTGCGTGCAACCTATAAAGGCGCATTCTGCCCTCGGAACTCGGGAGCCATTTGCATGATCAGGGGCACAGCCGGTGACGACATCATCGGCATCGGCATGACGACGGCGGCGGACGATATCGTGTACGGACGGCGCGGCGCTGACTGGATAGACGGCCTTGGTGGAAATGACTGGCTCTACGGCGACGAAGGCGACGACACGCTGATCGGCGGCGAAGGCGACGATAGGCTGTATGGCGGCCTTGGAACCGACGCCATGTTCGGTGGTGCGGGAGACGACACTTATTTCGTCGATGACACGACCGATCAGGTCGACGAAACGACGGGAAGTGGCGTCGATACGGTATTCACGCGCGTCGATTTCACGCTCGAGGCTGGGCAAGCCATCGAGGTTCTGTGGGCGCTCGGCTCAACGGGATTGATGTTGAGCGGCAATGAACTCGACAATCTGCTGCGTGGAACCTACTGGAACGACGTCCTCGATGGCGGGGCGGGCAATGACGTGATCAGGGCTTTGGCCGGCAACGATACGATCACGACGTCTGGTGCAAGCGCGGTGATTTATGCCGGGTCGGGCGACGATACGATCCGGATCGACGGCGCGAGCACGAGTTCCGGCTACGTCGAAGGAGGCTCCGGACATGACACCGTCCGCTCGGCGGATCTCGGGCTGTTCGTGTTTCGTGGCGTCGAAACCCTCGATACCTATTATGGCTTCCTCGGTGGCACCATAAGACAACTCGCGTCGTTCGACTCCTACACGGCCGATCTGGCCGCGCCCGATGCTCAGATCTCGTTCTCCGTGCGGGGCGCCGGCGGCGCGCTGGACTTCACGGCGGGAATCAGCGGCCTGAACTCGGTGGAGATCCGGGACGCCGGATTGACGTCGGCGATCTACATCACCGGATCGGTCAACTCGGACTCGCTGGTCGGCTCAGGCTTTCACGACAGGCTGAATGGCGGAAATGGCGACGATAGCCTGTTTGGCGGCGACGGCCGCGACACGCTTGTCGGGGAAGCAGGCCAGGATCGCCTCAACGGCGGTTCGGGAAGCGATACCATGACCGGCGGTACCGGCGACGATGTATTCATATTCGATTCGCCGATCGGTGCCGGCGCGAGCATCGACCGGATCACCGACTTCGCGCCGGACTCCGATATCATCGAGATCAATCAGGAGAATTACTTCCCTGGTTTGACCGTTGGGCAGCTGGGCGCCTCGCAGTTCGCCATCGGAACTGCAACGGGCTCCGCCGCGCAGATCGTTTACAACACCTCCACCGGCGCGCTCTTCTTCGACAGCAACGGCGCCGACGCGGGCGGCGCCTTGCAGTTTGCCATTCTGACCGGAGCCCCCGCGTTGGCGGCGTCGGACTTTCTGATCGTGTAACTCGGGTGTCGAGGCAGCGCCCATGTTTACCGGATCCCGCGGTCCATGTGGCATTCGGTGCAGCAGCGCCCGCCGAGCAGATCGCAGGGCTCTCCTGACTCAAGGGGCGAGCCTATCCCAGCCGCTCAGACCCGCCCAATGATCGCGATCGGCCCGCCGCCAGCCGGGCCCTGGTGCTCGGCGCCGCCCGAAACGTAGAGCATCGTGTCTCCGATCACGCCGGCCAGCACACCGCCCACCAGTGCCCTTGCGTGTCGGGTCGAGTGGATGTCGCTGTCGTCCAGCATCGTGTGCCGCCGCCCGCGGATCGCGCCCGAGGGCGCGGCTTCGGCCTTGGCCAGCACGGCCGTGACATCGTCGCCGGTCACGCCGAGCCGTCCCAGGATGCGATGCGCCGCACCGGCATCGATGGCATCGCGCATCACGTCGTGATCGATCAGCAGGTCGCCGGACCAGCCGTGCGCGTTGCCCAGCACCACGATCTCGTTGCGCAGGAGTTCGACGCCCGCCGAGGTGCTGGCGACCCGCGAATAGAGCGACCAGTCGCGGCAGATCGCGGCTTCCGGCGCGTCCTTGATCTCGCCGAGCGCGAGCGCGACGCCCAGCGCCGACGCGCCGCGCGACAGGGCCATCGAATGGTAGGTATCGCCGGTCGCCGTCGTGGCGCCGCGCTTTGCGGCGTCCTGGATCCGCTCCTTGGTCAGCAACGGGCATTTGATCTGCACGAAGTGGACATCGTGCGGCGTGGCGATGCCGGCATCCTTCATGGCCGAAGTCACGGCGGCGGCGGTCTCCTCGATCTGCGGCGCCCGGCCGATCTCCTCTGGCGCGAACGCTCGGGTCAGGCCAACGCCGATCGCCAGTCGCGGGCCGGTCGAGGCCGGCGGCGGCGCGTTCTCGCGACAGAAGACGATCAGGTGCGGCGACAGCCCGCCCTCGGTGCCGCCCGACATCACGATGGCCACCCGCTTCTCGATCTCTGCCAGCGGACAGCCCAGCGCCTCGGCCAGCGCCAGCTTCAACGCCAAGGTGGCGTAGCCGCGGGTGAAATCGTTGACGCAGCCATTGCCTTCGGTCTTGCCGACGATGGCCACGATGGTCGTTGGGTCAACCTCCCCCGACGCGATGGCGGCGGTGAGCGGCGCCGTATCCTGCGGGCCCGCCGTCGACAGGCGCAGCACTCTTGCACGACGCGTCATCAGGCGGCCTTTCCGGCATCGCTGCCATGGCGGGCGCGTCGGCGCCGCAGCCATGTGACCGACAGCAGCGCGAGCGCGATCACGACGAAGGAGACGCCCGTCGTCACCGTGCCGAGCGCATAGAGCACCGGCGTCGTCACATTGGTGGTCATGCCATAGATCTCGAGCGGCAGGGTGTTGAACGTGCCGGCCGTATAGAGGCTGCGCGCGAACTCGTCGTAGGAGAGCGTGAAGCCGAACAGGCCGACGCCGATCAGGCTCGGCAGCAGGATCGGGACGACGACATGCCGGATCGTCTGCCACGAGGATGCGCCGAGGTCGCGTGCCGCCTCCTCGTAGCGCCGGTCGAAGCGGTTGAAGACGGCGAACATGATCAGCAGGCCAAACGGCAGGGTCCAGGTCAGGTGCGCGCCGAAGGCCGAGCTGTACCAGGCGGGATCCCAGCCCAGCACGCGGTAGAGCAGGCCGATGCCCAGGCTGATCAGGATCGAGGGCACGATCAGGCTGGCGATGGCGAGATAGAAGATGATGCCCGAGCCGCGGAAGCGCGAGCGGAAGGCCAGCCCCGCCGAGAAGGAAGCGACGACCGTCACCAGCATGACCGCGACGCCCAGGATCATCGAGCGCTGCAGCGAGCCCGCGAAGTCCCCCACCATCTGCTTCTCGAACAGGTTCCTGAACCAGTGCAGCGACACGCCGTTCATCGGGAAGGTGAGCCCGCCCGACGGTCCCTGGAACGACAGGATGAGGATGGTCAGCGTCGGGCCGTAGAGAAACAGCACGAACAGGCAGAAGAAGGCGCCGAGAAACCAGAAGGCGGGACCGCGCTTGCCGTGCGTCACGTCACAGCTCCTTGCGGATGTCGACCAGGCGCATCATGGCCGCGACGATGAACAGGACCAGCAGGAGCAGGATCACCGCGTTGGCCGCGGCGGCGGGATACTGCAGCAGCGACATGGCGTTTGCCATCATCAGGCCGACCGAGGCGCTCAGGCCCCCGCTCATCATGCGCACGGTGACGAAGTCTCCCATGACGATGGTGACGACGAAGATCGAGCCGATGGCGATGCCGGGTTTGCACAGTGGCAGGATGACGTTGACCAGCGTCTGCCAGCCGCTCGCGCCGGCGTCGCGCGCGGCTTCGAGCAGGCTGCGGTCGATGCGCATCATCGAGTTGAAGATCGGCACCACCATGAACAGCGTGTAGAGGTGAACATAGGCCAGCACGACCGAGAAATCGGAATAGAGCAGGAACTCGAGCGGCTCCCTGATCAGGCCGAGGTTCATCAGCGTCGTATTGGCAAGACCGTGGCGCCCCAGGAACGGAATCCACGAGATCATGCGGATGACGTTGGAGGTCCAGAACGGGATGGTGCAGAGCAGGAACAGCACCGTCTGAATCGTGGGCGAGCGCACGTGGAAGGCCACGAAGTACGCGACGGTGAAGCCGATGCCGAGGGTGAGCGCCCAGGTGATCACCGCGAACTGGATCGTCTGCTGGTAGGTCCGCCAGGTCACCGGCGAGAGCAGCAGCTCCTCGTAGTTCTGCAGCAGGAAGGCCGGGATGATCTGGGTCGTATTGTAGTCGAAGAAGCTCACCACCACGATCGTGGAGATCGGGACGATGAGGAACAGCAGGAACACCAGCGCGAGCGGCGCGACCTGCAGGTAGGTGACCCAGGCTTTTGCGCGGTTCATCGATTCATACCACCCTCCCCCGCTAGGGGGAGGGGCAGGCTGAGGGGGTTAAACGCAACATTCGAAACGATCAGGCCGCGATGAACTGGTTCCACTTCTGGACCATGTAGCGGTCCTCATCCATCACCGCGTTCCAGCACGCGACGGCGCCCATGCGGTCGTAGAACGAGCCGCCGTCGCGCACCGCGCCGGCCTTCTCGACGATCTGGCCCTGCGGGTTCTTGATGTCGCCCTGGGCCGGCTTGCCTTCCATCCAGAAGCCCCACTCGTCGGCCGTCATGTTGGCCTTCGCCGTCTCGAGCACCGCCGAATAGTAGCCCTGGCGGTTGAGGAAGGCGCCGACCCACCCGGACAGGTACCAGTTGATGTAGTCGTAGGCCGCGTCGAGCTGCGCGCCCTGCAGGTGCTTGGCCAGCGCCAGACCGCCACCCCAGGCGCGGTAGCCTTCCTTGAGGGGCTGGTAGACGCAGGGCACGCCCTTGCCGCGCACCGCCGACACCGCCGGCGACCACATCGACTGGATCACGACCTCGCCCGAGGTCATGAGGTTGACCGACTCGTCGAAGGTCTTCCAGAAGGCGCGGAACTGGCCCTCCTTCTTGGTCTTGATCAGGAAATCGATGGTCTTGTCGATCTCCGCCTTGGTCATGTTGCCCTTGTCGCCGTACTTCACGATGCCGGCCGCCTCGCAGATCATCGCGGCGTCCATGATGCCGATCGACGGGATGTTCAGGATCGAGGTCTTTCCCTTGAACTTCGGGTCGAGGATGTCCTTCCAGGACTCGATCTTGCGACCGACCAGGTCGGGACGGATGCCGAGCGTATCGGCGTTGTAGATCGTGGGCACCGCCGTGAACCACTGGGTCTGGCCCTTGGCGAACTTGGTCGAGCCCGCACCCTCCACGAAGCTGACGGTGCTGGGCGCCGTTCCCTGCGCGATGACACTGTCGGCCTTGAGCTTGCCGGTGGTGAAGATCGGCACGATCTTGTCGAACAGCTTGATCTTCTTGACGTCCATTGCCTGCAGCGTGTTCGCCGGGAAGACCTTCTTGATCATCCAGTATTCGATGTCGCCGATGTCGAACGAATTCGGCTGCGTCACGACGCGCTGCACGACCGCGTCGGAATCGAGCGCCGTCATCTGAAGCGTGATGCCGAGGTCGGCCTTGCACTTCTCCGCGATCTCGTTGATCGCCGAGACGCCGGTGCCGCACTGGCGCAGCACGATGTTCTTGTTGTTCTGCGCCCAGATCACCGGAAAGCCGGTGAGCGCGCCGCTGCCGACGGCCACGCCCGCGATGCCGGCCGCGCCCTTGAGCATCCTGCGGCGGCCGATGCCGCCCTTCGATTTCCGAGCCATCTCGTCTTCCTCCTTCACTGCGACGGCGCGGGGCCGCCTCCCAAAAACGTCCCTTCAGCGCCCCAGCACGTGCACGTCCTCGGGCTTCCACGACAGAGTGACGGGCTCGCCGGGTCGCACCGGCGACGCGTCGAACCGCGCCTCCGAGAGCGTGGCCGACAGCGTTTCGAGACCCGTGACATCGATGCCGACCTGCACGGTCGATCCGAGATATTCGACCGAGCGTGCGACGCCCTGCAGCGACGTGACGCCCGCCTCGCCTGCAGTGCCGGGCTGCACCGACAAGCGGTCGGCCCGGATGGCGACGAACGGCCCCTCGCCCGCGCCCGCGCGCGCGACGGCCGCCGGCAGCACGTTGTGGCCGCCGATGAACTTGGCAACGAAGGCGGAAGCCGGCCGGTTGAACACTTCACGTGGCGGGGCCGCCTGTTCGATTCGGCCGGCGTTCATCACCACGACGAGATCGGCCAGCGCCATCGCCTCGTCCTGGCTGTGCGTGACGTGGATGAAGCTGATTCCGAGCCGTGTCTGCAGGCTCTTCAGCTCCTCACGCATGCGGATGCGCAGGAAGGGATCCAGCGCCGACAGCGGCTCGTCGAGCAGCAGGACCTGCGGATCGGTGATCAGCGCCCGCGCGAGCGCGACCCTCTGCTGCTGGCCGCCGGAGAGTTGGGCCGGCAGGCGGCCGGCATAGGCGCCCATATGGACGCGCTTCAGCATCTCGACGGCGCGGGCCCGGCGCGTGTCCTTGTCGATGCCGCGCATCTTGAGGCTGAAGGCCACGTTGTCGGTGCAATCGAGATGCGGAAACAGCGCGTAGCTCTGGAACATCATGGCGGTCCCGCGGGCCGCTGGCGGAAGGCCGGTGATGTTTTCGCTGCCCAGGATGATATCACCCTCGGACGCTTCCTCGTGCCCGGCGATCATGCGCAAGGTTGTGGTCTTTCCGCAGCCGCTTGGCCCGAGCAGGCAGCAATAGGACCCGGCCGGGATGCGCAGGCCGATCGAATCAACCGCCACGGTCTCGCCGTAGCGCTTTGTCAGGGAAACGAGTTCAATGTCCGGCTGCTTGGCCATGCCAAGGGCAAAGCAAGCCGTATGCCAGCCGTGTAAGATTCCCTGGGGACAAAGCGACAACCCATGGGGCGTTGGCGCGGTCCTTGCTCGCTGGGGACCTATGCGAGGCACAGGGAGGCGGTGATGCGGTTGATCGGCGTGGACGTGGGCGGCACTTTCACCGACTTGGTCTTTGCGGACACCGAGGCCGGCCGAACCGCCGTGCACAAGGTCTCGACCACGCCGGACGATCCCTCCCGCGGCGTCGTGCAGGGGTTGATGGCGCTCTGCGACAAGTATTCGATCCGGCGCGAGACGATCGACACGGTGTTCCACGGCACGACCATCGCGACGAACGCGATCCTCGAGCACGACGGCGCCGTCACCGGCATGATCACCACCGGCGGCTATCGCGACATCCTGCATATCGGGCGCCACCAGCGGCCGCAGCACTACTCGATCATGCAGGACATTCCCTGGCAGGACCGACCGCTGGTGAAGCGCCGCCACCGCAAGACCGTGACGGAACGGCTGGTGCCGCCACGCGGCGAGGTGCTGGAGCCGCTCGATGAGGAGGGCGTGCGGCAGGCCGTGCGCGAGCTGAAGGAGGCCGGCGTGCAGTCCATCGCCATCTGCTTCCTCTTCTCCTATCTGGATGCCACGCACGAGGCCCGCGCCCTGGCGATCGTGCGCGAGGAATATCCGGAGTGCTTCGCCACGACCTCGTCGTCGGTGTCGCCTCAGTTCCGCGAGTTCGAGCGCTTCACGACGACGGCCATGAACGCCTTCGTGGGACCGAAGGTGCGCAACTACGTGACCCGCCTCGAATCGGAGATCGAAGCCTCGGGTTTCAAGGCCGACCTGCGCATCATGGCCTCCAACGGCGGCGTCGCGACGCCCGGCATGGTGGCGGAGCGGCCGGTGCTCACCCTGCTCTCGGGACCGGCCGCCGGCGTGATCGGCGGCGACTGGGCGGGCGCTCTCTCGGACAAGCGCAACCTCATCACCTTCGACGTCGGCGGCACCTCGGCCGATATCGGCATCGTCACCGAAGGTGGCTTCGGCGAGGCTACGGCGCGCGACACCTGGATCGCCGGTTTCCCCGTTCTGGTGCCGATGATCGACGTGCACACGATCGGTGCCGGCGGCGGCTCGATCGCCTATGTCGACCAGGCAGGCGCGTTCAAGGTGGGACCACGCTCGGCCGGCGCCGTCCCCGGCCCCGCCGCCTACGGACGCGGCGGCACGCGGGCCACGGTCACCGACGCCAACGTGGTGCTGGGGCGGCTCGACGGCGGCAATTTCCTGGGCGGCGGCATGTCGCTCGACGAGGTCGCGGCCCGCCGTGTGATCGGCGAACTGGCGCGTGAGCTCGGCCTCTCCGACCGCGAGGCGGCCGAGGGCGTGATCACCCTGATCAACGCCAACATGGCCAACGCCATCCGCTCCCGCACCGTCCAGAAGGGCATAGATCCACGCAATTACGTGCTGGTGGCGTTCGGAGGTGCCGGCCCTCTGCACGGCGCCGAAGTGGCCGACATGCTGGGCGTCACGGAGGTGATCGTGCCGCCGCATCCCGGCATCACCTCGGCGGTCGGCCTGCTGATCAGCGACCTGCGCTACGACGCGATCCGCACCTCGTTCCAGGTGTCGGGCGCCGCCGACCTTGCGCGCATCAATGCCGACTTCGACGCCATGGCGAAGGAACTCGCCGGACGTTTCGGGGCCGACGGAATCGATTTGGCCCAGGTGACTTTCGAGCGCCGCGGCGATCTGCGGTACGTCGGCCAGGGCTACGAACTCCGGGTCACCTTCCCGGACGGCGTCCTCGACGGGGCGGCCCTCGCCCGGGCCTTCGAGGCTTTCCACGACGTCCACAAGCGCGAGTACGGCCACCACTTCGCCGAGTCGGCAATCGAGATCGTGAACCTGCGCCTCGTGGAAGCGGCCAGCGCCGCCACCATCGCGAAGCCCGTGACGGATGGCGCCCGCTCGCTCGCCGCGGCGACGGTGCGCTCCGGCAACGGCACCTTCCGGATCGACGGCAAGCTCGCCGACTATCCGACTACCTTCTACCGCCGTGACCTGTTGCCGGTCGGCGAGCGCATCCCCGGTCCCGCCATCGTCCTGCAGATGGACACCACCACCGTCGTGCCGCCACACTTCAGCTTCGAGGCCGACACGGCCGGCAATCTCATGATCCGCAAGGAGGCCAAGCAATGAGCCCCGCCACCGCCCGCCAGCCCGCGACCAAGCCCGACCGCATCGACCCGATCACCAGCAGCGTGATCCAGGGGGCGCTGGAGAACATCGCCGTCGAGATGGGCTACAAGCTGATGCGCATGAGCTACTCCTCGATCATCCGCGAGTCGGAGGATTTCGGGGCGGCCCTCGTCGACGCGGAAGGCCGCGGCCTGGCCGAATCGGCCCAGTCGACACCGCTGCAGTCGGGACCCATTCCGGGCTACGTGCGCGGCATCCAGCGCATCCTGGCAGCGCGCGGCGACACGATCCGTCCGGGCGACGTCATCATGCACAACGACGCCTATTCCGGTGCGAGCCACGGGCCGGATGTCGCCTTCATCGTGCCGGTCTTCGTGCAGGGCCGCCTGATCGCCTTTGCCGCGACCACGGCGCACCATCTCGACATCGGCGCGCTGTCGCCCGGCTCCTGTGGCATCGTCGAGGCGATCGACGCCTATGCCGAAGGCCTGCAATTCAAGGCGATCAAGGTCTACGACCGCGGCGTGAAGAACGACGCCGTATGGCAGATCGTGCGCGACAATATCCGCGCCTCCGATCTCGTGGTCGGCGACATGGATGCCCAGGTGGCCGCGGCCCGCATCGGCGCGGAGCGCATGGTCGAACTGGTCGAACGCTACGGGCTGGAGACGTTCGAGCGGGCGTGCGGCGCGCTGATGGACCATGCCGAGCGGCTGATGCGGCAGGCGATTGCCAAACTGCCCGACGGCGTCTATCGCGCCGAGACGGCGATCGACGGCTATCTCGACAGCGACGATCCGACCAAGAAGGAACTGCCGCTCGTCGTCACCATCACCAAGAAGGACGACTCCCTGGTGGTCGACCTGACAGGGACAGCGCCGCAGGTTCCCGACCGGCCGATCAACATGCCGCTCGAAGGCACCGCCGACATCGCGATCTGGCTCACCATCCGCTCGGTGCTGCTCGATACCGAGATCCATGGCCACATTCCGGTGAATGCAGGTCTCATACGGCCAATCACCATCGTGGCGCCCAAGGGCTGCCTGGCCAACCCGACCTTCCCGGCGCCCACCATTGCGCGCTTCTGCCCGGGCAACCAGCTCGCCGACACAGTGATGAAGGCGCTGTCGCAGGCCATGCCGGGCAACGTCTCGGCCGGCATCGGCAACCTCAAGGTCATCGCCTTCTCCGGCCTCAAGGACGAGACGCACTGGGTGCACATGGAGATCTTCGAAGGCTCCTATGGCGGGCGGCTGGGCAAGGACGGCATGGACGCCGTCGACACGCTCTATGCCAACACGCGCAACAACCCGATCGAGGACATCGAGACCCATCTGCCGCTGCGCGTGCTGCGCTACGAACTGCGCGAGGACGTGGCGGGCGCCGGCAAATGGCGGGGCGGCCTGGGCTCGGTCCGCGAGTTCGCCTTCCTGAGCGACGGCGGCGCCTCGGTCGAGGGCGAAGGCCATCGCTACCGGCCCTGGGGATTCCTGGGCGGCAGCGAGGGCATGCCGGCCAAGCTCGACCTAATGGTGCCCGGCCAGGCCGACCGCGCACTGCCCTCGAAGGTACCGCACATGAACATCGCCAGGGACGGCCGCTTCGTCTGCTACGGCCCGGCCGGCGGCGGCTACGGCAACCCGCTGGAGCGCGATCCGGCCGACGTGGCGGACGACGTGCTCGATGAAGTGATCTCGGTGGAGACCGCGCTCAGGGACTACGGTGTCGTGATCTCGGCCAAGGGCGTCGTCGACGTCGAGGCGACACGAAAGGTGCGCGGCGGCTGAAGCCGCTCGCGTCCTTCGCCCTCCCTTGGCAGGTCCCGCGTTCTCCGCCATCAAGGCGCGATGGATTATCAGCTCAAGGATCGGACCTGCCTCGTGTCCGGCGCAAGCTCCGGCATCGGCGCCGGGGTCGTCAGGCTCCTCTCGCAACAGGGCGCGCGGGTCGTCGCAACGGCACGGCGGGCCGAGAAGATCGAGCGGCTCGACGGCGTGACCGCGATCGCGGGCGACGTCACCGACGCGGCCGCTCTGGCGCGCATCGCGACCGACGCGACCCGGCTGCTCGGCCCGATCGACATCCTGGTGAACTGCGCCGGCGGCTCGCGGCCGACCGGGCCGGAGGCTGGCGAGGATGTCTGGGAGGAAGCCTTCGCGCTCAACTTCACGGCGGCGCGACTGCTGACCAAGGCGCTGCTGCCGGCGATGCGGGCCCGCAAATGGGGTCGGATCGTCAACATCAGCGGATCCATGGAGCCGCGAGGCCTCAACGCCGCCATCGCCGCCAAGGCCGCACTTCATTTGTGGGCAAAGGGACTGTCGTGCGACGTCGCCGCCGACGACGTCACGGTGAACACTATTCAGCCCGGGCGCATCAACAGCGAGCAGATCCTGCAGAAGCTCCACCCGACCGAGGAAGCCCGCCGCAGCTTCATCGAGCGAAACATCCCCATCGGCTATTTCGGCGAGCCGGAGGATGTGGCACATCTCGTCGCCTTTCTGGCCTCTCCGGCGGCGCGCTACATCACGGGCGCGGTCATCCCGGTCGATGGCGGCATGCACTATTTCGCGCACTGACGGCGCGGTGGAGGAGGGATTTTGCTGAAGTGGCTGCGTCGTTCTGAGCCAAAGGAAGTTCCGGCCGCCAGCCTCGGCCCACTCCAGATCGTCAAGCCCTGGGCCCGGTCGTCTTCATCCCATCCGGATATCGCGGGCGGCTACATGACGGTGGTCAACGACGGCGAAACAGATCGGCTCGTTTCCGCCAGCTGCCCTGTCGCAGGCTCCTTGGAAATCCATGCCATCCGGGTCAAGGGCCCGGTGCTCGAAATGCGCAAGCAGGACGGTGGCCTCGTCATCCCGCCGGCCAACCAGCAGATCCTCAAGCCACGCGGCTATCATTTGCTGATGAGCGGCCTCGCCGCGCCGCTGGCGGTTGGCAGCAAACTGCCGATCACCCTGGTCTTCGAGAAGGCCGGCAGCGTCACCGTGGACTTTGCCGTGGAAGCGCCCGGCGCCGTAGGACAAGCCAGCCTCACCTCATCCTAAGGGAGCCATCGGACTGCCGGATGCGCCTCGGCGTCTTCGTGCAGACGCCCGGCCATCAGGTCGGCGGCTGGCGCCATCCCGAGGCCGACGCGCGGACACCAACCTCGCGCTGTTGCACGACATCGCGGCCACCGCCGACGATCGCCTGCAGGGCAGTTCACCGACATTGGCCCGGCAACGTCCATTCGGCGGACGGCTGGAAGGACCTGCTCGAACCGGTCGCGTGGCCAAGGTCGAGCGTCACGGCCGCTACACCGCCTTCCCGATGGCCGAGGTCGCGGCGCCAGCGGAATTCTTGCGAGAGTTCGGCCGTTCGCGGTGCCGGAATTTGCGATCGCAGTCTTCATGCGATTCTGCCTTGCGGGAACACTGGAAAGACGTGAGTATTTGCACCGCTCGGGGAATTCTATCGGGATTCCCGCCAATAAAGCGTTGGCCGCAAAGGCCCTAGCAAGAAGCAACCGATGGGAGGATCTTCTAATGCCTGACAAGACCGTAAAGAACCCCGCCGCGCCGACACAGGCAGGTGGTACTTCGTCCGTGGCCAGCACCGCGTCTGTCGATGTGGCGGCTGGCTCGAAGAACACGCTGAACCGGCGCAGCTATCTCAAGACTGCAGCCGTGGTCGCGGGCGGTGCCGCCGCGCTCGGCATGCCGGCGATCGCCCACGCGCAGAACCGGACCTGGAAGCTGAAGCTCCAGAGCAACTGGACAGGCATCGGCATCGAGTCGCAGGACCGTTCCGCACAGCTATTCATCGAACGCGTGAAGAAGATGTCGGGTGGTCGCATCGAGATCACCAATTTCAACGCCGACGTCCTGCTCGGCATCGGCGAGACCTTCCGCGGCGTCGGTACCGGTGTGGCGGACCTCGCGGTCACGGCCCCGATCTACCATCGCGGGACCGTGCCGGTCGGCGAGTATCTGTGGGCCGTGCCGTTCTTCCCTTTCACGAATCTCGAGTTCTACGAGTACATCTACCAGTTCATGGGGATCAAGGAGCTCTGGGCCGCAGCCTACAAGCCGCACAACGTCGCTCATCTCACCTATATGTGCTCGGACGAGTGGGGCGCGATGGTGTCGACGCGTCCGGTTGCGAAATATGCCGACTTCAAAGGCATGAAGGTGCGCGCGTTCGGCATCTGGGCCGACTGGCTCGTGCACAACGGCGCGTCCATCGTCACGGTGCCGGGTGGCGAGGTCTACACCGCGATCCAGACGAAGATCCTGGACGCGGCTGCGTTCGGCTCGCCGGACGCGTGGGCCGGCATGAAGATGTACGAGGTCTGCAAGTACTACCTGAATCCCTCGGTCGTTCCCTACGACGTCGTCGAGGTCATCATGAACCTGAAGACCTTCAACGAGATGCCGCCGGATCTTCAGGAGGTCATGACCTCCGCGGCGCGCGTGATGAACCTCGAGATCTCGGCACTGACGATCCCGACCGACGTGCGTGGCCGCAAGAAGCTCGCCGAGGGCGGCATGCAGACCATCATGATGCCGGATGACGAATTGACCAAGGCCGCCGACTGGTGTTGGAGCAAGTTCGTCGGTTTGAAGGGCAAGGATCCCAACATCGACAAGGTGATCGAGATCTACGGCCAGGCCAAGCAGCTGTACAAAGACTACTATGGGCCGAAACGTCTCCCGGCCTGAGACGTCCGCAGAGCGGCTGCGCTGATCAGGTTCTGGTGACTGCCTGAGTTCACTCTGGCACGATGCTTTGACGGTTGCGCATCGTGCTGGAGGTACTCGGGGCGGTGCCTCCGCATCAGCCGGTATTCAGGTCCTCGTGGCCGCTTCGGGGCCGCGAGTCCGAAGCCTCGCGAGCACAGGGCGATACGGGCTGCGCACCAGGGCGGCCCGGCCCGGTGGTCTTTCACGCAATCGATCGCCGGCACGACCGGCGGAGATGGGGGTGCAGGGTGAAAGTAATCGAAGCCTATCTCCGCTTCACGGACTGGCTGAATGCCAGGTTCGCCTGGATCGTGGCGTTCCTGATCGTGCCGATGCTCCTCATCATGATCTGGGAGATCGTGATGAGGTACTTCTTCAATTCACCTTCGCAGTGGGCCTTCGAGATATCGTTGTTCTGCTATGGGGGCTACATCGCCCTGGGTGGGGCCTACACCCTCCTGGCCGGTGCTCACGTGAATGTCGACATCGTCTGGGGTCGGCTTTCGCCGCGGGGGCGCGCCATTCTCGATGTCCTCACCAGCGGCTTTTCCTTTCTCTTTATCGGCGTCCTGTTCTGGGTATCGCTGCAGCTCACGATCAACTCATGGGCGATTGGCGAGACGACGATGTCTCACTGGAAGCCCATCTATTATCCGTTGCGCACGACGCTGCCGGTGGGCTGCTTCCTGTTGTTGATGCAATTGCTCGCCAAGCTGATCCGCGATGTCGCCATTGTCATCGAGGGCGAGGAAGTGTTTCCCGTGCGCGTGCACGTCCCCTAGCGCCCGACTCACCGCAGAACTCACAAGAATCCGATCGGTGCGCGACGGCGACCAAACCTCATCCGGAGTTTGTCCATGCTAGCCCTTGGCCCTGAATGGCTGACAGTGATCTTGTTCGGCAGTCTCATCTTTCTCCTGGTCTTGGGGCTGCCGCTGGTGTTCGCCATCGGCGGCGTCGCAACGCTGTTCATCATCTTGCTGTGGGGGCCGCACGCACTGCCGGTGCTGGCAAACCGAACCTACATGGCCATGGACATGTTCCTGCTCGTGGCCGTGCCCATGTTCATATTCATGGGGGCGATGCTGCAACGATGTGGCATAGCCGAGGACATGTACGAATTGATGTACCACTGGATGGGCGGGCTCCGTGGCGGGCTCGCCGCCGGCACGGTTCTCATCTGCACGATGTTTGCGGCGATGGTCGGCATCAGCGGGGCGGCGACCACGTCGATGGGACTGATCGCGCTCCCCTCCATGCTCAAGCGAGGCTACAAGAAGGACATCGCGATCGGCTGCATCTCGGCCGGCGGCTCGCTTGGCATCCTGATTCCGCCGAGCGTTCTGATGATCATCCTCGCCCTGACCTCGCGGGTCTCGGTTGGCGAGATGTTCATTGCCGGCATTTTGCCGGGACTGCTGCTCAGCTCGTTGTTCGTGATCTATATCCTTGTCCGCTGCTACTTCCAGAAGCACATGGGGCCAAGCGTGCCGCCGGATGATCGGCTGCCGCTGAACGAGCGAGTCAAACTGATGGGAGCATTGATTCTTCCCGTCGGCCTGATTTTCGCGGTGATGGGATCGATGTTCTTCGGAATCGCAACGCCGAGCGAGGCCTCGGCGATCGGCGCCCTCGGCGCGATCGTCAGTGCGATGATCAAGCGCACATTCACCTGGCAGAGCTTCACCTCGGCGCTGTTCATCACGCTGCGTTTGAGTGCGATGGTCATCTGGATCGTGTTCGCTGCCTCGGCGTTTACCGCGCTCTATGCCGTCACCGGCGCCTCCTCCCTGGTCGGCACACTGATCAAGGGCGTAGGCGATCCCTGGATGGTGATCATCACCATGCAGCTGATCCTGTTCGTGCTCGGGATGTTCTTCGATCCGACCGGCATCGTCCTGCTGACCGCGCCGATCTTCTTCCCGATCGTGACGTCCCTCGGCTTCGACCCCCTGTGGTTCGCAATCCTCTTCGTGATCAACATGGAGCTGGCGTACCTGACACCGCCGTTCGGATTCAACCTGTTCTACATGAAGGCGGTCGTACCAAAGGGCGTGACGATGATGGACATCTACAGATCGTCGATGCCTTTCTGCGCGCTCATGATCTTGGGGTTGGTCATTTGCATGATTTTCCCCGGAATTATTACCTGGTTGCCGGAACTCATGAGGACCTGAAGCAGGCGGAGCGGTAATGGAATGATGGAGCGCCCCACCGATCCAGCGGTCTTGAGCAGGCACGGGAGGTTCTTTTTTATCATTTCATATCAATGCCTTGCGGAACCGTCCGACGGGTGCTCACGCGGATTGCACTCTGGCCTTGCGCCGGGCGCCCGGACTCCTGATATAAGCGCCTTGAGGGGCCGGTGTGGGCGGAGCAGTCGCCAACCCGGTCAGATCCGGAAGGAAGCAGCCGTAACGAATTCGCTTCGGGTCATGCCGGTCTCTCACCCGTTCCCCTGCGCGCGCCGACGCGGAGGGCGGGCGGCCCGGGCGCGATGACCGCCGGGCCTGAAGGGGCCACGGCGCAGAATAGCGGGTGATCGCCATGGCGCAGGCCACCAAGGGCCCGGAAGATCCGGCAACCCCCTATCGCGTCCTCGCCCGCAAATACCGTCCCGTCGATTTCACGACACTGGTCGGCCAGGAGGCGATGGTGCGCACCCTGCGCAACGCCATCGCCACCGGCCGCATCGCGCATGCCTTCATGCTCACCGGCGTGCGCGGCGTCGGCAAGACGACGACCGCCCGCATCATCGCCCGCGCGCTGAACTGCATCGGCCCGGACGGCACCGGCGGCCCCACGGTCGATCCCTGCGGCGTCTGCGACAATTGCAAGGCCATCACCGAGGACCGCCATGTCGACGTGATCGAGATGGACGCGGCCTCCCGCACCGGCATCGACGACGTACGCGAGCTGATCGAGGGCGTGCGCTATCGCCCCGTCTCGGCGCGCTACAAGGTCTACATCATCGACGAAGTGCACATGCTGTCGGAGAAGGCCTTCAACGCCTTGCTGAAGACGCTCGAAGAGCCGCCGCCGCACGTCAAGTTCCTGTTCGCCACCACCGAGATCCGCAAGGTACCGGTGACGGTCCTGTCGCGCTGCCAGCGCTTCGACCTGAAGCGCGTGCCGCAGGAGACGCTGGTCGAGCATTTCGGCAAGATCGCACAGGCCGAAAAGGTCGAGATTTCGCCCGAGGCGCTGGTCCTGTTGGCACGCGCCGCCGATGGATCGGTGCGCGACGGTCTCTCCATGCTCGACCAGGCGATCGCCCATGGTGGCGGCGTGGTCGATGCCGCGCAGGTCCGCGACATGCTGGGTCTGGCCGACCGCAGCCGCGTCCTCGAACTCTTCGAGAAGGTGATGCGCGGCGACGCGCCGGCCATGGTCGCGGCGCTGGGCGAAATGCATGATTCCGGCGCCGATCCCGTGGTCGTGCTGCAGGACCTGCTGGAACTCACGCATTGGGTGACGCGCCTCAAGGTCGCGCCCGAGGCCGCGGCCTCTACAGCCGACACCGAGCGCGCCCAGGGACTGGCCATGGCCGGAAAGCTCTCCATGGCCTCGCTCACGCGGGCCTGGACGCTGCTGCTCAAGGGGCTGCAGGAAACGCTCGCGGCTCCCTCGCCGCTGCGCGCCGCCGAGATGGCGCTGATCCGACTCTGCTACGTCGCCGACCTCCCCTCGCCCGCCGACGCCATCAAGTCGCTGCAAAATGGCGGCGGCGTCCCGGCCGCTGGCCCATCCGCTCCGCCAGCGCCACGAGGCAACGGTGGTGGCGGCGCAGTAGCGCGCCTGGCGACCCAGCCGGCCACGGCCGTTGCCGCCCAGGCGGCGCCAGCGATGCCGGCGCCGCGTAACTTCACCGAGGTCGTGGCGCTGTTCGAGACGCGCCGCGAGGCCCGGCTGGTCCACAGCCTGATGCATCATGTGCACGAGGTGCGTTGCGAGCCGGGCCTGATCGAATTCCGGCCGGAGCCCAAGGCACCGGCCGATCTGGCGCCACGCCTCAGCGAACTCCTGAGCCAATGGACCGGCCGCCGCTGGATCGCCTCGGTTTCCAGCGCCGAAGGCAGGCCGACGCTCATCCAGCAGAAGGCCACCAAGGCTGACGACCTGCGCAGCTCCGCCGAGAACAACGAGCTGGTGCTGGCCATATTGAAGACATTCCCCGGTGCCAAGCTGGACACGGTGCGGCGCAAGGGCGAGCAGACCTCCCTGGTCTCCGGCCTCGGCGATTTCTCCGCCGAAGAGCCGCCCCCCGCCGAGGAATACCCGGCCGACGACGATATCCCGGAAAGCGAGTACTGATGTTCGACAAGCTCAAGGACCTTGGCGGCCTGATGCAGCAGGCCCAGCAGATGCAGCAGAAGATGCAGGAGCTGCAGGCGGCGCTCGAGCGCCTGGAAATCGTGGGCTCGTCGGGCGCCGGCCTGGTGAAGGTCACGGTCAATGGCAAGAACGAGACCCGCAGGATCGAGATCGACGCCTCGCTCTTCAAGCCCGAGGACAAGGGCGTGGTCGAGGACCTGATCGTGGCGGCCGCCAACGACGCCCGCGCCAAGGTCGAGCAGACCGTGCAGGAGCAGATGCGCGACATCACCGGCGGACTGCCGCTGCCGCCGGGCTTCAAGCTCTAGGGACGTACCGCCGATGAACGGCCCGGAGATCGAGCGGCTGATCCACCTCCTCGGCCGCCTGCCGGGGCTGGGGCCGCGCTCGGCGCGGCGCGTGGCGCTGCATCTCCTGAAGAAGCGCGAGACGCTGATGCAGCCGCTGGGCGCCGCACTGGCCGACGCGGCGCGAGCCATCCGGACCTGCAGTATCTGCGGCAACCTCGACACGATCGACCCCTGCTCGATCTGTGCCGATCCCCGCCGCGATGCCGGCCTGATCTGCGTCGTCGAGGATGTCGGCGACCTGTGGGCGATGGAGCGCGGCCGCATCTTCTCCGGCCGCTATCATGTGCTGGGCGGCTCGCTGTCGGCGCTCGACGGGATCGGCCCCGAGGAACTCAACATCGGCAGCCTGGTGACGCGGGTCGCCGCAGGCGGCATCCGCGAGGTGATCATGGCGACCAATGCGACCGTCGACGGACAGACCACGGCGCATTACCTCGCCGAGCGGCTGGCCGAGCACGACGTGCCGCTGACCCGGCTGGCGCACGGCGTGCCGGTGGGCGGCGAACTCGACTGGCTCGACGATGGGACGCTCGCCACCGCCTTCAAGGCGCGGCGCGCCCTCTAGCCTCTCCCGCATGAGCGCCGAAACCCTCACCGCCATCGCCGTTGCCCTGGCGGCCGGCTGGGCCAGCGGATTGAACGCTTATGCCGCCGTGCTGGTCCTCGGCCTCGCACAACGCCTTGGCCTGGTCACCCTGTCCCAAGACCTGCAGGTCCTCGGATCGCCCTGGGTGCTGGGCGTGGCGGCGATCCTGTTCGCGCTCAATTTCCTGGCCGACAAGATCCCCTACATCGACAGCATCAACGACGTGCTCCAGACCTTCGTGCGCATTCCTGCCGGCGTGCTGCTGGCGTATGGCGCCGCCGGAGGGCTCAGTCCCGAGATCTCGATCATCGCCGGCCTGCTGGGCGGAACGCTCGCGGCCGGAACCCTCATCGCCAAGACCGGCTCGCGTGCGCTCATCAACAGCTCGCCGGAACCGTTCAGCAACGTCCTTGCCTCCCTCGGCGAAGACGTCACGGTGTTCGGGGGCCTGGCGCTGGCGATCGCCCACCCGATCACTTTTCTGTGCCTGCTGGCATTGTTCGTGGTCGTCCTTATATGGCTGTTGCCGAGGCTGATACGATTGGCCTTGGTGCCGTTTCGCCGGCTCGCCCGGGGCCGCCAGGGGCCCTGACCTAGGGCTGTCATCGACCTTTGGCGGAAGAACTGGCGCTTTCCTTCGCACGCCCGTGGCGTACACTCGTAACCGCAAGCACATGTTCATCCGCCAGAACATCCAGTCCCTCAGGTTTTTCCGCACGACGCCGGCGATGCGTTGCCCATACTTGCCGCATCGCCTGGAGACCAAGCTCGTCACGGAGCTGAGCGGACCCGACGCGATTTCGCAGCACGACACCCTGACAGACGCCGGCTTCCGACGCTCGCACCACTTCGTCTACAAGCCGCTGTGCGACGGTTGCAAAGCCTGCGTGCCGGTGCGTATCCGGGTGCGGGACTTCGAGCCCAGCCGGGCGCAGCGTCGCATCCAGCGCCGCAACGAACATGTCCAGGCGATCGAAACGCAGGCCCTGGCGACCGGCGAGCAGTTCTCACTGTTCTCGCGCTACGTCCTGACGCGCCATCGCGATGGCGACATGGCCGACATGGACTTCGACGACTATCGCGCCATGGTCGAGGAAAGCCCGGTCGATACGGCGATCATCGAGTTCCGGGACGATTCGGCCGATGGCCGTCTGGTGGGGGCGTGCCTCGTGGACTGGCTGTCGAACGGCGTGTCGGCCGTCTACAGCTTCTTCGACCCTCAGGATCCGCGACGCGGCCTCGGCACACACATGATCCTGTGGCTGGCCAATGCCGCCGCCAGGCGGGGCTTGCCCTATGTCTATCTCGGCTACTGGATCGCCGATTCGAACAAGATGGCCTACAAGCGCTCGTTTCGTCCGCTGGAATTCTTCGGTCCCGATGGATGGACGGAGTTGCCTGCGAGATAGGCACTTTCCAGACGTTGGAGCGCCTTGACGCACCTCGTCTGCAATTCAGTCCCCTGCAAGCTCTGGCATCGCTCAGCGGACCAAGCTAATAAAGCCGGTCCGTCAGCGAGCGCGGATGAGCGGTCAAAGAAGAACTCGCAATCAAGGGAGACGGGATGCGCTCATTGCTGGCATTCAGCGCGCTTATCGACGCGCTAAACGAGAAGATTGGTGGTGTCTGTAACTGGCTTGTCCTGCTGGCCTGCGTGGTCAGCGCCGGCAACGCCATGGTGCGCTACGCCTACGACACCAGCTCGAACGCCTGGCTCGAGATCCAGTGGTACATGTTCGCCGTCATCGTGATGTTCGGCGCAGCCTACACGATGAAGCGCAACGAGCATGTCCGGGTCGACATCCTGTACATGAACATGAGCCGCCGCGGGCAGCTTTGGATCGACATCCTGGGCACGCTGGTCTTCCTCCTGCCGACCTGCACCATCCTGGCCTGGCTGAGCTGGCCGTTCTTCATGCAGTCGTTCAACGTCTACGAGCACTCCTCGAATGCGGGCGGCCTGCTGCGCTGGCCGATCAAGCTGGTGCTTCCCGTGGGCTTCGCGCTGGTCGCGCTGCAGGGCCTTTCCGAACTCATCAAGCGTGTGGCCTTCCTCAACGGATATGCCGTGGATAGCCTCGAAGCTCACTACGAGAGGCCCACGCAATGATTCCTCTGGAGTACATGCCGCCGCTGATGTTCGGCGGCCTCGTCGTCTTCATGATCATCGGCTACCCGGTCGCCTTCTCGCTCTGCGCGGTCGGCTTCTTCTTCGGGTTCCTGTCGATCGAGATGGGCTATTTCACGATGGCCTTCATGCAGGCCATCCCTGGCCGCGTGTTCGGCAGCATCCTGTCGAACGAGCTGCTGCTCGCCATCCCGTTCTTCACCTTCATGGGCGCCATCCTGGAGAAGTGCGGACTGGCGGAGGACATGCTCGAATCGATGGGCCAGCTGTTCGGTCCCATCAGGGGTGGACTGGGCTATTCGACGATCATCGTGGGCTTCATCCTCGGCGCCATCACCGGCACCGTGGCCGCCCAGGTCATCGCAATGGCCATGATCACCCTGCCGGTGATGATGCGATACAAGTACGACATGCGTTACGCGACCGGCGTGCTGGCCGCGTCGGGTACGATCACGCAGCTCGTGCCGCCCTCGCTCGTTCTCATCGTCCTGGCGGACCAGCTCGGCAAGTCCGTGGGTGACATGTATCTCGGCGCCTGGGGCCCGTCCCTGCTGCAGATCGCCCTGTTTGCCGCCTACACCTTCTACCTGACGCTCGTGAAGCCTGCGGCCCTGCCGCCGGTGCCGCGGACGCTGTTCGGCAAGGCGCTCCTGGTCAAGTGCGCCTGGGGCATCATCCCCGCCGCCGTGCTCATCTTCCTCGTGCTGGGCACCATCATGATGGGCCTGGCAACCCCGACCGAGGCGGGCGCCATGGGCACGATCGGCGCGATCGTCCTGGCGGTGGTGCGAAACACACCACTGACCAAGTTCGACCGCATCATGTTCCTCGCCGGCTGCGCCGCCGCCATCATCGGCGCCCTGATCGGGATCGTTGCCTTCAAGTCGTTCGCCTTCAAGGTCGCCTTCACGGTCATGTTCGCCGCGGTCATCTGGCTGTGCTGGCGGGCCTGGCAGCACCAGGAGCTGAGGGACCTGATCGTGCAGGCCCTCCAGGCGACGATGCGCATCACGGCCATGGTCGCCTTCATCCTGGTCGGCGCCACCTGCTTCTCGATCGCCTTTGCCGGCGTCGACGGCGGTCACTGGGTCGAGAAGCTTCTGACCGGCCTCCCGGGCGGCGTCTGGGGCTTCCTCATCGTCGTGAACCTGTTCGTCTTCTTCCTGGCCTTCTTCCTCGACTTCTTCGAGATCGCCTTCATCATCATTCCGATGCTGGCGCCGGTCGCGCAGAAGCTCCTGGCGCCGGTCGTGGGAGCCGATGCCGCCCTCATCTGGTTCGGCGTCATGCTCTGCGTGAACATGCAGACCTCGTTCATGCACCCGCCCTTCGGCTTCGCGCTGTTCTACCTGCGCAGCGTGGCGCCGAAGGAAGTGAAAAGTTCGGACATCTACTGGGGCTCAATTCCCTGGGTGATCCTGCAGCTCTTCATGGTGGCGATCGTGATCGCAGTACCCCAATCGGTGACCTACTTCCTCGACAAGCCGCACGGTATCGATCCCACCACGATCAAGATCGAACTCGAGGCGCCGCCTACCGAGGACTCGCCTCCACCCGTCTTCAAGTAGATCGAAGGCACAAAAAAAGCCCCGCCAACCGGCGGGGCTTTTCTCTTGAGGCGCTTCGCTCAGCGGCCTTGTGCCGACATCGCGAAGTTGAAGTTGTCGAAGGTGTTCTCGGCCACGCGGAACCACAGATTCTCGTCGGCGCGGAAGGACTTCAAGTTGTCGTAGATCTTCTTGAACTTCGGATCCTTCGCCGCGAGTTCATCGTAGTACTTGTACGCCTCGAGGAAGCACGGCTCGAGCACGGCACGCGGGAAGGGCCGCAGTTCCGTACCGGCCGCCACCAGACGACGCAGCGCGGGCGGATTGCCGGCATCGTACTTGGGCACCATCCAGGACGTGACGCGACCTGCAGCGGTCTCGACCATGGCCTGGTAGGGCTTCGGCAGTTTCGCCCACGCATCGTTGTTGATGTAGAGCGAGCCGACCGACGCGCCTTCCCACCAGCCGGGATAGTAGTAGTACTTGGCAACCTTGTTGAAGCCGAGCTTCTCGTCGTCGTAGGGGCCGACCCATTCGCAGGCGTCGATCGTGCCCTTCTCGAGCGCCGGATAGATGTCGCCGCCGGCGATCTGCTGCGGCACCACGCCGAGGCGCGTGAGGATCAGGCCGGCAAAGCCGCCGACGCGGAACTTCAGGCCCTTCATGTCGTCCATCGACTTGATTTCCTTGCGGAACCAGCCGCCCATCTGGCAGCCCGTGCCGCCGAAGGTGAAGGAGCGGAAGTTGTACTCCTTGTAGAACTCGTTGACCAACTCGTGGCCGCCACCGAACTCCAGCCACGCACAGTACTGGCGCTGGTTCATCGAGAACGGCAGCCCCGTCTCGAACACGAAGTTCGGATGCTTGCCGAAATAGTAGTAGGCGGCGGTCTGGCCGGCCTCGACTGTTCCGTTCTGCACCGCATCGGCAACCTGCAGGCCGGGAACGATTTCGCCCGCGGCGAAGGGTCGGATCTGGAACTTGCCGTCCGACATCTCGCCGATGATCTTGGCGAACAGTTCGGAGCCGCCGTAGAGCGTGTCGAGCGACTTGGGGAAGCTGGAAGTCAGGCGCCACTTCACTTCCGGCATGCTCTGGGCAATGGCCGGCGCGGCAATCGTGGTCGCCGCCGCAACCCCCGCAGCGCCAACACCCGCGGTCCTGATGAATTTCCTACGTTGCATGGTTCTCTTTCCTCCCGTGGTTGCCTTCATGGCCCCCTTCAACACCGCAACACTGGCATGCGAAATTGACTTTGAAAAGCGCCCGGCTGCCGGAAAATCCTTAAATATATGCAATGTTTCGGCGTGAATTGGTTCCTCCCGACAACAGAAAGCCCCGCCGAAGCGGGGCTTTCGACCGGCCGGGCCGGAGGTCTCAGAGTTTGTTGGCTGCCGACTGGCGCGCCATGAAGTTGTCGAACGTATTCTCGGCAACACGGAACCAGAGAACCTCCTCGTTCCGGAAGGGCTTCCAGGAATCGTAGACCTTCTTGAACTTCGGGTTCTTGGCGATGGTCTCGGCATAGAGTTCGTTCGCGGCTCCGAAACACGCCTCCATCACCGACTGCGGGAACGGCAGGAACTTCGTTCCGGCGGCGACCAGCTCACGCAGCGCACGCGGGTTCTGCGCATCGTACTTGGCGACCGACCAGCTGACCGTGTCGCCCGACGCCGCGGCGATCGCTTCCTTGTACATTGGCGGCAGGGACTCGAATGCCTTCTCGCCGCAATAGAGTGACAGGGCCGCGCAGCCTTCCCACCAGCCGGGATAGTAGTAATAGGGTGCGACCTTGTTGAAGCCGAGCTTCTGGTCGTCGTACGGACCGACCCATTCGGCCGCATCGATCGTACCCTTCTCCAGCGCCGGGTAGATGTCGCCGCCGGCAATCTGCTGCGGCACCACGCCGAGCTTCGCCATCACCTGGCCGGCAAAGCCGCCGATGCGCATCTTCACGCCCTTCATGTCCTCGGGCGTCTTGATCTCCTTGCGCCACCATCCGCCCATCTGGGCGCCGGTATGGCTCATCAGGAAGGAGACCAGCTTGTACTCCTTGTAGAACTCCCGCATCAGCTCGAGGCCGCCGCCGAAATAGACCCAGGCGTTGTGCTGGCGCGTATTGAGGCCGAACGGCAGCGCCGTGTCGAAGGCGAAGGTCGGATCCTTGCCGACATAATAGTAGGACGCGGTATGGCCGCACTCGACGGTCTCGTTCTGGACGGCGTCGACGACCTGCAGGCCCGGGACGATTTCACCGGCAGCGAAGACGCGGATCTGGAACTTGTTGTCGGTCAGCGCCGCGACGCGCTTGGCGAAGAACTCGCCGGCGCCGTAGATCGTGTCGAGCGACTTGGGGAAGCTGGACGCCATGCGCCACTTCACCTCGGGCATCGACTGGGCGACCGCCGGGGCGGCCAGGACGCCCGCGGTGGCGACCGTCGCACCGCCGACACCGGCCGTGCGCAGGAACTTGCGACGTTGCATCTGATTATCTCCCTAGGTCTCTTCCTTACTGAACGCGCGCCTTCTGACACGCGAACCAAGCCTTCTTGTCCCGCCTTATCGCATGGCGCAACGGCGATGAAAAGCAGGTGCCGATAGCAGGCAGACAAAGAAAACCCCGCCGAAGCGGGGTTTTCCGGGTTCCCAGGCGCCGAAACCTAGAGCTTGTTGGCCGCCGACTGGCGCGCCATGAAATTGTCCATCGTGTTCTCGGCGACGCGGAACCACAGGACCTCTTCCGCGCGGAAGGGCTTCCACGATTCGAAGACCTTCTTCCACTTCGGGTTCTTCTCGTTGAGCTGGGCGAACAGGTCGTTGGTCGCGTTGTAGCAGGCCTCAAGGACCTGCGGCGTGAACGGCAGCAGCTTGGTGCCGGCGCCGACCAGTTCGCGGACCGCCTTCGGGTTCTGGGCGTCGTACCTGGAGAGCATCGAGGTGTGCGCCTTGGCGGCAGCCGCCTCGATAATGGCCTGGTACGACTTCGGCAGCTCCGACCACTTGGCCAGGTTCACGTAGGCCGAGAGCTGCGGGCCGGCTTCCCACCAGCCGGGATAGTAGTAATACGGAGCGACCTTGTTGAACCCGAGCTTCTGGTCGTCATAGGGACCGACCCACTCCGCCGCGTCGATCGTGCCCTTCTCGAGTGCCGGGTAGATGTCGCCGCCGGCGATCTGCTGCGGCACCACGCCGAGCTTGGTGAGAACCTCGCCGGCAAAGCCGCTGACGCGAAACTTCAAACCCTTGAGGTCGTCGACGGTCTTGATCTCTTTGCGGAACCAGCCGCCCATCTGGGCGCCGGTGTTGCCGCAGGGGATCGAGTGGATGTTGTAGTCCTTGAAGAACTCGTTCATCAGCTGGCGGCCGTTGCCCCAGTTCCACCAGGCATCCTGCTGCCGCGCGTTCAGGCCGAACGGCACGGCGCAATCGAGCGCGAAGGTCAGGTCCTTGCCGACATAGTAGTACGAAGCCGTGTGGCCCATCTCGACCGTGCCGTTCTGGACGGCGTCGGCGACCTGCAGGCCGGGAACGATTTCTCCGCCGGCGAACAGGCGAATCTGGAATTTGCCGTCGGTTGCGTCGGAGACGTACTTCGTGAAGAGCTCGCCCGAACCGAAAATCGTGTCGAGCGACTTCGGGAAGCTCGACGCCATGCGCCACTTCAGCTCCGGCGCGGACTGCGCGATGGCCGGCGCGGCCAAGGTGCCGGTGGCGGCGGCGGCGGCGGTCCCGATGCCGGCCGTGCGAATGAATTTGCGACGTTGCATGAAACCTGTACTCCTACTCGTGTTTCAGGACGACGCGCATGCCACCTGATTTGCGCGGCTTATGACATGCGCGCTGCACCGGATGAAAGGCTCAACGCATGAGCAATAAGGTGAGCGCCAATGCGCCCACTGCAATCCGATACCAGGCAAAAACGGTGAAGCCGTGGCGGCTGATGAATCGTACGAATGCGCGGACCACCAGCATCGCCGAAACGAAGGCGGCGACGAAGCCCACCGCGATCACACCGCCATGCTCCCAGCTCAGCGCCGACCAGTTCTTGTAGAGGTCGTAGACGGTCGCCCCAAGCATGGTGGGCATCGCGAGAAAGAACGAGAACTCGGCTGCCGTTGCACGGTCGACGCGGAAAATCCGCGCACCCATGATGGTGGCGCCCGAGCGCGATACGCCGGGGATCATCGCCACGCACTGGCAGAGACCGATGTAGAGCGCGGTCTTGAGGTCGATTTCGTCGAGGGTCTTGATGCGAGGCCTCTGCGCGAAACGCTCGATCAGCAGGATGGCGATGCCTCCCACGATCAGGGCGATGGCGACCACCCACGGACTGAACAACACCGACTTGATGTACTTATGAGCCGCGACGCCCACGATGACGGCCGGCAGGAAAGCCACCAGAATGGCCACTGCAAATCGTGTGGCCTGCTTGTCCCGCTCCAGGACACCCATCGCCGTCGTCCAGATCTTCGCGCGATAGAGCAGGCAGACGGCAAGGATCGCGCCGAGCTGGATGACGATCTCGAACACCTTGCCCGGCGGCCCTTGGAAGTCGAGCAGTTCCTGGGCGAGAATGATGTGCCCGGTCGACGAGACGGGCAGGAACTCGGTGAGACCTTCGACAACGCCGATCAGCAGCGCCTTCCAGATCAGCGTCAGGTCCATGCTCAATCCTTGAAGCGTTTGGCTCGCGGCCAGCCCTTCTCCGGCATGCGCCCGGCCTGCGCACGCTCGCCCCGCCAGAACTTCAGCTCCGCCGCAGGAATGGTTCGGTTACCCCAAGGCAACCCATCAGAAAGGACGAAAGCCTGTGCATCCGACAGCCGGTCGCCCTTCGACTTCTGCAGCAGCACGCCGCGTCCGCGGCCCATCTCCGGCACTTCATCGAGCGGGAAGATCAGCAGCTTGCGGCCTTCGCTCAGCACGGCGACGGAATTTGCACCTTCGGGCACGACGGCAAAGGCCTGCGCCCTCTCCTTGTCGGCGAGGCCGAGGACGCCCTTGCCGTTCCTGGTCTGCGCCACCACCTCGTCTTCCGGTACGACGAAGCCGCGTCCGGCATCGGACGCCACGAGGAACTTGCGGCCGCCCTTGAAGACTTCGAGTTGAACGATGTCCTGGTCGTTGCCCAGTTCGATCATCAGCCGGATCGGCTCTCCGTGGCCCCGCGCGCTCGGCAGCCGATCGCAGCCCACGGTGTAGAAGCGGCCGTTGGTGCCGAAGAGCAGGATCTTGTCGGTCGACTGGGCGTGGATGGCGAAGCGTGCCGTATCACCTTCCTTGTACTTGAGCTCGCCGGCGGCCTTGTCGTCGAGGTGGCCCTTGGCGGCGCGGATCCAGCCCTTCTCGGACAGGATCACCGTCACCGGCTCGCGCTCGACGAAATCCTCGATCGCATGCTCGATCTCGGCCGGCGCGTCGGCCAGCTCGGTGCGGCGGCGGCCGAGCTCGGTCTTGCCGCCGAACTTCTTCTTGGTTTCACGCACCTCGTCGGCGATAGCGTTCCACTGGAGGCCATCGTCCTTGAGCAGGGCCTTGAGATCCTTGCGCTCGGCGCTGAGCTTTTTGTGCTCCCCGCGGATCTCGAACTCCTCGAGCCGGCGCAGGGCGCGCAGGCGCATGTTCAGGATGGCCTCGGCCTGCAGGTCGGTGAGCCCGAAAGCCTTGATCATCTTGGGCTTGGGCTCGTCCTCCTCGCGGATGATCTTGATCAGCTTGTCGAGGTTCAGATAGGCGATCAGGTAGCCTTCGAGAATCTCCAGGCGCCGTTCGATCGCGGCCAGCCGGAAGGTCGAACGGCGCACCAGCACCTCGCGCCGGTGATCGAGGAAGGCCTGCAGCGCCTCGCGCAGGTCCATGACGCGCGGCGTGTTGTCCTTGTCGAGGACATTGAGGTTCAGCGGGAAGCGCGTTTCGAGATCGCTGAGCTTGAAAAGCTGCTCCATCAGGAGCTCGGCCGGCACGTTGCCGGTCTTCGGTTCAAGCACGATGCGGACGTCGTCAGCCGACTCGTCGCGTACGTCCTCGAGGATCGGCAGCTTCTTGGCGTTGATGATCTCGGCGATCCGCTCGATCAGCTTTCCCTTCTGGACCTGATAGGGGATCTGCGTGACGACGATGCGGTACTGGCCGCGCGGCAGCTGCTCGACTTCCCATCGGGCGCGCAGGCGGAAAGCGCCGCGGCCGGTCCGGTAGGCCTCGACGATCGATTCGCGCGGCTCGACCAGGATGCCGCCGGTCGGGAAGTCCGGCCCCTTGACCAGATCGACCAATGTCTCGATGCGCGAGTTGGGTGTCTTGATGAGATGCAGCAGCGCGTCGCAGAGCTCGCCCACATTGTGCGGCGGGATCGAGGTCGCCATGCCGACGGCGATGCCGGCAGCCCCATTGGCCAGAAGGTTCGGAAAGCCGCCCGGCAGGACGATCGGCTCCTCGGTCGAGCCGTCGTAGTTGGGCCGGAAGTCGACGGCGTTCTCGTCGATGCCGCCCAGCAGCGCCTCGGCCACTTCGGTGAGGCGCGCTTCGGTGTAACGCATGGCGGCGGGGTTATCGCCGTCGATGTTGCCGAAGTTGCCCTGCCCCTCGATCAGCGGGTAGCGCGCGGCGAATTCCTGGGCGAGGCGCACCAGTGCGTCGTAGATCGACTGGTCGCCGTGCGGGTGGTACTGGCCGATCACGTCGCCGACGACGCGGGCGCTCTTCTTGAAGGCGCTGTTCGGATCGAGCCGCAGCTGGCGCATGGCGTACATCAGCCGGCGATGCACCGGCTTCAGCCCGTCGCGCACATCCGGCAGCGACCGCGACATGATGGTCGACAGCGCATACGACAGATAGCGCTCGCGGAGCGCGTCTCCGAATTGCACCGGCTTCACTTCGGCCAGTTGGACGACGTTGTTGCGCTTTGCCATGGACCAGCGTGACGAGGGGAAGGACCGCAGTTCCAGCCGCGGCCGTGATTATTTTAGCGTTGGAGCGATTCCATAAATCTCGACCGTGCGGGAGGCAAGGGCTTGTTGTGCGGCCAAAAAACGTGCCGTTCGAGGAAAAAGCCCGTCAGATCGAGGCCCTGGCGCAGCTCGGCCTCGTCCGACGGCAGCCCGCCGGTGGATAGAAAGCCCGGAAGGGGCAGCAGCTTCTCCTTGTAGGGCCCGGCGGCCGCACGCGAGACCGCGCGACCCGTCCGCGGCGAGACATAGGCCAGGTCCTCGGTCGATCCGGTGGCCGCGCAGTTCTCCAGATCCAGCCCGAATCCCAGCTCCTGCAGCAGCCCCAGTTCGAGCCGGACGTAGATCGTGGGCCAGCCAGGATGTCCAAGCGAGCCCAGGAACGCCCGGAACCCATCGAACATTGCGGGATGCGGTTCGCGCTCCGGCAGGGCGGCGTCGATGACGGCACAGGCCGCCGCGAGCCCCGCCAACTCGCGGGCGTCGTCCATGGCGCGTGCTGCATGCGGCTCCCGCAGTTCGCCAGAATAGTTGCCGAGCTGCTCGGGCAGGCGCCCCCGCCAGCCAACCTCGACCAGGTTGCCGGACTGCCAGATCGGACGGGCGCGTCGCGAGACGCCGCCCGGCACGAAGCCGGCGTGGCGGCCGTGTTCGCGCGTCAGCAACGAGACGACGAGGCCCGTCTCGCCGTGAGACCGCGCTGTCAACACGATGCCTTCGTCGGTCCAATCCATGGAACCGTGTATGCCGCGTCCTGCGGAATCGCGCTAGGTTGCGACATGTCGAAACTGAGACGGCGGGCGGTGCTGGGGGCAGGCGCAGCCACCACCCTGCCCTTCCATGTCTTCGCCCAGACCGCCGCCGCCGCGCGGCCGCGCCTGATGCAGGGCGTCCAGTCGGGCGATGTCGGGAGCGACGGCGCGACCCTCTGGAGCCGTGCGGACCGGCCGGCACGCATGATCGCCGAATATGCGACGACGGAGAGCTTCACCGATGCGCGGCGCGTTGAAGGGCCGCTCGCACTCGAGGCGACCGGCTTCACCTCGCGCCTGCGTCTCGACGGGCTGCCGCCGGGACAGACCATCTTCTATCGCATCGCCTATGCCGATCTCTCCGACGCGAATGCGACGAGCGACTGGGTGCAGGGACGCTTCCGCACGCCGCCGCCTGCCGAAGCGGATGTAAGCTTCGTATGGTCAGCCGATACGGTCGGCCAGGGCTGGGGCATCAACCCCGAGATCGGCGGCATGACGATCTACGAGGCGATGCGGTCCCTGGCGCCGGACTTCTTCGTCCATTGCGGCGACACGATTTATGCCGACGATCCACTTGCCTCGGAGAAAACGCTGCCGGACGGGCGCATCTGGAAGAACGTCACGACGGAGGCAAAGTCCCGGGTCGCCCAGACGCTCGCCGAGTTCCGCGGCAACCACCTCTACAATTTCCTCGACGCCAATCTCCGCCGCTTCAACGCCGAGGTCCCGACGATCGCCCTGTGGGACGATCACGACGTCCTCGACAACTGGTACTGGGAAAGACGCCTCGACGCCGATCCGCGCTATGGCGAGAAGAACGTCGGCGTGCTGGCCCGGCGCGCCGAGCGGGCTTTTCGGGAGTTCATGCCCTTGGCCGACGGACTCGACGGGCCCATGCGTCTGTATCGCAGGTTCTCGTTCGGGCGGCGTCTCGATCTCTTCCGACTCGACATGAGGAGCTTTCGCGCGCCCAACGGCGCGAACCGGCAGGAAAAGGCGGGCTCGAACACGGCCTTTCTCGGCATCGAACAGATCATCTGGCTGAAGCAGGCGCTCAAGGCTTCGTCGGCCACGTGGAAGATCATCGCGGCCGACATGCCGCTCGGCCTCGTCGTCTATGACGACTGGCGCCGCAAGTCGGGCTTCGAAGCCGTGGCGAATGCCGACGATGGCCCGCCGCTGGGCCGCGAACTGGAGATCGCCGACCTGCTGTCCTTCATCCGGCAGGAGGACATCCGCAACGTGCACTGGATCACGGCCGACGTGCATTATCCTGCCACCCACCGCTACGATCCCGGACGCGCCGCCTTCCGGGATTTCACGCCGTTCTACGAATTCGTATCCGGCCCGCTCTGCGCCGGCGGCTTCGGCCCCAACGCGCTCGACGGCACGTTCGGCCCGCAGGTCGTGTTCCAGAAGGTGCCGCCGCCCGGCCGCTTCGATCTCTCACCGCTCGAAGGCTCCTGCCACTTCGGGCATGTCAGGATCGACGGCACCTCAGGCGTGATGACGGTCAGTCACCGCGATGCGTCGGGCACCGCGATCCATTCACTAGATCTCGCACCGTCTTAAGACTGATAGTCCAGCCCGATCGTGCGGTAGTGCGACGGGTCTTCAGCCCAGCGTTCGCTCACCTTCACGTGCAGGAAGAGATGCACCGGGCGCTCCAGCATCTGCGAAAGCTCATGTCGCGCGCGCGCCCCGATCTGCTTGATGCGGGCGCCTCCCTTGCCCAGGAAGATCGCGCGCTGGCCCTCGCGCTGGACATAGATGATCTGCTCGACGCGGACGCTGCCGTCGGGCCGATCCTCCCATTTCTCGGTCTCCACCGCCGCCTCGTAAGGCAGCTCCTGGTGAAGCTGCAGGAACACCTGCTCGCGCGTCACCTCCGCCGCCAGCAGACGCAGCGGCAGGTCGGCGGCCTGATCCTCGGGGTAGAGGAACGGCCCCGGCGGCACGGCCTGCGCGAAGGCCGTCAGCAGGTCACCGATGCCATCCGCCTTGAGCGCGCTCACCATGAAGGTGCGCTCGAACGGCACAATGGCGTTGAGTTCGGCGGTGAGCGCGAGCAACGTCTCGCGCGCCACCAGGTCGATCTTGTTCAGGACCAGGAAGCGCGGCGTCTTCGAATCCTTCAGCCGCTCGGCGATGGCCCTGGTCTCCTGGCCGATACCGCGCTCGGCATCGACCACCAGCGCCACCAGATCGGCATCGTCGGCGCCCTGCCAGGCGGCGGCGACCATGGCGCGTTCGAGGCGTCTTTTGGCGACGCGGAAGATGCCGGGCGTGTCGACCAGCACGACCTGCGCCCGCGAGGGGCCCTCCCCCTTGTCGGGAAGGTCCGTCATCGCGATCCCGATCACGCGCATGCGCGTGGTCTGCACCTTGGGCGAGACGATGCTCACCTTGGAGCCGACCAGGCCGTTCACCAGGGTCGATTTGCCGGCGTTCGGCGCGCCGACGACGGCGACGAAGCCGGCCCGCGTTGCAGGTGTGCTCATGCCCCGTTCAACCTTTCCAGCAATGTCATGGCGGCCAGCCGTTCGGCCTCGCGCTTGCTGCCGCCCCGGCCGCGCGCGGGATCGTGCCCCTTGAGGACCGCATCGACCACGAAGACCGGCGCGTGCGGCGGGCCCTCGCGATCGACCTCGAGATACACGGGCAGGGGCAGACGGCGCGCCTGCGCCCACTCCTGCAGCGCCGTCTTCGGATCACGCGGCACCGCCACCCGGCTGCTGAGGCGGTCGCCCCACAGCAGGGCCACGCTGGTCGCCGCGGCCTCGAGGCCGGCGTCGAGGAAGATGGCGCCAAGGAGTGCTTCGAGCGCATCGGCCAGGATGTTGGGCCGAACGTTGCTGCCCGGGGTCCGTTCCGAGTCGCCGAGGCGCAGATGGCTGCCGAGGCCGATTTCAGTGGCGATCTCGACCAGCGTCTCGGCGCGCACCAGCGCGGCGTGCCGCCGCGCCAGCTCGCCCTCGCGCTCGTGCGGAAAGCTGCGCAACAGGAGGTCGGCCATGGCGAGCGACAACACGCGGTCGCCCAGAAATTCCAGCCGCTCGTTGCCGTTCGGGAAGGCCGCCTTGAGCTCGGGCCGGCGGTCGAGCGCGCTGCGATGGGTCAGCGCTTCCGAAGCAAGTTCGGCGTGCGCGAAAACATGACCCACCCCTTTCGACAGCGCCGCGAGATCAACGTCCGTCGAAATCAGTTGATTGCCATGAAGAAGCGGTTCCAGCGTATCGCCTCGGGCCATTTCCACGGTTCCAGCCAGCCGGCCGCCGACGGATCGTGCGAGAAGAAGATGAACTCCGCCCGGCCGACGAGATTCTCCGAGGGCACGTACCAGCCGAGCTGGTCGCGGTCGCGCGTCGAGCCGGAGAAATCGCGCAGCATGAGCCGCGTTCGACTGTCGAGAGAATCGTCGCGATTGTCGCCCATTACGAAGTAGCTGCCGGCCGGCACGAGGAATTCCGGCGTGTTGTCGGCCATGCCGTCGTCGCGGTATTCCAGTACCGTGTAGCGGCGGCCGTTGGGCAGTGTCTCGCTGTAGAGCGTGCCCTTCTGGTAGTGGCCGTTGTTGCCCTTCACATGGTCACCGACCTTCAACCGGTCGACCGCCACGCCGTTTATATGAAGCAGGCCATTCGTCACCTGGATGCGATCACCCGGCATGCCCACGATGCGCTTGATGTAGTCCGTGCGATTGACGCCCTGCCCCTGGTCGCCGGGATACTTGAACACGGCGACGTCACCGCGCTCCGGCGGCGCGCCGAAGATCCGGCCCGAAAAGACGCCAAGCGAAAAAGGGAAGGAGTGCTTGCTGTATCCGTAGGAATACTTGGACACGAACAGATAGTCGCCGACCAGCAAGGTCGGGATCATCGAGCCGCTGGGTATATTGAACGGCTCGATGGCGAACGTCCGCACGACCAGTGCGATCAGGACGGCATAGACCACCGTCCGGACGGTTTCGCCCCAACCGCCGGTCTTTTCTTGTGCTCTCTTGCGACGCTCAGCCACGTCCGTCATCGCCGTCCCAGATTAAACAAGCCGCGCCTATAGCAGGGCCCGGCGCCCCTGTCTCCCGCTCCGAACGGGGCATGGGAGCCTCAGCAACCATCCAAACCGTCCTGTGGCTCATGGATTGGGCACTGCCGAGATGATCACGACTGCTTGAGCCAGCGGGTATTCGTCCGTGATGCTCAAATCGATCTGAGCCGTCATGCCGGCCGGCGTGATCTTTTGCAGCCGCGCCAGCGCCCCGCCGGTCAAGGCCAGTGTGGGCCTGCCGCTCTTCTGATTGATCACGCCCATGTCACGCCAGAAGACGCCCGCCCGGAGGCCGGTACCCAGCGCCTTGGCACAGGCCTCCTTGGCGGCGAACCGCTTTGCGTAGCTGGCCGCCCGGGTGGCCCGGCCTTCCGAGCGCTTTTGCTCGACCTCCGTGAAAACACGCTGGATGAACCGCTCACCAAACCGTTCGAGCGACTTCTCGATGCGCCGGATGTCACAGAGGTCGTTGCCGAGGCCGATGATCACGCCGACGCCCCCCCGGCGCGGGCCGCATCCATGATGCGGCGCATCTCCCGGATCGCCTGCTCCAGGCCGACGAAGATCGCCTCGCCGACCAGGAAATGGCCGATGTTGAGTTCGCGCACCTCGGGAATGGCGGCGATTGGAGCCACGTCGGCGTAGCTCAGCCCGTGACCGGCATGGCATTCGAGGCCGAGCCTCGCGCACAGCTTCGCTGCCGCGGCGATGCGCTGCAATTCCACCTGCTTGGCCTCACCCTCGATCTCGCAGTAACGGCCAGTGTGCAACTCCACGACCGGCGCCCCCAGCGCGACGGCCGCCTCGAGCTGGCGGGGATCGGCTTCGACGAACAGAGAGACGCGAATGCCGGCATCGCGCAGGCGCGCGATCATCGGCCTCAGGTGATTGTGCTGACCGGCGGCGTCGAGCCCGCCTTCGGTCGTCCGTTCCTCGCGCTTTTCCGGCACGATGCACGCCGCATGCGGGCGATGGCGCAGGGCGATGGCGACCATCTCCTCGGTTGCCGCCATCTCGAAATTCAGCGGCACCTTGAGGTCCCGCATCAGACCGTCGATGTCGGCGTCGACGATGTGGCGCCGGTCCTCGCGCAGATGCGCGGTGATGCCGTCGGCGCCGGCCGCCTCGGCCAGGCGTGCCGCCCGCAGCGGATCGGGCAGATGCCCGCCGCGCGCATTCCGCACGGTGGCGACGTGATCGATATTGATGCCGAGACGCAGATGATTGGGCGCAGTCATACGCAGCTTTCGCGGAGAGAGGTCTGGGGAGCCGTCAATTGCGGGCGCGTTCGACGGCGTTGATGGCGGGAGTGGCGCGCAGCGCCGCGGTGATGTCGGCCAGGTGCTTCACATCGGAAACTTCGACGTCGATCACCATGTCGAAGAAATCCATCGACCGGTTCACGATACGCAGGTTCGAGATGTTGCCCTCGTGGCGGGCGATCACAGTGGAAAGGCTCGAAAGACTGCCGGGCTGGTTGGCGACGGTGATCTTGAGCCGCCCCGTGTAGACGCCGCCGCCCCCCTCGCTCACCGAATCCCAGCCGACGTCGATCCAGCGCTCCGGCGCCTCGGAGAAACTCTCAAGCGTGGCACAGTCGATCGTGTGGATGGTGACGCCCTTGCCGGTCGTGATGATGCCGACGATACGATCACCCGGCAGCGGATGGCAGCAGCGCGCGAAATGCACCGCCATGCCTGGGATCAGCCCGCGAATGGGGATCCGCTCGCCCTCCAGGCTGCCCGCTCGTCCGCCCTCGCCGGCCTTGCCGGACTTCGAGCGGGCCCGCGAGATCGGCACGATGTCGGCACCGCCCTTGCGTGGCTGCTTCAGCCCCGGATAGACCGCCGTCAGGACCTCACGGGCACCGACGAGGCCGGCGCCGACTGTCGCGATGAGGTCGTCCGTCGAGGCCTGCTTGAAGTTGATGCGCACGCCGTCGAGGCCCTTTTCGGTGACCTCGTAACCTTCCTCATGGAAGGCCTTCTCGAGCAGCGATTTGCCGAGCTGGATGTACTGCTCGCGCTGGCGTGTACGGATGAAGCGGCGGATCGCGGCCTTGGCCTTGCCGGTGACGACGAAACGCTCCCAGGTCGGCGACGGGGTCTGCGCCTTCGACGTGATGATGTCGACCTGGTCGCCGTTCGAGAGTTGCGTGCGCAGCGGCAGCATGCGGCCGTTGATCTTGGCGCCGACGCAGGTATCGCCCACCTGGCTGTGCACCGCGTAGGCGAAGTCGATCGGCGTCGCGCCGCGCGGCAACGCGATCAGCTTGCCCTTGGGCGTGAAGCAGAAGACCTGGTCCTGGAACATCTCAAGCTTGGTGTGCTCGAGGAATTCCTCGGCATTGGGCGCCTTGTCGAGGATGTCCATAAGGCTGCGCAGCCAGGCATATTGCGGCGCGTCGGTCGACGGCCCTCCCTGCTTGTAGATCCAGTGGGCGGCCACGCCGCGCTCGGCCTGGTCCTGCATCTCCTCGGTGCGGATCTGGATCTCGATGCGCTGGCCGAGCGGTCCGATCACGCCGGTGTGCAGCGAGCGGTAGCCGTTGGGCTTGGGAACCGAGATGTAGTCCTTGAAGCGCTGCGGCAGGACCTGGTAGCGGCCGTGCAGCAGACCGAGCGCCTGATAGCACTGCCCGACGTCCGCGACGATGATGCGGAACGCCATGATGTCGGAGAGCTGCTCGAAGGATACGTTCTTCGTCTGCATCTTCCGCCAGATCGAATAAGGCGTCTTCTCGCGGCCCGAAACCTGGGCCTCGAGCCCGCCCTCCTTCAGCGTGCGGACCAGCTCGACCTCGATCTGGGGAACCAGCTTGTCGCCGCGCTCGCGCAGATAGCCCTGGCGCGCCAGCACCGAGGCCCGACCATCGGGATTGAGTTCGGCGAAGGCCAGTTCCTCGAGCTCGCGCTTCACATTCTCCATGCCGATGCGCGAGGCGAGCGGCGCGTAGAGGTCCATGGTCTCGCGCGCGATGCGCCGGCGGCGCGCCGGCTCCTTGATGTGATGCAGCGTGCGCATGTTGTGCAGGCGGTCGGCGAGCTTCACCAGCAGCACGCGGATGTCCGACGACATCGCCAGCACCAGCTTGCGCAGGTTCTCGGCTTCCTTGGTGCTCTCCGACTGGATCTCCAGGCGCGAAAGCTTGGTGACGCCGTCGACCAGGCGCGCGATGTCCTCGCCGAACAGGCTGGCGATCTCGTCTCGCGTGGCGTCGGTGTCCTCCAGCGTATCGTGCAGCAGCCCGGTGACGATCGAGTCGGTGTCGAGACGCATCTCGGCCAGCAGGCCCGCGACCTCCACTGGATGGGAGAAATAGGGGTCGCCCGAGGCGCGGAGCTGGTTGCCGTGCTTCTTCAGGCCGTAGACATAGGCGCGGTTCAGGATGTCCTCGTCCGCATCCGGATCGTAGGACTGTACGCGCTCGACGAGTTCGAATTGGCGAATCATGGCAGTCGCCCCACTATATGGGGACGATTGCGTTCACTCCACGACGTTTGCGCGAATAGCGGCCTGAACCTTGTTGGAGCTCAGGCCGCCGCCAGATTACTCCGCGACGTCGTCTTCCTCGGCCATCGGCAGCGCCTTGGGCTGAGCGGCTTCCGCACCGCCCTGCGCCAGTGCCGCGGCCAGTTCCTGCTCGAGCTCGGCCATCTCGTTGACCTCCTCGGGCTTGTCGACGTCGGCGTGCTTCTGCATGCCCGAGATCAGCGCATCCTTCAGGACCGCCTGGTCGAGCTTCATCTCGGCGATCTCGCGCAGCGCCACGACCGGGTTCTTGTCGCGATCGCGGTCGAGCGTGATCTGGGCGCCGGCCGAGATGTCGCGGGCGCGCTGCGAGGCGAACATGACCAGTTCGAAACGGTTGGGAATCTGCACGATGCAGTCTTCGACGGTGACACGCGCCATGGGCGGGAACCTCAGAATTTCCTGGAAGCCGGCGGTTATACCCGCCCCGGCCCAAAAGGCAAGCCGGCCGCGAGGAACGGCTGGGCGACCTGGTCGGCCGGCAGCGCCTTCAGCAGGTCGTGGATCGCCGCGCCGGACAAGGGGTGGCGCCAAGCTGGCGCGAGATCAGCCAGAGGCCGCAGGACGAAGGCCCGCCCGGCCATCCGGGGATGGGGCAGGATGGCTCTCCCGGTACCCCGAGCCGCTGTTTCGCCACGATAATCCAGCAAATCCAGATCGATCAGCCGGGGCGCGTTGGGCACGCTGCGAACCCGGCCGAAAAGGTCCTCGATCTCGTGCAGGGTCATGAGCAGGTCGTCCGCGGATAGCGACGTGGAGATCTCCGCCACCACGTTCACGTACCAGGGCTGGTCCGAGACCGGCACCGGGGCCGTCCTGTACCAGCGGGAATGACGCAGGACGCGGGCACCCCGCCGGTCCAGCTCGAGCAAGGCAGCTTGCAGCGTCTCGCGGGGCGAGGCGTAGGAGGGGTGAGGTAGATTAGCGCCGGCGCCCACGAAAATCGGTCGGTCGCCTGTGTTGTCCACCAGCAAGCTCCCTCAACCCCTTGTGATCCTTAGGTTACCAACCTACTCTTAATATGTTCCAGGAGAGGTGTGGGTTACCAGCCTTTCGCAGCTGCATATTTTTCGCTCGCCAGCGCATTTTATTAAAACAGGGCTTGGTCACCATGAAGGGCAATTTTTACGAGAACGAGCGCGTCGCGTTGTTCATCGACGGTGCAAATCTCTATTCGGCCGCCCGCTCGCTGGGCTTCGACATCGACTATCGCCGCCTCCTGAAAGTGTTCCGGGAAAAAGGCCGGCTGGTCCGGGCTTACTACTACACCGCCCTGGTCGAGGATCAGGAGTACTCGCCCATCCGGCCGCTGATCGATTGGCTGGACTACAACGGCTACACGATGGTCACCAAGCCGGCCAAGGAATTCACGGACGCCATGGGCCGCCGCAAGGTCAAGGGCAACATGGACATCGAGCTGGCCATCGACGTGCTCGAAATGGCTGACCATCTCGACCATGTGATCCTGTTCTCGGGCGATGGCGACTTCCGCCGGCTGGTCGAGGCCGTGCAGCGCCGCGGGATCCGCGTTTCGGTCGTCAGCACCATCAAGTCCGCCCCGCCGATGGTTGCCGACGAGCTGCGCCGCCAGGCCGACGACTTCATCGAACTGTCCGAACTGGCACCTTTGATCGCCCGCAACCCGTCCGAACGTGCGCCCCGTCCGGCCGCCGTGGCGCCGCGAGAGGGCGAGGCGGACGGCGACGAGGCGCCCTCCGAGTCGCTGATGCGATCGGCCTGAGGCCGCCCGCGTCAGTGTCCGCCCAAGTCTTCGAAGAACCGCCGCTCGACTGCCCGCGCTGTCCGAGGCTGGCGGCTTTCCGCCACGACCTGAGGGGCAAGCATCCGGACTGGAAGAATGCGCCGGTGCGGTCTTTCGGCAAGATCGATGCCCGGCTCCTGATCGTCGGGCTGGCGCCGGGCATGAAGGGTGCCAATCGCACCGGCCGCCCCTTCACCGGCGACTATGCCGGCGATCTCCTTTACTCGACCCTGCTGAAGTTCGGCTTCGCGCAGGGCACCTATCGCGCCGATCCGAACGACGGGCTGCAGCTCGTCGACTGCCGCATCGCCAATGCGGTGCGCTGCCTGCCGCCCGAGAACAAGCCTTTGCCGGTCGAGTTCGCCGCCTGCCGGCCGTTCCTGCAGTCCGAGCTCGCCGTCATGCCGAAGCTGCGTATCCTCGTGGCGCTGGGCAAGGGCGCCCACGACCAGATCCTGCGGGCGCTAACGGTGCGGCCGGCGGGCGCCTACCCGTTCATCCACGGCCGCCTTCACAGCCTGCCGGCCGGATTGATGCTCGCCGACAGCTATCACTGCTCGCGCTACAATACGAACACCCGCCGTCTCACGACCGAGATGTTCCACCAGGTCTTCGACGGCGTCCGTCGCGCATTGGACGCCTGAAAAAAAACCGTCGTCTCGACCGGAGCCTCGCGGAGAGGAGTGGAAGAGACCTTGTCTCCCCCAAATGTCGACGAATCGTAGTGAGAAGGTCTCTCCGCTCCGCCGAGCTGCGCTCGGCTCCGGTCGAGACGACGGAATCCTTAAAGCGCCGCTTCGATCGCGGACGTGATCTCGCTGGCGACCGGCCGCACACGGCTCGGCCAGGCACCCTGCAGGCTGCCGTCCTTGCCGATCAGGTATTTGTGGAAGTTCCACCTGGGCGCGGCGCCCTCGCCCGCTTCCGCGGCGATCCACTTATAGAGGTCGTGGGCCTCGGGACCGATCACCTTCTGCTTTGCGGTCATCGGGAAGGACACATCGTACATCGACTCGCAGAACTTCGCGATCTCGTCCTCGCCGCGAGGCTCCTGCGCGCCGAAATCGTTGCAGGGCACGCCCAGCACCACGAGGCCGCGCGGACCGTAGTTCTCATGCAGGGCCTGAAGGTCGGCGTATTGCGGCGTGAACCCGCAATAGGAGGCGACGTTCACCAGCAGGATCGGCCTGCCCGCCATGCTCCTGAGATCGAGCGGTTTGCCGTCGATCGCGGTAAAGGAGAAATCGTGCGCACTCATGCTCAAAGCTCCTCGTCATATCGTTGTTCCCGCCACGGATCGCCGTAATTGTGGTAGCCGCGCACTTCCCAGAAGCCCGGCTTGTCCAGCTCCGAGAACTCGATGCGCTTGATCCACTTGGCGCTCTTCCAGAAGTAGAGCTTCGGGATCACGACACGCAGCGGCCCGCCATGCTCGCGGCTGATGGGCTCGCCGTTCCAGCTCCAGGCCAGCATGACGTCTTCCGCCGCGAAGTCGGTCAACGGCACGTTGGTCTTGTAGGTGTCGTAGGAGTGGAAGATCACGTGCCGCGCCGACGCCACGGGCTTCACCAGGGCGATCAGGTCGCGGGCGCTCACGCCTTCCCACCTGTTGTCGTAGCGCGACCAGGCGGTGACGCAGTGGATGTCGGTCGTCAGCTCGGTCTTCGGCAGGGCCTTGAAGTCGTCCCACTTCAGCGTCACCGGGGCCTCGACCTCACCGTCGACGAACAGGCGCCAGGCGTGCGTCGGAATCTCGGGCTTGATGCCCAGGTCCAGGACCGGCCACGTCTCGACCTGGCGCTGACCGGGCGGCAGGCGTTCCGACGGCGCAGCCGTCATGCCCGTCAGCAGGCGGCCTTCCTCGGCCCATTTCTGCTTGCTGTCGACCAGCTTGCCCTTGATTTCGCCGGACAGGGTGACGTCGTCGTCGGCCATGGAACTCCTCAGATGCTGCGGCCCGCTTTCTCCCAATATGGCGCGCGCAGCTTGCGTTTGAAGATCTTCCCCGAATCCTCACGCGGAAGTGCGGCGGTGAGTTCGACCACCCGGGGCACCTTGTAGCGCGCGAGATGCTCCCCGAGATAGGCCCGCACAGAAGCCGCATCGATCGTGGCGCCCGCGGCAGGTTCGATATGGGCACAGATCTGCTCGCCGAACTCCTCGTCGGGGATGCCGAACACGGCGCAGTCGCGCACGCCCGGCATCTGGATCAGCACCCCCTCGATCTCCGCCGGGTAGATGTTGACCCCGCCGGAGATGATCATGTCGCGCTTGCGGTCGCACAGGAACAGGAAGCCGTCGGCGTCGACGTAGCCCACGTCGCCCACCGTGACGAGTTCGCCGAGCGCAACCTCGCGGCGCTTGGCGTCGTCGTTGTTGTAGGTGAACTCCGAGAGATGGGGACCCCGCAGGTAGATCTCGCCGACCTCGCCCTGTTTCACGTCCCGCCCCTCTTCGTCGACGATGCGCAGGACGCCGCCTGGCACCAGCCGGCCGACCGTGCCGGGCTTGCGCAGCGCCTCTTCCGACCCGTGCCAGACGACGACGCCGGTCTCGGTTGCGCCGTAATATTCGTTGATGACCGGCCCCCACCACTCGATCATCTGGCGCTTCACGGCGGGCGCGCAGGGTGCGGCGCCGTGGCTGACGAAGCCGAGCGACGACACGTCGTAGCGCGCGCGGACCTCCGCCTGCAGGCGCAGCAGGCGCACGAACATGGTCGGCACGATGTGCATGTGGGTGATCCCATGCGCCGCGATCAGCCGCAGCATGTCCTCCGCCTCGAAGCGCGGCTGCAGCACCATGTGCAGGCCAAGACGCGCGCTCGCCATGCCGTAGGCCGCCGGCGCGGAGTGGTACATCGGGCCGTTCATCAGGACCACGATCGCGGGATCGGGCTTGAGGCCCCAGAACAGGGCGGCTTCCTGTGCGCCCGCCGCCTGCTGCTCGGGCGTGCTCGGCTGGCGACGCACGCCCTTGGGCCGTCCCGTCGTCCCGGACGTGTAGATCATGCTGCCGCGCGAGGGACGCGGCGGCTCGGTGCGCGGCGCCGAGGCCGCCACGAAACCGTCCCAGGCCTCGGCGCCCGCCGGCACACGACGCTTCTCGGCAGGCACCCCGAAGGCGGCGGCGACCTCGTCGGGCGTCGGGACGGCGAAGACCTTCACGCCGTCGGGTACACCGCCGGCGATCTGCGCCAGCAGGTCGGTGTGCGCCACCAGCACGCTCGCGCCGCTGTCGCGCAGGATGTAGTTCGCTTCCTCGGGCGTGAAGTGCCAGTTGATCGGCACGGCATAGGCGCCGATCTGACTTGCGGCCATGTTCACTTCGAAGGTCGCGAAGTCGTTGCGCAGCATCAGGGCGACGCTGCCGTTCTCGCCGACGCCCAGCGCCTCCAGCCCGCCGGCTGCCCGCGCGGCATTGGCCTGGATCTCGGCCCAGCTTCGGAACCGCTCGCCCGCCCTCACACCTGCCGTCATTGCTTCTTCCCCGTCTTCTTCGATGCCGCCAAGGCGCCCTTGAACATCAGCGCGCCGTGATAGCCGGCGAGCATTCGGATATCGGGCCCGTGATCGAGCATGCCCGCCTGCTTGAGCATGACCAGCCCGTGCGTGGCGGCCCACATCGACCAGCCGAACATCAGCGGATCGGCATCGATCAACCCGGCCTTCACCATGTCCTCGGCCTGGCGGGTCACGAAGGTGCGCGCCCGCTTCGACTCGCGCAGCAGGTCGGGATGCTCGTCGCCGATCGGCTGGTCGATCTCGAACATTATGCGATAGGCATGCGGATGCTCGTCGGCGAAGCGCAGATAGGCCTCCCCCACCCGCCGCGCACTGTCGAGCGGACCGTCGGCTGCGCCTGCCGCGGCGGCTTCGAGCGTGTCGGCGAAGCGGGCAAAGGCCTCGGCTCGCACCGTGGCCAGGATGTCGGCCTTGTCCTTGAAGTAGCGATAGGGCGTCTTGGGGCTGCAGCCCAGCGCCTCTGCAAGCTGCCGCATGGTGACGCCCTCATAGCCGAAGCGGGCGAAGCGCTCGGTGGCGACCCGGCACAGCTCGGCCCGGAAATCGGCGATGTCTTGTTCGGTCAGATATCGCGGCATCGGAGCTTTTCCATACACACCGTGTACGAAAAAGCCTCCGCCCGGTCAAATACTCCCGCTCGTCAGGCGGTCTCCGCGAACAGTTCGCGGCCGATCAGCATGCGGCGGATTTCGCTGGTGCCAGCGCCGATCTCGTAGAGCTTGGCGTCGCGCAGCAGGCGGCCGGTCGGATAGTCGTTGATGTAGCCGTTGCCGCCCAGCAGCTGTATGGCGTCGAGCGCGACCATCGTGGCCTTTTCCGCGGCATAGAGGATGGCGCCGGCCGAATCCTTGCGGGTGGTCTGGCCGCGGTCGCACGCCTTGGCGACGGCGTACACATAGGCCTTGCAGGCATTCATCGTGGTGTACATGTCGGCGAGCTTGCCCTGCACCAGCTGGAACTCGCCGATCGCCTGGCCGAACTGCTTGCGTTCGTGGACATAGGGCACGACGATGTCCATCGCCGCCTGCATGATGCCGATCGGCCCCGCCGCCAGCACAGCGCGCTCGTAGTCGAGCCCGCTCATCAGCACGTTGACGCCCTTGCCCACCGCGCCCAGCACGTTCTCCTCGGGGATCTCGCAATCCTCGAACACGAGTTCGCCGGTCGAGGAGCCGCGCATGCCCATCTTGTCGAGCTTCTGCGCGACCTTGAAGCCCTTGCGGTCGGTCTCGACGATGAAGGTGGTGATGCCGCGCGAGCCGGCCGCCGGATCCGTCTTGGCGTAGACCACGATCAGCTGCGCGTCGGGGCTGTTGGTGATCCACATCTTGGTGCCGTTCAGGACGTAGCGATCGCCCTTCTTCTCGGCGCGCAGCTTCATCGACACGACGTCGGAGCCGGCGCCCGACTCGCTCATGGCGAGGCTGCCGACATGCTCGCCGGAGATCAGCCTGGGCAGGAAGCGCTTCTTCTGCTCGTCGGTGCCGGTGCGGCGGATCTGGTTGATGCAGAGGTTGGAGTGGGCGCCGTAGCTCAGCCCCACCGCGGCCGAGGCGCGGCTGATCTCCTCGACCGCGATGACATGCTCGAGATAGCCTAGGCCCGACCCGCCGAACTCTTCCTCGACGGTGATGCCGTGCAGACCCAGGTCGCCCATCTTGGGCCACAGCTCGCGTGGGAACCGGTCGGTCTTGTCGATCTCGGCGGCGATCGGCGCCACCTCTGTCGAGGCAAATCGCTGGACCTGGTCCCGCAGCGCGTCGGCGGTTTCACCCAGGCCGAAATCGAACGGCGGCATTGCATTGGGAATCATCTTTGTCTCACCTGCTATGGGACTGATCAGGAACCGGAACCCAGCTTGACGTGGATGCGGATCAGCTTCCACTCGCCATCCGACGGAATGAACTCCAGCTCGAAGAGCAGGCGCGACGGCTCCGTCGGAAAGCCGCCCTTCACCACCAGCTTGCCGTCGCCGTCGACCACCGGTGGCGGCACATAGGCCGGCTTCATGACGGCGATGATGTCGAAATCAGCGTTGCCCTGACTGAATTCCTTAAACGTTTCCTTGAGTTTCTCCGGCGAGAATTGCGCGCGGAACGGCTTGGACAGCTTGGCGTGCAGCACGGAATAGTTTCCGGTCACGTTGGCGTCGTTGAGGGTCAGCAGCGAACTCTTGACCAGCGCTTCCAGCGCACGGTCGGACGGTACCTTGTTCTGCGCCTGCACCGCCGAGGCGCCCAGCATCAGGACGAATGCAGTCACCAGCCGGATGATTGCCGCCATGAACGACCTCCCCCGGAGACGATACCTCAAAGCAGGAAGATCGTCGCCAGCCCGAGGAACGTCAGGAAACCGATCACGTCGGTGACCATGGTCAGGAACACCGTCGACGAGACGGCCGGATCGACGCCGAACTTCTGCAGGCCGAGCGGTATCAGCGAGCCGGCCAGCGCCGCGGCCATCAAATTGCAGACCATGGAGGCGGCAATGACCGCGCCCAGCCGCCAGTCGTGGAACACGAGGATGACGCCCGCGGCGAGCAGCGTGGCGAACAGGAGCCCGTTCAGGCTGCCGACGACCGCTTCCTTGCTGATGAAGCGCATTGCGTTGGCCGCCGTCAATTCTCCCATCGCCAGCGCGCGGACCGTGACGGTGACGGTCTGGATGCCGGCGTTGCCGCCCATCGACGCGACGATCGGCATGAGGGCGGCCAGGACCACGATCTTCTCGATCGTGTCCTCGAACTGGCTGATCACGACGGAGGCGACCAGCGCCGTGGCGACGTTGACCAGAAGCCAGGGCGCCCGCAGGCGCGCCGTTCGGACGGTGTCGGCGTGCATGTCGTCGGAGCCGACGCCACCCATCTTGAGCAGGTCTTCCTCCGCCTCCTCGTCGATCACGTCAACCACGTCGTCGACCATGATCACGCCCAGCAGCCGCCCGTCATCGTCGACGACCGGGCACGAGACGAGGTTCTTGTCGCGGAAGACGTGCGCCACCTCGGCCTGGTCGGCCATCGCCGGCAACGACGGGATGTCGGGATCGACGATGTCGAGGATCGGGACGGGCCGCTTGGTGCGCAGCATGCGGCCGAGCGGCACCGAGCCGCGCAGGCGGCCGGACGCGTCGATGACGAAGATGTCGTAGACGTCGTCGGGCAGGTCCGTGGCCTCGCGGCAATGGTCGATCACCTCACCCACGGTCCAGGTGTCGGCCACCTTGACCAGCGAGCGCTGCATGAGGCGGCCCGCCGCGTCCTCGGGATAAGCCAGCGCGCGCTCGATATCGGCGCGTTCGTCGGCGGGTATCTCCGCCAGGACTTCCCGCCGTTCCTCTTCCGTCAGGTCCTCGAGAATGGTGGCCGCGTCGTCGGCCTCCAGCTCGCGGGCGGCGGCGGCGATCTCCTTGCTGTCGAGCTGGTCGAGGACGTCCTCCAGGACCTCCTCGTCGAGCTCGGTCAGGGCCTCGGGATCGAGATCGTCCTTGAGGATGCCGACGAGCGTGTCGCGCTCTTCCTCCGAAATCTGTTCGAGGATGGAGGCCTGGCCCGTCGCGCTGAGGTTGGCCAGCAGCCCCCGCGCCTCCTCCGGCCTGTTCTCGACAAGGGCCGCCTCGACTCGCCGGACGAGGTCCGGCGTGACTTCGTCGACGAGATCGATCTCGCCGCTCATCCACGCGCCTCGGCAAGGCGCTGCGCTTCGACCACGGCCAGGGCGGTCATGTTGAGTATGCCGCGGGCAGTGACCGACGGTGTGAGGACGTGTGCCGGAAGGTCGGTGCCCAGCAGAATCGGCCCGATATGCAGCCCATCGGCCGCCTCCTTCAACAGGTTGAAGGAGATGTTGGCGGCATCCAGCGACGGGCAGACCACCAGGTTCGCAGGCTCCTTCAGCCGGGACCGCGGAAAGACGCTGTGCCGGATTTCGACGTCGAGCGCGGCGTCGCCGTGCATCTCGCCGTCAACTTCGAGGGTGGGCGCCCGCTCGTGCAGGATCTTGACCGCGGCCGCCATCTTCCTGGCCGAGAGATGATCGGAGCTGCCGAAGCTCGAATGCGAAAGCAGCGCAACCTTGGGCTGGATGCCGAAGCGCAGCACTTCGTCGGCGGCCAGCAACGTGATCTCGGCCAGCGTTTCGGGGTCCGGATCGTAGTTCACGTAGGTGTCGGCAATGAACAGCGCGCGGGTCGGCATGACGAGCAGGCTGAGCGCCGCCATGTTCTTCGCGCCCTCGCGCAGGCCGATGACGTCGCGCACATGGGCCAGATGCGTGCGGAACCGGCCATAGGCGCCGGCGATCATCGCGTCGGCGTCGCCCAGCTTCACCGCCAGCGCCGCGATCAGCGTCGGGCTGGAGCGCACCAGGTTGCGCGCCGTGGGCTCGGTGACGCCGCGCCGCTCCATGAGTTCGTGATAGGCGCCCCAGTACTTGTCGTAGCGCGGGTCGCTGGACGGATCGACCAGCTCGACATCGACACCCGGCTGGAAGCGCAGGCCGAGCCGCTCGGCGCGCCGGCGCACGACTTCCGGCCGGCCAATCAGGATCGGCTTGGCGATCCCCTCGTCGAGGATGATCTGCGCGGCGCGCAGGACGCGATCGTCCTCGCCGGCGCTGAAGATCACCCGCTTGGGATCGGAGCGCGCCTGCGCGAACACCGGCCGCATGACGAGACCGGACTTGAAGACGAACTGGCTGAGCTGCTGGCGATAGGCGTCGAAGTCGGTGATCGGCCGCGTCGCGACGCCGCTGTCCATCGCGGCCTTCGCGACGGCCGGCGCCAGCTCGACGATCAGGCGCGGATCGAACGGCTTGGGGATGATCTGGCTGGGACCGAATCCCCCGGCCTGTTCGCCGAAAGCGCGCGCCACGACGTCGGACGGTTCCTTCCGCGCCAGCGCCGCGAGCGCCCGCACACAGGCGATCTTCATCTCGTCGTTGACGGTCGTGGCCCCCACGTCCAGCGCGCCGCGGAAGATGTAGGGGAAGCACAGGACATTGTTGACCTGATTGGGATAGTCGCTACGCCCGGTCGCCATGATGGCGTCGTCGCGAACGCCCGCGACGTCTTCAGGTGTGATTTCGGGATTGGGATTGGCCAATGCGAAGATGAGCGGCCGCGCGGCCATCCGGGCCACCATCTCGGGCTTCAGGACGCCGGCAGCCGAGAGGCCCAGGAAAACGTCGGCGCCGCCGATCACCTCGCCCAGGGTGCGGGCCTGTGTCTCGCGCGCATAGCGTTCCTTCCACGGGTCCATCAGCTCGTTGCGGCCCTTCCAGACCACGCCGGCGATGTCGGTGACCCACATGTTCTCGCGCGGCAGGCCGAGCTTCTCCAGCACGCCGAGGCACGACAGGGCCGCCGCACCCGCGCCGGACACGACCAGCTTCACCTTGGCGATGTCCTTGCCGACCAGCGACAGCGCGTTGAACAAGGCGGCACCGACGATGATGGCAGTGCCGTGCTGGTCGTCGTGGAACACCGGGATCTTCATGCGCTCGCGCAGCTTCTGCTCGACGTAGAAGCACTCCGGCGCCTTGATGTCCTCGAGGTTGATGCCGCCAAAGGTCGGTTCGAGCGCCGCAACGATGTCCACGAGCTTGTCCTGGTCGAGTTCGGCCAGCTCGAGGTCGAAGACGTCGATGCCCGCGAACTTCTTGAACAGGACGCCCTTGCCCTCCATCACCGGCTTGGCCGCCAGGGGCCCGATCGCCCCCAATCCCAGCACGGCGGTGCCGTTGGTGACCACGGCGACCAGATTGGCACGGGAGGTGAGTTCGGCAGCCATCGCGGGATCGCGCACGATCTCGTTGCAGGCAGCCGCGACGCCGGGAGAATAGGCGAGCGAGAGGTCGCGCTGGGTCGCCAGCGGCTTGGTCGGGACGACCTCGATCTTCCCGGGTCGGGGCAGGCGATGGTAACGGAGAGCGCTTTCGCTGAGTTCGTCCGCCAAAGCTCGTCTCCTCGCCTGAAAAACAAAAGGGCCGCCGGTTGGGATTTACCAACAGGCGGCGACCTCTCGTCTACCTTTTCATTCGAACCGGCGATGGTGCGGCCAAGAAGACTCGAACTTCCACGCCTCGCGGCACTAGCACCTCAAGCTAGCGCGTCTACCAATTCCGCCATGGCCGCGCCGGTTCGATGGCGCGGGGGATACCAAATCGCCCCCCCAGTGGCAAGGCGGGCTTGCACGAAGACCGGGAAGTGCCGATTTTGCCACAATGAACAGGCTCGAATGGCGCATCTCAGACAGCCCCGTCCCCTATGACGAGGCGCTCGCCGCCATGGAAGTGCGCGTCGCCGACATCCGCGCCGGACGGGCGGGCGAAATGGTCTGGCTGCTGGAGCATCCGCCGCTCTACACCGCGGGCACCAGTGCGCGGACCCAGGACCTGCTGCAGCCCGCGCGGTTTCCGGTCCACGTCGCCGGCCGCGGCGGCCAGTACACCTATCACGGCCCCGGCCAGCGGGTGGCCTATGTGATGCTCGACCTCAGGGCGCGCCGCCAGGACGTGCGCCGCTACGTCGCCGACCTCGAGGAATGGACGATCCGCACGCTCGGCCGCTTCAACGTCAAGGCGGAACGGCGGGAAGGCCGCGTCGGCGTCTGGGTCGTGCGGCCGGACAAACCGCCGCTGCCCGACGGCAGTCCCCGCGAAGACAAGATCGCGGCCATTGGCGTGCGCATCCGCCACTGGGTGGCGTTCCACGGCATCTCGATCAACGTCGAGCCCGACCTGTCGCACTATGCGGGAATCGTTCCCTGCGGCATCGCCGACCATGGCGTCACCTCGCTGGTCGATCTCGGCCTGCCGGTGACCCTGGCCGACCTCGACGCGGCGCTGGCCGAGACCTTCCAGGAAGTGTTCGGCGAAATCAGGCCGTCGGCAGCCGCGTAAAGCCCGACGGCAGGACATCGAGGTCGACCGGTTCGACGTCGACGGCGTCCACCCGCGCGAGCGTCGGGCCGCGGCGGCAGGCTTCGATCATCCTGCCCACGGCGTCGTCGTCCCCGCCGATCAGCGCCTCGACCGAGCCGTCGGCGCGGTTGCGCACCCAGCCGCTGAGGCCGAGCCGCTGTGCCGTCGCCATCGCCCAGTCGCGGTAGCCCACGCCCTGGACCCGACCGGTGATCGCGAGACGCGCCTGCAACGCCATCCCGCTCAGGCGAACTCGATGATCTTCTGGTCGACGCGCAGGCTGTCACCCGCCTTGGCGTGCAGCGTCTTGACCGTGCCGTCGCGCGTCGCGCGCAGCACGTTCTCCATCTTCATCGCCTCGACCACGGCCAGCGGCTCGCCCGCCTTGATCTCCTGCCCCTCGCTCACGGCGACCGAGGCCAGGAGGCCCGGCATCGGCGAGAGCAGGAACTTGGACGTGTCGGGGGCCGCCTTGACCGGCATCAGCGCATAGAGCTCGGCCTGGCGCGGCGTCAGCACCAGCACGTCCGCCTGGCCGCCTTCATGCGTCAGGCGCCAGCCGGAGCCCAGCGTATCGATCTGCACCACGACCGGATGCTGGTCGACGCTGGCGCGCATCAGCGGCTCGCCCGGCGTCCAATCGGATTCGATCTCGATCCGGCGGGCGTCGATGTCGACCGCGAATTCGAGGCCTCCGCCACTCACGGACACCGGCATCGCCGTGCGGTTGAGCATGACGACGCGTTCGGACTGCGGCGCGCCCGACCGATGGGCATGGATGCGATCCACCACGGCCGCGACCGCCGCCAGCACCGCCGGATCCTTCGGCGGCAGATGGGCCGCCGTGAAGCCGCCCTTGAACTCCTCGGCGATGAAGTTGGTGGTGAGCTTGCCGGCCCGGAAACGCGGATGCGCCATCAGCGCCGCGAGGAACGGCACGTTGTGCGACACGCCACGGACGTAGAACTCGTCCAGCGCGCGGCGCATGCGGTCGATCGCCTCGTCGCGCGTGTTCCCGTGCGTGCAGAGCTTGGCGATCATCGGGTCGTAGAACATCGAGATCTCGCCGCCCTCGTAGACGCCGGTATCGACGCGCACGTCAGGACCGGCCTCGGGCTCGCGATACTTCACGAGGCGCCCCGTGGAGGGCAGGAAGTTGCGGAACGGATCTTCCGCGTAAAGGCGCGCCTCGACGGCCCAGCCCTGCAGCTTCACGTCCTTCTGCTGGAACGGCAGCCTCTCGCCGGCGGCCACGCGGATCATCAGCTCGACGAGGTCGAGCCCTGTGATCAACTCGGTCACCGGATGCTCGACCTGCAGGCGCGTATTCATCTCCAGGAAGTAGAACTTGCGGTTCTTGTCGACGATGAACTCGACGGTGCCGGCGCTCTTGTATTTAACCGCCTTGGCCAGGGCGACGGCCTGCTCGCCCATCGCCTTGCGCGTTTTGGCGTCGAGGAACGGGCTCGGCGCCTCCTCGATCACCTTCTGGTGGCGGCGCTGGATCGAGCACTCGCGCTCCCACAGATAGATGCAGTTGCCGTGGCCGTCGGCGATCAGCTGGATCTCGATGTGACGCGGCTCCTCGACATACTTCTCGATGAACACGCGATCGTCGGCGAACGAGGCCTTGGCCTCGTTGGTCGCCGAACCGAAGCCTTCATGCGCCTCGGCATCGTTGTAGGCGATGCGCATGCCCTTGCCGCCGCCGCCGGCCGAGGCCTTGATCATGACCGGGTAACCGATCTTCTGGGCGATCTTCACCGCCTCGTCGGCATTGGGAATCGCCGCGAGATAGCCGGGGACCGTGCTGACACCGGCTGCCTGCGCGAGCTTCTTGGACTCGATCTTGTCGCCCATGGCGTAGATGGCGTGGGCGTCGGGACCGATGAAGGCGATGCCGGCCTCGGCCAGCGCCTTCTGGAAGGCCTCCTTCTCCGACAGGAAGCCGTAGCCCGGATGAACCGCCTGCGCGCCGGTCGCCTTGCAGGCCTCGACGATCTTGTCGATCAGCAGGTAGGACTGCGCCGAGGGCGGCGGTCCGATCAGCACCGCCTCGTCGGCCTCGCGCACATGCAGCGCGTCGGCATCGGCTTCGGAATAGACCGCCACGGTCTTGATGCCGAGCCGCTTGCAGGTCCGGATGACCCGGCAGGCGATCTCGCCGCGGTTGGCGATTAAAATCTTGTCGAACAGCGGTCCGTCGGCCGCGGGCTTCGCGCCCGGCGCCTTCTTCGCAACCGCGACGCCCTTTGATGCGCTCGTGGGCGCTTTCCGGGGCGCGCTCTTGGCGGCGACCCTGGCGACCTTCTTCTTGGCGGCCATGCTCACATTCCTTCTTTTCTGCGATCGAAGAAGCCCCTGGCCCACAGTGAGTGAGCGCCGATCAGGGGCAACCAGACGATGAGGACCCAGAGCCACCACGGATACTGACGGCTCACGATGAAATTAAGCGGGATGATCACGAGCAGCGCGAGAAGCCCGACCATCAGGTGCTTGCGCACGGTCCGGCCGCGCCTCATGCGCTCCTCGGGAGACAGGTGCACGGCGTCCCCGTCACAGAGGCACGTTGCCGTGCTTGCGCCACGGATTCTCGAGCTTCTTGGTCTCGAGCGTGGCCAGCGCCTTGCAGATCCGGCGGCGCGTACCGTGCGGCATGATCACGTCGTCGATGAAGCCGCGGTTGGCCGCCACGAACGGGTTGGCGAACTTCTGGCGATATTCCTCGGTGCGCGCCGCGATCTTCTTGGCGTCGCCGACATCGGACCGGAAGATGATCTCGACCGCGCCCTTGGCGCCCATCACCGCGATCTCGGCGCCCGGCCAGGCATAGTTCACGTCGCCGCGCAGGTGCTTGGACGCCATCACGTCGTAGGCGCCGCCATAGGCCTTGCGGGTGATCACCGTGACCTTCGGCACGGTGGCCTCGGCATAGGCATAGAGCAGCTTGGCGCCGTGCTTGATGATGCCGCCGAATTCCTGGGTCGTGCCCGGCAGGAAGCCCGGCACGTCGACGAAGGTCACGATCGGGATGTTGAAGGCGTCGCAGAAGCGCACGAAGCGCGCCGCCTTGCGCGAGCTGTCGATGTCGAGGCAGCCCGCCAGCACCATCGGCTGGTTGGCCACGAAGCCCACCGAGCGGCCGGCCATGCGGCCGAAGCCCACGACCATGTTGGCGGCCCATTCCGGCGACAGCTCGAAGAAATCGCCCTCGTCCACGACCTTCAGGATCAGCTCCTTGATGTCGTAGGGCTTGTTGGGGTTCTCGGGCACCAGCGTATCCAGCGAGAAATCGTCTCGATCGACCGGGTCGAGCGTGGCGCGGACCGGCGCCTTCTCGCGATTGTTCGAGGGCAGGAAGTCGACGAAACGGCGAAGCTGCAGCAGCGCCTCGATGTCGTTCTCGTAGGCGAGATCGGCCACGCCCGACTTCTGGGTGTGGGTGAGCGCGCCGCCCAGCTCTTCCTGGGTCACCGTCTCGTGCGTGACGGTCTTCACCACGTCGGGGCCGGTGACGAACATGTAGGAACTGTCCTTCACCATGAAGATGAAGTCGGTCATCGCCGGCGAATAGACCGCGCCGCCGGCGCAGGGGCCCATGACCATCGAGATCTGCGGGATCACGCCCGACGCGAGCACGTTGCGCTGGAACACGTCTGCATATCCCGCGAGCGAGTCGACACCCTCCTGGATACGCGCGCCGCCGGAATCGTTCAGGCCGAGCACCGGGGCGCCGACCTTCATCGCCATGTCCATGACCTTGCAGATCTTGGTGGCGTGCATGCCGGACAGAGCGCCGCCGAACACCGTGAAATCCTGGCTGAAGACATAGACCAGCCGGCCGTTGATCGTGCCATGGCCGGTGACCACGCCATCGCCCGGGATCTTCTGGTTCTCCATGCCGAAATCGATCGAGCGATGCTCGACGAACATGTCGTATTCCTCGAACGACCCGGGATCGAGGAGTGCGTCGATTCTCTCGCGCGCCGTGAGCTTGCCCTTGGCGTGCTGCGCCTCGATACGGCGTTCGCCGCCGCCCAGACGCGCCGCTGCCCGCCTGCGCTCGAGTTCTTCCAACATTTTCTGCATCTAAATCTCCGGCCCTCGGTCAGTTTTCGGCCAATAACGCGATCACGTCTAGCGCAGGAATCGCTTCTCGTTTTCCTTCACCGTTCCCATTCCCTGCAAATCGAATACCTCGTCGACCGTGGCAATACTCGCCTCGACGCTGTGAATTCCGCCGTCCTTGCGGATCTGGGCGAAGGTCGCCCGCATGGCACCGACGGCAGCCCGGATCGCATGGTTGCCCCAGATCAGCAGACCGACCTTCTCGAGTTCACGCACCCGCGCTACCGTCATCTGCGGATACGCGGTCGGCACCAATGCGATCGGCACCTTGCCGTCCCATGCCTTGATGAAAGCCTCGATCTCGTCCGGCGTCTTCTGCTTGGAATGGACCAGGATCAGGTCGGCGCCCGCGGCCTCGTAGGCCCGAGCCCGCTTCAGCGCCTCGTCCTGGCCGAGACCGGCGATCAGCGCCTCGGTGCGGGCCACGACGACGAGGTCGGGATCACGCCGGGCCGAACGCGCCGCCTCGATCTTGCCCTGGAACTCCTCAATGCGGACCATGTCCTGCCGGCCGCCGGCGATCAGGCTCGTGACCTTGGGAAAGCTCTTGTCCTCCATCACGATCGCACCGACGCCGGCGCGCTCATACTGCTCCACCGCATAGAGGACGTTGATGGCGTTGCCGAAGCCGGTGTCGATGTCGGCCACCACCGGCAGGCCCGAGCGCTCTGCGATCGCGCGCGTCATGTCGAGATGCTGGGTCATCGACACGATGCTGACGTCGGGCACGCCATACAGGGCGGACAGCTCGAAACCCGAGGCCCAGATCGCGTCGAAGCCCGCTTCCGCGGCCAGCATCGCCGACAGCGGGCTGTGCGCCGCCATCGCCTCGACGAGCCCCTTCTCGGCCATGACCTTCCGCAGCCTTGTGCCCGCTCCCATGAGTCCCCTCAGCCGCGCAGACGCGCGTTTTCCAGAAGTGAAAGAAAGCGCGCGCACGCCTCGATGTCCCGGCGCACGCCCTGGCGCTGCTTCTCCGCGATCGGGTCGTCGCCCCAACGATCCACCTGGTAGAGCTCGTCCATCTGGGCGGCGGCAAAGGCGGCGGCCGCATCGAGCCGCCCCTCCGACACCGCCAGCGCGATCACCACCGATCCCGTCGTGTGGGTGAGATTGTAGAGTCCCGACAGCGCCAGATCGCCGTGGGCCGACACCGCCTCCTGCAGCCTCGCCTTCGCCTCTTCGGGTTGGTCCACGAAGCCGATACCGTCGGCGGTGAGCAGCCCTGCGCCGTGCCGCTCGGCCGCCCACTCCAGCAACGGCTGCCACAGCTCCAGCTGCAGCTTCACCAGGCTGTCCGGCGCGGTCGCGCGATAGCAAAGGAGATCCGAGCCGGCATACTTGGCCGTATCGGCGATCACGTCGGCGCGCCGCGACATGACGCGGTCGATCCCGGTTGCGGCAAGACGCGTGAGCGGCAGGTGCGCGGCATTGATCTCGACCCTTTCGGGCACCGCCGCCCATTCGGCAGCGATGGCCTCGGCGAGTGCCCGCGTCGGCACGACCAGGATCGCCTTGGCGGGCGTCCGCATGGGCTTGCCGTCGAGCAGAACGCGAAAGCCGCCCTCCCCTTCATCGACGCCCGTATCCTTGTAGAAGCGCTTCATTCAGCTCCCGGTCATATCACGATGCGGAATTCACCGTTCTCCTGTCGCATCGTGGCGTCGGGATTACACGCGGTGCGAGGCCGCCGACAAGACCGCGGTTAGCGGCCCTGACTGCGCTGCGGACCGGGGGTGCGCGCTGGCGGCCGGGAGGCCCGCTGACGGACGTCAGACGTGGGCGCCGGCATCTGGGCCCGCAGACCGGGCCGCAGGGCCTCCACGCGAGGCGCCAGCACGGCACAGGCGTTGGCGCCGGCCTGCCGGCCCGCCTGCGCGACCTGTGCCACGAGGCTGGGAATCGGGCCGCCGCCGACCAGCAGCTTGGAGAGGTTGGGATCGACCGCACTCGCCGTGGCCTTGCCGGCGCCGCCCTTGATGCGCATCGGCACGGCGAGGGCCGCGTTCTGAGGGTCGCGTGCCTCGGGCGCCAGGATGAACTCCCAGCCGTCGGTGCGCAGGTGGAAATAGCCACCGCCGACCAGCACGCCGCGCGGCGTGTCGACGACCAGGCGCCGGAGGTTGGCGACACCGCTGCTGACCTCGAAACGTCCGGCGATGCAGTTGAACGGCACGCCGGCATCGGTGCCGCCCAGCAGCCGCTGCGTCTCCGGCGGCCAGTTGGCGAGCTGGCTGTGTGGCCACAGCCCCTTGCCCATGGCCACGTCGATCGAGCCATTGGCCGAGTTCAGGGCATCGCGCGTCGTGCGGCCACCGCCGCGCAGGCGAAGGTCGATATCGGCGACACCGTCGCGCAGGCCGAGGTCCAGTCCCAGCAACGTCGAGAGTTCCCCGAGCGAGACCCGATTGGCCGTGGCCGTCAGCGTGGTCTGCCCGACGCGGCCTGCCGGGTCGTAGACGAGATCGACGCCGGCGGAACCGCCGCCGACGGTGGCCGCCGCCCGGAACGTGAAGCGCGTCTCCCCCGATGCCAGCGTCACCGACGCGTTCTGCATCTTGGCGCCGAGGCCCACCACCTCACCCAGCCTGACGGTGACCGTCAGGGCGGAGCGGCCGAGCCAGTTCGCGACGAACGGCAGGGCCGGGATCAGGCGCGGCGGCTGCATGGGGGCCGTCGCGGGCGCGGGCGGCGCTGCCATCGCCGGCGGGGCCTTCAGTTCCGACACGTCGAGGCGCGTCATGTCGGCATTCACGATGATGATCGGGTGGCCCTTGCGGTCGACGCGGAACAGCGCCTCGCCGGCGGCCTCGCTCGAGCCGACCTTCAACGACGTGACCTCGACCTTGAAACCGTTGCGCTGCGTCGAGGCCTTGCTGTTCATCACATAGGGACCGCCCGCCGGAACGGGCAGGCGGATGTACGGCCCGAACACCGAAACGTCGGGGCCTTCCGAGTTGATCTGCAACGAAGTGCCCTTGGCGTTGACGCTGCCCTTGATCGAAATCCTGCCGCCGTCGAAGCCGCCCTGCAGGTCGATGTTGCCGGGCAATCCGGCCATCCAGCCATTGAACGACCCGGCCGTGCCCGTGAGCTCCATCGCCACGCCCTGCGCCACGCCGAACCGTCCCTCGACCTGCAGCGTCTGGTTCGGCGCCGGCGACTTCAGGGTCGCATTCGCAATCTCGAGCACGACGGGAGGCCGGCCCGCGCCTTCCGAGACGGTCAGCACCGAGTCGCGGACCTCGATGTTGCCGATCCAGGGAAAGGCCGGGGAGGTACGAAGCTTGAGCGAACGGTTCTCGCCGGGATGCGGCCCCGATCCATCGGGCGGCGGCAGCATCTCGAGGTTGCTATCGCCCACCTCGTTGCGCTCGACCAGGATGTCGGCGCCCTCGAGCAGGATACGCCCGATCTTGACCTCGCCCAGAAGCAGCGAAAACGGGTCGAGAAACAGCGTCATGCGGCGTACGCGCGCCAGCTCGGGCCGGGATCCCCAGGCCGCATTGGAGAGCGTGACGCCTTCGGCCACCATGGCCGGCTCGCTGCCGAGCTTCACGGAGAGCGGCACGCGGGCCGCCAGTTCGCGCCCGGTGACCTTGCGAACCTGTTCGGTCATGCGCGCCTGATAGCGCGAAAGGTCCCTGGTCGCGGCCCAGACGACTCCGACGACGGCGGCGATCGGCACCGCCACCGCCGCAATCACCGCCACGCGCTTCCAGGGAATCCGCATCCCGACCGATTCTCGCTCAAACCCCGTCCGTCGAAAAGCCAAATGCCTCGACGGTGCGGCGGAAGTGAGGTGGCGGCTCGGCTTGGGCCTTGAGTTCACCCTTGCCCGACGGATGCGGCAGCGAAAGCCGGCGGGCGTGAAGGTGGAGCCGGCGAGAATCGGCGACCGCCGCCAGCAGCGCTTCCTCGCCGCCGTACTTGCGGTCTCCGAGGATCGGGCAACCGATGGCGGCGCAGTGAACGCGAAGCTGATGGGTCCGGCCGGTGCGCGGCCACAGCGCCAGCAAGGCGGCGCGGTGGCCGGCCCGGTCGATCTCGCGGAAGTGCGTGAGCGCCTTCTGGCCGTTCTCCTCGTCAACCTGCATCAGTTCCCTGTCGAAGGCACCCGGCCGCTTGGCCAGGGGCAGGTTGATTGCGCCCTCCTTCTTGGGCGGCACGCCGACGACGATCGCCCAGTAGAGCTTCTCCGTCTCGCGGTCCCGGAACGACTCGGCCAGCCGCTTGGCCGCCTGGCCGGTCCGCGCGATCAGCAACAGCCCGCTCGTATCCTTGTCGAGCCGGTGGACCAGGCGCGGCCGCGGCTCGAAGCCGAATCGAAGCGCGTCCAGCATCCCGTCGATGTGCTTTTCCGTACCGCTGCCGCCCTGCACCGCCAGCCCCGGCGGCTTGTTCAAGACGATCACGTGATCGTCGCGATGGATCACCATGCTCTGGATCTCGGCGGCATCGCGGTCCGAGACGGTCGACGTCGCCGAAGCCTTGGGCTTGGGCGGCGGTGAATTCGTCACACCCGGCGGCAGGCGAACCGACTGCCCGGGTTCGACACGGTCCTTGCCCTCGGTCCGCTTGCCGTCGATCCGGACCTGGCCGGTGCGCAGAAGCTTCTGCAGCGCGCCGTGGCTCAACTCGGGGAAGTGGCGCTGGAACCAGCGGTCGAGGCGCATCCCGGCTTCGTCGTCGGTGACGGCGCGAGTCTGGACCTGGGTCTGTCGGCTACCAGCGGTCGCGGGGCTTTGGCTCATGGCGCACAAACTACGGGACAAGCTACACAGGGTCCATGGAATCGATGTCCTTCGACACGCTGACGTTCGACCATCCGACGGCCTGCCGACCGGCGCGAATCTCCGCGACCCTGCACATTCCCCACGGGAGGTCCGGTCCGGTGCCGTGCATGGTCATCCTGACCAGCAGCGCCGGCGTGCAGCGCCACCGCGAGCACTATTACGCCGAGCTGCTGAACGCCGCCGGCGCCGCGGCGCTGATCGTCGACAGTTTCCGGAGCCGGGGCGTTCGCCGCACCGTGGCCGACCAGAGCCTGGTCTCGGCGGCACAGATGGAGGGCGACGCCTTTGCGGCCCTCGCGCTGCTCCGCGCCGACCGCCGCTTCGATCCGGAGCGGATCGGCATCATGGGCGTCTCGAAGGGCGGCGTGGCGACGCTCAACGCCGCCCTCGCCGTGCGCCAGACGTGGCGACGCGGTTTCCCGCACCTGTTCGACATCCACGTCGCGCTCTGCCCCGGCGCGACCGCCCAGCATCGCGACGCCACCACACACGGAAGGCCGATGTTCCTCATGCTGGCCGCCAGGGACGACTACACGCCGGCCGAACTGGCGATCGAATACGCCGAACGCATGCGCGCGGCCGGCAACGACCGGATCCGGGTGAAGGTCTATGGCGGCGCCCATCACGGATGGGAATCTCTGGGGCCCGTCTTCGACATCAAGGACGCCGAGAACTGGTCGTGCTGCCGCAACATCATCGAGGATGACGGACGTCACTTCGTGCCCGCGCTGGGGCGGTCGATGGAGGAGCCGGAGTTCCAGGCTTGGGCGCGGCGGCACTGTGTCACCCGCGGCGCCCGTGCGGGCGGCGGGACGGCCGATCTGAAGCAGCGTGCCAGCGCCGACCTTATTGCCTTCCTGGCCGTTCACGGATTCGTGCGCTGATGGACGAATCGGCCTATTCTCATTATACTTGAACTGTGAATCGATCGCATTTTGTCGCCGCTTTCCTGGCGTTCGCGCTTTTCTTTTCGGGAGCATCGTCCTCCTACGCTTCGGGCGTCCTGTGGACCGGATCCGGCCCCGCGACGGCACGTGCCGAGGCCCTGCTGAAGGCACTGCGCAGCGCCGGAGATCACGGGCTGGAGCCCGCCTGGTACAACATCTCCGACGTCGAGAGGGCGATGGCGCCGGGCGCCGATCCGGGCGCTGCCGAAGCCATGTTGTCGGCCGCCTTCGTGGCCTATGCCAGCGACGTCTCGACCGGCCGTGTGCGGGCCAACCGGGTCGACAAGGACATCGACATCATCCAGCGCAAGGCCGACAGGGCCGAGCTGCTGCAGGCCGCCGCCGACGCGCCCGATTTCGCGGCCTATCTCGCCGCACTGCCGCCGAAGGGCGACTATCCGGCGCTGCAGAAGGCGCTGGCGGCCTGGCGCGAAAAGAAGACCAGGACGACCTACACCGCGATGCCCGACGGCAGCGCGTTGAAGCCCGGCATGATCGACGCCCGCGTGCCCATCCTGCGAACGCGCCTGGCCGAACTCGACTTCACGGTGCCGGCGGCCGGCGCCGTCGCCGACCTCTACGACGAGCCCCTGGTTGGCGTGGTCAAGTCGTACCAGGAGATGAAGGGCCTGACCGTCGATGGCGTGATCGGCGCCAAGACAGTGCGCTCGCTCAACACCACGATCGACGAGCGCATCCAGCAGATCGTCGCCAATCTCGAGCGCCGGCGCTGGCTGCCGGAAGATCTCGGCAGCCGCTTCGTCTACGTGAACACCGGCGACTATTCGATGATGTTCGTGAACGAGGGCAAGGTCGCCTTCCAGAGCCAGGTCATCGTCGGCACGCCGAAAGACCCGACGCCCGAGATTCAGTCGACCATGCGCGGCTTCCAGACCAACCCCTACTGGACCGTACCGCCGTCGATCGCCGGCGAGGAGTATCTTCCGATGCTGCGGCGTGACCCCAACGCCCTCGCCGGCAACGGCTTCAAGATCTTCGCGAGCTGGAGCCACGACGAGGAGCTCGATCCCAACACGATCGACTGGAGCTCCATCCATCCCAAGGCATTCCCGTATCGCATCCGGCAGGATTCGGGGGCATCGAACGCGCTGGGCTACATCTTCTTCCCGTTCAACAACAAGTACGGGATCTACATGCACGACACGGCGAGCCGCTGGCTGTTCACCGAGGGCAGCCGCAACTTCAGCCATGGCTGCATTCGCTTGCAGAACCCGCTCGACTTCGTCGAAAAGGTCTTCAACGGCAAGAACGGCTTCAGCAAGGAACGGGTCCTGCAGGTGATCAGGGACGGCCAGCAGGCCCACTACGCCTTCCCCGAGCCGATCACGCTCTACGTGACCTACCGGACCGTCAGCGCCAATCCCGACGGCGTGCCCACCTTCCGCGACGACGTCTACGGCCGCGACCGCAGGGTCGTGCGGGCGATGGCCAAGCCCTGAGGCTCAACGTTTCTTGTCCCTGAGCTTCTTCCAGTACTCGAGCCGCTTCACGATCTCGCGCTCGAAGCCGCGCTCGACGGGCTGATAGAACTCCTCGCGCGCCATGCCGTCGGGAAAATAGTTCTGGCCGGAGAAACCGTCGGCGGCATTGTGATCGTACTCGTAGCCCTTGCCGTAGCCGATCTCCTTCATGAGCTTGGTCGGCGCATTCAGGATGTGCATCGGCGGCGTCAACGAACCGTGTGTCTTGGCGGCGCGCTTGGCGGCACCGAAGGCGACATAGGCGGCGTTCGATTTCGGCGCGGTGCCTAGATAGATCACCGCCTGCGCGATCGCCAGCTCGCCTTCGGGGGAGCCCAGCCGCTCGTACGTCTCCCACGCCGCCAGGGTCTGGGTCAGCGCCTGCGGATCGGCCATGCCTATATCCTCGACGGCGAAGCGCACCAGGCGGCGGGCGATGTATTTCGGGTCCTCGCCGCCTTCGAGCATGCGCGCGAACCAGTAGAGCGCGGCATCGACGTCGGACCCGCGCAGCGACTTGTGCAGCGCGCTGATCAGGTTGTAGTGCGCCTCCTGGGCCTTGTCGTAGAGCGGTGCCCGCTTCTGCAGGAGCGTCGCCAGCCGCGCCGGCGGCACCGGCCCCTTGTCCTTCAGCTGCGCGAGCTGTTCGGCGAGGCCGATCATGTAACGGCCGTCGCCGTCGGCCATGGCGAACAGCGCCTGCCGGCCCGTCTCGTCGACCGGCAGCTTACGGCCGATCGCCTCCTCGACCCTCGCCAGCAGCGTCGACAGCGCCGCGTCGTCGAGGCGGCGCAGGACCAGCACCTGACAACGTGACAGGAGCGCGGCGTTCAGTTCGAAGGACGGATTCTCGGTGGTGGCACCGATCAGCGTGACCGTGCCGTCCTCGACATAGGGCAGGAAGCCATCCTGCTGGGCACGGTTGAAGCGATGGATCTCGTCGACGAAAAGCAGGGTGCCCTTGCCGTCCTTGCGGCGCTGGCGGGCCGCCTCGAACACGCGGCGCAGGTCGGCCACGCCGGAGAACACTGCCGACAGCGGCTCGAAATGGAGATCCACGGCCTCGGCGAGCAGCCGGGCGATGGTGGTCTTGCCGCAGCCCGGCGGGCCCCAGAGGATCAGGGAGCCGAGCTTGCGCGCCTCGAGCATCCGGCCGAGGGGCCCTTCAGGGCCGAGCAGGTGATCCTGGCCCAGGATCTCGCCCAGCGCCTTGGGGCGCAGCCGTTCGGCGAGCGGCGTCGGGGCGAGCGAGGCGAAGAGTTCAGCCGGCACGGCCCGACGCTTTCAGGGATTCAGCGGAACTGGACGGGAAACACCACGCCGTCCCGGCCGACGCTGATGCTGTTGATGCCGCTGGCGACGCGCTTCTTGAGCTCGGCGACGTTCTTCACCTCCTGGCCGTTGACCCCCAGGATCATGTCGCCGGGCCGCACGAAGCGACCGGCATAGGCGCCGGGCTTCACTTCGACGATGATGATGCCGGGACGCCATTCGGCCAGGCCCATCTCCTCGGCGACCGCCGGCGACATGTTGACGACCGAGGCGCCCGACAGGGGTTGCCGGCCCTCGAGCAGCGACAGGTCGCGCGGCGGGTCCTCGGGCGGCGCCGCGAGCTTCATGTCCACGACCACTTCCTTGCCGCCGCGCATGACCTTGACCGGCACGACGGTACCGACATTGAGCGTCGACAGCCTGAACCGCAGCGCCGCCTCGTCATCGATCGACTGCTCGCGAATGCCGACGATCACGTCGTTGCGCTTCAGGCCGGCGGCCGCGCCCGGACCGCCGACGAAGACGTCCTTCACGACCAGGCCCGCCGGCCGCGACAGGCCGAATCCCGCGGCGAGGTCGGGAGTTACGCGCTGCATGCTGACGCCCAGCCATGGCCGCACGATGCGGCCGCCCGTCGTACCGGTCGAGATCATGCGCTCGACGATGTTGGAGGGCGTGGCGAAGCCGATTCCCACCGAACCGCCGCTCTGAGAGTAGATCGCCGTATTGATACCGATCAGCCGGCCGTCGAGCGCAACCAGCGCGCCGCCCGAATTGCCCGGATTGATGGCCGCGTCGGTCTGCAGGAAGAAGTTCGAATCGTTGATGCCGCCGGCGCTGCGAGCCACCGCCGACACGATGCCGCTGGTCACGGTCTGGTTCAGGCCGAACGGATTGCCGATCGCCAGCACCATGTCGCCCACTTCGATCGAATCGGAATCGCGCAGCTCGAGGAACGGGAACTTCTCGTCGGAGCCCTCGATGCGCAGCAGGGCCAGGTCGTAGCGTTCGTCCTGGGTGATGAGCTTGGCCTCGAACTCGCGGCGGTCGGCCAGCACGACACGGATCTCGTCGGCGCCCTTCACAACATGAGCGTTGGTGACGATCAGCCCGTCCGCGCCCACCAGTACCCCGGAACCCAGCGAGTTCTGCACCCGCTCGCCGCCCTGCTGGGGCATGCCGGGAAATGGGAACGGGAGACGGCGCTGCACCCGCGCGGTGGTGGTCGTGTAGATGTTGACCACAGCCGGGGAGACGCGCTTGACCAGCGGGGCGAAGGAATAGGCGAGCTCGCTGCGCGAGTTCGGAAGCCCCTGCGCCATGGCGGCCGGCGCCACGGAAGTCGCCGCACCGCATCCCACGAGAACCGCCGCCAGAACCAGCCGCCGCATCATATAGACATCTCCTTGGTCGGCCCGGATTTGCGGACTCTCATGCGGCAAATCAAGGGCGGATATGCGCTGGCATATCGATTGCAAGGCCCGGGCACAACACGCCAGCCATTGGCGCGAGAGGAAACCGGAGCGCTTCATGAAACTGACCCGCCGTACCGTCCTGGCCGCATCGGCCGCCACCCTGGGCTCTTCGCTGGCCGCGCCCACCGTCAAGGCGAGCCCCGGCTGGCCGACCAAGCAGCCGATCAAGCTGATCGCCACCTTCCCGCCCGGCGGCACCGCCGACACGATTTCCCGCATCCTGGCGCCCAAGCTTTCGGTCGCTCTCGGCACCCAGGTGGTCGTCGAGAACCGGCCCGGGGCCGGCGGCACGATCGGCTCGGACCTGGCCGCCAAGGCCGCGCCGGACGGCTACACGCTCGTGATGTCGCACGCCTCGCCGCTCGGCATCGCACCGGGCATCTACCCCAAGCTGCCGTACAATGTGATCACCGACTTCACCCATGTGACCCTGATCGGCCACACGCCCAACGTCCTGATCGTGCCGGGCGATTCGCCCTACAAGACGCTGGCCGACTACATCGCCGCCGCCAAGGCCAAACCCGGCGAAATCGCCTTCGGCAGCTCGGGGATCGGCTCGAACACCCACCTGATGGGCGAGCTGCTCGGAAGCCTCGCCGGCGTCAAACTGAAGCACGTCCCCTACCGCGGCTCTGCGCCGTCGCTGCAGGACATGCTGGCGGGCACGATTCCCTCGATGTTCGACCCGATCACAACCAACGTGCCGCACATCAACACCGGCAAGGTCCGCCTGCTGGCGGTCAGCTCGGGCAAGCGGCTCGACATGTATCCGAACGCGCCAACCTTCGCCGAGCAGGGCTTCCCCAAGCTCACCACCTCGACCTGGGTCGGCATTTCAGGTCCCAAGGGCATGTCGCCGGACATCGTCGCAAGGCTCTATGACGAATTGCAGAAGGCCTACAAGGCGCCCGAGGTGGTGGAGCGCTTCAAGGAAGTGGTGCTGCTGCCCGGCGACAAGCCGATGACCCCGGCCGAATACACGGTCTTCGTCGGCGAGTTCGCCGCCCTGTGGGCCGGCGTCAGCAAGTCGGCGGGGATCGAACTCGAACTGGGGTGATCAGTTCGCCAGCAAGCCTCGGGTTCGCGCGAAAAGACGCGTGAGCCCGAGCAGGGCATCGATGTTCGGCGTGGGCACGCCGGTGCGCCTGCCGAGTTCGTGTACGACCGTCACGATGGCGTCGAGTTCGATCGGCCTGCCCCGCTCGGCGTCGACCAGCATGGACGTCTTGAAGGCGCCGAGCTCGCGGGTGACGGTGTGGCGGGCTTCCGGGTCTTGGTCGATGACGCATCCGATCCGGGCGCCGATGGCCGAGGCTTCCAACATCGCGGCGGAACAGAAGCCGCGCACCAGCGGATCGTCGAGCACGCGATCGCCGGTGGCGCCCGTGATCGCCGACACCGGGTTCATCGTCATGTTGCCCCAGAGCTTGTACCAGATGTCGTGACGGATCGCGGGCGACGAGGTGACTTCGAAGCCGGCCGTCGCCAGCAACGCTTCCACGCGCCCGAGGCGCTGCGAGGCGGAGCCGTCCGGCTCCCCGATGATCAGGCCCATTCCGCTGCGATGCTGGACGCAGCCGGGCTCGGTAGTGGCCGCGCTGAGATGCACGACACAGCCGATCACGTGGTACAGCGGGATCGCCCTCGAGAGGGCGCCGCCGGGATCGACGCTCTCCAGCGGCTGTGCGTCCAAGCCCTCGAGCCCTTGCGAGAACCACCAGGGCACGCCGTTCATGGCGGGCAGCACGATCGTATCCGGCCTGAGCAGAGGGCCGATCTGTGCCGCGATCGTCGCCAGGGCTGGTGCCTTGACGGCAATGACCACGAGATCCTGCGCGCCGAGGTCCCGCGCGGCCGACGACGCGCGAGCCTTGCCCGTGACGAGCTTGTCGCCCTGCCTGAGCCGCCAGCCGTTCGCGTTCAACGCCTCGAGCGTCTCGCCGCGCGCCAGAGCGCTCACGTCGGCCCCCGTATGTGCGGCGAGCCGCGCCCCGATCAAGCCGCCGATCGCGCCCGCGCCAACGATGCAGACCTTCATCTGGCGCTAGCCGCAGCGCGAGTAGCCGCAGTTCAGGCACACGTCGCAGCCCTCCTGGTGGGTGAGGGCTGCGGCGCCACACTGCGGGCACTGTCCCATCGAGGTGGCTGACCCGCCGCCGGCCGCGGGTTCCGGGGAGCCACCAGCGCCACCCGTGGCGAGGCGCATGCGCTCCTCGATCGCGTCGATCAACCGGGGTGATTCGGTGGGTGCCAGAAAGCCGATCTCGACCAGGTGGCGCTCGATCACACCGCCGATCGCTGCCAGCAGCGACGGCACGTAGCGGCCGCCCATCCACTGGCCGCCGCGCGGATCGAACACGGCCTTGAGCTCCTCGACGACGAAAGAGACGTCGCCGCCGCGGCGGAACACCGCCGAGATCATCCGCGTGAGCGCCACCGTCCAGGCATAATGCTCCATGTTCTTCGAGTTGATGAAGATCTCGAAGGGGCGACGTCGCCCGTCCTGCATCACGTCGTTGACGGTGATGTAGATGGCATGGTCGCTGCCCGGCCATTTGATCTTGTAGGTCCGGCCGGGAAGTTCCTCCGGCCGATCGAGCGGCGGGGCGAGGTAGACGACGTCGCTGTCGCGCGGTGCCACCGCCGCGACCGGCTTCTCGGCTTCCGCCGGCTTCACCTCCAGCACCGCACCGGTCACGTCGTTGGGACGGTAGGTCGTGCAGCCCTTGCAGTTCTGCGCATAGGCTTCCTCGTAGACGCCCTTGAAGGCGTCGAAGGAGATGTCGCGGGGCAGGTTGATGGTCTTGGAGATGGAACTGTCGACATAGTCCTGCGCCGCAGCCTGCATCGCCAGATGATCGGCGGGCGTGAGCGTCTGGGCATCGACGAAGACGTCGGACGGCGGCGCCTCGTTGCCCCTCATCTCGCGCCAGACCCGGAACGCGTAGTCGTCAACACTCTCCTCGCGCTTGGATCCGTCCGGCTGCAGGACATGACGTACGTAGCTGAAGGCGAACACCGGCTCGATGCCGGAGGAGACGTTGTCGGCCAGCAGCGAGATGGTGCCGGTGGGCGCGATCGAGTTCAGCAGCGCGTTGCGGATGCCGTAGCGGCCGATCGCCGTCCGGGCCTCCTCGGGCAAGGCCTTGATCGTCTCACCCGCCAGATACTTGCCGCGCTCGTAGAGCGGGAAACTGCCCTTCTCGGCGGCAATGTCAGCCGACGCCATGTAGGAGAGACGCTGCACGGCTCCCAGCCACTCGCGAGTCAGCCGCACCGCCTCGGGCGAGCCGTAGCGCACGCCGCAGAAGATCAGCGCGTCGGCGAGGCCGGTCACGCCAAGACCGATGCGCCGTTTGGCCTTGGCCTCCTTCTCCTGCTGCGGCAGCGGAAAGCGCGAGACGTCGATCACATTGTCGAGCATGCGCACGGCGAGCGGCACCAGCCGCTCCAGCACCTCGGCGTCGAGAGCGGCCTCCGGCGTGAACGGCGCCTTCACCAGCGCCGCGAGATTGATCGATCCCAGCAGGCAAGCGCCGTACGGAGGAAGTGGCTGCTCGCCACAGGGGTTCGTTGCCTGGATGGTCTCGCAGTAGCGCAGGTTGTTGCGCCGGTTCACGCGGTCGATGAAGATGACGCCGGGCTCGGCCACGTCGTAGGTGGCGCGCATGATACGCTCCCACAGCGCTTTGGCCTTCACCGTCCTGAAGGTCCTGCCGCCGAACACCAGCGGCCAGTCGGCCTCCGCCTCGACCGCCTTCATGAAGGCATCGGTGACCAGCACCGAGACGTTGAACATGCGCAGCCGCTTCGGGTCGCGCTTGGCGTCGATGAAGGCCTCGATGTCGGGATGGTCGCAGCGCAGGGTCGCCATCATGGCACCGCGCCGCGAGCCCGCGCTCATGATGGTGCGGCACATCGAGTCCCACACATCCATGAACGACAAGGGGCCCGACGCGTCGGCGCCGACGCCCACCACGGGAGCGCCCTGCGGGCGAAGGCTCGAGAAATCGTGCCCGATGCCGCCGCCCTGCTGCATGGTGAGGGCCGCCTCGCGCAGGTTCTCGAAGATGCCCGACATGTCGTCGGGGATCGTGCCCATCACGAAACAGTTGAAGAGCGTGACCGTCCGCCCGGTGCCGGCGCCCGCCATCACCCGCCCGGCCGGCAGGAACTTGAAGCCCGACAGAGCCTCGTGGAAACGGCCCGCCCAGAGCTCCGGATCGCGCTCCGGCGCCGCAAGCGCCCGGGCGACACGCCACCAGGTCGCGTCGAGGTCGGCGTCCGGAGTCGCGGCCACGCTGCCACCCGGTGCGCTCTTGAAGCGGTATTTCATGTCCCAGATCCGCTGGGAGACGGGAGCCCATTCCATCTCGAAAACCTAGGCCCAAGGCCCGTCGATATCAACAGATCGTTCTATCTTTGTTCGCGCCTGCGGGCTGCAGCAACGAGCCGGTTCGTTGCCCCCTCGATGCGCTCGCGCAGGGTGGCCATGAACACGTCGCGGCCCAGACCCGGCGGGATCGCCGGCAGGATCTCCACGTCGATGACGCCCGGCCATTTGATGAACTTGCGGCGCCCCCAGAACAGGCCGGAGTTCAGCGCGACCGGGACGACGGGTACGCCGAGCTGTCGGTAGAGCGCCGCCGTGCCCACCTGGTAGGACTTCTCGTCCCCGACGGCGACGCGCGTGCCCTCGGGGAAGATCAGGATCGACCGCCCCTCTTGCAGCGTCGCCTTGGCCTGCTTCACCAGCCCGCGCAGCGCCTTGGCGCCGTCGCCGCGCTCGACGGCGATGTTACCGGCCCGCGCCATCGCCCAGCCGACGATCGGGATCAGGACCAACTCGCGCTTCATCACGGTGGCGGCGCCGGGAAACAGGCGCGAGAAAGCCAGCGTCTCCCATGAGGACTGGTGCTTGCAGGCGAAGATGACCGGGCCCGTCGGCATGTTCTCCAGCCCGCCGACGCGATGCGTCAGCCGGCAGGTGATCCGCAGCCACCACAGGCAGAAGTCGATCCACACCAGCGACCAGGCGACCACGAAGCGCCGCGGCATCAGCAGGATCGGCGAACCGGCGATGGCGAGAATCGTGGTGCCGACATACCAGCCGACATTGAAGAAGAACGAGCGCAGCCGGAGGCCAATCATCTCAAAAGTATTCGCGAGCGAGGTGTTGCTTGTATGCCAACTTGTAGTGGCCTAGTGTCGCCGCGCAAAGGACATCTGGTGGGGCATACCCCGCTCATCATGCAGCTTACCTGTTCCAATTGCGGCGCGCGATACGCCGTCGACCCCTTGGCGATCGGCCCGACAGGTCGCACTGTCCAGTGCGTCCGCTGTAGCCATCGCTGGTTCCAGAAGCCCGATGCGCCGCCGGTTGGCGAATCCCCGTCGGAAGCACCGCCCGCGCCGGCCGTCACCGCGCCCGATATCGTGATCCGGCCCTCGACTCCCGGCGCCGGCCTGCCCGCCCTGACCACGCCCGCTGCGGCCAAGAGGAGGAACTGGGGCACCTGGATCGCCTATGCGATCGTTCTGGTCGTGCTGCTGGGGGGCGCGGGCTATGCCTATCGCGACCAGATCAAGGCACGGCTGCCCGCCTCCTGGCGCGCGATGCTCCATCTCGACGTTGCGAACCCGACGGCCAATCCGTCTCGGGTCGCGCGCGCGCATCTCGGAATCGACATGTCGACCACCAAGATCGATCTCATCGACGGGCGTTATGTCGTCCTGGGCGAGTTGATCAATACCGGCACGGCGCCCGGCTCGACCCGCAGCCTGAAGCTGGTCTTCCGCGCTGGTGAGCAGGTCCTGGCCGAGCGCGCGATGCCGCTGGTCGAGGGGCCGATCGCCCCCGGCGCGCGACGGAGCTTCAGCCTGCCGCTTGACGAGCCCCCCTCGGGTGCGACCAACATCGTGCCAACCGTCGACTAGCGCCCACTGACGAGAGTTCACGTTGCCCGACCGCACCACCTCCGACCGTCCGGTCGTTTCGATCCGCTTCTCCGCCGCCGAGATCGCCGCGCGCGTCGAGGAGATGGCTACCGATCTCTCGGAGAAGCTCGCATCCGACACGCTGGTCGTTTCGGTCCTGAAAGGCAGCTTTGTCTTCGCCGCCGACCTGATCCGCGCGCTGAGCCGTGCCGGCGCCGACTGGTCGATGGATTTCCTCACCCTGTCGAGCTACGGCAGCGGCACCGAGACGAGCGGCAACGTCCGCGTCGTGCGCGACATCGTCGACGACGTGCGGGACCGCGACGTGCTGCTGGTCGACGACATCCTCGAGTCGGGCCTGACGCTCAGCTTCGCCAAGAAGCTGTTGGAGGAACGCGGCGCCCGTCGCGTCTCTATCTGCACTCTGCTCGACAAGCCGGCCAAGCGGCGCATCGATCTGGAGGCCGACTTCGTGGGCTTCGAGGCGGGCGACGAATTCCTGGTCGGCTACGGTCTCGACTGGGCCCACCGCTTTCGAGGCCTGCCCTATATCGGCGTGGTCGAGAAGACGGCAGAGTAGCGGCCTGCCCGCACAGCCGAAGACAGAAGTCCTTTCGTACTGAGCGGAGCGCAGCGCCGTCGAGAGATTCGACTGCGCCGCCCTGAGGGCGGCTTCGCTGAGGCGACGGGGATTCTCCCAGTACAGCACTCACGACGTCATGGATCGCCCGAAGTTCAGCTTCCTGGATACTTGAACTTGGATTCCGGCGGGTCAGCAAGAAATGCGCCCACTTGTGCGAAGAAGGCCGTCGATCGTTGCCACGAGACGCCGCTACTCGGAATGAATTCGTCCATCGGGTCGCAGAGCCTTGAAGGCGAAGGCGAAGCTCAGATCGTGTACGACATCGACAAAGCCGCGGGCCTCATACCGCTGCACGACGACATTGCCGATGTCGCGCCCCTCGCTGGTATCCGCTGTATCCAGGGGCGAACTCTGCCCGGCGACCCATGTAAGCACCAAGTCGGCGTGTTCGATGCGGCCCCTGTTACGCAGCAGTTCCAGGGGCCAAGCGTCGTTTCCGACCGACACCACGCGGGCCAAGGCCGGCACCGGGCCGACATAGTCGCCATAGAAGAGAAACGGCCAGTGTTCGGTGTCGTAGCCGGCATAGGGGTTGCGGCCGTACGGCTTGCCGAGCGCCGGGTCTTCCACGAGAACGCGCCCCGTCGGGAACCGGGCAACGAAGCGCGCACGTGATTCCACACGTACCGGCAACGCACGCAACTTCAATCCGGTCATTTCGCCTGCGATTGCCTCGCCGGCAAACTGTTGCCACCAACTCTCGGTCTGGCGATCGTACATGATCATGTCTGAGTGCCGCAGCAGGCCACTGACGCCGAAGTCCAGAACGCCGCGCACGGTCCGACGGTCGAACACCAACGATGAGTTGCACAGCGGACAATAGGTCACGACGACCGGCACGCCTCCCACCGTGTCGTTGACGATTTCGTGCCACAGGAGAGTTCGCAGCGGATAAGCACGCGCATCACTGCCGATCTCCAGCGCGATCACCGGCTCGGTCGGTGCGAGGCCGGCGTCGGCTGCCGGCTCGAAACGCGGATCGTCGATGGCCGGAATGCCATCGCGCGGTGGACCGCCAGAAAAGATCTCGGACGCGGCGACGGCCATCCGACTGAAGTCGGTGCGCGGCCAAGCATGCCGCATCCACTGAGGGACGGCCGCTGGTTGCGCCTGGGAGTGTTGGCTCAGGAGCGCAGGGGCCAAACCAAGCAGGCCGATCGCGGACCGACGTGTGCATGGCCGTGCCACGGAAGTCTCGCCTGGTTTGCGGTACGCATCTGTGGTGCAAGGGCTTCGCATCATCCCATGTTCCAGCGTTAGCCGTTGTCGGGCGGGCGGCGATGGACATGCCAATCCGACGAAAGTGCTCCGGGACCGTACGCCAACAGGACCATCGGCACCGCAACCCGTCTGGAAAAGGCGCGATGTTTCATGCCCTGATCTCCATCATCGCACTCCACCCGAACCGACTCTCTCCAAATAGCCTTTAGTGTTGAAGAGCTTAGCGTTCTGCCGACCGAATACAGACAGGCAGAGCATGCCACGCGAAGCGTGCAGGCCCGTTCGGCCAGCAAGCCGGTCTCTGGAGTAACACTCGACCCGTTCCACGATCCGTCTGCGAAGTGCAGGCTAATATGTCTTCAGCAGCCGATCGATATAGTCGAGTTCTTCCTTCGGACGCAGCTGCTCGCCGGCGCGGCGGCGCAGCTCATCGAGGATCTCGCGGCTGCGCTGGCGCTCCAGTTCGAGCGGCACCCGGTCGGCGCCGGAGTCGATCGCGTCGCCATAGTTTCCATCGGAGCGGCCCAGCGGGTCGCGGTCCTCGCTCCGGCTCTCGCGCTCCTCGATCTCGGCGATATCCTGATTGTTGCCCGGACCGCGTTGCTGGCGCAGCTGCTCGGCCATGTCGCCCATGCCCTGCTGAAGATTGTCCAGTGCCCGGCGCTGGGCGCGGGACGCCTCGCGCGGGTCGCCGCGACGGAGCGCCTCCTCGGCCTCGCGCATCGAGCGCTCCGCCCGGCCCAGCGATTCCGGCATCTGCAGGCCATTCTCGTCGAGCTTCTTCATGAAGTCGCCCAGCCGGCCGCGCAGGCCTTCCTGCTGGCCGCGCTGCTGATCGCCCCACTGGCCCTGCCCCTGACCGGGTTGGCCCTGGCCCTGCTGGCCCTGCTGGCCCTGTTGTCCTTGCTGGCCCTGCTGGCCGCGCTGACCTTGCTGTCCCTGCTGACCGCGCTGGCCCTGCTGCTGGCGGCCTTCGCGCTCGGACTCGCCCAGTAGCTGGTTCTGCCGGCGCGACAGCTGGTCGAGCTGGTTCATCATCTCGCGGCCCTGCTGGTTGCCCTGGCCTTGCTGGCCGCGCTGTCCCTGCTGCTGACGCTGCTGCTGGCCGTTGGGGTTCGCCATCATCGGGGTGGCGTTCTCCATCATCTTGCGCAGCTCCTCGAGCATGCGCTTGGCCTCTTCGCGCTGGCCGTTCTTCGCCATCTCGCGAATCTTGTCGAGCATCTTCTGCAGGTCGTCGCCGGTGATGGTGTTGTTCGGATCCATCTTCTCCGCCTGCTCTTCCATGCGGCGGCGCTCGTCGGGATCCTTCATCTTCTCTGCCAGCTCACGCTGCCACCGCGCCATGGCGTCATAGAGCTGCTGGATCAGCTTCTCGATCTCCTCGTCACCGGCCTGGCGCTGCATGGCCTCCTGCAGTTCCTGGCGGGCCTGCTCGACGGCGCGCTCGGCGTCGGACGTGGCGCCGCCCTCGAGGCGCATGGCGAGGTCCCAGAGGAGTTTCTGCGTGTCGTCGATCGTCTCCTTGTTGTCGTTCTGCGCGAGCCGCACCGAGCCGATCCGCAGGCCGAGTTGGACGACCGGATCCTCGCGATAGCTCGACGGATTGCCGTGGATCATGCGCATGCCGTCGGCGACATCGATCCGGTAGCCCTTGGGATCGCGGGTCAGCGCCTTCCGCAGCACGATCAGGGCGCGCGCCGTCGGGTCGTTGAACACCCGCTCGGGCAGCAGGAAGGTCTCGACCGAGCTGCGGCCCTTCTGGCCGAGCGCGTCGGTGGCGAAAAGCATCACCGTGACCTTGAGGCCGGCCCACGGATGGCTGGTCAGGTCGCGCACGAAGGTGTCGGAAATCTTCTTGGCGTTGCCTGCGACCGGCAGGTCGATGCGCAGCACTTCCGGCTCCTCGTCGCTGCTGAGCGCATCGTCGCCCAGCACGCTGCCGTGCAGGCGCATCTGGAGCTGGACGCCGGTGATGCCGAAATCGTCGCCGGCGAGGTACTCGACCTTGGTCGACCACTTGTCGACGCCGATCGGGCGGGTGAAGTCGATGGTCGGGGCGAGGTCGGGAATGACGTGGAGCTTCCAGCGCGCCTGCTCGTCACCGCGCGCCTGCAGGGTGATCTGTTTACCCTCGGTGATGACCTCCTCGACCTGGTACTTGCCCTTGCTGACGGTCGAGAATTCGGTGGCCTTGCCGTCGATCGAGAGCTGGGGCGGCTTGCGGCCCCGCACATCGTCGACGAAGCCCGCGATCTTGCTGCCGGCGGGAACGCGCAGCACCTTGTCGGGATCGGCCATGTCCAGATAGACCGGCGGCTTGCCGGTATAGGCCGGCGGCGCGATCCAAAGGTTGGCGACGACCGGCGGCGGCGGCGGGAAGGCCGGCGTCACGGCGGCGGCCATGCGGTCGCTGCGCCAGCCGCCCGCCACGGCGATGGCGACGACCAGGGCCAGAAGCGGCACGAAACGCAGGGCCCATTTATCGAGGCTGGCGAGGCCCGGATGGGCCGGCCGGTTGCTCAGGCCGGCGAGGCGCCCGGCCTCGCGGCGGCGATGGGCCTCCCACAGGGCCACGGCCATCGGGTCGGCATTGCCGGCGGCCAGATGGTCCTGCATGGCAACGAGAGGACGATGCGGAATGTCGCTGTCGCGCTCGAGCCGGCGGATCGACGCTTCCCGCGTGGGCCAGGCGAAATCACGCAGGCGCCACCAGGCGAGACCGGCGAAGGCGATCGCGATGGCGGCCAGGATGCCGGTATGCACCCACGGATCCAAGCCGGCGAACAGGTCGAGATGGGCCGAGGCAACGAACAACGCCACGAACGAAAGAAGTGGCACGAAACGCGGCCACAGGCCTTCCCATGCCAGAGCCGCCCGCGCCAAACCGATCTTGCGTCCCAGCCCTGGGGCCTGGATCGTCGGGGTGGTCTGGCTGGCGTCCATCGACGTCCTTTCGTTCAGGCCTTTTTCGGCTCCATCCAGGGCGGGAACCGCTCGGCGGAGATCATCTCTTCGACAGTGGGCCTCGGTCGCGTAACCGCAAACCTCGTGCCATCCACCATCACTTCGGGCGCCAGCGGACGGCTGTTGTAGCTGGAAGCCATCACCGCCCCATATGCACCCGCCGACCGTACCATCACGAGGTCGCCCGCCGCCAGCGGCGGCAGATCACGATTCTGCGCAAGGAAGTCGCCGGATTCACAGATGGGACCGACAATGTCGCAACGGATCGTGGCGGCATCGGGGCGTGGCTGGCGCACCGGCAAGATATCGTGCCAAGCCTCATAGAGGGTGGGCCGGATGAGGTCGTTCATCGCCGCATCCACGATGACGAAAGTCTTGGCGGAGCCGGGCTTCACGAGGATGACCTCGCCGACCAGCACGCCCGCCTCGCCGACCAGCCGGCGCCCCGGCTCGAAAGCCAGTTCGCAGCCCAGCCCTTCGGTCTCGCGCGCCACGACGGCCATGAACTCGGCGATCGAGGGCGGCTTCTCGTCGGCATAAACGATCCCCAGCCCGCCGCCGATATCGAACCGGTCGATCGTATGGCCGTCCTGGCGAAGCTGCGCGATCAGCTCGCGAACCCGCACGATGGCGTCGCGATAGGGCGTGAGCGACGTGAGCTGCGAGCCGATATGCATGGCCACGCCCACGACATTCAGGTTCGGCAGCCGGCCGGCCAGCGCAAATGCCTCGCGCGCCAGGTCGATATCGATGCCGAACTTGTTCTCCTTGCGGCCCGTCGTGATCTTGGCGTGCGTCCTGGCGTCGACGTCGGGATTCACGCGGATGGTGATGTCGGCCTTGAGGCCGAGCTGGCCCGCGACGGCGTTCAGTGTCTCCAGTTCGGCCGAACTCTCGACGTTGATCTGGCCGACGCCCGCTTCCAGCGCCGCCATCAGCTCCGACGGCTTCTTGCCGACGCCGGAATAGATGATGCGCTTTGCCGGAATGCCGGCCGCCAGCGCCCGCTTCATCTCGCCCACCGACACGATGTCGGCACCGGCGCCCATCTCGCCGAACAGACGGATGACGGCCAGGTTGCTGTTGGCCTTCATCGCGTAGGCGACACTGGCGTTCATCCCCTTGATGGCGTCGGCGAACTCCTTCCAGCCGGTGCGCAGCGCCGACGCGGAGTAGCAATAGAACGGCGTGCCGACCTGGGCCGCGATAGTGGCGAGCGCAACGCCCTCGGCGTGCATCTCGCCATCCTTGTAAGCGAAGAAGCTCATACTCAGCGTCCCCCGGCCTTGCCCAGGAAGCGACGCCGCGCTTCGGCCACGGCACGCTCGACATTGGCGGGCGCGGTACCGCCCAGGCTCTTGCGGGCGTTGACCGAGGCCTCGACGGTCAGCACGCGATAGACGCTGCGGTCGATCTTGGGCTCGACCGCCTGCATCTCCTCGAGCGACAGCTTGTCGAGGTCTATCCCCTTGTCCGCAGCGATGCCGACCAGGCGTCCGGTGACGTGATGGGCCTGACGGAACGGCAGGCCGACCTTGCGCACCAGCCAGTCGGCGAGATCGGTCGCCACGGAATAGTCGGCTGAGGCCACGGCGCGCATGCGCTCCGGACTGGCCTTTAGGTCGCGGATCATGCCGGTCATCGCCGCGATGCCGAGCTCCAGCGAATCCGCAGCGTCGAACAGCGGCTCCTTGTCCTCCTGCATGTCCTTGCCGTAGGTCAGCGGCAGGCCCTTCAGGATCGTGCAGAGCGCCACGAAGGCGCCGACGATGCGGCCGACCTTGGCGCGCGTCAGCTCGGCGGCATCGGGGTTGCGCTTCTGCGGCATGATCGAGCTGCCGGTCGTGAAGGCATCCGACAGCGCGATGAAGCGGAAAGGCGCGGAGCACCAGATCACGATTTCCTCGGAGAGGCGCGACAGGTGCACGGCGGTCGTCGAGGCCGCCGAGATGAACTCGATGACGTAGTCGCGGTCGGACACGGCGTCGAGCGAATTGGCCATCGGACGATCGAAGCCCAGCGCCTTCGCCGTCTTGCGCGGATCGATCGGATGCGGCGAGCCCGCCAGGGCCGCGGCGCCCAGCGGCGATTCATTGAGACGCGCGCGGCAGTCGGCGAAGCGGCTGCGGTCGCGACCGAACATCTCGACATAGGCCATCAGGTGATGGCCGAAGGTGATGGGCTGGGCCGTCTGCAGGTGGGTGAAGCCCGGCATGATGGTCGAGGAATACTCGTCGGCACGATCGATCAGCGCGGCCTGCAGGTCCTGCAACATCGCCTCGACCTTGTCGATCGTGTCGCGCACCCAGAGGCGGACATCGAGGGCGATCTGGTCGTTGCGCGAGCGCGCGGTGTGCAGGCGCCCGCCGGCCGGACCGATGATGTCGGTGAGCCGCTGCTCGACGTTGAAATGGATGTCCTCGAGCTTGGTCGAGAACTTGAACTTGCCGCTCTCGATCTCGGCCTTGACCTGGGCCAGCCCGCGCTTGATGTCGCGGCCGTCCTTGGCCGTCAGGATTCCCTGGGCCACCAACATGTCACAGTGCGCCACGGAGCCGGCGATGTCCTGCGCGTAGAGCCGCCGGTCGAAACCGATGGAGGCGTTGATCTTCTCCATGATTTCCGCGGGACCGAGCTTGTAGCGGCCGCCCCACATCGTGTTGGAGCGACGATTGGAGCCACTCTTGGCCGCTCGCGCAGTCGTGTTCTTCCGTGCCATGAATTCAGCCATATATGCTTTTAGGAACGCGGCTTATGGCACATCCTGTCCCCAATTTCCTCCTTGGCCGGCGCTACATTCTTTGCGGCGCTCTGGCGGCGGTCGCGCTCCCCGCCACAGCCACACCGAGCCTGGCGGGCGTGAAACCGGACATGGCCAAGGGCGCCATGGAGCGATTCAAGCTGGCGAAGACACCGAAGGCCCTGCCGGACCTCGAGATCCAGAACGCCGATGACAAGCCGCTGAAGCTCAGCGACTTCAAGGGCAAGGTCGTTCTGCTGAACTTCTGGGCAACCTGGTGCACCCCCTGCGTGAAGGAAATGCCGAGCCTCGACCGGCTGCAGGCCGCGTTCCCGAAGGACAAATTCCTGATCGTGCCGCTGTCCATCGATGGCCCGACCAAGCCGAAGGTCGCGCCCTTCTACAAGGACCAGAAGCTCGCCAATCTCGGCATCTATTTCGACAAGGGGCGCAAGACCATGCAGGGTCTCGACGTCACCCTGCTGCCGACCTCGATCCTGGTCGATGCCCAGGGTCGCGAGCTCGGCCGCATCGAGGGCGACGCCGACTGGGACATGCCCGAATCGATCGCCCTGATGAAGGCAGCGATGGGCAAGGCCAAGGGCTGAAGGGACGCCCGGTCGCGCTGCCTTCGTGCATAATGCGGCCGACATGACGCCGCCTCCCGCGCCCTCCGACGCCGTAGCCATCGAACTCAATGCGGTGCTGGTCGCCCTGACGGCGAACCAGCCGCTGGTGCTCACCCTGGAAGACGGCACGCTCCTGCCGTCGGGACCCTTCGCCACCGAGCATCCGACCCTTCAGAGCGGCCTGCGCGCCTGGGTCGAGCGGCAGACAAATCATCCGCTGGGCTATGTCGAGCAGCTCTACACCTTCGCCGACCGCAACCGTCCAGGCTCCGACGGGCGCCAGCGCGTCGTGTCGATCAGCTATCTCGGCCTGACCCGCGAGCGCCTGTCGGCCGGCGCACGCGATCCGGAATGGCGGAGCTGGTATCGATATTTCCCTTGGGAGGACTGGCGGACTGGCCCCTCGCCGCTGATCGCCCAAACCATCCTGCCGAAACTCGCGACATGGGCAGAGGCCGGCGGCGACGCGGCGAGCCGCCATGAACGGCGGCAGCGGGTCGAGGTGAGCTTCGGCGACGGCGCTGAGAGCTGGAACGAGGATCTTGTCCTGCAGCGCTACGAGCTGCTCTACGAGGCCGGCCTGGTGCCCGAGGCGAAACAGCCGGCGGCCGATCCCGTGCCGGGGATGCCCATGCGCCACGACCATCGCCGGATCCTCGCGACCGGCATCGCGCGGCTGCGGGCCAAGATCAAATACCGACCGGTCTTCTTCGAGCTGATGCCGCCCGAATTCACGCTGCTGCAGCTCCAGCGCACCGTCGAGGCGCTGGCCGGCCGGCCCATGCACAAGCAGAACTTCCGCCGGCTGATCGACGCGCAGGGGCTGGTCGAGCCGACGGGCGCTTCCAGCGCAGAAGCGCGCGGGCGTCCGGCAAAGCTGTTCCGCTTCCGCCGCGAGGTCGTCCTCGAACGCGCCGTGCTGGGCAGCAAGCTCCCCCTCTCCCGCCCCATTTGAAAGCTTGACCGCTGTAATGCTCATTCTTAGTATAAATCATTAATACTCGATATGAGCATATACGAGGTGTAAGATGTCGCTTTCAGCTTCGCCCGGCCTGATGGCCCGCACGGCCCCGCTCTATGATCGCGTGAAGAGCGTCATCCCGTCGATCGAATGGCCGGCCTTCGCCGAGGACATCGACGCCATCCTGGCGCTCAAGCGCGAGCGGGATGCCGTGATCCTCGCGCACAACTACCAGACGCCCGAGATCTTCCATTGCGTGGCCGACATCGTCGGCGACAGCCTGGCGCTGGCCCGCGAGGCCATGAAGGTCGATGCCGGGGTGATCGTCCTGGCCGGCGTCCACTTCATGGCCGAGACCGCCAAGCTCCTGAACCCGGCCAAGCGGGTGCTGATCCCCGACCCCGGCGCCGGCTGCTCGCTCGCCGCCTCGATCACCGCCGCCGACGTCCGCCTGCTGCGCCAGCGCTATCCCGGCGTGCCCGTCGTCACCTATGTGAACACGTCGGCCACCGTGAAGGCCGAGAGCGACATCTGCTGCACCTCCGGCAACGCAAAGAAGATCGTCGAGAGCCTCGGCGTGCCGAAGGTCATCATGCTGCCCGACGAGTACCTGGCGCAGAACATCGCCGCCGAAACCGGCGTCGAGATCGTCACCTGGGCCGGCCATTGCGAGGTGCACGAGCGCTTCACGGCACAGGACATCCGCCAGCTTCGTGCCGGCCATCCCGGCCTCGTGGTGCTGGCCCATCCCGAATGCCCGCCCGAGGTGGTGGGAGAATCCGATTTCACCGGCTCGACGGCGGCGATGATCGACTATGTCGATGCCAAGCGACCGGCGCGGGTCGTGCTCGTGACCGAATGCTCGATGAGCGACAACGTCGCCGTCCAGCATCCCGAGATCGAGTTCATCCGGCCGTGCAACCTCTGCCCGCACATGAAGCAGATCACCCTGCCGAAGATCCGCCGGACGCTCGAGACCATGCAACACGAGGTGACGATCGATCCCGCGGTGGCGGCGCCGGCGCGCCGCGCCGTCGAACGCATGCTGGAAATCTGAGGCTCCGCTGATGATTCCCGCCCTTCCCGATCTCATGGTCGAACCGGTCGTGCGCGCCGCCCTCCTGGAGGATCTCGGCCGCGCCGGCGACCTCACCACCGACGCGATCGTGCCGGCGACGGCACGGGCAAGAACAGCCCTGGTCGCGCGCCAGCGCGGCGTCGTTGCAGGGCTCGGCGCGGCGTCGATGGCGTTCCGCCTGGTCGACCCGTCGATCGTGATCGCCATCGAGCGGCCCGACGGCACGCCGCTCGCGCCCGGCGACCGCATCGCCACGATCGCCGGACCGGCGCGGGGCATGCTGACCGCCGAGCGGGTCGCGCTGAACTTCCTCGGGCATCTCAGCGGCGTGGCCAGTGGCGCCGCCATGCTGGTCGAGGCCGTGCGCGGCCACAAGGCGCACATCTGCTGCACGCGCAAGACGATGCCGGGCCTGCGGGCCCTGCAGAAGTACGCCGTGCGCGTGGGCGGCGGCATGAACCACCGCTTTGGCCTAGACGATGGCGTTCTCATCAAGGACAACCATGTCGCCGTGGCGGGCGGCATCCGGCCGGCGATCCTCGCCGCCCGCCGCGGCGTCGGCCATCTCGTGAAGATCGAAGTCGAGGTCGATACGCTGGATCAGCTCGAGGAAGCGCTGGCGACCGGCGTCGACGCGGTCCTGCTCGACAACATGACGCCCGACCAGCTCGCCACCGCGGTCCGCATGATCGACGGACGCGCGCTCGCCGAGGCTTCCGGCCGCATCACACCGCAGACGGCGCCGGCCATCGCGGCCAGCGGCGTCGACCTGATCTCAGCCGGCTGGCTGACGCACAGCGCCAGCGTCCTCGACATCGGCCTCGACTGGCAGGCCTAAAAAACCCCTCACCCTGATCAGGATGAGGTCGTGGAGGTCCTGCGATCAGTTACTGACTTCGCAGTGCTTGCCCATTTCCTTGCAGACCCGCAGCACCGCCTGCACCACCATCGAAGAGGTCGAGCCTTCGCCCGGGCCGGCATGGCCGGCGATCAGGAGCTGCGAGACGTCGTCGTTGAAGGGCACCACGTTGAGCGTGGCGGTGCGGTCGCCCTCGGCGATCTGGATGCGAAGTGCCCCGGGATCCTGCATCAGGATGCGGACCGAGGGATTCTTCCGCGCGAGATCGAGCGCGGTCGAGAAGATCTTGTCGGCATGGGCATCGAGCAGGACTGTCGCGAAATCGTAGCCGGGACGACCGTCCGGCTGGCCGCCTTCGGTCATCTGGTGGATGCGTCCCAGTGCCTTGCGGGCGACAAATACCCATTGCGCCTCGGCCGGGGCGAAGGGCAGCGCCAGGCTGGCGAGGACGGCCACCGCGACGAAAGGCTTGAAGTACGGGCGCATGCAACGACTCCCTTTTGGGAGCGACATTTTACGCGAGTGTCGCCAGCGATGAAGCCGAGAATGGTGCCAGGTCGGCGAAGCGTCCCTCGCGCACCTTGGTTGCCCATTGCGGATCGGCCAGCAAGGCGCGACCGACTGCCACGAGATCGAACTCCTCGCGCTCCAGCCGGGCTTCCAGCTCGCCCAGATCGCCGATTTCGGAATCCTCGCGCGTCCGGAACGTCTGCACGAAGTCCGCGCCCTTGAGGCCGACCGAACCCACGGTGATCGTGGGCTTGCCGGTGAGCTTCTTGGTCCAGCCCGCGAGGTTGAGCGTCGAGCCCTCGAATTCGGGCTCCCAGAAGCGGCGCGTCGAGCAGTGGAAGATGTCGGTGCCGGCAGCGGTCAGCGGCTCGAGGAAACGCGCCAGCTCGTCAGGCGTCAGCGCCAGTCTCGCCGTGAAGTCCTGCTGCTTCCACTGCGAGAATCTGAAGATGATGGGATAGGCCTCGCCCACCCGCGCCCGGATCGCCTTCACGATCTCGGCGGCAAAGCGCGTGCGCTGGACGAAGTCGCCGCCCCACCCGTCGCCGCGCTTGTTCGCGCCCTCCCAGAAGAACTGGTCGATCAGGTAGCCGTGGGCGCCGTGGATCTCGACGGCATCGAACCCGATTTCCTTCGCGACACCGGCGGCACGGGCGAAGGCGTCGATCGTGTCGGCGATGTCGGCCTCGCTCATCGCCGGACCGACCTGCTTGCCGGACGCGGACAGGCCGGACGGACCATCGGACGGCGCCTCGGGATGATGGCCGGTGCCGGTCTTGCGCATCATGCCCTGGTGCCAGAGCTGCGGCGCGATCTTGCCGCCGGCAGCGTGCACTTCCTCGACCACGCGCCGCCAGCCCGCGAGACTGGCCGGCGAATGGAAATCGGGCACGTTGGTGTCGTTGGAAGCGGCCGGCCGATCGACCGTGGTGCCCTCGGTGACGATCAGCCCGACACCGCCTTCGGCCCGGCGGCGATAATAGGCCGCGACGTCGGTGCCTGGGATGCTGTTGGGGCTCTTGGAGCGCGTCATCGGCGCCATCACCACACGGTTCGGCAGCGACAGCGACTTGGTCGAGAAGGGTCGGAAGAGCGGGCTGGTCATGGACGTCTCGCTTGCGGGAAATCTACGTCGCCGTAGGGATAGAAGTTCTTCAGATCGACGTTGCGATAGGGCAGTCCGTCGAGCCGCACCGTGCCGAGGAAGGGCTCGACCGGCTCAACCAGCAGGATCGTCCTGGCGAAGCCGCTATCGTCGAAGCCGCGGCGGAAGTGCACGCGCGACTTGATGGCGATCGCCTTGAACCGCGCGAGATCGAAGGCCGGGCCCGCGAGCTCCGACGGCTCGACGATCTGCGTGAGATAGCGGCTGATCAGCACGACGTTGCCGCGGCCGAAGGCGACGCTCACCCACAGGGTGCCGTGGGCTTCGTGCGCGCCGATCACCGTACCGGTGACGCGGACCGGCTGCCCGGCGGATTCGTCGGCGAGGCCGCCGATCTCCCGGTCGAACGGGTCGTCCACTTTCACGCCTTCGGCCTTCAACTCATCGATAACCTTGGCATCGGCGATGGTGGCGATCAGCACATCGGACAGATCCTGCGCGATCACTTCCCTGAGAATCCAGGTCGCATAGCCCGACCGGTCGCTGTGGTCGGCCAGCACGACCGGAGTCTCGCCGCGTGCCATGGCTTCCTTGGCGAGCCGGACGCCCTCGGGGATCGGATGGACCTTCGCAGTGTCGAGCAGTTCCTTACGTCGACGCCAGGCCCAGGACGACATGTCGTCGGCGACCTTCTGGGCCAGCGCGGCATCGCCGTTGGTCATCACCTGGAAGGTCAGGCCGACATCCGGCACGTCGGCGAAGGGAAAGCCGAAGAAGACGTTCAGGTAGACATCCGGCTCGCGCGCCTCCCAGACCAGGGCGCGCTGCACCAGGTCCATCCACGGCGAGGCGCCGGTCCATTGCAGGACGGTCGGCGTGATGATCGGCACCTTGACCGTCACCGTCTCCGGGACGTAGTCGCCGCGGATGGCGCGCACCAGCATGCGCGCCGCGCGCTGGCCCTGCAGGTGGCTGTCGTAGTGCGGGAAGTATTTGACCGTGAAGGCCATGTCGGCCTGGGCCAGGAACTCGGCGTCCTCGTTGCCGTGCGGATCGAAGGTGCCGACGATGAAGGCCTTGCGCCCGACCACCTCGCGGACGCGTCGGGCGATGTCGGCCTCCGGTCGCGCCACGCCGCGCACACCCATCGCCCCATGCAGGCTGAGATAGACGCCGTCGAACGGCCGCTGCTCCTTCAGGCCGGCGACCATCCGGCCGAGGAAAGTCTCGTAGGCTTCCTGGGTGATCCAGCCCGAACCGGTGCCGGTGCGCGGCCAGAGCGGCGATTCGATGCCGACCAGTTCGACACCGTCATACTCGCGCGCCACTTTCACGAACCCGCCCATGTAGGACCTGGGATCGTGCGCCAGCAGCTTTTCGCCGCTGGCGGGTGAGCCGGGGTAGGTGAAATCGGCGAGCGTCGTGTCGTTCGGAAGGAACGTCACCGTCTCGTGGGCAAAATGCAGGACGGCGATACGCATCGGCGCCGCCCGCCTTCCCTAGCGGGTCGGAACCGGGCGCTCGCCGGAGTAGTCGTAGAAGCCGCGCTTGACCTTGCGCCCGATCCAGCCGGCCTCGACATACTTCACGAGCAGCGGGCACGGCCGGTACTTCGAATCGGCCAGACCCTCGTGCAGCACCTGCATCACGGACAGGCAGGTATCGAGGCCGATGAAGTCGGCCAGTTCGAGCGGGCCCATCGGATGGTTGGCACCGAGCTTCATGCCGGTGTCGATCGCCTCGACGTTGCCGACGCCCTCGTAGAGCGCATAGACCGCCTCGTTGATCATCGGCAGCAGGATGCGGTTCACGATGAAGGCCGGGAAGTCCTCGGCATTGACCGGCTTCTTGTCGAGCTTGACGACGACCTCGCGCACCGTGCGGAAGGTCTCCTCCTCCGTGGCGATGCCGCGGATCAGCTCGACCAGCCCCATCAGCGGCACCGGGTTCATGAAGTGCATGCCCATGAACTTGCCGGGCCGGTCGGTGACGGCGGCAAGCCTCGTCACCGAGATCGACGAGGTGTTGGTGGCGAGCAGGACGTTGGCCGGCAGGCCCTCGCAGACCTTCTTGAAGATCTCGCGCTTCACGGCCTCGTTCTCGGTCGCCGCCTCGACGATCAGATCGCAGTCGGCGAACGCCTTGTAGTCGGTGGACGTGGTGATTCGGTTGAGCGCCGAATCCTTGTCCTCCGGTCGGATCATGCCGCGGCCGATCTGCCGGTCCATGTTCCGAGAGATCGCGTCGACGCCCTTGTCGAGATGGGCCTGGTCGACATCCGCGAGTCGGATGTCGAAGCCCTTCAACGCACAGACATGGGCGATGCCGCTGCCCATCTGGCCGGCACCGATGACACCGATGCGCTTGATCATGATGGGTACCCTCGGGTTACTTTACTTTTTCTCGATCGCGGCAGTGAGCTCGGGAACGAGCTGGAACAGATCGCCCACGAGTCCGTAGTCGGCCACCTGGAAGATGGGGGCCTCCTCGTCCTTGTTGATCGCCACGATCGTCTTGCTGTCCTTCATGCCCGCGAGATGCTGGATGGCACCGGAGATGCCGATGGCGATGTAGAGGTCGGGCGCAACCACCTTGCCGGTCTGGCCGACCTGGTAGTCGTTCGGCACGTAGCCCGCATCGACCGCGGCGCGGCTGGCGCCGAGACCGGCGCCGAGCTTGTCGGCCAGGGTCTCGAGCATCTTGAAGTTCTCGCCGCTCTGCAGGCCGCGACCGCCGCTGACGACGATCTTGGCACTGGTCAGTTCGGGACGCTCGCTCTTGGAGAGCTCGGCGCCGGCGAAGGACGAAAGGCCCGCGCTGCCCGTGCCCTCGATCTGCTCGATCGCGGCCGAACCGCCGCCGACCGCCGCCTTGAAGTTGGTCGGCCGCACGGTGACGATCTTGATCTTGTCGGCGCTCTGCACGGTGGCCATCGCGTTGCCGGCATAGATCGGGCGCACGAAGGTGTCCGGCGAGACGACCTGGATCGCCTCGGAGACCTGCGCGACATCGAGCATCGCCGCGACGCGCGGGGCGATGTTCTTGCCGACCGAGTCGGCGGCCATCACGACGTGGCTGTAGTTCGGGGCCAGCTTGACGACGAGCGGCGCGATGTCCTCGGCCAGCCAGTTGGCGTAGGCCGCATCCTCGGCCTGCAGCACCTTGGCGACACCCTGGATCGCGGCCGCCGACTGGGCAGCCTCGCCGGCATTGCTGCCGGCCACCAGCACATGGACCTCGGGACCCATCTGGGCCGCGGCGGCTACGGCGTTGGCGACATTGGCGCGAACGGTCTTGCCGTCATGCGCGGCGACAACGAGGACGGCCATCTCAGATCACTCCCGCTTCGTTGCGCAGCTTCTCGACCAGCTCCGCGACGGTCTTCACCTTGATGCCCGACTTGCGCTTGGGCGGCTCCTCGACCTTCAGCGTCTTCAGGCGCGGCGCGACGTCGACGCCCAGCGCGTCCGGCGCCAGCGTCTCAATCGGCTTCTTCTTCGCCTTCATGATGTTGGGGAGCGAGGCGTAGCGCGGCTCGTTCAGGCGCAGGTCGGTGGTGATCACCGCCGGCATCTTGATCTTGATGTTCTCGAGGCCGCCGTCGACCTCGCGCTTCACCTCGACCGTGCCGTCGGCGACGTTCAGCTTGTTCGCGAAGGTGCCGACCGACCAGCCGAGCAGCGCGGCCAGCATCTGGCCGGTCTGGTTGGAGTCGTCGTCGATCGCCTGCTTGCCGACGATCACGAGGCCGGGCTGTTCCTTGTCGACCACGGCCTTCAGCAGCTTGGCGACGGCCAGCGGCTGGAGCTCGGCGTCACTCTGCACCAGGATGCCGCGGTCGGCACCCATGGCGAGCGCCGTGCGGATCGTCTCCTGACACTGGGCCGGTCCGGCGGAGAAGGCGATGACTTCGGTCGCAGCGCCCTTCTCTTTCATGCGGATCGCCTCTTCCACGGCGATCTCATCGAAGGGATTCATGGACATCTTGACGTTAGCCGTCTCGACACCCGTGTTGTCGGCCTTGACGCGGATCTTGACGTTGTAGTCGATGACCCGCTTGACCGCGACCAGCACTTTCATCGCGTTGCGCCTATCGGTGAGTTGCGGCCGGACTGACCCGTCCGGCGAAGGGGTTTTCGTGTAGGGGTGTTGAGCCGATCATGTCAAGGCTATGGCGCACTGCACAAGACCGCAGGGTGGAAGCTTTTTTCCCAGTTTTTCAACAGCTTGCCGGTTAGCGCGCGCCGCCCGGCACCCACAGCACATCTGCCGTGCCATTGTCGTTGAGCCGCCGGCCCAACACGAACAGGTGATCGGACAGGCGATTGATGTACTTGATCGCCTCCGGGTTGATCTCCTGCTCGGCCGCCAGATGCGTCATGCAGCGCTCGGCGCGCCGCGCTACCGTCCGGGCGAGATGCAGCCACGAGGCGGTTTCGCTGCCACCCGGCAGGATGAAGGACTTGAGCGGCTGCAACTCGGCGTTCATCGCATCGATTTCGTGTTCGAGGCGTTCGACTTGCGAGGCCACGATGCGCAGCGCCTGCTCGTCGCGCTTCGTCTTGCCTTCGGGCGTGCAGAGATCGGCACCGAGGTCGAACAGGTCGTTCTGGATTCGGGCCAGCATCGCATCGGCTTCAGCCAGGCGGGGATCGCCGCCGCCGGCGCGCGCGATGGCGCTGCGTGCCAGGCCGATCACCGAATTGGCCTCGTCGGTCGTCCCATAGGCTTCGACGCGGATGTCGTGCTTGGCAACGCGCTCGCCACGGCCGAGCGACGTCATGCCGGTGTCGCCGCCGCGCGTGTAGATGCGGTTGAGGGTGACGGCCATGGGCTAGCTCCTGCTCGCGAAGTACCAAAGAAGGATCAGGAAGACGGTGAGGAGCTGCAGGCGCACGCGCCACCACATCATGCGGTTGCTGCGACGGCTGCCCTCAATGTTGCCGTCCTGGTTGCGACTCATGTTGATCAGACCGGCGAACAACGTGCCGAGCGTCGCGAACGCAGACACCAGCACGAGGACGAAAAGCACATTGGCGAGAGTCATGGGCTTTTATCCCGCATTGTGCCGGCCCGCGCCAGTACGGGCCCCCGCCCAGGGTCGCGCGACGCGCGCGGCTGCCGTGCCGGTCGCGAGGCGGAAGATCGTCTCGGCCGTCTGTTCGGCCGACCACAGCGCCGCATGTACGGTGCCATACTCGACCGGCTCGGTCGCCTCGCCGGCGAAGAACACGCGATTTCCGAGCGGTCGCGCATGTTCGGTGCAATCGTCGGGGTCGCTGCCGACTCCCGGATACGAATAGCCGCCGCGCGACCACGGATCGCTCAGCCAGCGCGGGAAGACCATCGCCTCGGGCTCGGGAATGTCGTCGCCGAACATCGCGCGCAGTGACTTCATGGCGACGTCGATCACCTCCCGGTCGCTGGCCTCGCGGTCGAGATAAATCGCGGTGTGGCCGTTGCAGAAACTGAGCAGGATCGGCAGGCCGGTCTCCTGCTGGTGACTGACCCAGGTGTTGAAGCCGCCACGTCGCACCGGCGAATCGGGAAGCCGCCCGAACCATTTGGGCGAGTCCGGCCAGAATCGATGGGGGAAGCGCAGGTAGATCTTGCCGAGGATGCCTGCCCCGTAGCCGATCCGGCCGATCGCCGTCCGTTGAAGGTCCGGCGGAGCGGGATCGAGCGCCGGCAGGCCGGCGCGCAGCAGCCCGACCGGCACAGCGATCACCGCACGATCCGCCACGATGCGCTCGCCGCCCTGCAGGATCGCCGTGACCCCCTCGCCCGTCCAAACGACCCGCTCGACCGCCGCGCCCTGGCGGATGTGGAACCCGTGCGCCACGTCGTCGATCAGGGACCGGTAGCCGCCCCGGGGCTGAGCATTGCGTTCGAGGCCTTCGGTGGGGAACCACTCCTCTGCCGCGACCGCGTCCCAGGGCGCGCTCTGCACGCCCTCGCTCATCTCGACGAAGGTCGCCACCACCAGCCGGTCGATCTCGGGCAGCCAGGAGGTAGTCAGCAGCGGCTCGACCGCCTCGCGCACCGAGATCGATCGCGGCCCGCGGACGCGGGTCAGCGCCTTGCTCTTCCAACCCGCCCACTCGATCGCCGCCTTGAAGGCGAGCCGTCCCAGCACTGCGCGGCGGCGCTGGCCCTCCCGCGTCGGCGAGGTCGCCCGCTTGTCGATCAGCAGCCGCTCGCCCTGCGACTCGACCAGGTCGATGCCGAGCTTCTCGCACCAGAGGGTGAGTGGATTGCCGTCGACCCCGTGCACCCAGGAGCCACCGAGATCGACCGGCGCCCCGACGCGATCGTCCGTCCAGGTCCGGCCCCCGATACGTTGACGCGCTTCGAGCACGGTGACGATAAAGCCCGAATCGTGCAGCAGCCTTGCCGCGACCAGGCCCGCCATACCGGCGCCGACCACGACGATGCGCTCCCCGTTGCCCGCTCCCATCGACCAGGAGCCGGTCCGGCTCACCGTCCGGCCCATGCCAGCATCGGCAGCGACGACATCGACTCGAAAGTCCGGCCGCCCGCCGCCTGCAGCGCCGCGACGTCGCTGTGCGTCGCCCCGACATAGGCCAGTGCGCGCATGCCCGCGGAACGGGCCGCCTGAATGCCGGGCAGCGAATCCTCGACCACCGTGCAGTCGAAGGGCTGCTCGTTCATTTGAATGGCAGCGTGAAGGAAGAGATCCGGGAACGGCTTGCCGCGGGGCACCTGGGTCGAACTGAAGATGCGGCCCTCGAAGCGCGACCAGAGGCCGGTGATGCCGAGCGTAACCCGCATCTTGTCCAGACTGCCCGAACTCGCGACGCAGGTGGCGATGCCCGCCGCCTCGATCGCATCGATGGCTTCGACGACCCCGGGGACGGCCTTGAGCGGCGCGTCGTGAAAGGCCTGCAGGGTGTCGGCCTGGAGCCGGTCGACGAAATCGGCCGGCAGGGCGCGGCCGAGTTCGCCCTCGACGATCTCCACGCAGGATTTCATCGAGCGTCCCATCAGGCGGCGCATCGTCTCCTCGACATTCCAGTCGAGGCCCTCGCGCTGAAGCGCACGGGCAAAACAGGCGTTGGCGACGGGTTCGCTGTCGACCAGCACCCCGTCGCAATCGAATATGACCAGCACGCCCCGAGGAGTATCAGTAAGGCTTGTCGCCTGCCACCGTGACCCGGTTGCCGCTGCGCGTGTGCGGCCAGTAGTCCCACATCGCGCGATGCTGGACGCAGCGATTGTCCCAGAAGGCGATGGAATTCTCCTGCCAGCGGAAGCGGCACTGGAACAGCGGGTTTTCCATGTGTTCGTAGAGGTACCGCAGGATCGCGTCGCTCTCGTCACGCGGCAGGCCGACCAGCGAGCGGGTGAAGCCGCGATTGACGTACAGGCCCTTCTTGCCCGTCACGGGATGGGTCCGCACCACCGGGTGGATGGCGCGCGGATACTCCGGCTTGTCGGCCACGTTGAAGTTCTTGTAGAGGCCGCGATAGACCGATTCGCCGTCATGGACGGCGGTCAGCCCGTCGAGATAGGTCTTCATGCGATCCGACAGCGCCTCGTAGGCGGCGTACATGCTGGCGAACAGCGTGTCGCCGCCCTTGGGCGGGCACGTCTTGATGTAGAGGATACTGCCCATCGGCGGCTCGAGATCGCAGCTCACATCGGTGTGCCAGCCTTCGCCGTTGGCACGCGGCGAGTCCTTGTCGGCATGGATGATCATCAGTTCCGGCTTACCGGGTTCGCTCGGCGCCGCGGGATGGGTGTGCAGGTCGCCGAACAGCCGGCCGAAGGCCAGGTGCTGATCCTGGCTGATGTGCTGGTCGCGGAAGAAGATGACCAGGTTCTCCGCCAGCGCTCGATGGATCTCGTCCTGCTGTCGGTTGGACAGCGGCTGGCTGAGGTCGATCCCGCTGATCTCCGCGCCGAGGATCGGCGTCAGCTTGTCGAGGGTGATGGTCTCGTACGGCGCGCTCTCGTCGGCAGTGTGCCGGTAGCGCGGCCCGGCATTGGCGTTCAAGGATCCTGTCATGGGTCTCTCCTACTCAACCTTGATGTTGGCGCGACGGATGATCTGCCCCCAGCGCTCTTTCTCGGCGCTGGCGAAGGCCGCGAACTCGGCCGGACGCATGAGCTTCGGCGTGCCGCCCAGCGCCGCGAGGCGCTCGACGACTTCCGGCATCGCCGCCACGGTGTAGAGATCGGCGTTGATGCGATCGACGATCTCCGCCGGCGTTCCCTTGGGCGCATAGAAGCCCGTCCAAGTCGTCAGCAGAACCTCGGGTAGCCCCGCTTCGGCGGCCGTCGGCATGTCGGGCACGGCGGCATAGCGTTCGCGGTCGGTGACGAACAATCCCTTCAGCGCGCCGCGGTCCATCGCGATCTTGGCGTTGACCGTGTCGATCATCATGAAGGTGAGCAGACCGCTCTGGACGTCGGGGATGGCCTGCGGGTTGCTCTTGTAGCCGACATAGACCGCGTCGACGCCCGCCGCCATCTTGTAGAGTTCGGAGGCCACGCGGGCCGGCAAAGCCCCCGCGCCGTAGTTGTGCTTGCCGGGTTCCGCCTTCAGCTTCGCCGTCAGTTCGGCCGCCGAGTTGATCGGGCTGTTCCTGTCGACCAGCAGCACGAAGGGCGAGGTGCCCATGCGCGAGATCGGCGCGAAGTCGGCGATCGGGTCGTACGGCAGCTTGTCATATATCGCCGGATTGACGACCTGAGTCATGGCCGAGGTGGCGAAGAGCGTCAGCCCGTCCGGCCTGGCGCGCGCGACCGATTCGGCCGCTGGAATTCCATTCCCGCCGCCCTTGTTGTCGATCACGACGGGCTGGCCCCACAGCGCCGAGAGACGCTCGGCGTAGATGCGGGCGCTGATGTCGGTCGCCGCGCCGGCCGGAAACGGCACGACCATGGTCACCCGACCGGCGGGATACTTCTGCGCCTGCACGATCGCCGGTGCCGCGAAGGCCGCCGCGCCCAGCCCCATCCCGAACTGCCGTCTGCCGATCATGTTTCCTCGCCTTTTCTTGTTGGCGCCAGATTAGACCCGTTTGACGGGTGCCGCCTCGTCCAAGTCGACATAATCCGTATTACGGAATAGCGTCAGCCATGGCCATCGAGCCCGTCCGCCGCAGCTTCGAGATCCTCGAGGCGCTGAGCCGGCGCCCTCACGGCACCATCGCCGTGCTGGCGGAGGAGACCGGCATGCCCCGCCCCACCGTGGCGCGCCTGCTGAACGGGCTGATCGAACTGGGCTACGTAGCGAAGGTATCCCGCCTCATAGGCTATCGCCTGACCGACCGCGTGCTGGGCCTGGCCCAAGGCATCCGCTTCATCGATCATTTCGTCGACGCGGCCGCGCCGCACATGCAGCGGTTCACGCAGGAACACGGCTGGCCGCTCTACCTCGGCTCGATCAGCCACAGGGCGATCACGATCCGCTACTCGACAGCGGCGGAAAGCCCGATGTCGTTCGAGCGTACCGCCCTGCAGCGCCGCAGCCCGATCCTGTCGGGCGCCCTCGGCCGTGCCTGGCTCGCCTCCTCCGCGGAGGAAGAGCGTCGCGCGATCCTCCGCGACCTCGGCGTGCGGTACGACGCGAAGCTGGCCGCAGACTTTGCCCGCATACGCCGGGATGGCCACGCCTTCTCGGTCCTGACGCGGCCGGCCCGCCTGCAGGGAATCGCCGTCGCCATTCAGACGAACGACCGCGTGCTGGGGTGCATCTCGATGCGCTTCACCCGCTCCGCGATGAGCGAGGCCGAGGCTGGCGCCCGCTATGGCCCGCCGCTCACTGTGCTCGCGCGCGCCATCGCCATCGACGCCGCAAGCGGGTAGTTTGCGCGCAATTCAACGGAGGAAACATGCCGGCATTCGACGCCATCGCAGCCCAGACCGTGCGCAAGGCAAACCATCTCGAACCCGCTTTCGTGCACAAGGAAGACGTCGAAGCCGCAGCGCGAAAAATCGCCGCCCGAAAGAAGAAGCCCAACATCCTGATCTATCTGATGGACGATGTCGGCTGGGGCGATTTCGGCTGCTACGGCGGCGGTGTCGCCGTGGGTGCACCGACGCCCAACTTCGACAGGATCGCGCGCGGTGGGCTGCAGCTCACCTCCTGCTATTCCGAACCCTCCTGTTCGCCGTCGCGCGCCACGCTGCACACCGGCCGCGTTCCGAACCGTCATGGGCTGCATCGCCCGCCGATGTACGGCGAACCCGGCGGACTGCAGGGCGAGATCACCCTGCCCATGCTCCTCAGCCAGGCCGGCTACACGACACAGGCCGTCGGCAAGTGGCATCTCGGCGAGAATGTCGAAAGCCAGCCGCAGCACGTCGGCTACGACGATTTCTACGGCTTCCTCTCCGTCTCCGACATGTACACCGAGTGGCGCGACCCGCACTTCTTCCCGGAGATCGTCTATTCGGACGCGCGCACCGAGTGGATCAAGAACATGCCCTTCAACCGCTGCTTCGTGCACGCGACCAAGGGCAAGGAGCTGACCAACGTCGAGGAGGTGACGATCCCCGTCCTCTCCGAACTCGACGAGAAGTGGTGCAAGTACTCCGAGGCCTTCATTGAGAAGCAGGCCAAGTCGGACAAGCCGTGGCTGCTCTATCACTGCACGCGCGGCGCCCACTTCGACAACTATCCGGGCGAGAAGTTCCTCGGCAAGTCGCCGGCCAGGCATCCCTACAAGGACACGCTGCTCGAACTCGACGAGATCATGGGCCGTCTCGTCGAGGCGCTGCGCAAGTCGGGCCAGCTCGAGGACACGCTGATCTTCATCTCGTCCGACAACGGCCCGCACATGGAAACGTGGCCGGATACGGCTTTCACGCCGTTCCGCTGCGCCAAGGGCTCGACCTGGGAAGGCGGCGTGCGCGTCCCCGGCCTGATGTACTGGCCGGGCACGATCGAGGCCGGCCGCCAGAGTGACGGGCTGTTCGACTTCAACGACATCGTGCCGACCGCGCTGGGCCTGGCCGGCGCCTCCGACCTGCTGCCGTCCGACCGCTACATCGACGGCGTCGACCAGAGCTCGTTCCTGCTCGCACCCGACGGCCTGTCCAACCGCAAGTATCACTACTATTGGCTCAGCCAGACCTTCTCGGGCATGCGCTGCGGCGAATACAAGATGGTACTGTCGGCCACGAGCGACAACGCGACGGACGCGTTCGGCACCGGCGGCTTCACCGGCGTGCTGGAGCGCTACACCTATCCGAAGCTGTTCAACCTCTATCTCGACCCGAAAGAGCAGCACAATTACCTGACGCGCAAGCTGGCCTACATCGAGGCCTTCCAGCTCGGCATGCGCAACCATCTCGGCACCTTCAAGAAGTACCCCGCCAAGAAGATCATGGGCATCAAGGTGGAGGACAAGCGCGAATAGCCGCTTGCCGGATCGATGACCTATAGCGCGGTCACCACGGCACCGGATCGCCGCGGTGATCGAAGAAGCCACCACTGCTGCCGGGCGGAAGGCGATCGATCACCTCGAGCAGACGCCCGGCCGCCTGGGTGGGCGTCTGCACGTCGAGACCCGCCTTGACGAAAGGCGACGAGAGCGACGTTGCCACCGTCCCGGGATGGAGCGCCACGCAAAGCGCGGCAGGCTGGCGGCGGCCAAGCTCGATGGCCGCCGTGCGCACGAACTGATTGAGCGCCGCCTTCGAGGCGCGGTAGCTGTACCAGCCACCCAGCCGGTTATCGCCGATGCTGCCGACCCTGGCCGACAGCGTGGCGAACACCGACCGCCCCTGACGCGGCAGCAACGGCAGGAAGTGCTTCATCAGCAGAGCCGGGCCGATGGCATTCACGGCGAAGGCCCTGGTCATCTGTGTTGCGTCGAGATCGCGCCAGCTCTTTTCGGGTGACAGCCCATCGCCATGCAGGATTCCGCTGGCGTCAATGATGAGGCGCACATCTGCTCCAAACCCCGCAACATGACGAGCCGCTCCGGCAATGCTCGCCTCGTCCGTCAGGTCGAGCGGCGGTGAGCTTGTTCGACCCAGTCCCAGCACAGCGCTGAAGCGGGACTGCGTCGAGAGGCGTTCATGCAGGGCGCTGCCGATACCTCCCGACGAGCCTATGACTATGGCGATGCCTCCTGCTGGAAGCGCTCCGCCTTCACCATTCCCCGAGTCCGCGTCAATGTCGGCGCGATGGAGGGATTTCATTCTCTGCCCTTCGTGGTCACAGACACCGTACGCGACCGGACCGGCCGCGGATCATGTCCCCGCGCCTGTGGGCGCCCCGCGCACGCGCTAGTTGCGCCCCTCGATCAGGCCGCGGCAGACGACCTGGGCCTGGATCTCGGCTGCACCCTCGAAGATATTGAGGATGCGGGCGTCACAGAGGACGCGGCTGACCGGATATTCCATCGCGTAGCCGTTGCCGCCATGAATCTGGAGCGCATTGTCGGCATTGCTCCAGGCGACCCGCGCGGCCAGCAGCTTGGCCATGCCCGCCTCGATGTCGCAGCGACGGTCGGAATCCTTCTCGCGCGCAGCGAAGTAGGTGAGCTGGCGGGCGATCATGGTCTCGACCGCCATCCAGGCGATCTTCCCGGCGACGCGCGGGAAAGCATAGAGCGGCTTGGCGAACTGGATGCGGTCCTTGGCATAACGCAGGCCCAGTTCGAGCGCGTTCTGCGCCACGCCGACGGCGCGGGCGGCGGTCTGGATGCGCGCGCTCTCGAAGGTCGCCATGAGCTGCTTGAAGCCCTGGCCTTCCTTCTCGCCCAGCAGGTTGGCGGCCGGCACCTCGAAACCGTCGAAGCCGATCTCGTATTCCTTCATGCCGCGATAGCCCAGCACTCTGATCTCGCCGCCGCTCATGCCCTTGGCCGGGAATGGATCGGCGTCGGTGCCGCGCGGCTTCTCCGCGAGGAACATCGACAGGCCCTGGTAGCCGGGCTTCGAGGCATCGCTTCGCGCGAGAAGCGTCATGATGTCGGCGCGCGCGGCGTGGGTGATCCAGGTCTTGTTGCCGTTGATCCTGTAGGTGTCGCCCTCGAGCACCGCGCGCGTGCGCAGGCTCGCCAGGTCCGAGCCGGTGTTGGGCTCGGTGAACACCGCCGTGGGCAGGATCTCGCCCGAGGCGATGCGCGACAGGTACTTCTGCTTCTGCGCCTCGGTGCCGCCCGCGCGGATCAGCTCGGCCGCGATCTCGGAACGCGTACCCAGCGAGCCGACACCGATGTAACCGCGCGAAAGCTCCTCGGTGACGACGCACATCGCGAGCTTGCCCATGCCCAGCCCGCCCCACTCCTCGGGGACAGTCAGGCCGAAGACGCCGAGATCAGCCATCTGCTGCACCACCGGCAGCGGGATGAGCTCGTCGCGCAGGTGCCAGCCATGCGCATGCGGCGCCACCTCGGTGTCGACGAAGCGGCGGAACTGCCGGCGCACCTCTTCGAGCGCCTCGTCATCCAGCCCCAGCTCGCCGAAGCCGCCGGTGTCGAGACCGTCCGAAATGAGTTCGGCGATGCGGCCGCGCACCGCCGGCGTGTTGCCGGCGATCAGCTTGGCAACGGCCGGCGTCTCGAGCGCCGAACCGTCGAGCCCGAAATCGCCCGGCCGCACGATCTCGACCTGGCTGATGGCGATGCCGCCCTTGAGCTGCGCGAGATATTCGCCATAGGCCGACTGCAGGATCAGACTTTCGAGTTCGCCGCCCGCCCCCGCCTCGGCCCAGCGCCGCATCTGGCGCAGCGCCGCCACGTAGGTGGCGATCCAGGCAAAGCCGTGCGCCGCGAACTGCTCGCGCTCCAGCAGCTTCGGGTCGACCTTGCCGTGAGGCGCCACCAGCGCCCGCACCGCTTCGCGGGCCGCGGTTTCATGGCGTCCGGCCGCGTCCTCGGCTTCGGCGCAGAGAGAAAGAAGGTCGTTCAGCAGCACGGCTCGTCTCCAGTCACGAACTCCTCTCCGCCACGAAGTGGGGGAGAGGAAGGGGCCCATTGCGCAGCAATGGGAAGGTGAGGTGGTGGATCGTTCAGCAGGGACGGGCGGGCCGGCAATCGAAGACCCACCTCACCCTCCCCGCGCTGCGCGGGCGCAGAAGGCGCAATCGCGGAAGGAGCCTTACTCGTCCAGCGCGTCTTCGAGCGTGCGCAGGCCGGGGCGCTTGGCGGAGACCAGCACGGCCATGTTTCCGGGCTTGTGCTGGTTCTTCCACATCTTGGTGTGGGCCTTGGGAATGTCGGCCCATTCGAAGACTTCGCTCATGCACGGGTCGATGCGGCGCTCGATCACCAGCTGGTTGGCCTGGCTGGCCTGCAGCAGGTTGGCGAAGTGGCTGCCCTGGATACGCTTCTGGCGCATCCACACGAAACGCGCGTCCATCGTCAGGTTGAAGCCGGTGGTGCCGGCGCAAAAGACCACCATGCCGCCGCGCTTCACGATGAAACAGGAGACCGGGAAGGTCTGCTCGCCGGGATGCTCGAACACGAAGTCGACGTCGTTGCCCTTGCCGGTGTGTTCCCAGATCGCGGCGCCGAACTTGCGGCACTTCTTCATGTACTCGGCATAGCCCGCCTGGTCGTCGACGTCGGGAAGTTGCCCCCAGCAGTCGAAGTCGTTGCGGTTGATGACGCCGCGCGCGCCGAGCGACATCACGAAATCCTTCTTCGACGGGTCGGAGATCACGCCGATGGCATTGGCGCCGGCCGTCGCGATGAGCTGGATCGCCATTGAGCCGAGGCCACCCGCCGCGCCCCACACCAGCACGTTGTGGCCGGGCCGCAGGATGTGCGGACGATGGCCGAACAGCATGCGGTAGGCGGTGGCGAGGGTGAGCGTGTAGGAGGCACTCTCCTCCCAGGTGAGGTGCGCCGGACGCTTCATGAGCTGGCGCGCCTGGACCTTGCAGAACTGCGCGAACGAACCATCGGGCGTCTCGTAGCCCCAGATCCGCTGGCTGGTGGAGAACATCGGATCGCCGCCGTTGCACTCCTCGTCGTCGCCATCGTCCTGGTTACAGTGGATGACGACCTCGTCACCGACCTTCCAGCGCTTCACCTTGGCGCCGACCGCCCAGACGATGCCCGAGGCATCGGAGCCGGCGATGTGGAAGGGCTGCTTGTGCACGTCGAACGGAGAAATCGGCAGGCCGAGACCCGCCCACACGCCGTTGTAGTTCACGCCCGCCGCCATCACGAGGACCAGCACCTCGTCCTCGCCAATCGTGTGAGTCGGCACGACCTCGAGCTGCATGGACTGCTCGGGCGGCCCGTGACGGTCGCGCCGGATGACCCAGGCGTACATGTTCTTCGGCACATGTCCGAGCGGCGGAATTTCCCCGACCTCGTAGAGATCCTTCTTCGGCTGGTTGGCCGTGGGATGTGGGCGAGGCGCGAAAGCGACGACGGACATGGCAACTCCTCCTGCGTTGCAGCGAAACTATTGCTGCATTCGCGAGAGTGCAATGCACAAATACTATTCGGAACGGTTGGCACAGGGGAAAAACAATAAAATTACTCACTCCCTGTGGAAATTCCGGATTGCAGGCCTCTCGGAGTCGCGGCAGGCTTGCGAGGTAAACGGTCGTTTACCAAGCAGCTCGAGTTTAGGGAGAGCGCACCATGAAACTCATGTGGTTCCACCTCATGCCGTACACGGAGCTTCCGGAAGACTTCAACCGGAAGCACCCGTCGGTGTGGGTCGACATCCATTCCTCGCTGTTCGACCCCAAGCGTGCGCATCACATGTACAACGACTTCATGGACGAGCTCGAATATGCCGCCGAGCTCGGCTACGACGCGGTCTGCGTCAACGAGCATCATTCCAACGGCTATGGGCTGATGCCCTCGCCCAATCTGATCGCCTCGTCGCTGGCGCGCCGCACCACCGACACCGCGCTCTGCGTCATGGGCAATTCGCTGGCCCTCTACAATCCGCCGACGCGCGTTGCCGAAGAGTTCGCGATGATCGACTGCATCTCAGGTGGCCGGCTGATCGCGGGCTTCCCGGTCGGCTCGCCGATGGACACCTGCTACGCCTACGGCCAGAATCCGAGCCTGCTGCGCGAGCGCTATCTCGAGGCGCATGACCTGGTGAAGCGGGCCTGGACCGAGAAGGACACCTTCGCCTTCAACGGCCGCTACAACCAGCAGCGCTACGTCAACATCTGGCCGCGCCCCATCCAGAACGACCCGCACCCGCCGATCTGGATTCCCGGCGGCGGCTCGGTCGAGACGTGGCGCTGGTGCGCCGAGATGGACTACGTCTACTGCTACCTCTCCTACTACGGCTACAAGGCCGGCCTCACGACGATGCAGGGCTTCTGGAACGAGATGGAGAAGCTCGGCAAGGACCGCAATCCGTACCGCGCGGGCTTCCTGCAGTTCGTCGGCGTGGCCGAGAGCCGCCAGCAGGCGCTCGACCTCTACACCGAGCCCGCCGAGTATTTCTACGGCCGGTGCCTGCATGTCGACGCGCGCTTCGCGACGCCGCCCGGCTACACGACCGAGGCGACGCAGCGTGCCGGCATCCAGAGCATGGTGAGCAAGGCGGCCAACACCGCGAGCTATTCGAGCAAGCTCAGTCTGAAGGCCACCAACATGAAGGACATCGTGGACGGCGGCTACGTCATCGTCGGCTCACCCGACGAGGTCGTGGAGCAGATCCGCCACGTGGCCACCAGCCTCAACGTCGGCCATCTCATGCTGCTGCTGCAGTACGGCAACATGAGCAAGGACACGACCAAGTACAATACGCGGCTGTTCGCCGAGAAGGTGATGCCGAAGGTCAAGGACCTGTTCGGCGACTGGGAGGACAAGTGGTGGCCCAAGCCGATGGACAAGGGCCAGCGCGCCGCGGTTCCCGCCTTCCGGCCGCAGACCGTCGCCGCGGAGTAGAGCCTTGCCCGAACCCGTGACCACGACGATCGACGTCAACGGCCATCCCTGCCGCGTCTGGACCAAGGGGAGCGGCCCCCGGATGGGCTTCCTGGCGGGCCTCGGCGGCCTGCCTCGCTGGCTGCCCTTCCTCGACAGGCTCGCCGAGAGACGGACGGTGATCGCCCCGTCCCTGCCCGGGTATCCCGGTGCGACGGGACACACCGAGCTCGACACCCATCTCGACTGGATATTGGCCATGCGGCAGATCGTCGATGGAGCGGGCCTCGCCGGGGCCGATCTCGTGGGCGCGTCGGTTGGCGGCGCCTTTGCCGCCGAAATGGCGGCCATCTTCCCCGGCCACGTCCGGCGACTCGCGCTGATCGCCCCCTTCGGCCTGTTCGACGACCAGGAGCTGGCGGCGGACCCCTGGGCGCAGCGCAAGGACGTGCTGCCCGGGCTGATGTGCGCGGATGGCGCCAACTGGAACGAGCTGGTCGCCGCGCCGGAGGGCGCCAATTCGGTGGAATGGCCGATCGAAATGACCCGGGCCTCAGAAGCCGCCGCGCGGGCCTTCTGGCCGCTCGGAAACACGCGCCTCGAGAAGCGGCTGGGGTTGATCTCGGCGCCGACCCTGATCCTGTGGGGCGACCGCGACGCCATCCTGCCGCCCAGCTATGCCGGCAAGTTTGCCCAGGGGATCAACAATGGGATCAACGGCGCGGCCCGGGTCGAAACCGTGGAGAATGCCGGCCATCTGGCCTATCTCGACCAGCCCGATGCGGTCGCGAGGGCCGTATTGGGCCATTTTGCCTGAGAGGCTCACGCCCTTGGTGGTTGCTTCGCCGGTTCGGATCGCTATTGTCCGGCGCGTTGGGGTTTTGCGAGGTAAACGGCAATGACGATCCGTTCGATGAAGATGACCGCAGGCGCTTCCCTGTTCGCCGCCGTTCTGGCGATTGGCGCGAGCCTGCCCGAGCGCGAGGCATCGGCCCAGGTGAGGCCCGTGCCGCGCGAGGGCGTGGCCTTCAACGACGTGGTCACCCAGCGGGTCAAGATCGAGTCGGTCGACACCGAGAGCCGCACCGTGGCCTTCACCCTGCCGAACGGCCAGCTCGTGATTCTGCCCGCGGCCGACAGCGTCAAGAACCTGGATGCGATCGACGACGGGTCGATGGCCAACATCACCTATTCCGAGGTGGTGACCATGCTGAACCTGCGCCAGAAGGGGCCCGGCTCCCAGCTCGCCCGCAAGGACCAGATGGGTCAGACCGCGAACCAGACCGACGTCGAGGCCGGCCGCTTCACGCTCACGGTGGTCGGTGTCGACCTCGCCAAGAACATGGTCTCGGTGATCGACGGCCGCGGTGGGCTGGTGCGCACCTATACGGCCAACTCGATCGCCAAGCAGGACATGCTGAAGAAGATCAAGGTCGGCGACGTCGTGATCGGCATGACGACCCCGCTGACGATCACCGCCCTGTCGCCGGCGCGCTAGACGCTCCCGACTGAAGTTCAAACGGCCGGCATTCGCCGGCCGTTTTCTTTGGGAGTGTCAGCGAATGCTGACGTCGTTCCAGAAACCGATCCAGCGATCGACCGGCTTCATCTTTTCCTGCGGCGCCTCGTAGGACCAGGCGGCGCGCGGGCTGCGCGTCTCGCCCTCAACGAGATCGTAGAACCGAACGCCATGCGGACACTGCAGGTCACTGCCCGTCCTGGGCATCTGCCTCAGCACGTCCATGCGGACCGCTTCGCGCGGGAAGTAGTGGTAGCCATCGACCTCGAGCGTGCGGTCGCTCTCGGCGATCACCTTGCCCTGCCACACGGCCTTCATGGCTGCCTTCCCTTTCTCAATACTGGTCGCGGCGCTTCACCCAGTCCATCATGAAGGGAAGCTCCGACTCGTCCCGGCCCTTCGAGGTCAGATCCAGCAAGTGGTAAGCGCCGTTCAGCATGTCAACGCCGCGCGCGTAGGTCGAATAGGTGTGATAGACGGCGCCGTCGTCGCCGCGGCGGAAGGCGCTGAACCCGGGCCTCTCTCCCGGGCCGACCTTCATCGTCCCGAAATTGTAGTCCATCCCGGCTTCACCGGGCCGCGAACTCACGGCGTAGTCGAAGTTGAACTCATTTTCTCTGGACGATGCCCAGCGGAAGCTCCAGCCCATCCGTCTGCGATAGGTTTCGAGCGTGGTGAACGGCGCACGTGAGACCGCGACCAGCGCCGTGTCGCGATGCGCGAGATGCACGTCGATGCCGTTGAAGTTGTCGGCCCAGAAGGAGCAGCTCCTGCAGGCCTCGGTCCAGTCCGGGCCGAACATGAGGTGATAGACGAGGAGCTGGCCGTGACCGCCGAACAGGTCCGCCAGGGTCGCGCGGCCTTCGGACGTTTCGAAGGTATACTCCTTCTCAACTCTCTCCCAGGGCAGTTCGCGGCGCTGGCGAGACAGCGCGTCCCGCAGCCGGGTGAACTCCTTCTCCTTGGCAAGGAAGTCGCGGCTGGCGGCGAGCCATTGCGCGTGGGAGACGACGGGGTGAGCGGTCATGCCGTCCTCCCGAGAAAGGCGACGAGCTTGTCGAAGGTGCCGACCCAGCCTTCGTGGTGACAGGCGAAGTCTTCGGAATCGACAAACGGGCCGTGGATCAGGGTGAGCTCCGTGCGGTCGCCCAGGGCACGCAGCTCGACCCTCACCGTCGTCTCATCGCCGCGCACCCGGTTGTGGTCGCCATCGGCATGGTGCGCCCAGGTGAAGACCAGCCGCTCGGGCCGGGCGACCTCGAGGTAGACGCCCGACGAGGCAAAGACGCCGCGCTCGTTGCGTCCATCGATGCGCCAGGCCCCGCCTCGCCTCGCATCGACTTCGCACAAGGTGATCTCCACGCCGGGCGGACACATCCAGCGCACGAACTGGTCGCGGTTCACCCAGGCGTCGAAGACGCGGTCGCGCGGGGCGTCGAAGATCCGGCTGAGGTGCAGTGTGCTGTTATCGAGCCTTGCGTCGGGCATCTGACTTTCCTTTCGTCGGCTTGGATTCGGGTTCGGTGCTCTTCAGGAATGCGTCGAGCCGGTCGAAGCTCGCCTCCCAGAACCTGCGGTAATGCTCGATCCAGTCCGCCGCCGCGCGCAGCCCCTCGCCGCGCAGCTCGCAGCGGCGCCACTGCGCCTCGGTATGCCGTTCGATCAGCCCGGCCTCCGTCAGCACCTTTAGATGACGCGACACCGCCGGCAGCGACATGTCGAACGGCGCGGCCAGTTCGCCGACCGTGGCGCCGCCGCTGGCGAGCCGCGCGAGGATGGCGCGTCGCGTCGGATCCGCGAGGGCCGAGAAGGTCTGGGAAAGTGCATCCATATTTAACTAATATGTTAAATACAAGAGATCGTCAAGCCGATTGCGGCCCGAGATTGCAGGTCGTGGCGGCGGCACCTATGAAAGCGCGCGCCACACGGAGCTGAAGCGAATGGAGTCTATCTACCGCGTCGAAGGCGCCATTGCCGAAACGAGCGCGTTCGCCGGGGGGGCCGTGGAGCCCCAAGCTGCAGCACGGCGCGGCGCCTTCGTCGCTGATCTGCTGGGCCGTCGAACACCTGCCGTCACCGGTGCCCATGCGCGTCGCCCGCCTCACCGTCGATCTGATGCGGCCGGTGCCCGTGGCACCTCTCACGATCGAGACCGACATCGTCCGCGAAGGCCGCAAGATCCAGCTCGTGTCGGTGCGCCTGCTGTCCGACGGCACCGAGGTCGTGCGGGCAAGCGCGCTGCGCATCCGCATCGATCCCAAGGAGATGCCGGCAATCGCCAACGGGCCGCCGATCAAGCTTCCGATGCCCGAGCACTGCAGCCCGCCCGACTTCTTTGCGACCGAAACGCCATTCCTCAAGGGCATCGAGATGCGCACGGCCAAGGGCGGCTTCCGCATCCCCGGCCCCGCCGCCGTCTGGTACCGCGCGGCGCGGCCCCTCGTGGAGGGCGCGGAGATCTCGCCGTTGATACGGGCGGTCATCGCCGCCGATTTCTGCAACGGCACCTCGTCGGTCTTCGACATGAGCGACTGGACGTTCATCAACGCCGACCTGACCGTCAGCCTCGGTCGCGAGCCGGTCGGAGAGTGGGTTCTGCTCGACGCCGAGACCTGGATCGGCCCGGACTCGGTCGGCATCGCCGCCGCGCGGCTCGCCGACGGCCAAGGCTATTTCGGCCGCGCCGTGCAGAGCATCATTTTCGAGAAGCGCTGAGGCTCATCGGAGCGCGCCAGCGCGCGCTCCGATGACTAACCGCGTTTCCAACTCGTTCCCTTCGGCCCGTCCTCGAGGATCACGCCTTTGGCCTTGAGGTCGTCGCGGATGCGGTCGGATTCCTTGAAGTCCCTGGCCTTGCGCGCGGCCTGACGGGCCTTGATGGCGGCCTCGATCTCAGGATCGGAGGGACCATCGGCAGCCGCGGCCGGCGTCCAACAGAACCAGGCGTCCGGATCCTGCTGCAGCAGGCCGAGCGCGGCGGCGCCCGCCTTCAGCTCCGACGGATCGCGCAACTGGTGCAGCGCGCTGATGGCGAGCGGCGTGTTGAGATCGTCCGACAGCGCGTCCTCGACCGGCGCAGGAATGGGCTTCTCCTCCAGCCCCTTGCCGCGCAACAGCCCATACCAGCGATCGAGCGTGCCCTTGGCCTGCGCCAGCCCCTCATGCGTGAAGTCGAGCGGCTGGCGATACTGCGCCGACAGCAGCAGGAGCCGGATCACCTCGCCTGGATACTGGTCGAGCAGCTCGTGCACGGTGAAGAAGTTGCCAAGCGACTTGCTCATCTTCTCGCCGGAGATGTTCAGGAAGCCGTTGTGCATCCAGTACTTCGCCATGATGGCGTGACCGGAGGCGCAGCGGCTCTGCGCGATCTCGTTCTCGTGGTGCGGGAAGATGAGGTCGAGGCCACCGGCATGGATGTCGAAGGTCTCGCCAAGCAGCGCGCCGCTCATGGCAGAGCACTCGATGTGCCAGCCCGGACGGCCGCGGCCCCACGGGCTCGGCCAGCCCGCCTGGGCGTCGTTCGAGGGCTTCCACAGGACGAAGTCTGCCGCGTCCTTCTTGTAGGGCGCGACCTCGACGCGGGCGCCGGCGATCAGCTCGTCATGCGAGCGGCGCGACAGCCGGCCATAGTCTTCCATGCTCGGCACGTCGAACAGCACATGGCCTTCCGCTTCGTAGGCATGGCCGCGGGCGACCAGCCGCTCGATCAGCGCGATCATCTCGCCCACGTACTTCGTGGCACGCGGCTCGACGTCGGGCGACAGCGCCCCGAGGCGGTTCATGTCGCTCTGGTAGGCGGCGGCCGTACGCTCGGTCAGCGCGTCGATCGACTCCTCGTTCTCGGCGGCGCGCACCATGATCTTGTCGTCGATGTCCGTGATGTTGCGGACATAGGTCACGCGCGGGTAGCGGCGCTTCAGCAGCCGGTACAGAACGTCGAACACGACGACGGGGCGCGCATTGCCGATATGGACGTAGTCATAGACCGTGGGGCCGCAAACATAGAGGCGGACATGCGACGGATCGAGCGGCAGGAACGGCTCTTTTTCGCGCGACAGCGTGTTGTAAACGACGAGGGACATCGCCCCTTCTCCCGACTCAAAAACGAACGAAGGCTACTGCGGCCCGCTGGGCCTCAGGCCTCGATACATCGCGCGAGGGACGCGCCCGGAAGAAAGAACTGCGACATGGCGGCAATCTATACGAGGGGTTCTTGCCGCGCAATTCGCCGCCCATGGCAGTGCATTCCAGGCGTCTCGCCCGTGAAGCCGGTCGTTCGCCCGTGACCGGCCGATCAACGGCAGCAGCTTCGCCATCACCGGCGGGATCGGCCCGCACACGATCCCGGCCCACAGCCGGGCGTCGTCGAGCCTTTCGAGATTGCCATGGCGGCGGCTTGTGGCGGCGGGTCGTTGGCGGGTCAAGCTGCCTCCGCTAGTCTCCGGATCAAAGCGGAGGAAACCAGCGAACATGCGCACCGAGGATATCGAGTATCGGGCCGACGGCGTCCGCATGGTCGGACAGTATGTGGTCGACGACAGCAAGTCAGGTCCGCGCGCCGGGGTGCTGGTCTGTCACGAGGGACCGGGCCTCACGGACCACACGAAGAAGATCGCCGCCCGGCTCGCCGGCCTGGGCTACGCCGCCTTCGCGATGGATTATCACGGCGACGGCAAGCCGCTCTCCGATCCCAGCCAGACCATGGCGCGGCTGCAGCCGTGGATGGCCGATCCGACGGGCATCCGCACCCGTGCGCTGGCGGCGCTCGACGTGCTGAAGGCGCAGAAGGAAGTCGATCCGGCGCGCCTCGCCGCCATCGGCTACTGCTTCGGCGGCACGACGGCGCTCGAGATCGCGCGCAGCGGCGCTGACGTGAGAGCGGTCGTGGGCTTCCATTCGGGTCTTGCGACCGCGCGGCCGCAGGACGCGGTGAACATCAAGGCCCGGGTGCTCGTCTGCATCGGCGCCGACGATCCGATCATTCCGCCCGAGCAGCGTCTTGCCTTCGAGAAGGAAATGAAGTCCGCCGGCATCGACTGGCGGCTGCAGCTCTATGGCGGGGCCGGTCACAGCTTCTCCAATCCGGCCGCGGATTCGCGTGGCATGAAGGGCTTCTTCTATCATGAGGCCACCGACCGCCGCTCCTGGAACGCCATGATCGAGCTGTTCGACGAGACCCTGAACTAGAACCAACGACAAGGGAGGAAGAAGGATGAAACGCCGCCAACTGATCGTGGCGGGCGCCGCAGCACTTGCCGCCCCGTCGATCGCCCGCGCGCAGGGCAAGTTTCCCGAACGGACGATCCGCTTCGTCATCCCCTTCGCGCCGGGTGGTCCCACCGACATCATAGGTCGCATGGTCGCGGACAAGCTCACCGCCATCCTCGGCCAGCAGGTCATCGTCGACAACAAGGCAGGAGCTGCCGGCTCTATCGGTGCGGTGGACGTGAAGAACGCCAAGGCCGACGGCTACACGCTGCTCTGTGCGCCCTCCTCCACCCATGCCATCAATCCGACGGCCTTCGTGAAGCCGGCGTACGATGCGGTGAAGGACTTCACGCCGATCGCCTCGGTCTGCGTCAACCCGCTGGTTCTGGTAGCCCGGCCCGACATGCCCGACACGGTGATGGGCCTGGTCGAGCTGATGAAGAAGAACCCCGGCAAGTACTCCTACGGTTCCTCGGGCGCCGGTTCGATCATCAATCTCGCCGGCGAGTACTTCAAGCGCGAGGTCGGCGGCATGGATGTCGAGCACATTCCCTACAAGGGATCGATGCCGGCGCTGCAGGACATGATGGGCGGCCAGACGGCCTGGATGTTCGAAACCTTCAGCACCACGCTGCAGCTCCACAAGGCCGGCAAGGTCCGCATCCTCGCCTATGCCTATTCCAAGCGCGCGCCGATCGCGCCGGAGATCCCGACCATGATCGAGGCCGGCGTGAAGGGCTACGAAGCCTACACGTTCAACCTGATCCTGGGTCCCGCCAACGTGCCGAAGCCAGTGGTCGACGTTCTGGATCAGGCCTCGCGCCGGATGATGAAGGACCCTGCCACCATCAAGTTCCTGGAGAACATCGCCGCGGTGCCGACGACCGACACCTCGCCGGAAGTCACGGCGCGTTTCATCAAGGACGAGATCGCGAAATGGGCGCCGGTCATTCGCGAAGCCGGCGTCAGGATCGAGTAGAGGGGTCGCCCGGCTTAGCGGTAGCCGGACGGCGGCGGCACGTTGCCCGGCGCCGGCGCGATCGGCGCCTGCTGCGGCATCTGGGCCGGCGTCGGCACGTTCATGGCGCCGGGGCCCGTTCCCACCCCCGAGCCCGCGCCTTCGCTGGGTGAGGCGACACGGCCGGGAGCATCCGCCCCGATGTTGCTGATGTAGTAACCGGCCACGGCGTTCGAATTGTCGCCGGCGGTCTTGGCCGGGACGTCGATGATCCCGACCCGGGCACCGCTCTTGTCGATCCGGTAGCCTTCCGGATCCATCTGGAAGCCTTCGTTGTCGATGCGTACGCCGCCAGGCTGGACCCGATAGGCCGGCGGCGGCGTCGTCTCGCTATAAAGGGGCTGGGGCAGCGGATCGCAGGCCGCGAGCAGCGACACGCCGAACGTCGTGGCCATAAAACGTCTCGCAGCCATCAAGCCCCCTCATCGTGTGGTCGACTGCGGGCTGATGATGTTGCCGTTGCGGTCGAGCCGGTTTCCCTGACCATCATAGCGGAAACCATACTCGTCACGGAAGGCCTCGACGCCAGCCGGCGGCGTCGGCTGAGGAGCCACGGGCGGGGTACTGTAGGTGGTGGTCGAGACCGTCGTAGCCGGGCCGTAATAGGTCGGGGCGGCAGGCGCCGTCGTGTAGTAGGTGGTGGTCGAGTAGCCGGGGGCCGGCGCCGGGGCCGGAGTTCCGTAGGCCTGGTCGCGGTAGCGACGGGCGTCGATCTCACGCCCCACGCACCGGTCGTACATCGAGGTGCCCGGCGTCAGGCCGTAGGAGTAGCACGCGTTGCGGGCGTCGGCGTCGAGGCTCGCGACTGTGTAGCTCACAGGGACGCGGCCCTGGGCGCGGGCGGTGGCTTCCCGCGAAACGCAGCGGTTATAGTTGTCGGTCCCGACGCGGAAGCCGTAGTCCACGCAGGCCTGCTCGGAGCTGCTCACCCGATAGGGTGCGCTGGCCGTGCGGGTTTCGTAGGTGGTGCTGCTGCAGGCGGCGGCGGACAGGACGAGGGCTGTCGCGGCTAGTATTTTGGTGGCGGTCATTGGGGTCCTCCGGGAAACTGGTGGCCAAGGAACGTGGCCAGCCCCCGAGGGTTGCAGGTTCCCTGCAAGAGTTACGCCGCCTTCTTGACCACTCCGTCCCGCAATTCACGGCGCAGAATCTTGCCGACGTTGCTCTTGGGCAGCTCGGCCCGGAACTCGATGTACTTCGGCCGCTTGTAGCCGGTCAGCTCCTGGTGGCAGTAGGCGTCGAGGGCTTCCCTGGTGAGTGAGGGGTCCTTCTTCACCACGAACAGCATCACCGCCTCGCCCGAGTTCGCATCCGGTACACCGACGGCCGCACATTCGAGCACACCGGGATGGGCCGCCACCACAGCCTCGACCTCGTTGGGATAGACGTTGAAGCCCGACACAAGGATCATGTCCTTCTTGCGATCCACGATGCGGGTATAGCCGCGTTCGTCCATGATCCCGATGTCGCCGGACTTGAAGAAGCCATCCGCCGTCATGACCTTTGCTGTCTCTTCGGGCTGCTGCCAGTAGTCGCGCATGACCTGCGGGCCGCGGATCGCGATTTCCCCAGCCTTGCCGATCGGGACGTCCCTGCCGCTGTCATCGAGGATGCGAATCTCGACGTTCGGCAGCGGCAGCCCGATGGTTCCCGTGTAGGTCTCCGAGTCGGTGGGATTGCAGGTGACGCCGGCGGAGGTTTCGCTGAGGCCATAGCCTTCGCAGATCGGGCAGCCGGTGATGGCCAGCCACTTCTTCGCGACCGCCTCCTGCACCGCCATGCCGCCGCCGTTGGAGATGACCAGCTCCGAGAAATCGAGCTTCGCAAACGCCGGATTGTTCGCGAGCCCGTTGAACAGCGTGTTCACCGCCGGGAACACGTTGATCCTGTGTTTGGCCAGATCCTTGATCGTGCCGGCCATGTCGCGCGGGTTAGGGATCAGGACGTTCAGCGCGCCGGTGCGCAGCCCCAGCAGGCCGCAGGTCACGAAGGCGAATACGTGATAGAGCGGCAAGGCGCAGGCGATCGTGAGCTGGCCGGTGATCTTCCGGCGGTTCAGGCCGGGCTGCATCCAGGCCTCCGACGCCAGCAGGTTCGCGACCAGGGTGCGATGAAGCAGCGTGGCGCCCTTGGAGACCCCGGTCGTGCCCCCCGTGTACTGCAGGACCGCGACGTCGTCCGGGCCGAGCTGCGGTTTCGCCAGGACCATGCTGCGCCCAGCCCTGAGCGCGTCGTTGAACTTCACATGGCCCGGCAGCGACCAGGCCGGCACCATCTTGCGCATGGTGCGCACGACGAAGTTGACGATCAGGCCCTTGGGGAACCCCAGCAGGTCGCCCATCGAGGCGACCACGACATGCTTGATGCCCGTGTGCCCCTGGACGCGCTGCAGGATGGTCGCGAAGTTCTCGAGGATGATGATGGCCTCGGCACCGGAGTCCTTCAGCTGGTGCTCGAGTTCGCGGGCGGTGTAGAGCGGATTGACGTTGACCGCGATGAACCCCGCCCGCAGCACCGCGGCGACGGCCACCGGATACTGCAGGACGTTCGGCATCATGATTGCAACGCGCGCGCCGCGCTTCAGGCCGCGTCCCTGCAACCACGCGCCGAGCGCCATGGAGAGCGAGTCGACCTCGCCGAAGGTCAGCGCCTTGTCCATGCAGACATAGGCGCGGCTGTCGCGATGCCTGGAGAAGCTCTCCTCGAAAAGTGACACGACGCTGGGGTAGGCCGACGGATCGATGTCTGCCGGCACGCCCGGCGGATAACTCTTGAGCCAGAACCGGTCCACGACGTCTCTCCCGGAGTCTCTCAGGCGCCCGTGGGGTGGCGCGCCCGCTTGCGCGCCGCGCCACCTGCGGTTGCTCTCTTATTCGCTACGACTTCTTCTCGACCGAAGCGCGGATTTCCTCGTAGGACTCCTTCATCCGGTCCTGCACGATCTTGAAAGCCTCGGTGCTCGACTTCTGGACCAGTTCGGCAATGTCCCGCGTGTTGGCGATCGCCGCCTCCATCGCCTTCTTGGCGAATTCGGCCTGCTTGGCCATCACGTCCTGAGGATTTCCGCCCGGCTTGTAGGACTGCGCCATCTCGGCCATGTCCTTCATGGCGGCCTCGAAGATTTCCTTCTGCTTGTTCGCGATCCCGCTCGCGCCCTGGGCCATCGACTGCCAGGACTTCGTCATGGCTTCCAGGTTCTTCTGGTGGTGCTCCATGATCTTCGTCATGTCGAAGGGCTGCACCTTGAGCTGCTCGCCGAATTTCTTGAACATGTCGGTGAAGTTCTGCGCTGGATCGGCCATCCGAACCTCCTGTGGTTACAGGTGCAGCTTCAACCCCTGCTCCAGCGCGTGCAAGGCCAAACCGGCCAGCCCACCGATCATCGCCCCGTTGAACCGGATGTATTGCAGGTCGCGTCCGACCGTCAGCTCTATGCGGCCGATCAGCACATCGATGTCCCAGGACTTCACCTGATCGGCGATGAAGCGCCCGACGCCGCTCTTCTGGCGCTGCACGAAATCTGCGAGCAGACGCACCATGCCGCGATTGATCTCGGCGCGGATTGCCGGATCGCGCGCCAGCTGGCTGCCGACATCGACCAGCATCCCTTCGAGATGCCGGCGAACCTGGCTGTCCTCGGCCTGGGCGTCGTGTTCGAGGAAGGACCGCACACTTTCCCAGGCGCCCTCCGCCAGGCTCGCGATCTCCGGTCGCGCCAACAGGTCTTGCTTCAGACTCTCGGCGCGTCGCGCGAAGGATCTGGACGTCCGCAGGCGCTCGATGAAGCCCGTAACGAAACTGTCGAATTCCTGTCGCAGGGGATGGCTGCCGTCTGAGCGCGCATCCTTGATGAAGGCCGTGGTCGAGGCGACGATCTTGCGCAGCAGGTAGGCGTCGGCGCGATAGAGATTGAAAAGCGCAGGCAGCTCCTGCCGGATCTTCTCGCGCAGCGCCGCCAGCGTCTCCTCATTGGCCAGCACCTTCTCCAGTGCCACCAGCAATTCGTCGAGCAGGCGCTGATGACGGCCTTTCTCGGTGACCGCGCTCAACAGCCCGGCCGCCAGGGGGGCGAGTTCTATTCGCTGCAGTTCCGACATCGCCCGCTGGCCGAGGAACCGCTTCAGGCCGGACTGGTCGACCGCCGACAAGGCCTGCGGCACGAGACGCAGGATGAAGCCGGCAAGGGCTGCACTTCGCGTACGGTCGCTCAGCCAGTCGGCCACGAGGGCGGCGAAATCGACTTCGCGCAGGCGCGCCTCAACCGGCTCGGGCGCGAGGAAGTTCGTCTCGATGAACTCACCGAGATTCTCCGCAATTCGGTGGTGATTGCGCGGCACGATCGCGGTGTGCGGGATCGGCAGACCGAGCGGGCGGCGGAACAGGGCAACGACGGCATACCAGTCGGCCAGCCCGCCCACAGTGGCCGCTGCGGCAAACGCCGCGACGTAACCCCAGGCCCAGTGAAGCGGCTCGTAGTGCCGGGCCACCACGAACAGCGCGGCCGTGGCGACGAGCAACAGGGTGGCCGCGAGCTTGACCGTTCGCAGGGAACGGGCGCGTTCGGCGTCGCGGTTCAAGGGCTCGCCCACACGCCCTCCTTCAAGATGCCCTCAAGCGGATTCTCTCCCGTCACAACGTCGAAACGCGACCTGCGGGATGCAGTTTCGCGGCATGAAGCGTCATTCCTGCCGGTGTCCTGGTCCCTGTGGCAAGGGGGCGACGTTTCTGTTCGTATGGTTCGGATTACGCACGTCCCCGGGAGGAAGCCATGAAGGTCGGATATATCGGTGTCGGAAATATGGGCGGCCCCATGTGCCGCAACCTCATCAAGCGCAGCAATCATTCGGTCACGGTGTTCGACCTGAACCCCGAGGCGGTGAAGACCTGCACCGACCTCGGCGCCAGCGCGGCCAAGTCCGTCGCCGAGGCGACCCGGGGCGCCGACATCGTGATGACGTCCCTGCCCATGCCACGCGACGTCGAGGCCGTCACTCTGGGCGACGACGGCATCCTGGCGAATGCAAGCAAGGGCCAGACCTACATCGATCTCAGCACCAATGCGCCCTCGATGGTGAAGAAGATCGGCGCCGCCATGGCCGCCAAGGGCATCGCCATGCTCGACGCGCCGGTGAGCGGCGGTACGGTCGGCGCCGAGGCTGCGACCATCGCCATCATGGTCGGAGGGGACAAGAAGGTGTTCGACGACGCGCTTCCGGTGCTGCAGTCGTTCAGCGCCAACGTGATCCACATGGGCGAACTCGGCACCGGCACGGTGGCCAAGCTTGTCAACAACATGATGGCCTTCTGCAACGCCGCTGCCGCGGCCGAAGGCCTGATGCTCGGTGTCACCGCCGGCCTCGATCCACAGAAGCTCGTACAGGTGATCTCGAGTTCGAGCGGCAATTCCTCGGCGTTCAAGTCATTCTCGGAGCGCGCGCTCTCCGGCAAGTTCTCGCCGCCGTCCTTCGCGCTCAACCTCGCGCACAAGGACCTGCACCTCGCCCTGGAACTGGCCGACGAACTCGACGTGCCACTGCCTCAGGGCTCGGCCACCCACAACCTGCAGCGCATGGCGCGCCGCATGGGCCTGGGCGGAAACGACAGTTCGACGATCCTGCAGGTCTACGAGTCGGTCCTGAAGAAGACCGTCAAGCCTTAGACGAACACAAACCTCATGCTGAGGAGCGCTCCGGAGGAGCGCGTCTCGAAGCATGGGCGCGCGCACCCCGTCTGTTGCTCATCCTTCGAGACACCGCGCTTCGCGCGGTCCCGCAGGATGAGGTGGTATCCCTACGCCAAGTGCTTTGAGATCAAACGCGCGACGAGGTCGGCATGGGTGCTGGCCACGTCGTGATCGCCGCCGGTCACGATCTCGAGCCGCGCGTTCGGGAGCCGATCCGCCAGATGCCGGCCGACGGCGACGGGGCTGACGGGATCCGTGTCGCCCCAGATCAGCAAGGTGGGCGCCGCGATCTTCTCCACGGGTAGTGGCGGCGTCTGGGCGCCGTCGGTGATCCATGCAGCGGCCCTGGGGAAGGAGCGGCGGTAGTCGGCACGCCAGTCCGACGCGCCGAGGCCTGCCATGTCGACGCCGCCCGAGGTCACGCAGAGAACGAGGCGGCGCACCAGTTCAGGATGCTCCAGCGCGATCCGCGCGGCGATCACGCCGCCCATCGACTGCGCCACCAGGTCGACCGGCTCACGCATGGTCGCCGTCACCAGCTGCTTCAGGTCGTCGAGCCCACGGATCGCCGGATCGTGGGGCTGCGCGCCGAGGCCGGGCCAGCCGAAATGCTCCTTCGGCCAGGCGGCCGGCAGAGCCTCGGCGACCGGCTTCCAGAACTGTGGAGAGCCGCCGGCGCCCGGCAGGAACAGGATCCGCGGTCGGGTCATGACGGTAGTCCCAGCCTGGCCATGAAGGGCGGCAGGGTCCGCCCGATCGACAGGAGATAGCGGCCCATGGCGCCGGCCACCTGCCGCACGGCCGGACGGTCGCTCATTCGGTCGCGCCAGGCCTGCAGGCGCGCCAGCTCGGCCGGAACCGGTGCCCCCATCCGCTCGCCGAAGAGCTGCGCCATATAGAACGCGATGTCGGCATAACTGTAGGCGCCGGCAATCCATTCCTGGTCGCCGATCGTGCGCTCCATCTCTTCATAGAAGCGCGCCGCGCCCTCGTGGGCGCCCGGCGACTTGGGGTCGCCCATCAGCCGGATGATGTGCGGAAAATAGACCTCGTCGGATTTGTGTTCGAGCAGGCGCGTCCGCGCGCGGGCCCGTGGCTCCGCCGCCCACAGCGCCGGGTCGCGCTTCAGTGTTTCCAGGTACTCGAAGATCTGCGTCGAATCGAACAGTTCGAGGTCGCCGTCGATCAGGACGGGGACCTGGCGCTTGGGATTGATGCGCACGACCTCGGGATGCTTCGGCTCGTAGAGCACCTTCATCTCGAAGGGCACCATCTCGAGCTCGAAGTCGAAGCCCTTCTCGCGCAGGACGATCTCGGCCTTGGCGCCGAACATGCTGAGTGGACCGGAGTAGAGTTTCATGACGACCAGCTTACGGGGTCGCCGACCTACATCAACACGAACATCCCGATGGCGGCCGCCGCCATCAACACCAGGGTGAGCCAGCCCAGCACGCGCTGCCAGACGCTCGCCGTGAAATCGCCCATGATCTCGCGGCGCGAGGCCACGATCATCATGGCTCCGATGATCGGCACCACGATCACACCGTTCAGCACCGCGCTCCAGATCAGCGCCTTGATCGGGTCGATCGGCAGCAGCGCGACGCCCAGCCCCGCCAGGATCGCCACCGCGATGGTGATGTAGAACCGCCGCGCCTCGCCGAACTCATGCTCGAGCCCGATCCGCCATCCCCGGACCTCTCCAAGTGCATAGGCCGCCGACCCCGCGAGCACCGGAACCGCCAGCAGGCCCGTGCCGATGATGCCGAGGCTGAACAGCAGGAAGGCCGCGTCACCGGCGATCGGCCGCAGCGCTTCGGCAGCCTGCTGGGTGCTCTCGATGTCCGTCTTGCCGTTGGCGTGGAGCGTGGCCGCCGTCGTCAGGATGATGAAGAAGGCGACCAGGTTCGACACTGCCATGCCGATGCCCGTCTCCCAGCCGATTCGCCTCAGCTCACGCGGCGCCTGTTCAGGATTCTCGGTGAGCGGCCCCGCCTCGGCATCGCCCTCCTCGTCCTCGACTTCCTGCGAACTCTGCCAGAAGAAGAGATAGGGGCTGATCGTGGTGCCCAGCACCGCGACGACCAGCATCAACGTGTCCTTGTCGAGCGCAAACTTCGGCACCAGGGCGCCGATGCCGACCGCGCGCCAGTCGATATGGGCCGTGAAGACCACACCGACATACGCGAACAACGAGAAGGTCAGGTATTTCAGGAAGCCGACATAGCGGCTGTAGGGAATGAAGACGATGGCCAGCACCGAGGCGATCGCGAACAGGAAGGAGAAGAACACCTGTCCTCCGCCCACGAGCATCGCCACCGCCGCCCCCATGGCGGCGAGATCGGCGCCGATGTTGATGGTGTTGGCCACGAACAGCAGCAGGACGGCCCCCAGCACCACGGGGCGGGGAAAAGCCCGGCACATATTGGCGGCAAGGCCGTGGCCGGTGACGCGACCGATGCGGGCGCTGACCGACTGAACCGCGACCATCAGCGGCCAGGTCAGCACGACCGTCCAGAGAAGTCCGAAGCCCGCATGGGCGCCTGCCTGCGAGTAGGTCGCGATGCCGCTCGGATCGTCGTCGGCGGCACCGGTGATCACACCGGGACCGAGCCTCTTGATCAGCCCCTGTGTGCTGGTTGCGACCATCTTGCCTCCGAAACGGAAGACCCCCGCGCAAGTTCCACCTGGATGGGTAGCAGCGTGCGAGGGGCGATAACGTCCGACAGCGATGGGCTGACCTGACGTGAGAGTCCACCTGCATCCCCGTCCGACCTACTGGAACAGAGCGTCAGCTGAACGGGCGCGGCCCCTCATAGGCGCCGACGTAGCTCACATGGGTGATCAGACCCGTGCCGGGCCGCCACAGGTGCAGCGCCACGCCCGGCGGATCCATGGTCATCGAGAGCTTGGCGCCCTCGCGCAGGTCCAGCGAGGCCTGATGGGCCGTGCTGGGGGCGATCGACGCCATCGTGCCGGCCCAGCGGACCTGGATCGGCCGGTGCACGTGACCGCACAATACGCGTTCGACGTTGCCGTGTGCACGGACGAGCGCCTCCAGCCGGTCCCCGCCTTCGAGCAGCCGCGCCGCATCGAAGGGTGCGATGCCGACATCGAACGGCGGGTGATGCATGAACAGCAGCGTGCCGCGGTCGCTCTCTTGCAGCCGCGTCTCCAGCCAGTCCAGCCGCTCGCGGCACAGTGCACCATGGCCCTTGCCTTCGACGAGCGTATCGAGGGCGATGAGGCGCAGCGGCCGGTATTCCACGACATACTGAAGGAAGCCGGTCTTCGGCAGATAGGCGTGATCGGGAAACGCTTCACGCAGTGCGTCCCGCGCATCGTGATTGCCCGGGATCAGGTAGAACGGAATCTCCAGCTTCGACAGCAGGCGCTTCAGGTTCGCGTATTCCGCCGGCGCGCCCTTGTCGACCAGATCGCCCGTCACCAGGGCGATGTCGGGCCGCGGATCGAGCCCGTTCACATGCGCCACCGCGCGTTCGAGAAAGCCCTGCGTGTCGATGCGTCCGTAGAGCAGTTCGCCCTCGCGCTTCACGTGCGGGTCCGAGATCTGGACGATCAGCATCACGAAGCATCCTTGAGATGGAAGGGCAACGTCGCCAGCTCGGGCGCCAGGTCCTTGACCTCGTCGAAGAACACGATGAAATACCGCGCCACGAGGCGTTGCAGGTCGCCGCCCGGCTGGTCGTCGCCGTCCGCCGTCGTCATCTCCAAGCCGTCCTTCGTCCGCACCCACAGCAGAGCATTGCGCGGCGCGTCGGGCAGCTCCGCGAAACTCAGCAGGCCGAAGGCGACGGCCTGCCGCCGACGGGCGTGCTGGGCCAGCGCATTGTCCTTGGCCAGGTCGCACAGGGCGAAGGCCAGCCTTCCCTGCGTGCCGTCCGGCAGCGTGACGTCGTATTCGCGGGTGGTCAGGCGCCCCAGTGCGTCGCTCATGAGGAAACTCCTGCGCCCTGTCCCCGGAACCCGTTCACGATCGGATAGCGGCGCTCGCGGCTGATGCTGCGGGAAGTGATCTTCACGCCGGGCGGCGCCTGGCGGCGCTTGTACTCGGCGCCTTCGAGCAGGCGCCACACGCGGTCCACGGTCGCAGGGTCGTGACCCTCCTTCGTTAGCGCCACGGTATCGAGGTCGCGCTCGATCAGGCCCTTCAGGATGGAGTCGAGCGTCGCATAGGGCGGCAGCGAGTCGGAGTCCTTCTGGTCGGGCCGCAGTTCGGCCGAGGGCGGCTTGTCGATGATGCGCGGCGGGATCACCACGCCCGCACGTCCCAGCGCGCCCAGCGGCAGGTGCGCATTTCGCCAGCGGCAGAGTTCAAAGACGGTTGTCTTGTAGACGTCCTTCAGCACATTGAACCCGCCGCACATGTCGCCGTAGAGCGTGGCGTAACCCACCGCCATCTCCGACTTGTTGCCGGTCGTCACCACCATGCCGCCCAGCTTGTTCGACACCGCCATCAGGGTGACGCCGCGGGCACGGCTCTGGATGTTCTCCTCGGTGACGTCCTCGGCCCGGTTGCCGAACAGCGGCGCCAGCATGCCGCGGAACGCCTCCATCGCCGGCCCGATGTCGACGATGTCGTAGCGCACCCCGATCGCCCGGGCGCAGGCCTCGGCATCCTCCAGCGAGTCGCGGCTAGTAAAGGGCGACGGCATCATGATCGCGTGCACGCGATCGGGGCCCAGAGCGTCGGCCGCCACCGCCGCCGTGATCGCCGAATCGACGCCGCCCGAGAGGCCGATCACCACCGAGGGGAAGCCCGTCTTGTTCACATAGTCGCGCAGGCCGAGCACCATCGCCTGATAGATCGAGTCGAGGCGGTCCAGCTCGGGCGCGATCGGCCCGGGCTGGCATTCCCAACCGCCGGCGCCGCGCCGGAACTCGATCGTGGCGACCTGCTCGGCGAAGGAGGCGAGCTTGGCCTTGAGCGAGCGGTCGGCGCCCAGCGCGAAGGAGGCGCCGTCATAGACGACCTCGTCCTGGCCGCCGACCTGGTTGAGATAGACGAAGGGCAGGCCGCTCTCGACCACGCGCCTGACGCCCAGTTGCACGCGCAGGTCGGTCTTGCCGGCCTCGTAGGGCGACCCGTTGGGCACCAGTAGGATCTCGCCGCCGGTCTCGGCGATGCATTCGACGACATCGGGCGTCCAGACATCCTCGCAGATCGGCACGCCGATCCGCACACCCCTGAAGACGATCGGTCCGGGCATCGGCCCCGGCGAGAACACGCGCTTGTCGTCGAAGACTCCGTAGTTCGGCAGATCGACCTTGTAGCGCTTGCCGACGATCTCGCCTTTGTCGAGGGCGACGATAGCATTGTAGAGCTTACCGTCCTCGCGCCACGGCGTGGTGACGAACAGCGCCGGGCCGCCATCGCGGGTGTCTTCCCGAAGCGCCTCGACCGCATCGTGGCAGGCGTCCTGAAAGGCCGGCTTGAGGACGAGGTCTTCCGGGAAGTATCCCGCCACCACCATTTCGGAGAAAAGCACCAGATCGGCGCCTTGCCGGGCCGCCTGCGCGCGGGCGGCCCGCACCTTGGCGAGATTGCCCGCCACGTCGCCGACCTTGGGATTGAGCTGCGCCAGCCCGACCTTGAGCGTGTCCGTCATCGCAAAGCCTCAGGAGGAGCGCATGTTCTCGCGGAGAGCCTCGCCGAATGCCTGGAACAGGGCGCGGTTGATCGGGTTGGATTGCGGGTCGTATTCGGCGTGCCACTGAACGCCCACGGCGAAGGCCGGCGCGTCGGTGATGCAGATCGCCTCGATCGTGCCGTCCTCCGCCACGCCTTCGATGGCGACCCGCTTGCCGGGATCGAGGATCCCCTGCCCATGGAGCGAGTTCACGCGAATGCACTCGCAGCCGAGCAGCCGGGCGAAGTAGCCGTCCTTCACGAGCTGCACCTCGTGGCGGTCAGCAAACACCACGGTGGGATCGGGATGGATCTCGCCGTTCTCCAGCCGCGGCATGCGGTGGTTGAGGCGGCCCGGAATCTCCCGGATCTCGGGATGCAGGGAGCCGCCGAAGGCCACGTTCATTTCCTGGAAGCCGCGGCAGATGCCGAAGATCGGCACGCCACGCTCGACACAGGCATCGATCAGCGACAGGGCCATCGCGTCGCGCTCCTGGTCGTAGGGTTCGTGGGCCGGATGCGGCTCGGCCCCGAAGCGCGTCGGATGGACGTTGGCCCGGGCGCCGGTGAGCAGGATGCCGTCGACCGCGCCCAGCAGGGCCTCGATGTCGGTGATGTCGGGGGTGCCGGCAAACATCAGCGGCAGCGCCCCCGCGACGTCCGCGACCGCCCGCATGTTGCGCTGTCCCACGAGTTGGACGTTGTGACGGTCGTTGATCACGCCGGAGTTGCCGATCACCCCGACCACGGGCTTCTTGATGCTGGGAACCAACCTACGCCTGCCTGGACTTCGAAGGCGCGATAATGGCACCGCATCCACCGCCGGGCGAGTCCGCCGTCGCGAATCGCCGTTGACAGCCGCTCCCGCCGGTGCGTGAATTCGCCCATCACGTTCGGCAGGGAGGTTTTGATGAATCCACCCAAGCAACGTGCCGCAGTGATTGTCGAGGCAATCGTTCGGGCATCGGCATAGCGGCAGACGCGAACGGCACGGCGGGAGCGGCCCCTGCGGGTCGCATCAGTTGGGCATGACCCCAAATCGGCCGCTCCCGACGTTCCTTTCCAAGTTTTCAGAGATGTCGGAAATCCGCGAGCGCCGAATTCATTGAAACGGCGGCACGTCGCGTCGCAGGTCGCCGCTCCCCTGGCTGAAGTAAAGCGTCAGGCGCCCGGCGATATCCTTCCCGCCGTGCGTCGTTCCGGCAGGAAGCTCGGTTTTCAGCCCGCGCGCGCCCAGTTCCTCCACCAGCTCGTGCAGGCGGTCGCCGGGAATCTCGAACTGGAGGACCGCCATCGCATCGGAGAGCAGGGAATGGCCGGAAACCCAGCCACCCGCCCGCGTGATCGCCTCCGACGCCGCGTTCACGCTCGCATGAAAGGCGTCCCGTGCGACGGCTTCGAGGCGAAGCAACCTCGCCTCCGCTCGACCTAGGACTTCGCTGCGACCACTTCGACTTCGACCAGCATGGCGGGATCGGCGAGACCGGCCACGACCAGCAGGGTCGATGCGGGATAGGGTTCCTGCCCGACATACTTGCCGCGCCCCTCGCGGAAGGCCGGGATGAAGCGGCTGTCGGTCAGGAACACAGTGAGCTTGACGATGTCGCGGAAGTCCATGCCGCCGGCCTTCAGCACCTCGCCGATGTTCTTCCAGACCTGATCGCACTGCGCCTCGATGCCGTCCTGCAGCTTGCCCGCAGAATCGACGCCGACCTGGCCCGATACGTAGAGCACGCGCGCCTCCGGAGGCACCTCGACGCCGAGGGTGTATTTGCCGGCGACGGAGACGGACTTGGGATTATGGAACTTGATGGCCATGTCAGACCCTCCATTGTAAGGAGACGCAGGTTTCAGGTCGGAGAGCATGACGTCAAGCACCAAGCCCGTACACGTCGTCGGCGGCGGTCTCGCAGGCAGCGAGGCGGCCTGGCAGCTCGCGCAGGCGGGTGTGCCCGTGGTGGTGCACGAGATGCGGCCGGTGCGCGGGACCGAGGCGCATCTCACCGATAGCCTCGCCGAGCTGGTCTGCTCCAACTCCTTCCGCTCCGACGATGCCGCCAACAACGCGGTCGGCGTGATCCACGAGGAGATGCGGCGCGCCGGCTCGCTGATCATGCATTCGGCCGACGCGCACAAGCTGCCGGCGGGCGGCGCGCTTGCGGTCGACCGGCATGGCTTCTCGGCGGCGGTGCAGGAAACCCTGCTCGCCCATCCGCTGGTGACGCTCGAGCGCGAAGAGGTGGTGGGCCTGCCTCCGGAAGAGTGGGACAGCGTCATCGTGGCCACCGGGCCCCTCACAGCGCCGTCGCTCGCCGAGGCCATCGCGAAGCTCACCGGCGAGGATTCGCTCGCCTTCTTCGATGCCATCGCGCCGATCGTCCATTACGAGAGCATCGACCAGTCGATCGCCTGGAAGCAGTCGCGTTACGACAAGGTCGGCCCCGGCAATGTCGAGGGCAGCGATGGCGCGGACTACTTCAACTGCCCGATGGACAAGCCGCAGTACGAGGCGTTCGTCGCCGCACTGCTGGCCGGCGAGAAGACCGAGTTCAAGCAGTGGGAACACAACACGCCCTACTTCCAGGGCTGCCAGCCGATCGAGGTCATCGCCTCGACCGGGCCGCAGAGCCTGCGCTTCGGGCCGATGAAGCCGGTGGGCCTGCGCGATCCCCGCACCGGCCATCGCCCCTGGGCGGTGGTGCAGCTGCGCCAGGACAATGCGCTGGGCACGCTTTGGAACATCGTGGGCTTCCAGACCAAGCTGAAGCACGGCGAGCAGACGCGCATCTTCCGCACCATTCCAGGGCTCGAGAATGCGGAGTTCGCGCGGCTGGGCGGGCTCCACCGCAACACCTTCCTCAACAGCCCACGCCTGCTCGACGCCACCCTGCGCCTGAAGGCGATGCCGCGGCTGCGGTTCGCCGGCCAGATCACCGGCTGCGAAGGCTATGTCGAGAGCGCCGCCGTCGGCCTGATGACCGGGCGGTTTGCGGCGGCCGAGAGGCTGGGGCGCGCGCAGGCACCGCCGCCGCCCACCACGGCGATGGGCGCGCTGCTCGGCCACATCACCGGCGGCGCCGACGCCACGACCTTCCAGCCGATGAACATAAACTTCGGCCTGTTCCCGCCCATCGCCGGCAGCTTCAAGGGCAAGGAGCGCAAGCAGGCGATGGCGGTGCGGGCGCTGCGCGATTTCGACGACTGGCTGAAGCCCACGCCGCTCGCCGCGGAGTGACACGGAGATCCCCATGCGCCTGATGCAGCCGGAGCCCGCCGCCGCCCTCCTCGGCCTACGCGCCATGAAGACGGTTGCTTCGGTCGCCGGAGGTCCGGGCAAGTCGCAGCTGGCGCTGATGGAGGCGGCACAACGGGTCATCCTGCGCATCGACGCCGACATCGCGGCCTTGCCACCGGTAACGCCCGCCGAACTCGCCGCGGGATTTCCGTCGGGTGACCTCCGCCATCAGTTCGTCAACGGCCTGCTGGTCCTGGCGCTGGCCGACGGCGTGCCCTCGCGCGAGACCGTTGCCCGCGTCGAGGCCTTCGCCGAGGCGCTGGGCATCGCCACGCCGGAACTCGTCAACCTGCGCCGGCTGGCCGAGCAGCACATGACCTTGTTCAAGCTCGACCTGCTGCGCCGCAGCCAGGTCGGCGACATCATGAAGGACCAGTTCGAGCAGCACGGCGTCGTGGCGCTCGCGAAAAGCATCCTGGGCATGCGCGGATTGATCGAGGATCCGGAGCTGGCCGCCCGGTATCGCGCCTGGGAGAGGCTGCCGGACGGCACCTTGGGCCGGTCGATGTGGGAATACTTCCAGCGCAACAAGTTCGGCATGCCGGGCGAGCGGTTCGGGTTCCCGGAGGCCGGTCTCTATCACGATTTCTGTCATGTGCTGGGCGACTACGGCACCGATCCGCAGGGCGAGCTGCAGGTCGCCTCCTTCACCGCCGGCTTCAAGCAGACTCGACCCTTCTACCTGATCCTCTTCGCCGTGCTGATCTTCAGTGCCGGCGTGAACGCGCGACCGACCGCCGATGGCTACACGACCATCGGCGTGCTGGGCGAACCGGGCGCCGCCGAGCGGATGTTCGCGGCCATCGAACGCGGCGCCCTCGTGAACACCGATCTGTCCGACAAGTGGGACTACTGGCCCCATGTCGAGAGACCCATCGACGAGGTGCGGCGGCGGCTCAACATCCTTCAGTCGGCCTGACGGGCAGAAACATTCCGTAACGTCCCGCAACAGTGGGTAACCAAACGTTATTTCACATCCGGTCTTCATCGGGGTGAAATGCGCTCACCCCCTTCGACGGAGTGAGTCATGCAGGCCGTTCAGGAACTGGTCGCCCCCCCTACGTCCATCTCCGCCGCGTCTTCGCTGCAGTACGACGTGATGCGCGAGATTTTCAGCCTCCTGGCGCCGTACAATGCCGGCGGCAAAGCGATCACGCCGCAGACGGTCATCTCCAAGGGCCTCACCGTCGATTCGCTCACGATCATGGATGTCATCATGGAGCTCGAGGACCGGTTCGACGTCACCATCCCGATGAACGTCGCCGCCGACATCGTGACCATCGACCAGCTCGCCGAGGCCGTCGTTTCGCAGCGCGCGAGGCGCTGACAAAACTCCTCACCTCATGAGATAAGTTCGCGAGCCGGTGGCGCGGCGCGTGCTACGTAGCCGGCAATGACTCCTGCACAACGCCGGCAGATGATGCTGGCCGGGCCGATCGTGCCCACCATCCTCACCCTTGCCGCCCCCAACGTGCTGAACGTGGCCATGCAGAGCCTGGTCAGCGTCGCCGACGGCTATTTCATCGGCCAACTCGGCGTCGTCGACCTCGCGGCTCTGGCGCTGGTGTTCCCGACGCAGATGACGCTCGGCATGATGTCGGCCGGCGCCATGGGAGGTGGCATCTCCTCCTCGGTGGCCCGTGCCCTGGGATCGGGCAACAAGGCGGCCGCCGAGGCTGCGGCGGCGCATGCACTGGCGATTGCGATCGGCATGGCGGTGCTGTTCGGCGTCCTGTTCGTGGGCTTCGGCCGTCAGATCTACGGCGCCCTGGGCGGCAGCGGCGAGGCTCTCGACCGTGCCGAGGCCTTCGCCACCATCCTGTTCACGGGGTGCATTGCCCATTGGGTCGCCAATTCGATGGCCTCAGTCCTGCGCGGCACCGGCGACATGAAGACGCCGGGCCTGGCGCTGGTCGTGACGGCCGGTATCCAGATCCCCCTCACCGGCGCGCTGACCCTGGGGTGGTTCGGGCTGCCCGCCTTCGGCATTCGCGGTCCCGCCATCGCCGCGGTGATCGCCTTCGCCCTAGCCGCCCTCTGGATGCTCTCGAAGCTCACCGGCCCGAAGGCCCCGCTGCGCCTGCGCTGGCCGGTCGACGGGTTCCGCTGGCGCGCCTTCCGCGACATCCTGAAGGTCGGGCTGGTCGCCTGCCTCGTCGTCATCCTGACCAACGGCACGGTGCTGGTCGTCACCGGCCTGATCGGGCGCGAGGGCGACGCCGCGATCGCGGGCTACGGGATCGGTTCGCGGCTCGAGTACATGCTGATCCCGATCAGCTTCGGCATCGGTGGGGCGCTGACGGCGCTGGTCGGCACCAACATCGGCGCCAAACAGTATGCCCGCGCCCAGCGCCTGGCCTGGACCGGCGCCCTCATGGCGGGCGCGGTCGCCGCCGCCATCGGCCTCATCGTGGCGCTCTGGCCCGACCTGTGGCTCGGACTCTTCACCACCAATCCGGGCGCGCTGGCCTCGGGCCGCCACTATCTCAGCATCGTCGGGCCGGCCTACGGCTTCTTCGGCCTCGCCATGGCGCTCTATTTCGCCTCGCAGGGCACCGGCGAGATGGTCTGGCCGGTCGCCGCCAACCTCACGCGAATCACCATCGCGGGCGGCGGCAGCCTGCTGGCCCTCGACCATTTCGGCTGGGGTCTCTCGGGCCTCTATACCTGCGTGGCGCTGGGAATCGTGGCCTTCTCCGCCGTGCTCGCCTTCTCGACGACGCGGCGGGCCTGGACCGGCCGAGGCTGAGGAGCCGGTCGCAGCCCCAGGTTCGCGCGGTTGCTTGTCCACAAATTGGTGGCCTGGCTTGATCTGGATCATTCCGGGATCGGATTGGCAGCCTTCAACTTCCATGCTCACTTGGGCATCGGTTCGAAGTCCCCTTCCAGGATTGCAAACATGAAGAAGAAAAGTCGTGCCCGCGGGACTGCGAGGCGCCCCGTGAAGCTGGGAGACACCGCAGTGTTGGGGTCGTCCCGTTCCATCGAAGAGTCGGTCGAGAATGATGCGATTCAGGCAGCGGAGTACTCACGGGAAATCGCTGTTCGAGACATGCTTGGCATGATGGCTCCCGACCGGAATCACCAGTTGGCGGACGCACTGCAGGCGATCATGGCGGGGGCCTCGCCTGACGATGCCATAGCCTTGAAGCGCGCCCTGCAGACTTCCGAAGCAGAGCAGGCTCTCGCGGGCCCCAATCCCGATGAAGAACTCGTGGATGACTGGCGACAGGGCGGCTATCCCTATCGCAATCTCATGCTTCGCAAGAGCTACGAGAAAGCCAAGTACGGGCTGCAGGTTGAACTGCTGAAGCTGCAGAACTGGACAAAGGAGCGGAAGCAGAAGGTCGTCATTCTCTTCGAAGGCCGCGACGCTGCCGGCAAGGGCGGCGCGATCAAGCGGTTCATGGAGCATCTGAACCCTCGCGGCGCGCGCGTCGTTGCGCTCGAGAAACCATCGGAGGCGGAGCGCGGCCAATGGTATTTCCAGCGCTATGTGCAGAACCTCCCCACGGCGGGTGAGATCGCTCTCTTCGACCGCTCCTGGTACAATCGGGCCGGTGTCGAAAGGGTGATGGGCTTCTGCACCGACGAGGAATACAGGGAGTTCATGCGCCAGGCCCCGGAGTTCGAGCGCAACCTGACGCGCAGCGGGCTGCATCTGATCAAGTTCTGGTTCTCGGTCAGCCGCGAGGAGCAGAGAAGGCGCTTCAAGGAAAGACAGGTTCACCCCCTCAAGCACTGGAAGCTGTCGCCTATAGATCTGGCATCCCTGGACAAGTGGGAAGAATACACGAAGGCGAAGGAGTCGATGTTTCAGCACACCGACACCGCCGATGCGCCGTGGACGGTCATAAAATCCGACTGCAAGAAACGCGCGAGGCTCAACGCCATGCGCTACCTGCTGCATCGCCTTCCCTATGACGGCAAGGACCCTGAGAAGATCGGTCCGCTCGACCCCTTGCTGGTCGGGCGCGCCCACCTCGTCTATGAGCGCGGCGAAAACGCAGCCACGGTGCTCTGAAGGACCCATCGCCTCGCCGAAGCCGATCTGCCGGCTTGCGAAACGGAAGCCACCCATCCATGGAGCCGCGGCGAGAGACTTCACCTGCACGCCGTCGTGCTATGTTGCGGGTCAAACACCATGGAGATTGACGATGAGCGACACCAACAAGACATCGGGCCTGCAGCTTCGCTCCCTGATCTCCACCGAAGGTCAGCTCGAACTGTCGCTGGCACGGGTCGACGTGCCCGAGCCCGGCCCTGACCAGGTCGTGGTCAAGGTCGAGGCGACGCCGATCAACCCGTCCGACCTCGGTCTGCTCACCGGTCCCGCCGACCTCAGCAAGGCCACTTCGAGCGGCAGCGGCGAGGGCGTCAAGGTGACGGCGCCTGTGCCTGCAGCGGCCCTGCCGTTCCTGGCGACGCGCCTGGGCGAGTCGCTCCCGGTCGGCAATGAAGGCGCCGGTACCGTGATCAAGGCGGGCTCGTCCGACGCCGCGCAGGCGCTCAAGGGCAAGCTCGTGTCCATGGTCGGCGGCTCGATGTATGCGCAGTACCGGCTGCTCAACGCACGCGACTGCCAGCCCCTGCCCGCCGGTACGACGGCCGCCGAAGGCGCCTCGTGGTTCGTCAATCCGCTGACGGCACTCGGCATGACCGAGACCATGAAGCGCGAGGGCCACAAGGCGCTGGTCCACACCGCGGCGGCCTCCAACCTCGGCCAGATGCTGGTCAAGATCTGCAACGAGGACGGGATCGGCCTCGTGAACATCGTGCGCAGCGCCGAGCAGGCCAAGCTGCTGAAGGGCATCGGCGCCAAGCACGTCGTCGATTCGAGCGCCGCGGGTTTCCAGGACGATCTCGTGCAGGCGCTGGTCGAGACCGGCGCCACCATCGCCTTCGACGCGATCGGCGGCGGCAAGCTCGCGAGCCAGATCCTGACGGCCATGGAAATCGCCATCAACAAGACCGCCACGACCTACAACCGCTACGGTTCCTCCGTGCACAAGCAGGTCTATGTCTATGGCAGCCTCAACACCGGCCCGGTCGAGCTGACGCGCAACTACGGCATGGCCTGGGGCGTCGGCGGCTGGCTGCTGACGCCGTTCCTGCAGAAGATCGGCCGCCCCGACCAGCTGCGCCTGCGCGAGCGCGTCGTGAACTCGCTCAAGACGACCTTCGCCAGCCACTACACAAGGACCATCTCGCTGCCGGAAGCGCTCGACCTCCAGAACCTCACCGCCTACGCCAAGCGCGCGACCGGCGAGAAGTTCCTGATCAACCCGAACAAGGCCTAGCGCCGGCGATGAGCCGCGAAACCGGAGACAGCGTGCGCGGGCGCACGCCCTATCTGCCGATCCACAAGCGGCCGAAGCTCGTGCTGCCCGGCAATGCACGGGTTGCCGTCTGGACGATCGTGAACGTCGAGAACTGGAGTCCGGCCGGGGCGATGCCGCGCACCGTCCTGCCGCCACCGATGGGCGTGCCGCTGCTGCCCGACGTGCCCAACTGGGCGTGGCACGAATACGGCATGCGCGTCGGCTTCTGGCGTTTCCTCGAGACGCTGAACGCCCGCAAGCTCAAGGCGACCTTTGCGGTGAACGGCACGGCCTGCGAGCTCTATCGCGAGGCTTGCGAGGCCGCGCATGAGGCCGGCTGGGACTTCATGGGCCATGGCTGGGTGCAGAAGCCGATGCACAGGGTCGAGGACCAGAAGAGCGCGATCGCCGACACGATCCGCGCCATCAAGGACTTCACCGGCAAGCCGCCGCGCGGCTGGGAAAGCCCCGGCCTCACCGAGACCGACGAGACGCTCGACCTGCTGGCGGAGGCCGGCATCGAATACGTCGCCGACTGGGTGATGGACGAGCAGCCGCTGCCCTTGAAGACCGCACACGGCGAGATCGTGTCGGTCCCCTACACGGTCGAGATCAACGACGTCGTCATGAGCGCCGTGCAGCAGCAGCCGTCGGACGAGATCTTCCGGCGCGGCCGCGACCAGTTCGACCGCCTCTACCTCGACGGCAGGACCGCACCGCGCGTGATGGCAATCTCGATCCACCCGTATCTCACGGGCGTGCCGCACCGGATCAAGTATCTGGAGATGCTCTACGACTACATCCTCGGACACGAGGGCGTCGTCATGTGGACCGGCGCCGAGATCCTCGACTGGTACCGCACGCAGGTGCCGCCGGCGCGGTAGAGCCGTGAGGCTCCAGGTTCGGCCGTATCCCGCTTTTGCGAAGTCGTTCCGGCCTTCATCTGGTTTTGAAGGGTCGAAGCCGCCGCGCCCCATGCCAAATTTCCGGGGGAGGCCCCTTTCCCGTTCAATTGTTTCGTTTATTTCGTTTGTTTCGTTTATTCGGCCCGACGAGGTCGCCGGGGCGGGGCGCGGCCCCCGTGCAGTCCCGCTACGCAACGGAATCAGATCGCCCCCTCAAGGGGCATCCCTTTCGAGTCCTCTTCAACTCAAGACGCTCGAGGGTGCGCCGGCGTCGTGATCGTAGAGCCACGCGATATTGTCGAGCGAGCGGTCGCCCCCGTTCGTCATGGCGGCATCGCGGGCCTGCTGATCCGGCCCGTCAGGCAGGTGGAACCGCACGCGGTTGACCGCGCTCGCCTCCTGCAGGCGCGTCGCGCGCGGCTTGCGCAGCTCTTCGTAGCGGTGCAGCGCGGCGGGCACGTCGTCCTTCATGATCGCCAGGATCGCCGCCAGCGTGGCGCCGTCCTCGATCGCCTGGGCCGCGCCCTGGGCCATCATGGGCAGCATGGGGTGGCAGGCATCGCCCAGTAGCGCGACCCGGCCCTGCGTCCAGGCCGGCAGGGGCGCACGATCGTGCAGGGCCCAGATGAAGGTCTCGGGAAAGGCCTGGATCAGCCCACGCACCGTCGGATGCCAGTCGTCATAGCGCGCCATCACATCGGCCACGTTGCCCTTGTCGGTCCAGGACTCGCTCTGCCAGGTGCCCTGTTCGACGATGCAGACGACGTTCATCAGCCGCTTCGCCGACACCCAGTAGTGGACGCAATGCCCGCCCGGCCCCATCCAGTTGTGCGAGGCGACTTCGATTTCGAGATGGGCGATGCGATCGGCCGGCACGAGGCCGCGCCAGGCGACGCAGCCGGTAAAGCGCGGCTTCTCGGGCCCGAAGGTGAGATGGCGCACGCGGGAATGGATGCCGTCGGCGCCGATCAGCAGGTCGGCTTCGGCAGAAGCGCCGTTCTCGAAGCGGGCGACCACGCAATCGCCCTTCTCTTCGATGTCGACCAGACGATGGCCGGCATGCGCGCGATCTTGCGGCATCGCTTCGGCGAGCAGGAAGGCCAGGTCGCCGCGATGGAAGTGATAGTAGGGCGCACCGAAGCGCTGCTCGACTTCCGGCCCCAGCGGCGCACGCTGCAGGGTACGACCGTCATCCCAGCGCTTCTGGTGGACGGCGAGCGGTCGCACGCCCCAGCGCTCCATCGAGTCCCTGAGGCCCAGCCGATGCAGCAGGCGCGAGGCGTTGGGGCTGATCTGCAGGCCGGCACCGATCTCGCCGAAGCGCGGCGCCTGTTCGTAGACCTGGACATCGAACCCGGCTTTCAGCAGCGCCAGCGCCGCCGAAAGCCCGCCGATGCCACCGCCGACGACCGAGACGCGCAAGGCTCTCACGCGCGCTTCGCCGCGGCCTCTTTCTCGGCCATCTTCTGCTTCAACTGCTCGGGCGTGAGGCGGACGATGTGTTCGTTCTGGTGGCTGAAGATGTCGTACTTGGCCACGTCGAGGTCCTCGAGCACGATCTCGCGGTCGAGCACCTTCTGTTTCCACGCGGCATGCTCGGCCTCGGCGGCATGGAATTCCGGCATCACCTCGCGGGCGAAGAGGTCGAGCGAGGCGCAGATGTCCTCGTGGCTGGTCTTGCCGGCCTGGTTCAGCAGGATCACCTGGTCGACCCTGCTGGCCTGGAACTGGCGCAGCTTCCTGCGGATGGTTTCCGGCGAGCCGATGAGGCCCGATTCGAGCGCCTTCTTCTCCTCCGGTCCGCCGCGCCAGGCCTGGTACTCGTCCCACAGGTTCGAGGTACCCGGCGCATCGACGCCTTTGCGGCCATAGTAGGAGAGCGCGAAGATGAAGAAGGTCCAGCCGGCGGCCTTGGCCTCGGCCTCCTCGTCGGTGGGCGCGCACATGAAGCCCGACACCATCGCGACGTTGGGATTGCTGGGATAGTCGGCAAGCTTGTGCGAGTTGTTGAGCAGGTTGTTGTAGTACTTGTGCACCCAGGCTCGCGCCGCTTCCGGTGTGACGAAGGTGAAGCCCAGCGCCCCCATGCCCCATTCGCCGGCCTTGCCGATGGTCTGGATGTTCGAGCAGGCGACCCACAGCGGCGGATGCGGCTTCTGGAACGGCTTGGGGATCACGTTGCGTGCCGGGAAGTCGTAGTACTGGCCGTGGAACTCCCAGCTCTCCTTGGTGAACATGGGGACGATGGCCTTCACCGCCTCCTCCCAGCGCTCGCGCTTGTCGCGCACCCGGATGTTGAACGGATGCAGCTCGGCCGGTCCCGCCGCCTCGCCCATGCCCAGCTCGACACGGCCGCCCGACAGAAGATCGAGCGTCGAGACTTTCTCGGCGACGCGGTGCGGGTTGTTGGTCGTGAGCTGGATCACGCCATGGCCCAGCCGGATGCGCTTGGTGCGCTGGCTGGCGGCGCCGAGGAACACTTCCGGTGCCGAAGAGTGCGAATACTCCTCGAGGAAGTGATGCTCGACTTCCCACGCATAGTCGTAGCCCAGCCGGTCGGCGAGCTCGATCTGGGTGAGCGAATCCTGCAGGAGTTGATACTCGCTCTTCTCGCCCCACGGCCGGGGCAGCTGATGCTCGTAGAAGATACCGAACTTCATGGTGCGCTCCTCAGGCAGCCTTGCAGAACTTCGAAACGCTCTCGACGAGCCTCGGCACCATCTGCTCGGGCACGTCGTGTCCCCAGCCGGGAAAGGTCTCGATCTTCGCGCCCTGCACGAGAGCCGCGACGTCGCGACCGCACTCGACAGGCAGCAGCGGATCGTCCTCGCCGTGCAGCACCAGGGTGGGCACCTTGACCGTCTTCAGGAGATCGACGCGCGGGCCCGAGGCCATGATCGCCAGATACTGCCGCGCCGCGCCCGGCGGATAGTAGCGCCGGTCGATGTTGCGTTCGACCAGGGCGCGCATCGCGGCAGCGTCCGTCGGATAGCCCGGGCCACTGATGACGGTGCGCAACTTGATGCCGTGGGCCACGAGCTGCTCGCGCTCCGTCCCCTCGGGCTGCGCCGACAGCATCGCCACGGCTTCGGGCTTGCCCATCGGCAGGCCGAGGCGCCCGCTGGTCGACATGACGGAGACGAGCGAGCGCGTGTGCTGCGGATGGGAGGCCGCGATCACCTGGGCGATCATGCCGCCCATCGAGGCGCCGACCATGTGCGCGCGATCGATCTCCAGCGCGTCGAGCAGGCCGGTCGCATCGGCCGCCATGTCGGCCAGCAGGTACGGCGTCTCGACCTTCTCGCCCTTCATCAGTTTGGCGAAGGCCCCCATGAGATCGGGCACGCCCCACCGCTCGAAGTCCGTCGACAGGCCGACATCGCGATTGTCGTAGCGCACGACGAAGAAGCCCCGCCCGGCCAGCCCCTCGCACAGCGATTCCGGCCAGAGCGTGAGCTGGGCGCCCAGGCCCATGATGAGCAGCAGGGCCGGATCCTTCCGGCTGCCGAACGTCTCGTACTCGATCTCGATACCGTTTGCGTTCGCGCGTGCCACGCTTCCTCCCGGGTTGCCCTTCAGTATCGCCCGCGCCTCGCCGACCACCAATAGGCCAACGGTCGCCGCAGCGGCCCCAGCGGCCGACCGAGCGAGAGCGCCGGCAGCAGGATCGGCAGGGCGGCCGGATCGACCTTGCGGCGCAGCGCCCGCGCGTCGCCCACGAGCTGGTCGCGCTCGGGGCCTTCGCCCATCAGCCAGGCCGCGCCGACCGCGTGGGCCGCCTGCCGGGACGCTGCGTCCTCGACCCCCAGGACGCTGAGCTCCAGGTCGGCCAGCGCATGGCCGGCGCGCATGACGTCGAGCGGTCCCTCGATCTCTTCCTCGCGCGCGTCGATCAGATCGACCAGGCTTTCGAGCGCGAGTCCGTGCCGGCGGACCGTTTCCGCGAGCGCGTCGACGATGGGCTGGGCGCGGGGTTTGCCCGCCCCCGCGGCTTCCGCCATCGCCTCGCGCCACCATTCCAGCCGGATGCGCGCCAGCATTGGTTCCCGGGTCACGCTGCGGGTCCGCGCCAGCTCGTGATCGAAGGCGAGCAGCGCCAGCAGCCCGCGGCGCTGCGGCTCCGGCGCAAACAGGGCGCCGAGGAAGCGCTCGCGGTCGGCACCGTGCACGAGGTCGAGAACGTAGCGGTGCGATGCCTCGGCGGCGCTGTAGGGTTTGGGCGGGGAGTCGGACATAGGGATCAAAGGCGAAGGTGCGACAGTTGAACGCAGTGCGGCTTCAGACTAGGATACAGCGATCGGGGATTCATTAATCCCTTCAATGACATAAAAGGGGAAGTTCAACATGGGTGCCGTGTTTACCTCGCTTGGACGAACCGTTTCCGCAGGTATCGTGCTCCTGATCCTGATCATCGTGGGCGCCGGCGCGGTGACCGGACAGTCGATCAAGATCGACCATGCCTATGCGACGGTCATCATGCGGTGGCTGCACGTGATTTGCGGTGTCATGTGGATCGGCCTGCTCTGGTACCTGAACTTCGTGCAGGTGCCCACCATGCCGAAGATCCAGCCTGCCGAAAGCCGCACCGCCATCACCAAGTTCATCGCGCCGACCGTGTTGTGGTGGTTTCGCTACGCCGCCGTCGCAACCGTCGTCACCGGCCTGCTGCTGGCCGCGATGAACAAGTACATCATCGAGGCGCTGACCCTGCGTCCGGGCTTCATCATGATCGGCGTCGGCATGTGGATGGCGCTGGTGATGGCCTTCAACGTCTGGTTCATCATCTGGCCGAACCAGCAGAAGGTCCTGGGTCTCGTCGAAGCCACGGCCGAGGAGAAGGCTGCAGCGGCGACGAGGGCGCTCTATGCCAGCCGCTTCAACACCATGTTCTCGATCGGCATGCTCTATTGCATGGTGGCCCAGCAGAACGCGCCGATCTGACGGACCACTCCCACTGTACGAACAACGAAACGGGGCCCCGCGGGGCCCCGTTTTCATGGGACCACCATCGCCCGCTACAGCGGAATGAGGGCCGCCGCCACCCGCCGGCTCTCGGCCAGCAGCACGTTGTAGATGCGGCAGGCCGATCCCGTATCGACCACCTCGAGGCCCATGCCGGCCGCCTTCAGGGCCGCCCGCAGATCGGGCGGAACGAACACGGCGCGCGCGCCACAGCCCAGGACGAGGATCTCCGTCGGCACCGCCGCCCCGCGCAGTGGCGCCAGACTTTCGACAGTGAAATCCCCGGCTCGCGTGATCGCCCAGGGATGGGTAACGCTCGGCGTCACCAGCACCGGCGACCGCCATTCACGATCACTGATCATGAAGCGACCGGGACCGTAGCTGCGAATGTACTGGACCTGTGCCGGATCGGGTGTCGGCAGGGTCTTGTCGGCGGGTCCCGGGAGTGGCGGCTTCACGCCCCCGCCTTCTCCGCCTTGTCGCCCTGGTCAGCCTTGTCGTCGGCCGGGCGAAGCTGGTCGGGGCGCAGGCCGAGATAGACGAGGCCCGCACAGGCGACCCAGACCGAGGAATAGGCGCCGACGATGACGCCCCAGAGCATGGCCACCGAGAAGCTCTGCAGGACCGGCCCGCCGAACAGGACCAGCGCCGCCACGGCCACAAACACCGTCCCCGAGGTCATCAAGGTACGCGACAGGGTCTCGTTGACGCTGTGGTTCAGCAGATCGATCAGCGGCATCTTCTTGTACCGGCGCATGTTCTCGCGCACGCGGTCGAAGATCACGACGGTGTCGTTGATCGAGTAGCCGGCAATGGTCAGAACCGCAGCGAGGGCCGTCAGGCTGAAGTCGAGCTGGAACAGCACGAAGATGCCGATGGTCGAGATGACGTCGTGCAGCATGGCAATCAGCGCGCCGACCGCGAACTGCCATTCGAAGCGCACCCAGACGTAGATGGCGATCGCAAACATGGTGGCGATCACGGCCCAGATGCCGCTGCGCATCAGCTCGTCGCCAATCTTGGGGCCGACCGACTCGGTGCCGCGCAGTTCGTAGTTGCTGCCGATCGCATCCTCGACCAGCTTGATCGCGACCTGCTGGCACCATTCGGCGCGCTGCTCGACCGACATGTCGATCCTGGCCGTGTTGGTCGAACCGCGCGGAAGCTGACGCTCCTGCAGCGTCAGACCGGCGCGGCTTACCGCATCGCGCCAGCTGGCGGCATCGAGCGCGGCCGGAGACGTGAAATCGACGTCACCGGTTCCGGCGGCGCCCGGCTTCACCTGCCAGCCCTGACCGGCCGCCTTCTGCATCACGCGCTGGGCGCCGGCGACGCACTGATTGTCGCCCTCCTGGCGCTGGACGCGGATCAGGACGGTGCTGGGATCGCCGAATTCCTGCAGGGAAACCTCGCCGACGCCCAGGTTTCCCACGACGGTGCGCAGCTGGTCGAGTTCGGCCGTGCCATCCTTGGCCTTGGCCTGGATGGCGATGCCGCCCTTGAAATCGATGCCGAAGTTGAGGCCGATGGTGAAGACACCGACGATCGCCACGACGTTGATCAGGGTCGAGATGATCAGTGCGGCGCGGCGATGGACGAGGAAGTCGAACTTCCTCTTGAAGGTGAACAGGCGGACAGGCTTCCACATGGCTGCGCCTCAGATCACGAGTTCGGCGGGACGGCGCCAGCGCACCCAGACCGAAAGCAGCATGCGCGTGAAGATCGTCGAGCTGAACATCGAGGTGATGATGCCGAGCGTCAGGGTCGTCGCGAAGCCGCGGATCGGCCCGGAGCCGAAACCGAACAGCAGGACGCCGGCGATGAGGGTCGTGAGATTGGCGTCGATGATCGCCGACATCGCCTTCTCGTAACCCGTGGCGAGCGCGCTGAACGGAGACCGGCCCAGCGCCTTCTCCTCGCGCACGCGCTCGTAGATCAGCACGTTGGCATCGACAGCGAGGCCGGCCGTGAGGACGAGGCCTGCGATGCCCGGCAGGGTGAGCGAAGCGCCCAGGATCGACATGCCGGCGAACACCATCAGGAGGTTCACCAGCATGGCCAGGTTGGCGAAACCGCCGAACACCGGACCGTAGGCCACGAACATGAAGATCGCGACCAGCGCCGTGCCGACCAGCGCCGCCACGGTTCCCGCCTGGATGGCGTCCGCGCCCAGGTCGGCGCCGACGGTGCTTTCCTGGATGATGGTGAGCGTCGCCGGCAGCGCGCCGGAGCGCAGCAGCAGCGACTGTTCCTGAGTCTGCTGGGTCGTGAAGCTCCCGGTGATGATGCCGCTGCCGCCGCAGATCGCGCCCTGCACGACCGGGGCGCTGATGATCTCGCCGTCGAGCTGGATCGCCAGCCGCTTGCCGATGTTGGCGCGGGTGGCGGCGCAGAACGCGCGGCCGCCGGCCGAGTTGAAGGTGAAGCTGATGATCGGGCGGCCGCCCTGCTGCTGCTCGAAGGTGGCCTTGGAATCGTCGAGGTCCTCGCCGCCGACGACCACGCGCTTCAGCACGGGCAGGCACTGCGGCTGGTAACGCCGGCATATCTGCTCCGGCGACAGGCGCGGATTGGCGGCCTGGATATCCTCCCAGGCCTTCGGATTCGTGCGGCGCAGTTCCTGCATGCCTTCGCGCGTCGGCACCAGGAAGGTGGTGGGCGGCAGGGTCTGCGGGATGTTCTGGCCGGTCGCGGCCACGTCCTCGTTCACCAGATGAAAGGTGAGCTTGGCGGTCTGGTTGATCTTGCGCTTGAGGTCGCTCGTATCCTTGATGCCCGGGACCTGCAGCAGGATGCGTTCGTCGCCCTGGCGGGTGATGGTCGGCTCAAGCGTACCGGTCTCGTCGACGCGGCGGCGGAGAATCTCGATCGACTGGTCGATCACCTCCTTCTTTCGCGTCGCCAGCTCCTGCGCGGAATAGGCCACCCGGATCGTGTCGCCGCTGCCCGACAGCGCCAGCGCCGGATCGACCGCCCGGATCGCCTCGAGGGCCTTGGACCGGTTCGCCTCGTCGCGCAGGGTGACCACGAGATTCTTGCCGGCGTCGACCGTCACGTCCCGGAACGGCACCTGCTGCTTGCGCAATTCCGCACGCACCGCGTCCGACAGGTTGGTCAGGCGCTCGGTCAGCACCGATCGCAGGTCGGCTTCCAGCAGGAAATGGGCGCCGCCGCGCAGGTCGAGGCCGAGATTGATCCGGCTGGTCGCATACCATTGCGGCAGGTGCTGCAGCACGCTGGCCGGCAGCAGGTTCGGCAGGGCGAACAGCGCCGACAGAAGCGTGATGACGGCAATGGCGATGGTCTGCCAGCGCGGAAGGTTGAGCATGCCGATTTGAGCCCTTCTTCGGCCGTTACTTCTTGCCGCCGCCGAACAGGCCGCCCAGCAGGCTCTTGCGCTCCGGCGCCGGGGCCGGCGGCGGCAGCATGGGCTTGTCGTCCTCTTCGCTGCTCTCCTTCGGGCCGCGCACCGACTCGCCGCGCGTCAGGATGTCGGTGATCGTCTGCTTGATGATGCGAACCCGCACGCCCTCGGCAAGTTCCACCTGGACCTCGTTGTCCGAGATCACCTTGGTGACCAGGCCGATGATGCCGCCGCCGGTGACGACGCGATCGCCGCGCTTCACCCCGGCCAGCATCTCGCGCTGGGCACGCACCTTGGCCTGCTGCGGACGGATCAGCAGGAAGTAGAAAACGACGAAGATGAGGACCAACGGGAAGAGCTGAACGAGGAAATCCCCGCTGCCGCCACCCGTGCCCTGCGCCCACGCCTGCGAAATAAACATCTTCTGCTCCCGAGTCTTCCGGCCGTCGAAAAAGCGCGCGGACTATAGCGGTCTCCCCCCGCTTTGCAACGCAAGCCGGGGACGATATGGTCGCCCCCCTTTTCAGCGGCCGGCGACAATGGATCAAGACCTTAAAGCCACTATTTCACGCATTGCGGCAGCGCTCGACCGCCTGGCGCCTCCGACCCCTCCCGGCGCCGACATCAACGGGGCGGAAGCCTATGTCTGGCACGCGGCCGGGCACCGCCTCGAAGCGGTCCCCAAGGTCAACCGCGTCAACATCGACCTGCTGGTCGGCATCGACCGCCAGAAAGAGACGCTGGTCGAGAATACGCGGCGCTTCGCCAAGGGCCTGCCGGCCAACAATGCGCTGCTCTGGGGCTCGCGCGGTGCCGGCAAGAGCTCGATCGTGAAGGCCGTACACGCCCATGTGAACCGCGAGATGGGCGGACCTCCGGGCCCCCTGGCCCTGATCGAGATCCATCGCGAGGATATTCCCTCGCTGCCCGCGCTGCTCACCATGATCCGCGATTCGAGCCGCCGCTTCATCGTGTTTTGCGACGACCTCTCCTTCGACGGGCAGGACGCCGCCTACAAATCGCTGAAGGCCGTGCTCGACGGCGGCATCGAGGGCCGGCCGGAGAATGTCGTGTTCTACGCGACCTCGAACCGGCGCCACCTGATGCCGCGCGACATGATCGAGAACGAGCGCTCGACGGCCATCAACCCGTCCGAGGCCGTCGAGGAGAAGGTCTCGCTGTCGGATCGCTTCGGCCTGTGGCTCGGTTTCCACAATGCCGACCAGGACACGTTCTTCGCGATGATCGAAGGCTATTGCGAGTTCTTCAAGCTCGACATCCCCAGGGATGAGCTGCGCAAGCGGGCGGTCGAATGGTCGATCACGCGCGGGTCCCGCTCGGGCCGCGTCGCCTGGCAGTTCATCCAGGAAATCGCGGGCGAGCTCGGCAAGAAGCTGGGGTGACGATGGAGCGGCTGGGATGAGCGATCCCGAAGACGTGATGTTCTCAGCCGGAGTGAAGGCGGAGCAGACGCGTCTCGGATCGCGCGCCCAGTTCGAGGGCCGGACCTGGAACACCGAGATCACCGACGATCTCCGCCGCTTCCTCGGCGTCATCGACACGTTCTTCTTCGCCACGGCCAGCGCCGACGGGAGACCTTATATGCAGCACCGCGGCGGGCCGCCGGGGTTCCTGAAGCCCATCGGAACGCATACGCTGGCCTTCGCCGATTTCGCCGGCAACCAGCAGTACATCTCGCTCGGCCACCTGCGGGAAAACGACCGCGCCCACATCTTCGTCCTGCACTTCGCCACCCAGCAGCGCCTGAAGCTCTGGGGCCGGGCGCGAATCGTGGAGGGCGACCTCGAACTGATGGAGCGTCTGGTCGATCCGGCCTATCGCGCCCGCCCACAGCGGGCGATCGCCTTCACCATCGAGGCCTGGGACATCAACTGCCGCCAGCACATCGTGCCGCGCTACAGCGAGGCCGACATCGCCCCGGCCGTCGACAGTCTCGCCCAGCGGATCAAGGAACTGGAGGAGGAAGTGGCACGGCTCAGGGGACCGCAATAGGCACGGCCCTTGCTTCCAATCCTGTCGCCGACGGTCTCGCTCTGCTCGCTATCCTGGTGCGCGTGGATCGGCGACTGGCTCGTGGGCTTGCGCACGCTCGCCGACCTCTAAGAATGGTCTCATGAAAATCCTCGTCGCCAATCCCAATACCTCCACCGGCGTCACCGACCGTCTCGTGGCCTCGGGCCGGCTCGTCGCGAGCCCCGGCACCGAATTGCTGCCGATGACCGCGCCGCGCGGCGTGCCCTACATCGCCACGCGCGCCGAAGCCGCGATCGGCAGCGCCATGATGCTCGAGATGCTGGCCGAGCGGCGCGGCACCTTCGATGCGGCCATCGTCGCAGCCTTCGGCGACCCGGGCCTGGGCGGGGCGCGCGAGCTGTTCGACTTCCCCGTGGTGGGCATGGCGGAAGCCGCGATGCTGGTCGCCTGTACGCTCGGCCGCAGGTTCGCGATCGTGAGCTTTGCCAAGGCGCTCGAGCCCTGGTTTGCCGAGATCGTCGAGTGGCACGGCATGTCGAGTCGTTGCGCCGCCATCCGCACGCCCGACGAGGGCTTCCGCTCGATCGACGACGTGCAGCACGAGAAGGAACAGGTCCTGATCGACCTCGCCCTCGGCACGGTGAAGAACGACGGCGCCGACGTGGTCATCCTGGCCGGCGCACCTCTGGCCGGCATGGCCAACACGATCCGCGACAGGGTGCCGGTGCCGCTGGTCGACGGTATCCAGGCCGCGGTGACGATGGCCGAGGGGCTGGTGCGGCTCAATCCGCGCAAGGCCACCCAGGGCACCTATCGCCGGCCCGCGGCCAAGGACTCCAAGGGTCTCGCCGGCCCCCTGGCCGACATCATCGGCCATCGGGAGTCGTGACCGCGATGCGCGATCTCAAGGGCTACGGCCGCACGCCACCCGATCCGCAATGGCCTGGCGGCGCGCGGGTCGCCGTCTCCTTCGTGATCAACTTCGAGGAAGGCGCGGAGATGTCGTTGTCGGCGGGCGACGCCCACAACGAGAAGGTCTACGAGGTCACCGACGAGGTCGTGGGCGTTCCCGACCGGTGCATGGAGTCGCACTTCGAGTACGGCACCAAGGCCGCCTGGTGGCGCATCGCCGACTCGCTGGAGCGGCTGGGCGTTCCGGCCACGGTCAGCACCTGCGGCCTCGCGGCCGAACTCTCGCCCTGGCTGATCCACGACGCGGTCGCGCGCGGCCATGAAATCTCCTGCCACGGCTGGCGCTGGGAAAAGCATGCCCACATGGAGGAGGCGAAGGAGCGCGAGATCATCGCCCGCACCGTCAAGGCGCTGACCGAAATCGCCGGCACGCGGCCCGTCGGCTGGCACACCCGCTCGACGCCCTCGCCCAACACGCGACGTCTGCTCGTCGAGGAGGGCGGCTTCCTCTACGACAGCGACGACTATTCCGACGACCTGCCCTTTCATGTCGAGGTCGCGGGCAAGCGGCACCTGGTGCTGCCCTACAGCTTCGACACCAACGACATGCACTATCACCAGGGCTTCCACCGCTTCGTCTCGGCGCGCGACTTCGCGGACTACACCAGCGACGCCTTCGACACGCTGTGGGCCGAGGGCGAGAAGTCGCCGAAGATGATGTCGATCGGCCTGCACCTGCGCATGATCGGCCGCCCCGGCCGCATCGCCGCGCTGGACCGCATCGTGTCGCACATGAAGCAGAAGGGCGGCGCCTGGTTCGCGACGCGCCGCCAGATCGCCGAGCACTGGCAGGCGCGGTTCGGAAGTTAAGCTCGTCGTCTCGACGACGGAGCTTAAGCCTTCACCTTCGGCCGGACGATCTTGATCGTCGAGGTCGAGTGGACGATCAGGCGGCCCTTCTCGTCCTTGAGATCGCCGTCGAGGAAGCCGACCGAGCCGCCCCAGCGCATCACGCGGCCCTCGGCATAGACGAGGCCTGGCCCCATCGCTTCGAAGAAGCTGATCTTGAGTTCGAGCGTCGGCACGGCGACGCCGAGCTTGCCCTTGACGATGGCGGCATTGGCCATCGCCGTGTCGACCATGCCGGTCAGGAAGCCGCCCTGGCAGACGCGCCCCTGCGAATGGCAGAAGGCCGGCACGATCTCGAACCGGAACCGCGCATAGCCGCGCGTCGAGTCGATATCGAGCAGTTCGCCGTTCAGTGTCTTCAACACCTCGGGAGGATTTGCGCGCAGGATCTCGAGCATCTCCGAGTCGTGCACGAGATCCCTGGGAAAATTCTGGAAGTCTGGATGGGCTGAGCTCATGGCGCGCGGACTATAGCGAACGCGCCGACGCGCGCACCTTCTCCAGCAGGTCGATCAGGGTTCCCGTTTCGGCGGTCGAAAGGCCGGTCGAGTGCCGCAGGTGGACGGCCCTTCGCCGGAACGCTAGACGCGGACTGTTTCGGAAGCACACCCATTCGCTGGCGCACCAGATGAGTTTCAAAGTTCGCATCGCCTCCGCCGACCGCACGATCGACGTGCCGACCGGCGCCACCATCCTGGAAGCCGCGCTCGATGCCGGCATCTCCTATCCGTTCGGCTGCCAGTCCGGGAACTGCGGCGCCTGCAAGTCGCATCTCGTGAAGGGCGAGGTGGCGATGGAGGGCTATTCCGAGTTCGCGCTGTCCGACGAGGAGAAGGACCGCGGCCTGATCCTCGCCTGCCGCGCCGTGCCGTGGGACGAATGCGAAGTCGCCTGGCTTGAGGAGGATGACCTGATCGTCCATCCGCGCCGGCTGCTCACCTGCAAGGTCGTGTCCCTCGACGACGCCACGCATGACATCAAGCGCATCCGGCTCGAGCTCGTCTCGGGCGGCCCCTTCGACTTCTCGGCCGGCCAGTTCGCCTCCGTGACCTTCGAGGGCTGCCCGCCGCGCGACTACTCCATGGCCAACGTGCCGGGCGACCCGATCCTCGAATTCCACGTCCGCCGCACGTCGGGCGGCGCCACCAGCGCCCATGTCGCGGAGAAGCTCAGGGTCGGCGACCAGGTGAGGGTCGAGGGCCCGTTCGGTGCTTCCTACCTGCGCGAAAGCCATCGCGGCCCCATCATCGCCGTCGCCGGCGGCTCGGGCATGGCGCCGATCAAGTCGGTCGTCGAGCGCGCCCTGCAGAAGGAACTGCCGCAGCACATCTATCTCTATTTCGGCGTCCGCAACGAACGCGACCTCTATCTCCACGACCACTTCGCGGCGCTGGCCGAGAAGCACAGGAACCTGCATTTCATTCCGGTGCTGAGCGACGGCGGCGATTCGAGCCTGCGCCAGGGGCTGGTGCACGAGGCGGTCGCCCAGGATTTCGACGAGGTCGACGGATGCACGGCCTATCTCGCGGGCCCGCCGGTGATGGTCGAGGCCGCGACCCTGCTGCTGGAACAGCGCGGCATGCGGCGCATCGATATTCATGCCGACGCCTTCTACACGGCGGCCGAGATGGCGAGCCTGGCCAAGAAAACCGGAGCGGAGCAATGAGCGGTCTGCTGCCGGGGCGCGTCGCCATCGTCACCGGCGCCGGCCGCGGCATCGGCCGCGCCATCGCAGAGTCGCTGGTGACCGAAGGCGCCAAGGTCATCGTGGCCGACAACGGAACGTCGATCGCTGGTGATGGCGGCGATCCAGAAGTGGCGCGTACGGCAGCCAAGGAACTGAACGACAAAGCAGGTGCCGGGAGCGCCGTCGCCTTCACCGAAAGCATCGCCTCGCCGGGCGTCGGCAAACAGCTCGTCGACCTCGCGGTCAAGACCTTCGGCGGCATCGACATCGTCGTGAACAATGCCGCCATCCTGCGCGACGCTTTGGTTTTCCGCTCCGATCCGGCCGACTGGGACGCGGTGATCCGCACCAACCTCTCCTCGGCCTTTTACCTGATCAACGCCGCCTCGCGCGTCATGCGCGACCAAGGCAAGTCGGGCCGCGGGGGCCAGGATAACAAGGGGGACGCCTACGACTGGGGACGCATCGTCAACATCGTCTCCTCGGCCGGACTCTACGGCAACCTGGGCCAGGCAGCCTATGCCAGCGCCAAGGCCGGACTGTTCGGGCTCACGCGCGCCACCGCGATGGACCTCGCGGAGGCACAGATCACGGCCAACGCCGTGGCGCCGTTCGCCCGCACCCGCGTCACCGACATGATCCAGCCGGCCGACGAGGCACAGAAGACCTACAAGGAGCGCGCGCTGAAGATCGGCGCGCACGATGTCGCCAACCTGGTGACGGCGCTCTGCTCGCCCGACGGCAAGGCCATCACCGGCCAGCTGCTGGGCGTGCGCGGCCGCGAGGTCTTCCTGTTCGGGCAGCCGCGGCCGGTCGCACGCCTCGAAGCCGGTGCGCCGGAGACGCTTGCGCAGGACGTGCTGGACAAGCTCGGCGGCCAGTTCACCGATCTCACGACCGATCTCGAAGCGTTCAATACCGACCCCCTCGTCTGAGGAGAGCGACGATGCCCTCGGTCATCGTCGTCAAGACCGTCGAGGAATTGCATCTTCAGACGGCTGGTTGGATGGTGGCAAATTTGCTACCATTCTTTTGTGATCATCGTCGTCGACACCAACGTCTTTATCGGAGCCTGCCTCGGGATCGGCGCGTCGAGCACCGTCGTCGCCGCATGCTTGCAAAGGCGTGCAGTGCCGCTGATGGGTTCGGCATTGCTGGCGGAATACGAAGATGTCCTCGGGCGCAGGTCTCTGTTCGCGCGATCGCGGCTGTCTGCAAAAGAGAGAAGCGAACTCCTGGATGTCTTCCTGGCGCACTATGAATGGACGCGTATTTACTTCGGCTGGCGGCCGAACCTGCGCGATGAGGCGGACAATCACCTTATCGAACTTGCCTTGGCAGGGGGCGCAAGCCACGTCGTGACGAGAAACGTTCGCCATGTCGGCCGGATGGAACTGAGATTTCCTCAGCTGTTTGTCGTTACGCCCGAGAAATTCATCAAGGAGCATACAGGATGAGCGCACTTACTCTTCGTTTGCCCGATGACAAGCATGCGCGCCTCAAGTCCCTCGCGCGTCGCCGAGGTACCAGCGTCAATCGTCTCATCGAGGAAATGGCGACCGTCGCCATTGCGGAGGCCGATGCCGAGGCGCGCTTCGCCCTTCGGGCCGAACGCGGGCGTGGCAAGGCGGCCCGTGGCCTTGCGCTGTTGAGGAAGGCCGCTTCTTCCAAGTGACGCGGATCCTCGCGCTGCCCTGACGCGATCCATGTCGCGGCCGGTGCTGTGTCGCAGGCGGTCTTTCAGCTGGCCGTGGCGCACCTTGCCGGCGAGGAAGGCTCGCCGTTCGAAAGCAAGTTCCATCTGTTCGCGGCGGGACGCTGGCCGCTATGCATCGTGGGCTCTAGTCTGATCCTCTTGCAGAGGAGAGGCTCCATGAGTTCCTACGCCGCGCCGTCCCGCACCGTCGGTCGGCTGAAGCGCCCGTTCGGCAATCTCTACTACGAGGTCTCGGGCAACGGACCGGCGGTGATCTTCGCGCATGGGCTGGGCGGCAATCACCTGAGCTGGTGGCAGCAGGTGGCGCACTTCGCGCCCCGCTACACCTGCGTGACCTTCGCCCATCGTGGCTTCGCGCCGTCCGATCCGGTCGCCGGCGGCGTCGATCCGGCCGACTACCCCGGCGACCTCGCCGCCCTGATCGATCATCTCGGCCTTCCCGACGTACGCCTGGTCGCGCAGTCGATGGGCGGCTGGACGATGCTGGAATATGCGCTCGCCCATCAGGACCACGTGAAGGCGCTGGTGCTGAGCTCGACCTCGGGCACGCTCGACCGGCGCGGCAGCGATCCGTCCGGCGGCACTGCATACGATGCCTGGCTCGCGGCGGCCGAAACCACGATCGCCGCCGGCATGGCGTGCGGCATCCACCCGGCGATCGGCAAACGTGCGGCCGAACGCTTCCCCGCGCTTCATCTCCTCTATCGCAGCATCGACGAGATGGCGGGCGCGCTCGACAAGGAGAAGCTGCGGGCCGGACTGCGCCGCACCGCAACGCGCACGCTCGCCGACCTCACGACGTTTCGCGTGCCCACGCTGCTGATCGCCGGCGGCGAAGACGTCGTCTTCCCGCCCTTCCTGGCAAGCGCCATCGCGACAAGCCTGCCCTGCGGCCACGCCGAGACCATCGACGACGCCGGGCACTCGCCATACTTCGAGCAGGCCGCTAGATTCAATGCACTGGTCGACGCGTTCCTCGCGCGACCGCGCTAGGAGGTTTCTTTGTCCCAGGACAATCCGCGTATCGCCGTGCTCGGCTTCGCCATCGAATGCAACCGGTTCGCGCCGGTGACGACGGCGGAGGATTTCGAGCATGACGTCGACATCCGCGGCAATCGCATCGTGAGCGAGGCGCGCTCCGGCAAGTCGATCACCATGCCCGACCTGCCCGGCTTCTTCACCGAGATGGATCGCACCGGCAACTGGACCCCGGTGCCGCTGCGCGTCTCGCTGGCGCAGCCCGGCGGCCCGGTCGAGGAACAGTTCTTCAAGGCCTATCTCGCCGAGATCGAGGCCGGCCTGAAATCGGTCCTGCCGGTCGATGCGATCTTCGTCTCCTGCCATGGCGCGGCTCTGGCAGAGGGAACGGACGATCCCGACGGCGACCTGTTCGAAATGCTGCGCCGCGTCGCCGGTCCCGAGGTGCCCATCGTCTCTGTGTTCGACCTGCACGCCAACGTCTCGCGGCGCATGACCGACAATCTCAGCGTCTTCGTCGGCTATCTCGAGAACCCGCATGTCGACATCTACGAGCGCGGCGTCGAGGCGGCCAGGCACATGCGCGAGCTGCTGGCCGGTACGCGCACCGCGGTCGAGATGGTCAAGATCCCGCTGGTGCCGCCGCAGATCGCCCTGCTGACCGCGCGCGGCCCCTATGCCGACCTCATCAAGTACGGCCAGACCAAGGTCGGCGGAGACATCCTCAACGTCTCGGTGATGGCGGGCTTCGCCTACAGCGACAGTCCCAAGAACGGCCTCACCGCCGTCGTCACGGCGCGCAACGGCAACGCTAAGGCGGCGGCCGACCTGGCGCTCGACATCGCCCAGCGCGCCTGGGGGACGAGGGAGCGCTTCAAGCGGGAGATGATGACTTTGGCCGATGCGGTCCAGCACGCTACCGCCATCGGCCGCGACAAGCGCCGCAAGCCGATCATCCTGGCCGACGTCGCCGACAATCCCGGCGGCGGCGGACGCGGCAACACCACCTATCTCCTGCGCGCGCTCAAGGGGGCGCGGGCCCAGGGCGTCTATTTCGGCGTGTTCAACGACGCGGCGCTCGCCGCCCAGGCGCACGAGCTGGGCGAAGGCGCGATCTTCAACGCCTCGTTCAACACGCAGGAGCACCATGAATTCTCCCTGCCCTTCGATTGCGAAGCGAAGGTCGTCAAGCTCTCCGACGGCCAGTATGTCGGCCGGCGCGGCGTGCTCAGGAACGTTTCGGCCGACATGGGGCCGTCGGTGCTGCTCGATCTCGGCGGCATCCTCATCGTGGTCATCAGCATCCGCTGCCAGTGCATGGATCCGCGCCAGTTCGAGATGTTCGGCCTGGACATTGCCGAGGCCCGCACGGTGGTCGTGAAGAGCCGCGGCCACTTCCGCGGCGGCTTCGACGAGTTCTTCAAGCCGGAACAGATCTACGAAGTCGACTGTCCGGGCTTGACGTCGCCGGTCCTGGCGAACTTCACTTGGACCAAGCTGCCGAGGCCCGTCTACCCGCTCGACGAAGAAGCGAGCTGGAGTCCTCCGACATCAAATTAAGGGAGCCTTTCATGCTGCGTCGTGCTCTGTTTGCCGCCTTGGCGTTGTTCATCGCAACGCCCGCTTATGCCCAGCCGAGCAAGACGCTGAAGGCCGTCATGCACTCGGATCTCAAGATCATCGATCCGGTCTGGACCACCGCCTACATCGGCCGCAACCACGGCTACATGATCTACGATACGCTGTTCGCTCTTGACGCCAAGCTCGAGCCGCGGCCGCAAATGGTCGAGAGCTGGACGGTGAGCGACGACCAGCTCACCTGGACCTTCAAGCTGCGCGAGGGCCTGAAGTGGCATGATGGACAGCCGGTCACCGCGGCGGACGTGCTGCCGTCGATCAAGCGCTTCACCGACAAGGACACGCTGGGCGGCCTCATGGGCAAGCAGACCCGGGAGATGAAAGCGATCGACGACCGGACCTTCCAGATCGTCCTGAAGCAGCCCTACGGCATGATGCTGAGGACGCTGGCCAAGCCATCCTCGGTCCCCCTCTTCATCATGCCCAAGCGGGTCGCCGAGACGCCGGTGACCCAGCAGATCTCCGACACGACCGGCTCGGGCCCGTTCATCTTCAAGCGGGACGAGTGGAAGCCCGGCGAGAGGGTCGTCTACCTGCGCAATCCCGACTACAAGCCCCGTGCCGAGCCGCCTTCGGGATTGGCCGGCGGCAAGGTCGCCAAGGTCGACCGCGTCGAGTGGGTGTCGATCCCCGACACACAGACCGCGATCAACGCCCTGCAGCAGGGCGAAATCGACATGATCGAGCAGCCCTCGCACGACCTGCTGCCGGTGCTCGAGAAGGACAAGAACGTCGAGATCGTCATTCCCGACCAGCTCGGCTCGACCTACATCCTGCGCTTCAACTGGAAGCAGCCGCCGTTCAACGACGTGCGTTACCGGCGCGCCGCCATGATCGCCCTGAACCAGAAGGACTTCCTGCAGGCCGTCATCGGCGATCCGCGTTACTATAAGGTCTGCAAGGCCATGTTCGGCTGCGGCACCCCGCTCGAGAACGCGGCCGGCACCGACGGCATCCTGGAGTCGCGCTTCGATGAGTCGAAGAAGATCCTGAAGGAAGCCGGCTACGACGGCACGCCGATCGTGCTGCTGCAGTCGACCGATCTCGCCGTCCTGACCAACCTCGCACCGGTCGCCAAGACGCTCCTGGAGCGCGGCGGCTTCAAGGTCGACATGCAGTCGATGGACTGGCAGACGCTGGTCGCCCGGCGGGCCAAGAAGGTTCCGGTGGCCGAGGGCGGCTGGAACATCGCGATGACGGCGGCGGCCGCGGTCCTGCTGATCGACCCGGTCAACAACCACTATGCCGAGGCGAGCGGCGACCGCGCACAGTTCGGCTGGCCGCTCGACGAGGAGATCGAGAAGCTGCGCCTGGCGTTCGTCGGTGAAGGCGATGCGAAGAAGCAGTTCGAGATCGCCGAGCAGGTGCAGAAGCGCATCCTGGAAGGCGGCGTCACGGTGCCGCTCGGCCAGTTCCTGCAGCCCATGGCCCGGCGCAAGGGCGTGACGGGCAACATCGAGTCGCCCATCACGGTGTTCTGGAACGTCGAGAAGAAGTAGCCTTCCCGTCGTCTCGACCGGAGCCTCGCGTAGCGAGGCGTAGTGGAGAGACCTTCGTTCGACAAAAAGCCGCCAAATCGCGGAGAGAAGGTCCCTCCACTCCGCGCTGCGCGCTCCGGTCGAGACGACGGGTCCTTCGTACAGATCTACCGGTCCGGCAGCGGGATGAACTCGGGGTCCCCTGCCACCATGGCGAAGCGCTTCTCGCGCCAGTCTTCCTTGGCCTTCTCGATCCGCTCCTTGCTCGAGGAGACGAAGTTCCACCAGATGTGACGCGGGCCGTCGATCTTGGCGCCGCCCAGCAGCATCGCCTTGGCGCCTTCCGGACCGGCCAGCACCTCGACCGTCTGGCCGGGCGCCAGCACCGCGAGGTCACCGACACCGAGCTGGCTCTCGCCGACCACCATCATGCCCTCGGCGAGGTAGATCGCGCGCTCCTCGTGATCGGGCGTGATGGCCAGCGTTGCGCCGGCGGTCATCTCCACGCCGACATAGAAGATCGGCGAGAAGTGGGTGGTGGGCGCCGTGCGACCCGCATAGGTGCCGACGATCAGACGCAGCGAGGCCCCACCCTCGGTCCAGGCCGGCAGCCGCGCCGCTTCGATATGCTCGAAGGCGGGCGCCGTCTCCTCGTGCGCCCTGGGCAGCGCCACCCAGGTCTGGACGCCGTGCATGCGGAAGCCGGTGGCCCGCATCTCCGGCTCGGTCCGCTCGCTGTGGACGATGCCGCTGCCGGCGGTCATCCAGTTGACGTCGCCCGGACGGATCGCCTGCGAGTAGCCCAGGCTGTCGCGATGGTAGATGCCGCCGTCGAACAGGTAGGTGACCGTGGCCAGACCGATATGCGGATGCGGCCGGACTTCCATGCCGCCGCCCGGCGGCACGTCCATCGGGCCGAAATGGTCGAGGAAGATGAAGGGCCCGACGGTGCGCCGCTTGACGCTGGGGAGCACGCGGCGGACCGCGAAGCCACCGCCCAGATCGTGGGCGCGTCCCTGGATCAGAAGGTCGATCGGATCGGCCATCTCGTTCTCCTGCGCCTGTGCTGCAACCAACGCGTCCCGCGGGCACCGCGCCGTCATGCAGATGCTCCGTCAGGCCGGTTATGGCGGAAGGGTCGTGCCGGTCAATCCCAGGGGGGATCGATACTCGGTTAAGAGTCGGTGACCGCGATCACTGCCATGGAGCTCGCGATCGACCTCGCGGTACGGCATGACGGGCACTGGCCCCGGCTCCGCGGCCGGGGTGCGGGCGCGCTATCCGATTCTTCGCAAATGCAGCAATCGGAAAGGTTGCCCACTGTGACCTTTAGCGATTGAAAACACGTCTGAGCGTGAAATCATAACCTTTTCAACATGTTAGGGACCTTGCGCGGGTGTTGCATTTTTGCAACTTTTTGTTGGACTTGTGGATACTCCGTGGCCAGTATCGTTTTCAAGCGAGGCACGCGGGGGCACCGACCGGGGGAGGTCGGTGGGTCGTTGGTCGCCTCACCTGTCAATCAGTAGCGTTCAATGGAACGGGAGCGGCCGACCGATGACGTCCACCATGACGCGTTTCCAACGCGCCCATAGCTGGCGAACCGTCCGCAGCCTCATGGCAGCGACCTTTGTGATCTCTTCGACTTTTTGTGCCGTCGACGCGATGGCCCAAGTAAAGGCCCCGCCCAAGAACCAGTTCAAGAAACCCGCCGCAAGGCCCGCGCCGGCCGTCCCCAGCGAGGATGTGCAGGCCTTCTCCATCGCGGCCGACAGCTCGGTCGCCCAGCAACTCGTCAGCCTCCACGTCGACCCCAACGACGCCCAGGCCGCCGCCGACGCCGTCGGCAAGGCGTTGAGCCAGCCCGAGGTCAAGGCCGCCAGTTCCGGCCGTGCCGTGCTGGCCCCCCAGGGCGCCGGCCAGCCCAAGCGGCTGGTCTCCCTTCAGCTCTATTCGAACAAGTCGCTGGCCGTCGACCTCTCCCGCAGCGCCGATGGCGCGTTCGGCTTCAAACTCGCTCCTGGCGCCACCGAGGACGACGACGAGCGAGTCTCGAGCCTGCCGGGCTCCGCGCCGCCCAGTACCAGCCCGGGCGCCCGCGCGGTAGTTCCCGATTCGGTCAAGACAGTGAAAGCGAGCAGCGCCACGCTGGCGACCAGCCTCGCCCCGACGGGTTCCAATCCGGCCGCTCTGAAGGAACTGACCCAGGCACTCTCCGGCTTCGCGCCGGCCGCCGCCAGGATCGACGTCGTCCAGGGGCGCACGATGGATGGCACACCGCGCATCCTCGTCGCGAGCCTGGGCGACGGCACCGCCAGGCAATCCTTCTGGTGGTTCGCTCCCCAGAACCAGCCCGAGGGCTGGTTCGACGATCAGGGCCGCCGGCTCGGTGGCACCGCGCTCGCCAATCCGCGGCCGGAGGCCCGCCAGTCCTCGCCGTTCGGCACGCGCCGGTACTATGGCCGCAAGAGCGGCGGCGGCTTCCACAACGGCATCGACTTCGAGGGCAAGACCGGCGACCCCATCTACGCAGCCGCCGACGGCGTCATCAATCACCAGGGCTGGTACTTCAACTACGGCCGTACGGTGAAGTTGAGCCACGCCGAAAACTTCGAGACGCTTTATGCGCACATGTCGCGCTTCGCCGAGGGGATGGGCCCCGGCATACGCGTCCGAAAGGGGGACCTGATCGGCTATGTCGGCTCGACCGGCCGGTCGACTGGCGCGCACCTTCACTTCTCGGTGATCGTGAACGGCCAGTTCGTCGACCCCCAGCCCTATATCTCCGGGAATGGCGGCAGCAGTGCGCTGGGGGGGGAGCAACTCGTCTCCTATCGCCAGTGGCAGCAGGAGATCAGGCGGGCCTCCGAGCGCAGCCGCGGCAGCAGCGACAATCGCCTCCAGGGCCTGCAGGGTGCCGATCCGTGGTCGTCCCACCCCTTCTCGTCGCGCGCCGCCGACCGCCTCTGAGCGGCAGCGATCGAGGGCTCGGCGCCGTTGCGCCCGCAAGATTGTTCGCCTACGAATTGCGTCATCGCTTCTGAACGGTCGCACCAGGCGGCCGACGGGAACGTCACAGGCAACCACGAGGGATGACAAAATGCTCAAGAAAATGGCGGCCGGCGTCGTCACAGCCGGTCTGATCGGTGTCGCCGGTACGGCCCATGCCGGCAAGGATCTCGATGCGGTGAAGGCACGCGGCCAGCTCATCTGCGGCATCGCCACGGGCGTCGCGGGCTTCGCCCAGCAGGACGACAAGGGCAAGTGGCTCGGCCTGGACATCGATGTCTGCCGCGCGGTCTCGGCGGCGATCTTCGGTGACGCCGAAAAGGTCAAGTACGTCCCGACCACGGCCCAGCAGCGCTTCACCGCCCTGCAGTCGGGCGAAGTCGACATGCTCTCGCGCACCACGACCTACACGCTGACCCGCGACACCGCGCTCGGCCTCGAGTTCACCGGCATCAACTATTACGACGGCCAGGGCTTCATGGTGCCGAAGAAGCTCGGCGTGAAGAGCGCCAAGGAGCTGAACGGCGCCACCGTCTGCGTCCAGCCGGGCACGACCACCGAACTCAACCTCGCCGACTATTTCCGCGCCAACAAGATGACCTTCAAGCCGGTCGTCATCGAGAAGGTCGAGGAAATCCGTGCCGCCTTCTATGCCGGCCGCTGCGACGTCTACACGACGGACGCCTCGGGCCTGTACTCGACGCGCGCGGCGAACACCCCGGCGCCGCTCAAGCCGGACGACTTCGTGATCCTGCCGGAGATCATCTCCAAGGAGCCGCTGGGACCGGTCGTCCGTCACGGCGACAACCAGTTCACCGACATCGTGCGCTGGGCCTTCTACGCCATGGTCGAGGCCGAGGAGCACGGCATCACCTCGAAGAACGTCGACGAGATGCTGAAGAGCGACAATCCCTCGATCAAGCGCATCCTCGGCGTCACGCCGGGCATGGGCAAGGCACTCGGCGTCGACGAGAAGTGGGTCTACAACATCGTCAAGCAGGTCGGTAACTACGGCGAGAGCTTCGACCGCAACGTCGGCATGGGCTCGCAGCTCAAGATCGCCCGCGGCCTGAACGCGCTGTGGACCAACGGCGGCCTGCAATACTCCCCGCCGATCCGCTAGCCTCCGGAACACGACAAGACGACGAACCGCCGCCTGAAAAGGCGGCGGTTTTCGTTTGGCCGTTGCAAACGGCCCGGCAATACGGGCAGTCTCGGACCGGGGAAGTGTCGGGGGACACAATGTTCAAGTTGACGCTGTCGGTAATCGCCGCTTTTTCGACTTTGGCGGCCACGCAGGCCATGGCCGGTCCCGTCCTGGACGCCGTCAAGGCACGGGGTCAGCTCCTGTGCGGCGTCAGCGCGGGCCTGGTGGGTTTCATGCATGCCGACAGCCAGGGTGTCTGGCGCGGGCTCTCGGTCGACATGTGCCGTGCCACGGCGGCCGCCTTGTTCGGCGACGCCAGCAAGGTGAAGTACATCCCGCTCGAGCCGCAGAAGCGCTTTCCGGCCCTCGAAGCCGGCGAGGTCGATCTCCTCGCCTCCAATTCGACCGCCACGCTGGGCCGCGACGCCGGCGCCGATTTCGTCGCGATCTACTACTATGACGGCCAGGGCTTCATGGTGCCGCGCAAGCTCGGCAGGCGCGTCATGAGGGATCTCGACGGCGCCAAGGTCTGCGTCCAGCCCGGTACGACGACGGAGGCCAACGTCGCCGACTATTTCCGCCAGAACAAGATGAGCTTCACGCCGGTGCTGCTCGACAAGATCGACGATCTGCGCACCGCCTTCTTTGCCGGGCGCTGCGACGTCCTCACGGCAGACGTGTCCAACCTCTACGCGACAAGGGCGGCCTATGCCCCCAACCCGAGCGACTACACGATCCTGCCCCGGACCATTACCAAGGAACCCCTGGGCCTGGCGGTCCGCCACGGCGACAACCAGTTCGGCGACATCGTGCGCTGGTCGCTCTATGCCATGATCGAGGCCGAGGAATACGGGATCACGTCCCGGAACGTCGACGAGGCGCTGAAGAGCGAGAATCCCACCTTGAGACGCATCCTCGGCACGGCGCCGGGCATGGGCAAGGCGCTCGGGGTCGACGAGAAGTGGGCCTACAACATCGTCAAGCAGGTCGGGAACTACGGCGAGGTCTTCGACCGCAACCTCGGGCCCAACACGGTGCTCAAGATCCCGCGCGGCATGAACACGCCTTGGCGCGACGGCGGCATGTTGTACGCCCCGCCGATCCGATGACCGACCCGTAATTTTGGCCTGCGGCTTGCAAGCCTGCGGAAGAAGGCGGCATTGTGGGTTCAAGAACAATGGGAGGTGAAATGCGCACCAGGATCGTGGCGGCAGTTGCCGGATTGGCCGCGTCGGTAGTCGGCTTCGCCGGGACCGCCCAGGCGGGCAAGGATCTCGACGCCGTCAGGGCACGCGGCACCGTGAATTGCGGGGTGGGCATCGGGACCGCAGGCTTCATGCTGGCCGACAGCCAGGGCAAGTGGAAGGGTCTCTCGGTCGACGTCTGTCGCGCTGTCGCGGCCACCATCTTCGGCGATTCGGAGAAGGTCAGGTACGTTCCCCTCACCTCCCAGCAGCGCTTCACCGCGGTCCAGTCGAGCGAAGTCGACATCGTGATGGGCAACGCCACGTACACCCTGACGCGCGACACGGCGCTGGGGCTCGATTTCACGGGCATCTACTATTATGACGGCCAGGGCTTCATGGTGCCGAAGAAACTCGGCGTGAAGAGCGCCAAGGAGCTGAGCGGCGCCACCGTCTGCGTCGCCCCCGGTACCACCACCGAACTCAACCTCGCCGACTATTTCCGCGCCAACAAGATGACCTTCAAGCCGGTCGTCATCGAGAAGGTCGACGAGATCCGCGCGGCCTTCTTCTCCGGCCGCTGCGACGTCTACACGACCGATGCGTCGAGCCTGGCCGCCACGCGCGCCGCCAACGTGCCGCCGCCGCAGACCATCGACGACTACGTCATCCTGCCGGAGATCATCTCGAAGGAGCCGCTGGGACCGGTGGTGCGCCACGGCGACAACCAGTTCGCCGACATCGTGCGCTGGGCGCTTTACGCCATGGTCGAGGCCGAGGAGCACGGCGTCACGTCCAAGAATGTCGACGAGATGCTGAAGAGCGACAACCCGTCGATCAAGCGTATCCTCGGCGTCACGCCGGGCATGGGCAAGGCGCTCGGCGTCGACGAGAAGTGGGTCTACAACATCGTCAAGCAGGTCGGTAACTACGGCGAAAGCTTCGACCGCAACGTCGGCATGGGCTCGCTCCTCAAGATCGCCCGCGGTCAGAACGCGCTGTGGACCCAGGGTGGCCTGCAATACTCCCCGCCCATCCGCTGATGCGGGGAGACCGAGGCCGGGGATGGCGGGTTTTGCCCCGTTGCGCAGGGGCAATTCCCACATACACTGAGGGCAATACCGGGCCTATAACGCCCGCGCGGGAAAACCGCGCCAGTCAGGGGGAATAGCGTATGGCAGTCGAGGCTCTCGGCTCTACGCCACGTGCGAAAGTGGCACCGTGGAACGATCCGGTCGTTCGGGGCTGGGTTTTCCAGATCGTCGTGGTCGGTGCCGTTGGCTTCCTTGCCTGGTATCTGGTCAGCAACACGATCGACAACCTGCAGCGCCAGAAGATCGCGAGCGGCTTCCACTTTCTCGAGCGCGAAGCCGGCTTCGAGATCGGCGATACGATGATCGAGTACTCGCCGGCCAGCACCTACGCCCGCGCCATCTGGGTCGGCATCCTCAACACGCTGCGCGTTGCCGTCCTTGGCATCCTGCTCAGCACCCTTCTCGGCACCCTGATCGGCGTCGGACGGCTGTCGCCCAACTGGCTGCTCAACCGCATCTGCGGCTGGTACGTCGAGGCCTTCCGCAACGTGCCGCTGCTGCTGTGGCTGTTCCTCTTCTACAAGCTGATCAGCGAAGCCTTTCCCGGTCCGCGGCAGGCGCTCTCGCTGTGGAACAGCGTGTTCCTCAGCAACCGCGGCGTCTACTTCCCGGTGCCGCTGGCCGATCCCATCCATAAATGGATGGGCATCGCGTTTCTGGTCGGCATTGCCGCTGCCTGGTTCGTCAACCGCTGGGGCAAGAAACGCCAGGAAGCCACGGGTCAGCCCTTCCCCGGGATTTCCGCGGGCCTCGCGATCATCATCGGCCTTCCGGCCCTCGTCTGGCTGGCCGGCGGCGCGCCGCACCATATGAGCTGGCCCGAGCTGAAGGGCTTCAACTTCACGGGCGGAACCGTCATCCAGCCCGAGTTCACCGCCCTCCTGATCGGCCTCGTGCTCTATACCTCGGCGTTCGTGGCCGAGATCGTGCGCTCCGGCATCCTGGCCCTGCACAAGGGCCAGAGCGAAGCGGCGGCGGCGCTCGGCCTGTCGCGCGGCCAGTCCATGCGTCTCGTGCTGCTGCCGCAGGCGCTGCGGGTCATCGTCCCGCCGATGACCAGCCAGTATCTCAACATCACGAAGAACAGTTCGCTCGCCATCGCGATCGGCTACCCCGACCTCGTCGCCTCGATCAACGTGACCATCAACCAGACCGGCCAGGCGATCGAGAACATCCTCATCATCATGGCCGCCTACCTCTCGGTCAGCCTGTCGATCTCGGCGTTCATGAACTGGTACAACAAACGCATCGCGCTGAGGGAGCGCTGAGCATGACCGACGCCATGCCTGCCGGCGACCGCAAGCCGATCGCCCCTCCCGTCGACGAGACCGGCCCGCTCGGCTGGGCCCGCAAGAACCTGTTCTCGAGCTGGGGCAACGGCATCACCACGATCGTGCTGCTCGCCTTCGTCGTCTGGGTCCTCGACTGGTTCCTCGAATGGGCGCTGTTCACCGCCAACTTCACGGCCACGACCGGCGCCGAGTGCCGCGGCGGCGGTGCCTGCTGGGCGCTGATCCGCGAGAAGTTCCGCTACATCTTCTTCGGCTCCTTCCCCTACGAGCAGCACTGGCGGCCGCTGTTTGCCGTCATCGCCATGCTGGCCATGCTGGTGCTGAGCGCCGACCGCCGCATGTGGAACTGGCGCCTGCTGGTGATCTGGGGCGTTGGCTCGTTCGTCACCTTCCTGCTGATGTTCGGCCAGCTCCACATTCCGCTGAGCCTGATCCTCGCCGTCGCCCTGATCGCGGGCGGTATCGGCCTCGCGCTGCGCAGCGGCCTGGCGACTCCATCGGAGCGGATGGCCTATTACGCCCTGGTCGGGATCGGCGCTGTCGGCCTCGTCCTGCGCATCGCGGGCGTGCTGCCGAGCTGGAGCATCGCCATCGCCCCGCTCAGCTACGTCGAGACCAGCCTGTGGGGCGGCCTGCCGGTGACTCTGATCCTGGCGACCTATGGCCTGGCCTTCGCCTTCCCCTACGGCATCCTGCTGGCGCTGGGGCGGCGGTCCAACCTGCCGCTGATCAAGGGCCTGTGCGTGGGCTTCATCGAACTGATCCGCGGCGTGCCGCTGATCAGCCTGCTGATCATGGCCTCGGTCATGCTGCCGCTGTTCCTGCCCTCGGGCACGACCATCGACAAGTTCCTGCGCGCCCAGGTCGCCGTCATCCTGTTCGCCGGGGCCTACATCGCCGAGGTCATCCGCGGCGGCCTGCAGTCGCTGCCCAAGGGCCAGTTCGAGGCTGCGGACGCAATGGGACTCAACTACCCGCAGAAGACGCTGCTGATCATCCTGCCGCAGGCCCTGCGCGTCGTGATCCCGCCGCTCATCAATACCTTCATCGGCTTCTTCAAGGACACGTCGCTGGTGCTGATCATCGGCATCTTCGACTTCCTCAACACGGCCAACCAGGCGCTGGTCGATCCCAACTGGGCGGGTTTCCCGGGCGAGGTCTACCTGTTCGCCGCCTTCGTCTACTTCATCTTCTGTTATTCGATGTCGCGGTACAGCAAGTACCTCGAACTCGAACTCAACAAGGGTACGCGCCGCTAGGCGCCGTCAGGGAGCACGTCATGGCCGCAACCGCGCGAGATCTCTCGAAGGTCGAATCGGTGATCCAGCTCAAGGGCGTCAACAAGTGGTTCGGGCAGTTCCACGTGCTGACCGACATCAATCTCGACGTGAAGGAAGGCGAGAAGATCGTCATCTGCGGACCGTCGGGATCGGGCAAGTCGACCTTGATCCGCTGCATCAACCGGCTGGAGGAGCATCAGCGCGGCGACATCGTCGTGCACGGCGTCACGCTCTCCAACGACGTGAAGAACATCGAGGCGATCCGCCGCGAAGTCGGCATGGTGTTCCAGTCGTTCAACCTCTTCCCCCACCTCACCATCCTCGACAACCTCACCCTGGCGCCGATCTGGGTGAAGAAGACGCCGAAGAAGGAGGCCGAGGAGATCGCCATGAGCCTGCTCACCCGGGTGCGCATTCCCGAGCAGGCGCTGAAATATCCCGGCCAGCTCTCGGGCGGCCAGCAGCAGCGCGTGGCGATCGCCCGGGCGCTGTGCATGCGTCCCAAGATCATGCTGTTCGACGAGCCTACGTCAGCGCTCGACCCCGAGATGGTGAAGGAAGTGCTCGACGTCATGATCGAGCTGGCGCGCGAAGGCATGACCATGCTCTGCGTCACCCACGAGATGGGCTTCGCCCGCGCCGTCGCCGACCGCGTGATCTTCATGGATCGCGGCGAGATCGTCGAACAGAACGAGCCCGAGGCGTTCTTCGCCAATCCCCGGAACGAGCGCACCAAGCTGTTCCTCGGCCAGATCCTGCACAATCACTAGAAGAATAACTTTCCTCCCCATTCAAATGGGGAGGTGTCGGCGTACCGCGGCTTGTAACCAAGCCGCTGAGCCGACGGAGGGGTCATACGCGTTGCGACGCCCATGACCCCATCGCCCCGTATGACGGGGCACTTCCCCATTTGAATGGGGAAGCCGGGGCATTCACTCGGCGCCGGAAACCTACGCGACCAGCGTCTCCCGGATCACCGCGCAGACCTGATCGACCGACTCGAGCGGCATGTGCGGGCCCATCGGCAGGCTGAGGACGGTCTCGGCCAGCTTCTCGGCGAGGGGATAGGTCCCCTTGCCCTGGCCCAGTTCGGCATAGGCCTCCTGAAGGTGCGGCGGGATCGGATAGTGGATCAGCGATCCGATGCCGGCCGCCTCCAGCGCCTTCACCAGATCGGCACGCCGGTTCGTTCGCACCACGTACAGGTGCCACACCGGATCGGCCCATTGCGGGACATTGGGCAGGGCGAGACTCGCGATGTCGGACAGCCTGTCATCGTAGCGCGCCGCCACTTGCCTGCGGCGGTCGTTCCATTCGTCGAGCTTCGTGAGCTTCACACGCAGGAAAGCTGCCTGCAGTTCATCGAGGCGTGAGTTCAGGCCCTTCTCGAGGTTCACATACTTCACGCGGCTGCCGTAGTTGCGCAGCGTGCGCAGCCGCTCGGCGAGCTTCGGATCGTCCGTCGTGACCGCCCCGCCATCGCCAAAGGCGCCGATGTTCTTGCTCGGGAAGAAGCTGTGGGCGCCGGCGTCTCCCAGCGAGCCGGTTCGACGCCCGCGGACTTTGGCGCCCTGCGCCTGGGCCACGTCCTCGACCACCTTCAGCCCGTGCTTGGCGGCGAGCGCCATGATCGCGTCCATGTCGGCCGGCTGGCCGTAGAGATGGACCGGCATGATCGCCTTTGTGCGCGACGTGATCGCCGACGCGATGCGGTCGGGATCGATGTTCGGCCCGCCGGGCGTCGGCTCCACCGGAACCACCTTGGCCCCGACCGCCGTCACCGCGAGCCAGGTTGCTATGTAGGTGTTGGACGGCACGATGACTTCGTCGCCGGCGCCGATGTCCCAGGCGCGCAGCGCGAGTTCCAGCGCCTCGAGACCGTTGCCCAGTCCGACACAGTGCTTGGTGCCACAGAAGGCGGCGTACTCGGCCTCGAAGGCTTCGACCTCCTTGCCGAGCACGAACCAGCCGGACTCCATCACGCGCAGATAGGCGGCATCGAGCTCCGGCTTCAGCTCGGTGTAGACGGACTTCATGTCGAGGAAGGGGATCATGCGCGGGCCGCCGCCGCAGCTTCGCGCTTGAAGGCCTCGTAATCCCGAAGGTACTCGCTCTCGTCGTACAGGGTCGAGGCGATGACCAGGATGACGGTCTGCGGCGCGAAGTTGTCGAGCTCGTGCCAGACCATCGGCCCGATATGAAGCGCGCGCCCCGGATCGTTGAGGACGACCGTCTCCTTTACCCTGCCGTCGTCCAGGTGCAGCTGGCACGAGCCGTTCATCACCAGGGTGACGAGGTGCGACTCGCGGTGCCCGTGCCGGCCGCGCCACTGGTCGGGGGCGATGTCGTGCAGCCAGAACAGGCGCCGGACCGTAAAGCCCAGCTGGTGATCGAACTCCAGGAAGTTGATCTTGCCGCGGACGTCGCCTCTTCCGGGGACGGAGAGCCAGCGGCAGTTGGAGACCTTGAGGTGAGGAAGAGACATGTCGGGCATGGCAGAGCCTGTCTTATCGCTTTGTCGTTTGAAGCTTTCGCCATTGCATGTAGACGACGCCACTCAGGGCGACGAGCCCACCGGCGATCTGGTAGGCGTTGGGGATGAAGCCATAGGTCATTGACCACAATACGGCGAAAAACGGCACGAGATTGACCCAGAGCGACGCAATTGCAACCCCCAGCCTGCTGGCGCCGACGTTCCAGAGATAGGCGCCCATGCCGCTGGCGAAGACCGCCACGAGCAGGAGCTGGCTCCACACCCAGCCGTCGGTCACCGCGAACGGCGAGCTGGCCCAGCCGAAGCCGACCAGTACCAGGCTCAGGACCGCCATCCAGCCGAGGGCGGAAAACGACGCGACATAGGCCCGATGGAGCTGGCTCGCCCGGTCGAACCACGCCTGCGCCTTCAGACTGTAGACCGTCCAGAGCGCGTTGGAGAGCAGCACGATGATCTCGCCGCCGCCCAGCGTCAGCGCGCCGCGGCCGAACAGGCTGCCGGCCGCCAGAATGGCTCCGCCTGTCAGGGTGAGTGCGAGGGCAACGCCGAATCCCGGGTCGAAGCGCATGCCCGTCGCCAGCCGCACCGTCACCGCGGCCACCAGCGGTCCCGCCACCTGCACCGCGGCCGCCGAGATCGGATTGCTGAACTGGATGCCCAGGGTGAAGATCGTGAAGAAGCCGCTCATCATCAGGCCGATCAGCAGGAAGCGCTTGAGGCCGATCTCGATCCGCAGCTTTCCGACACCCTCCACCAGGACCAGCAACAACCCCAGTGTCGCCACCGCCGCCAGGGTCCGTATGGCCAGCATCGGGACGATGTCGAAGTGCTGGAGCATCACCTTGGAGACGGGCACGTTGGCGCCCCAACTGAGGCCAACGAACACCATCGCGGCGAAGGCGCCCAGCATGTGGCGGCGATCTCGTGCGCCCGGAGATGTGCTCATCGCCGGGCCGCGCGGGTCTGGCGGATCTGCAGTTGGGCGATGCCCGCCAGGACGATGAAGCCGCCGACGACCTGCAGCCAGCTCGGCTCGCGCCCCATCAGGGCCGCAAGGCCGATCGCGAAGACCGGCGCCGAGTTCGCGAACAGGGAGGCGACGGGCACGCCGACCAGGGACACGCCGGTGTTCCACAGCAGGACGGCCACCGCGACGCCCAGGACGCCGATCCAGGCGACCATGCCCCACTCGATCGGTGTCGGCGGCCGCGTCGGCCAGGCGATGCCGCCCAGCGCCCAGACCACGGCGCAGACAATGCCCAGCAGCACGCTGGCCACCGTCGAGGTGATGGCCGACAGGGCGATCTGGCCGCGGTCCGACAGCCATTGCTGGGCACGGATCGAGTACCAGCTCCAGCACAGCTGGGCGATCACCAGCAGTGCTTCGCCGCCTTCCAGGCCGAACGAGCCCGCCGCACGGCCCGGCGTGCCAAGCACGACGACGATGCCGCCGGCGACGACCAGCACGAGCGTGATCCCGAAGCCCGGAGGCGTGGTGGAACCGAGCATCCCGCGCGCCAGCAACGTCGCCCAGATCGGACCGCACATCAGCACGATCGCGGCGGTCGCGGGATGGGCGTGCGCCACGCCGAACGTGTAGAGCACCGAGAAGGCCGTCATGGCGGTCCCGAGTTTCAGCAGCCGGCCCCCGTCGAGCGGTCGCGGCGCCGCCGCCGGCTTTCGGCTCAGCAGCACGGCCAGCCAGAGGACGGGCAGACCCAGGATGTAGCGCGACCAGGACAGCAGCCAGTTGTCGTAGTGCTCGGCCAGCGCCGCGAGCACCGGGATCATCGATCCCCAGATCATGGCGGCGAGCAGCAGCACCAGGGAGGCACGCCGCAGCGCGCCGACGGACGGAGACATCAGGCGTGCCGCTCAGCCCGTGGCGCGACGGCGGACCGCCTGATAGCCGACGCGGCAGTCCTTGTAGACGTCGGGCTTCTCGGTCGAGACGCGCGCCTCGACGACCTGCGGCTGCGCCAGGCAAAGATCGAGGATGGCCTCGACCAGCGTTTCCTGAAGATTGAAGTGCTTGCTGCCGGCGAGATCCACGATGCCGTCGTGGACGATGTCGTAGTTGAGGACGTTGGTGATGCTGTCGCCGTGCGCGCGGTCGGGGTCCACCAGCAGCAGCTCGACGTTGATGACCACCGCCTGCGGCTTGGCCAGTTCGAAGTCATAGATGCCGATCGACACCGGGAGCCGCATGTCGCGGATGAAGATGCGGCGCTCGGAGGTGACCATGGTCATTTCTTCTTCTTCAGGTCGAAGGCGATGTCGCGCGGCCGGCCGATCAGGTGTTCGCCGCTGTCGACGACGAGCGTGTCGCCGGTATAGCTCGGCGTCGCCACGATGAAGCGCAGCGCACGGACCAGATCGTCGGCCGTCACGCCCACTCCGAGCGGATTGGCGGGATGCTGCTCGGCGAAGCGCGCATCCGTCTGGCTGCCGCTGCGCAGGGTCAGCCCGGGCGCGATGCCCGCCACCCGCAGTCGCGGCGCGAAGGATTGCGCCAGCAGGGTCGTCAGGCCCTGCAGGCCGATCTTGGAGAGCGTGTAGGTGAGAAAGTCGGGATTGAGGTTGTAGAGCTTCTGGTCGAGCACGTTCACGACCAGGCCAGTCTCGTCCGCGGGCAGCTGCCGCGCCAGCGCCTGCGCCAGCAGCAGCGGCGCCCGCAGGTTGATCGCCATGTGCTGGTCGAAGTCGGCGGCCGTCGCCGTCGGCGCCCGATCGAGCTTGAACAGCGAGGCGCTGTTGACCAGGCAGGTGAGCCGCACGCCGCGCGCCCGGCACTTGCCCACCAGCGCCTCGGCCTGCCGGGCCGAGGCGAGATCGGCGCGCACGGTCATTGCCTTGCCACCGGCCTTGCGGATCGTCGCGACGGTTTCCTTCGCCCCGGCCGCCGAGTCCTTGTAGTGCACGAAGACGAAAAACCCGTCGGCCGCCAGCGCGAGCGCCAAGGCACGGCCGATCCGTATGCCCGCCCCCGTGACCAACGCGCCTTTCATGATGCGACACCCGCCCTTGGTGACTGAAAGAGGCGGCGGTTCTAGCATGCGACCATGAATTCGTCCCCGTTCGAAACCGTCGACTGCGTTGTCATTGGCGCAGGTGTTGTCGGCCTTGCCGTCGCCCGTGCCCTGGCCCTTGCCGGCCGCGAGGTCATCGTCGTGGAGGCGGCCGACGCCATCGGCACCGAAACCAGCTCGCGCAACTCCGAGGTCATCCACGCCGGCATCTATTACCCCAAGGGCAGCCTGATGGCGCGCTCCTGCGTTGCCGGCCGGCGCATGCTCTATGCCTATTGCCAGGACCACGGCGTGCCGCATCTCAACTGCGGCAAGCTGATCGTGGCGACCAACGCGGCCGAGAGCGAGAAGCTCGCCGAGATCAAGGGACGTGCGGAAGCCAACGGCGTCGAGGGCATGCGCTTCCTGAGCGCCGCCGAGGCGATGGCGATGGAGCCGAACCTGCACTGCACGGCCGCCCTGTTCTCGCCCAGCACCGGCATCGTCGACAGCCATTCCTACATGCTGGCGCTGCAGGGCGACGCCGAGGCGCACGGCGCGATGTTCGCCTTCAACAGTCCGGTGAAAGGCGGCCGCGTCGTCGAGGGCGGCGTCGAGATCGAGGTCGGCGGAACCGAGCCGATGAACCTGCGTTGCCGGCTGCTGATCAATGCGGCCGGACTGCATGCGCCGACGCTTGCGAAAAAAATCGTCGGGATGCCATCCGAGCATATTCCGACCGCGTACTACGCCAAAGGAAACTACTTCACCTTGACCGGCCGTTCTCCCTTCTCCCGCCTCATCTACCCCGTCCCGGTGCCGGGCGGGCTGGGCGTGCACATCACCGTGGACATGGGCGGCCAGGCGAAGTTCGGGCCCGATGTCGAGTGGATCGACGGCATCGAGTACACGGTCGATCCGCATCGCGCCGACAAGTTCTATGCTGCCGTGCGCAAGTACTGGCCGGGCATCAAGGACGGTTCGCTGCAGCCCGGCTATGCCGGCATCCGGCCGAAGATCGTGCCGCAGGGCGCGCCGGCGCAGGATTTCACCATCACGGGGCCTGCCGACCATGGCGTACCCGGCCTCATCAACCTGTTCGGCATCGAATCGCCCGGCCTCACCGCCTCTCTGGCGCTGGCCGAGCAGGTGCGCGACCTCGCCGGTTCTGCATGACGCTGGCGCGCCGAGGCCTCATCGCCAGCGTCCTCGGCCTGCTCGGCGGCTGCTCTCCTGCGGCGCTCCTGAACACGACCGTCGCGCGCGCGGGCTACACGCTCGACGCCGACATTGCCTACGGCAGCCTTCCCCGCCAGAAGCTCGACGTCTACACGCCCGAGCAGCCGCGCGCCGACGGCAAGGCGGTGATCTTCTTCTACGGCGGCTCCTGGGACTCGGGCGCCAAGGGCGTCTATCTGTTCGTCGGTCAGGCGCTGGCCGCACGCGGCATCACCACCATCATTCCCGACTACCGCGTCTATCCTGAGGTTCGCTATCCCGACTTCCTCGACGATGGTGCGGCGGCGACGGCCTGGGCGGCACGGAAGGTCGGCGCCGAGAAGCTGTTCGTCGCGGGGCACTCGGCGGGCGCCTACATCGCGATCATGATGGTCGCCAACACGCCCTATCTCGCGGCCGCCGGTGTCGACCGCATGAAGCTGCCGGGCGGAATCGGCATCGCCGGACCCTACGATTTCCTGCCCCTCACCTCGCGCCGGCTGAGGGAGATCTTCGGTGGCGATCGCCGCGAGACGCAGCCGATCGAATATGCCCGTGCGCCGCTGCCGCCGCTCCTGCTGCTGCACGGCACCGCCGACAGGACGGTGAAACCCTTCAACAGCGAACGTCTGGCAGCGGCCTGGCGCAAGGCCGGCGGAAGCGCCGAGCTGAAGCTCTACCCCGAGGTCGACCATATCGATATCGTCGGCTCCTTTTCCGAGCTGCTGCGCCAGCGTGCCCCCTCCCTGGACGACACGATCTCCTTCATCGACCGCACCTGATCCGCATCGCGAACGGCATATCCACGCTGCGATCCGTGGGCTGGCCCCCGGCGTTCCGGTTCGGTAATGCTTGGGGAACTTACCCAGGGGGAAAAATCCAGATGATCAAGACGCGCTTCACCGAGATGTTCGGCATCAAGCATCCGATCGTGCAGGGTGGCATGCAGTGGGTCGGCCGCGCCGAACTCGCCTCGGCCGTTTCCAACGCGGGCGCGCTGGGCATCCTCACCGGCCTCACCCAGCCGACGCCCGAGGATCTGCGCAAGGAGATCAAGCGCTGTCGCGAGATGACGGACCAGCCGTTCGGCGTGAACCTCACCATCCTGCCGACGCTCGTGCCGCGTCCCTATGGCGAGTACATCGACGCCATCATCGATTCCGGAATCAAGATCGTCGAGACCGCCGGCAACAATCCCAAGCCCTTCCTGCCCAAGCTGAAGGAAGCCGGCGTGAAGGTGATCCACAAGTGCACGGCGGTCCGGCACGGACTCTCGGCCGAGAAGGCCGGTGTCGATGCGATCTCGATGGACGGTTTCGAGTGCGCCGGTCACCCGGGCGAGGATGACGTGCCGAACCTCGTGCTGCTGCCGGCGGCCGCCAACGTCATCAAGATCCCGATGATCGCCTCGGGCGGCTTCGCCGATGCGCGCGGCCTGGTGGCGGCGCTGGCGCTGGGCTGCGAGGGCATCAACATGGGCACCCGCTTCATGGCCACCAAGGAAGCGCCGATCCACCAGAACGTGAAGGAGAAGATCGTCTCCTCCGACGAGCGCAGCACGTCGCTGATCCTGCGCACCATGCGCAACACCAGCCGCGTCTACGGCAACAGCATCGCCAAGAAGACGATCGAGATGGAAGGCGCGGGCAAGACCATCCAGGAGATCGGCCCGATCGTCGCCGGCGCCAAGGGCAAGGTCGTGTACGAAACCGGCGACATGGAACACGGCATCTGGTCGGCCGGCACCTGCATGGGCCTGATCAACGACATCCCGACCTGCAAGGAACTGGTCGAGCGTATCGTCCGCGAAGCCGAGGAGATGATCCGCGGCCGCCTCGCGAAGTCGCTCGCGGCCTAACGCGGTCGCGCGCGATGGCGCTTCCAGCGTCGCCATAGCAGGCCGCCGAGCGGCGGCAGGAAACACAGGCTCGCGGCGATGATGGCCATCGCCGCGACGAGGCAGCCCCAGCCGCGCTGACGGCCCACGACGCATTCCCAGTCGAGGGCCATGAAGACGAGCGCCCCCAGAAAGACCGGGTTGGCAAGGATGGCGACCGGCCAAAGCTGCGAGGCCGGCGCCTCGACGCCGGGTTTCCACTGGCACACCAGCGAGCTCACGATCGCGCCGGCCAGCATTCCGACGCCGCAGATCAACATGGCCTCGGCGGCCAGGAAAGCGCCCGCCCCCGCCCCTACCAGGAGCGCGGCGACGAGGTGGCCCATGACGAAGGGTCGGATGCGCAGCACGATCCTGCTTCTATGCCTGAACTCGCCCCCTCAGACGAGATTGATGCGGCAGCCGCAGACCTCGACCTGACCGACTCCATGCCGGCGGCCCCGCTTCTCGGCCGCGGCCAGGACGCGCTCGCGATCCACGACCTTCACGTCGTAGGCCGACACGCCCGGCCCGCGTCCGTCGACGTTCGGGACGAAGCGGATCTGCGAACCGTCGAGCCGGATGATGTTGTCGACGGCCGGCCGGTCGAGGATGCGCGACCAGGAGGCGGCGGCGCCGTCGGGATCGTCGTGCTGGATCTCGACGCCCGCCAGGCCGTTTGTGACGTCGGAGCGCGCGTGCTTCACCCAGTCCTTTTCGGCCGGTGGCCACCACAAAGCGGGATCGACGCCGGGCGGCGCAAAGGTCGTGTCGATCGACAGCAGCACGCCGTTCGTGTCCGAGGGATGGAAGTGGGTGTACTGGTACTCAGGCAGGTCCTTCTCGGCAACGGCACGCACGCCCAGCGCGGTGACACGCTGGCGCTCGGCCACCGCATCGGGCACCTGCAGGATCACCATGTAGCCGCCATCGCCCTTGCGGCGCTCGATGTAGCGGCCGGCCGACGTGCCGTCCTTGAACGGCGAGACGATCTCGAGGAAATCGTTGCCGGTCGGGCAGACGACGTTGGCCAGGCCCCACTTGGCGACGCCGGGATCGCGATAGGCGACCTCGATGCCGAGAATGTCGCACAGCTCCTCGGTGGAACTCTCCAGGTCCTTGCAGACGAAGACGCATTGCCTCAGTCTCATCGCTTCGCTCCCCTTCCTTAGTTGTGTGGTCTATCGTAACGCCATGCGGACCGTATGGACCATGGGCTTCGTGGCGGCGGCCGCCCTCTCGTTCTGCTTCCCGGATTTCGTCGTCTTCCGCTTCACCCAGGCGGCGATCTGGTCGATCGCGCTGTTGGGCCTGGTGATCCTGTGTGGCATCAGCGGCCAGTTCTCGCTGGCCCAGGCCGCCCTGTTCGGCCTCGGCGGCTATGGCGCGGCGATGCTGGCGGCACATACGCCGCTCACCCCCTATGCCGGTCTGGCCCTCGCCCCGCTCCTGGGCTTCGCCGCCGGCTATGGCATCGGCCGGGTCGCCGGTTCCCATACGCTCTGGACGCAGGCCCTCGTCACCTACGCCGTCGTCATCGCCTTCCCGCAACTGCTGCGCTGGCGGCTCATCGAGAACTGGACCGGCGGCGTCCAGGGACTCTACCTCGACTTCCCGACGCCGCCCACCGGCCTGCTCAGCAACGATCGCTGGGCCTTCCTGATGGCGCTCGCGATCCTGGGCGCCGGCATCTGGCTGGCGCACAATCTGATCCACAGTCGCTCAGGCCGCGCGTTGAAGGCCGCGCGCGATCAGGATTTCGCGGCGACCGCCCAGGGCGTCCGGGTCCCGCAGGTGCGCGCCGCGGCCTCCGGGATTGCCGGAGCCTATCTCGCCGTCGCCGGCTGCCTGTCGGCCTGGCAGTTCGGATTCGTGGGACCGGGCAGCTACAATTTCGCGCTCTCGGTCCAGATGCTGTTCGGCCTGGTGATCGGCGGCATGCATTCGGCCGGCGGCGCGATCCTGGGCGGGCTGTTCCTGCAGTTCTTCCCCGACGTGACGGCGGGGCTGGGCAAGGGCTACTCCGCCCTGCTTTACGGCGTGCTGCTGATCGCCGCCATGGTCGCTATGCCCGACGGCGTGGCGGGCGCGCTGGCCCGCCTCGCCGCCCGACTGAAGCTCAGGCGCCCTTGAAGTTGGGGGCGCGCTTCTCGACGAAGGCGCGCGCAGCTTCCTTGTGATCTTCCGTCTCGCCGGTGCGGATCATGCGCGCGGCCTCGCTGTCGAGCGCCTCGGAGAGGGTGCCCTCCTCCGCCACCTTCATGTTCTTCTTGGCGTGCCACCAGGCGACGCGCGGGCCAGCGGCCAGCTTCTTGGCGAAGGCCATCGTCTCGGCGTCGAGGTTGGCATCGTCGACGATGCGGGTCGCGAGGCCGAGCTTCTCGATCTGCTCGGCGTTCAGGATCTCGGCGGTGAAATAGAGCTCGCGCGCCTTGGAGGTGCCGACCAGCTTGTGCAGGAAGTAGTGCGAGCCGAAGTCGCCAGAGAAGCCCACCTTGGCGAAGGCGGTCGTCATGCGCGCGCTCTTGCCCGCGAAGCGCATGTCAGCGGCGAGAGCCAGCGACAGGCCGGCGCCGGCGGCGACACCGTTCACCATGGCGATCGTCGGCTTACCCATCTCGTGCAGCAGCTCGGAGACCTTCATGCGCTCGCGAATCTCGTGGACCTTGTCTTCGTAGGTCTTGTCCTGGTCGCGACCCGCCGCCATCGACTTCACGTCACCACCAGCGCAGAAGGCCTTGTCGCCGGCGCCGCGCACCACGACGCAGCCGATGGCGCGGGTCCCCGCCGCTTCCTCGAGCGAGTCGGAGAGGGCCTGCATCATGTCGCGGCTCAGCGCATTCATGGCATCGGGACGGTTGAGCACGATCTTCATGACGCCGTCTTCGACGGTCTTGATCAGGTGAGACATCGACTTCCTCCGGGATTGCGGTTGGCGGGTGTTGCGGCGAATGTTTCCCAAACCTTGAAGCCACGCAACGACATTCCGTCTTGCTGGGCGGAACCGACCGGGGAGGGAATTCTGGCCATGAACTACGAGACCTTGCTGACGGAAGTGAACGGCGGCGTGATGACCGTGACGCTGAACCGGCCCGACAAGCTCAACGCCTTCTCGACCACGATGAGCCGCGAACTCATCGACTTCTTCCAGCGCGTGAACACGATGGACGAGGTGCGCGCCATCGTCGTCACCGGCGCCGGCCGCGCCTTCTGCGCCGGGGCCGACATCTCGGGCGGAACGGCCGCCTTCCAGGTCTGGAACGACGGCAACAAGCCCGAGAAGCGGGAGGCCAGCGATTCGATCACGCTCGCGATCTTCAATTGCCTGAAGCCGATCGTCGCGGCGATCAACGGCGCCGCCGTCGGCGTCGGCATCACCATGTGTCTGCCGATGGACATCCGGATGATGTCGAGCACCGCCCGCATCGGCTTCGTCTTCAACAAGCGCGGCATGGCGATGGAGGCTGGAAGCTGCTGGTTCCTGCCGCGCCTTGTGGGCATGCAGCAGGCGCAGGAATGGGTCATGACCGCCGACCTGTTCGGCGCGGACGAGGCGCTGAAGGGTGGCCTGGTGAGGTCCGTCCATGCGCCGGAGGAGCTGCTGCCGGCGGCGCAGGCGCTGGCCGCGAAGTTCGCCGCCTCGACTTCCTCCGCGGTGGCGGCGGCGGTCAACCGCCGGCTGATGTGGAGCATGTGGGGCGCGCAGGATCCGCTCGATGCGGTGACGCTCGACCTGCAATGCGTCGGCCATCTTGCGGCCGGTGCCGATGCGCAGGAGGGCATCAAGTCGTTCTTCGAGAAGCGCGCCCCGAACTTCCCGCTCAAGCCCTCGAAGGACATGCCGCCCTTCGGACCGTGGGTCAGGTAGCACCAGGTCGACCGATGCTTCGCCCCGGCGTGCTGCCTAGAGCCGGAGCACGTACATGGCGAAGCTCTCGGCCGGTTCGCTCCTGGGTTCGTAGAGGGCCCGCGCGGCGTCGTTGTCCGGCTCGGTACCAACCCAGCCTTCCCGGCAGCCCAACTCCCGGCCAAGTACGAGCATGGCGTCGAGCAGACGACGGGCAATGCCCTGCCGTTGGAACGCCGGAGCCACGCCCACTTCGTCGATGTACAGTTCGGTCGGGCGTCCATCCGGATGATAGTGCACCACGGCGGCGATCTGACCGACGATCTGCCCCTCCGCGATCGCCACGATGAGATGGTGTCCTGGCGTGGTGAGATAGCGGGAGAGCTGGCTGCGCTCCACCGGATGGTCGAACACGTCGGGCGCAACGCGGTCGAACAGCGCCTCGTCACCTGGCAGGACGTATCGAATTCCTACGGTCATGGTGCCTCCGTAGCCGATATTCGAAGCGCTGCCACCAGGGCGCGGGCGATCGCGGCCGGTGACTTCTTCCCAGCGCGATACCAGGTCGGTGTCCAGTTCAAAGCCCCGAGAAGCTGAAGACGCCAGATCGTCCGATCGATGCCGGACGCGAGCGGCAGGGCGCCCACCAGTTCGACGAAGCGCCGTTCGTAACCGTCGCGCATCGTGACCAGCCGGCGGCGCAGCTTGGGATCGAGGCGGCCGAGATCGGCCGTCATGACCGCCGCGTGGGCACGGTCGGCCAGCAGCGATTCCAGATGCGCCACGCAGGCGGCTTCCAGGCGGCTCCAGGGCGCCTGCAGTCCCGCCAGGGCGCGATCGACCGCGCCGCCGATTTCCGCCACCCCCTGCTCGTAGACCGCCGCGATCAGGTCGTTCTTCGAGGGAAAGTGATAGTACATCGAACCCGCGAGCATCCCCGCCTCGCCCGCGATGTCGCGCATCGAGGTGGCGTCGAAGCCACCGCGGGCAAACAGGCGTGCAGAGACGGCCATCAGGGTCTCACGGGACATTTGTTCTTCTACCAACCAAACACTTGTTTGGTAAACCGCACAGCGCTAGCCTCGCCGGGTGACCTACACCTTCGATCTCGGCAATCCCGCGACCAACGCCAATCCCTTCCCGGAATTCGCGCGTCTGCGCGCCGAGGATCCGATCCACTGGTCGCCGGCCATGAAGGCCTGGATCATCACGCGCCATGCCGACGTGAAGCAGGTGGCGCTCAACAACAGGCAGATCTCGGCCGACCGGCTCACGCCCTTCTTCAAGACCAACCCCGAGTACCTGCGCGGCTCGATCGACAGCCTGGTTCGTTACCTCAACCACTGGATGGTGTTCCGGGATCCGCCCGACCACACGCGGCTGCGGCGGTTGTTCAACAAGGCCTTCACGCCGACCTCGGTGTCCAACCTGCGGCCCAGCATCGAGAGCATCGTTACCCACCTGATCGACGGCATGGAAGCCAGGGCCCGGCGCGGCGAGACCGTCGACTACATCGCCGATTTTGCCTATCCGCTGCCAGCCTCGGTGATCATGGACCTGCTGGGCGTGCCGCGGGCCGACCTCGAACGCGTAAAGGTCTGGTCCGACGACATCGCCCTGTTCATCGGCACGGCCCAGGTGGCCGGCAACAAGTACCTGCGTGCCGAATCCGGCGCCAAGGCCATGTCGGACTATTTCCGCAGCCTGGTCGAGGCACGTACCGCAGAGCCGCACGACGACATGATCAGCCACCTCGTACTGGCGCGCGACGATCGCGATGCACTCACGACCGACGAGATCATCGGCACCTGCATCCTGCTCCTGTTCGCCGGTCACGAAACGACCACCAACCTGATCGGCAACGGCTTCCTTTACTCGATGCGACATCGCGACCAGTGGGAGCGCCTGGTCGCCGATCCGTCCCTGGCCGGGAGCGCGGTCGAGGAATACCTGCGCTACGACGGCCCCTCGGGTGCCCTCGCCCGTGTCGCCGCCGCGGACCTCGAGATGGGCGGCAAGACGATTCGCCAAGGCCAGCGCCTCTTCGCCTTCATGAACTCGGCCAACCGCGATCCCGAGGCCGTCGCCGATCCCGACCGGTTCGACATCGGTCGCGAGCCCAATGCCCACCTCACCTTCGGTCACGGCATCCACTTCTGCCTGGGCGCGCCGCTCGCTCGTCTGGAGGCGCAGATCGCGACGACCCGGCTCGCGGAACGACTGCCCGACATCCGGCTTTCCGGCGGCGACCCGGAATGGCACGATTCGCTCATCCTGCGCGGCGTCAAGCGATTGCCGGTGCAACTCGGCTAGGGAGACATTGGCATGGCCTCTGGAATTCGCGACAAGGTCGCCATCGTCGGCATGGGGTGCACGCGCTTCGGCGAGCACTGGGACAAGGGCGCCGAGGAGTTGATGGTCGGCGCCTTCGAGGAGGCGATCGGCGATGCCGGCATCGAGCGCAAGCAGATCGATGCCGCCTGGCTTTCGACCTGCCTCGACGAGGTCCATGTCGGCAAGTCGGGCCTGCCGCTCTCCGAGACGCTGCGCTTCGACTATATTCCGGTCAGCCGCGTGGAAAACTACTGCGCCTCCGGCTCCGATGCCTTCCGGTCGGCGGTCTATGCCGTCGCGGCCGGCGCCTGCGACATGGCCCTGGCGCTGGGTGTCGAAAAGCTGAAGGACACTGGCTTCGGCGGTCTGCCCGGCCTCAATGCCGGATCGACCGCACCGCTGTGGTGGTCGAACCTCACGGCCCCCGGCAGCTTCGCCCAGCTCGCCTCGGCCTATCGCGCCAAGCACGGCATCGGCCGAGACGACCTCAAGCGGGCAATGGCCCATATCTCGGTCAAGAGCCATGCCAATGGCGTCAAGAATCCCAAGGCTCACCTGCAGCGTGCGATTACCGAAGCCGACGTGCTGAACGCGCCGCTGATCGCCGATCCTCTGGGCCTCTACGATTGCTGCGGCGTGAGCGACGGCGCCGCCGCAGCCATCGTCACCACCCCCGAGATCGCGCGCAGCCTCGGCAAGAAGGATATCGTCTCGGTCAAGGCGCTCCAGATCGCGGGCTCCAATGGCATCGAGGAGCAGCACAATACCTGGGACGGAAGCTATTTCGCCACGGCCCGGGTCGCCGCCCAGCGCGCCTACCGCGAGGCCGGCATCGACCGGCCGCGCGAGCAGCTCAGCCTGGTGGAATGCCACGACTGCTTTTCCGTCACCGAACTGGTGACGCTGGAAGACCTGTTCATCTCGCCGGAAGGCGGCGCGGTGAGGGACGTGCTCGACGGCTTCTACGATTCGGATGGCAAGGTGCCGTGCCAGATCGACGGCGGCCTGAAGTGCTTCGGCCACCCGATCGGCGCCTCCGGCATCCGCATGATCTACGAGATGTACCTCCAGCTGCAGGGCCGCGCCGGCGCCCGGCAGCGTCCCGACGTCCGCCTCGGCCTCACCCACAATCTCGGCGGCTTCCCGGCGCGCAACGTCTGCTCCGTTGCCATCGTCGGCGCCCTCGGCGCCTGATAGAAAGCTCCTCATGAAGGCCATGATCTGCCGCCAGTGGGGCGGCCCCGAGGACTTGCGTCTCGAAGATGTCGAGTCGCCGCCGCTGAAGGCCGGCCAGGTGCGCATCCGCATCCGCGCGGCCGGCGTCAGCTTCGCCACGACCCTTGTCATCGCGGGCAAGTACCAGCGGCGACCGCCCTTCCCCTTCGCCCCCGGCACCGAGGCCTCCGGCATCGTCACCGAAGTCGATCTCGCCTGCACGCGGGTTAAAGTCGGCGACGAGGTCGTGGCCGTGCTCGACTGGGGCGGGCTCGCCGAGGAAGTCGTGGCTCACGAGGTCAATGTCTTCCCCAAGCCGCGCAATGTGGGGTTCGTGGAGGCGATCCAGCTCGCCATCTCCTATCCGACGTCGGCCGGCGCCCTGACCTGGCCCGAGGCGCTCGACGTGCGGTCCGGTCATACGTTGCTGGTCCATGCGGCGGCCGGCGGCGTCGGCATGGCGGCGGTCGAGATCGGCAAGATCCTCGGCGCGACGGTGATCGCCACCGCAGGCGGCCCGCGCAAGACGGCGTTCGCCAAGGCGCACGGCGCGGACCACGTCATCGACTACAGCGCGACCGACTTCCGCGAAGAAGTACTGAAGATCACCGGCGGCCGCGGCGTCGACCGGGTCTACGATCCGGTCGGCGGCGACGTCTTTACGCAGTCCCTGCGGTGCATGGCCGTGGGCGGCCGCATCTGTCCGATCGGCTTCGCCAGCGGCACGATCCCCCAGGTCCCCGCCAACATCCTGCTGGTGAAGACCCTGGCCGTGATGGGCTTCAACTACGGCTACTATGTCGGCTGGAGCCCGCACGACGCGCGCTTCGAGGAGGCGGCGCGCACCTTCGCGCTGGCCGAGCGCATCCGCGGCTGGTGCGAACAGGGTCTCTGCCGCCCGCACGTCGACCGCACCTTTACCCTCCCCGACGCCGCGCAGGCGATGCGCGCGCTCCTGGAGCGTAGCGTCACCGGCCGCGTGGCGATCGTGATGGACGGGTCTGCGGGCTAGATCAGGCCCGGCGCCTTGGTGCCGTAGCCGCTCGGCAGATCGCTGAAGTCCATGCAGTAGCCCTTCAGGGGCCGCGGCACCTTGCTGACGAACAGGTCATAGGGAATGGCCTCCGCGAGTACTGCGGCCGCCGTATTGATCTGTCCGCGCAGGAGGGCGGCATTGTTGGCGCCCATCTGCACGAAATCGTAGGGCTGGCCGCAATAGGTCCATGTCGCCTTGTGCAGCATCTGCTTGCGATCGGGCGACTGGACCTGGGCCGTGACCTGGGCGACGAGCGCGATCTTCGGGTTGACGTGCGCCTGATGGAAGATGGCGAGCCTGTACTCGACGGCGATGATGTGCGACGGCGCGCTACCCGCCGAAACAGTGGTCGCGCTTTGCTGAGCCGCCGTGGAAGCGCCTGCCGTGACACTGGAAACAACGATGTTGCCGGCCACATTGGAAGCGGCGAGACGCGCCCTCAGATCTTCGGCGAAGTCGGTGTCCTGCATGGCAAGCCGCAGTTCGGTGCGCGTGTCATCCACCACGTTCTCCGATTGCGCCTCCGCCGCACCCTTCGCGCCTCCTATGGCTGCGCCCACGGGCGCGATGAGAAGTCCGAGGAGCGTGCCGCTACCAATGGTCGCCGCGGCACCTTGATTAGCCCCGCGCCTGGCGCCTTCGTCGCTGCCGCGCGCACCGATCTTGGAAGTGTCTGAGTTCTTTACCCCGGACACATCGCCCGATATCGACGTAATCGTCCGCAGCGTGGCTTCCGGTACCGGTTTGACAGGTGGTTCAGCACAGGCCGAAAGAAAAACACAGACAACACTCGCAACTGCGAAAACACGCGCAACCACCATCGATAGTCTCTCCCCCGGCTCTCTCAACCAGTGGAAACCATCGACGCGTTCCCTGTCAACGACTTAAATTTCCAGAGATCACTCCGGTGTCGCGCCCCACGCGCGGATCCAATCCAGCGGGGCTATGTTCACTACCTGCCGGTGAAATGCGGCTCGCGCTTTTCCAGGAAGGCCTTGATGCCCTCCTTCATGTCCTCGGTCTGCATCAGCGGCAGGAGCTGCAGGAAGACGTGATGGACGTGCTCGTTGAACGGCTCGTTCCAGGCCATGCGCATCATCCGCTTGGCCGCCTGGATGGCGAGCGGCGCATTTGCCGCGATCTCCAGCGCCAGGTCGCGGGCGGCGCCCAGGACGTCCGCGTCCGGCACGACCTTGTTCACGAGGCCGATCTCCAGTGATTGCGCGGCGGTCAAGGTCCGGCCGGTGAAGATCAGCTCCGAAGCCTTCGCCCAGCCCAGCATGCGCGGCAGATACCAGGTGCCACCGGACTCCGGCAGGACGCCGCGCTTGGCGTAGGAGGCGGCCAGCTTGGCCGACTGCGCCATCACCCGGATGTCGGCGCCGAGCGCCAGGTCGAGCCCGTAGCCGGCCGCGGAGCCGTTGAGGGCGCAGATCACCGGCTTGTCCATGGCATGCAGGACCGGCGGCGGCGTGTTGCGCAGGTCGATGCTGGTCGGCGTGGCGCCCGAACCGACGCTCAGATTGTCGGTGCCCTTGCTCTGTGCCTCGAGGTTCAGCCCGGCGCAGAAGGCGCGGCCCGCGCCGGTCAGGATCACGACGCGCACGGCGCGGTCCTCGTTCGCCTTCACCAGCCCATCGGTGAGCTGCCTCAGCATCGGGCCGGAGATGGTGTTCATGCGCTGCGGCGCGTTGAGCGTGACCGTCGCGATCGCGCCGTCGACGGCATAGAGCAGCTCCTCCGGCAGGGCCGAAGCTGTGGGTGCGGCCGCAAACTGGCTCATGTTTCCTCCTCCTGGCGATTGCCGTTATGGTGGCGCAGGAGATCAGGACACGCCATGCAAAACCGTTTCATCGACCTTTACAGCGACACCAAGACCAAGCCGTCCCCCGGCATGCGGAAGGCGATGGCCGACGCCGAGGTCGGCGACGAGCAGAAAATGGAGGACCCCACCGTCAACCGGCTGCGCGACCGCGTGTGCGAGCTTCTCGGCAAGGAAGACGCGGTGTTCCTGCCGAGCGGCACCATGGGCAACCAGATCGCCATCCGGGTGCACTGCCGGCTGGGCGACGAGGTGATCGCGGACCGCACGGCCCATATCATCAACGCCGAGTCGGGCGGGACCGCCGCCAATGCCGGCGTCATGATCCGCATGCTCGACGGCCCCCAAGGCGTCTTCACCGGCGAGCAGGTCAAGGAAGCGATCCGCGATCCGGGCAGCCGCAACGCGCCGCGCTCGCGCCTCGTGTCGATCGAGAACACGTCGAACGGCGGCTGCGGCACCGTGTGGCCGCTCGCCACCATGCAGGGCGTGACCCAGGTGGCCCGCGAGGCCGGCCTCGGCCTGCACATGGACGGCGCCCGTCTCTGCAACGCGGTCGTCAAATCGGGAACGAAGGCCAGCGACTACGCCGCCTGCGTCGACTCGCTGTGGCTCGACTACACCAAGGGCCTGGGCGCGCCGGTCGGCGCCAGCCTGGCGGGCTCGAAGGAGTTCATCCACGAAGCCTGGCGCCAGAAGCAGATGCTGGGCGGCTCGATGCGCCAGTCCGGCATCATCGCCGCCGCCGCCCTCTACGCCCTCGAACACAACTGGGACCGTCTCGCCGAGGACCACGACAATGCCCGCCATCTGTCGGAGGGCATCGCCAACATCAAGGGCCTGAAGATCGACGTGCCGCGCATGGAGACCAACCTGGTCTTCTTCGAGGTCACCAAGCCCGGCTGGACGCCGGCCCGACTGGTCGAGGCCTGCAAGGAGCGCGGCGTCGGCATGGGCACCGCGGCCGGCAACCGCATCCGCGCCGTCACCCACCTCGACGTCAACAAGGCCGACATCGACAGCGCCCTCAAGGTGATCAGCGACGCGCTGGCGGCCTGAACTCGTTTCGAGCGCACTCGACTCCATCGTACCAACCTCATGCTGAGGAGCGCTCCGCAGAAGCGCGTCTCGAAGCATGGGAACGAGCACCGCGTCCGTTGCTCACCCTTCGAGACGGCGCGCTTCGCGCGCCTCCTCAGGGTGAGGCGGGTGGGTCAACTCGACATGGAAGATCTCGGAAGATCGCGCCGGACCTACGGCACCGCGTGGCCGCGGCGGACCCATTCCTGGACCAGGAAACGGACGTCGAAGATCGGTTTGCTGTCATAGCCCTTGCCGACCCAGCAGAACTGGCGCTGATCGAGGCTGCGACCCTCGACCAGGCGAACTCCGGCCTCCAGCTCGCCCCGCCGGGCGAGAGCGACGGCCTGCAAGCCCTGCAACGTGTCGCGCAGGCAGGCGACGTCCTTGGCGGGCAACTGCGCCAGGTCCTTCGGAAGCGATCGGGTCGCCGCCTCGATCTCGGATGCAGCACCATCCCAGGCCAGCGCATCGGCCACCTCGACCAGCCGGCGGCTGGCTTCCTGCGCGTCGATGCCCTGGCGCAGGCCCACGAGCGTCGCGAGATCGGTCCGGTCGCCCATCTCGCGCAGCAGCATGACGCCAACGAAGATGTCGGAGACGCCGAAGGCGCCGGCGCTGCCGGCCACGAAGCCGCGCAGCATCGCCTTCGCCCGGTCGCGCCGCCCCTGCAGCAGCAGGAGCCGCAGCGCCGGAAGGTCCTTGCCCGGAAACACGTGGAGATAGGCATCGAGCGCGGCCGCGGCGCGGTCCGTCAGACCGGCATTCTGCCGCGCCTCGATAATGTGGAGGACGGGACCGGCGTCGAGATCGACCGCGGCCGGCTCCGCTTCCATGAGCGCCCGGGCATCGACGGCATTGCCTTCGAGCACCAGGGCGATCAACTGGAGTTGCGCCCGCAGTTTGGGATTGATGCGATCCAGGGTTTCCCGGTCGGGCCCGGCCAGCCCAGCCAGTCTCCGCGCCAGCGGGGAGCGGGGATAGTTCGCGAGGAACGATAGCGCCCAGTCCACGCCCAGCGCCTTGGCCGCCGCGTCGTCGATCGGTGCGCCCGCCGCCACGCGCGCGAGGATCAGCGACTGCCGCGCCCCGTGCCAGGCGAGCGCCGGCGCATTGTTGCGACGCGCGATATCGGTCTGGGCCTCGGCCGCAAGGATCGCGGCATTCGTGAGATCGATGCCGTTCTCGCGCGCGCTCTTGTCGAAGATGGCGATCAGCTGCTCGATCAGTTCGACGGAAGCCGGTCCCGCCGTCGCTCCGGCCACCGCTTCCGCGAGGGCCACGAGATAGGGCTGTCCCAGCGCCGTGCGGCCGGGCTGTGCCGTCAGCTTGAAGGCCGACTGCCAGTAGACGCTGCGCGCCTGCCAGCGCCGCGCAAAGCCGCGATCGAGCGTCCAGTCGCAGTCGCCATAATCCACCGACACGCGGCGGTCGGGTGACAGTTGTCGCGGTTCGACGGCCTCGACGACCTTGCGGACGAGACGCTCGACCTCCGCGCTGTCGCCGCGCCGGCTGGCCATGACGGCCAGGCGCGCCAGGATCTCCGGACCGGCCGGGGCGCGGCGCGTGGTCTGCGTCATGCTGCCGGCCACACGCTGCTCGGCCTCGGCCGAGGCCCCGAGATCGGCCAGCCTCAACCCCATCGCGGCGTCGAGTTCGGGCGCGGTCAGGCGCGTTGCGACCTGCCGTGCCAGCGACCGGTGGCCCCGCTGGCACAGCCAGTCGATGGCGACGCTGCGATTGACGAGTCCCGCGACCTCGCCGACGCCTGGCTGCATCGACTGGAAGAACCAGCTCATGGCATCGGCGTCGTTCGCGCGCATGAGCTGAAGGAAATACTGTTTGTTCACGCCCTCGCCCGACGACAGGCCGGAGTATTGCCGGTCGAACAGGAATATGCGCTGCAGGTCGTCGCGCTCCTCGGCCAGCGTCCGGGCCGCGGCCAGTCCGACTTCGATGACTTCGCGGTCGCTCGATGCGGACGGAGATTTCTCCGCGAGCGCCTCGTCGATCGCCCTCAGCCGGTCGGCCGCCTCGTACTGCCGATGGGTCGACGGCAGGGAGAGCAGCGCCAGATAGGCCTCGACCTGCATCCGCCGCTTCAGGTCGGCATTCATCTCCCGCTGGGCCTTGTCGAGATGCGCATCGACCAACTCGATCGCGCGGGCGAGCGTCGTGCGCTCAGAGGGCGTCACGGCGGCCGGCGATTGCGCCTGGCCGAGGGAAGCGAAGCAGTGCACTGCCAAGGCCGCAGCCAAGACAGACTTGATCCAAACCCTAAATTTCATCGTCGATGCTGGTCGCCCGAACCGGTGTATGATGGGGGTTAACGAACGACTGAGTACATTTGGTGGCAAAGATTACAACAGACCGGCCGGTTCGGCGCCCCATCCCCTCCCGGACCGGCGGGACCCGATGAACGCGCCCCTCAAGCTCGGTCATTCGATCACGCGGCGTGAAGACCAGCGGTTCCTGACCGGCCGCGGGCTCTATGCCGACAATACCGCGCCCGCCGACGCGCTGGCTGTGCTGTTCGTGCGCTCGCCGCATGCGCATGCCCGGATCCTGGGCATCGATGCGGCGGCCGCCCTCGCCTCGCCCGGCGTCCAGGCGATTTATACGGCGCAGGATCTCGTGGCCGACAAGATCGGCCACATGCCGGCCATCAGCGAGATCAAGGATGCGGCCGGAAATCGCCACCGCGAGCCGGATCATCTGCCCATGCCGGTCGGCAAGGTGCGCCATGTCGGCGACATCGTGGCGATGATCGTGGCGGGTACGATCGACGAGGCGCGTGACGCCGCCGAACTGCTCCAGGTCGACTACGAGGAACTGCCCGCCGTCGTGACCGCGGCGCAGGCGCTCGCTCCGGATGCACCACTGGTGCATGACGACGTGCCCGGCAACCTGATGTGCCGCTGGGGCAAGGGCGACGGCACCGCCACCGAGGCCGCGTTTGCGCGTGCGGCGCACGTCACGACCCTGTCGATCCGCTCGCCGCGCCAGATCGTGCACTACATGGAGACGCGGGCCGCCTGGTCGAACTACGACGCCGGCGACGATCTCGTCACCGTCACCTTCTCATCTCAGGGCGTACAGGTCCCGCACCGGCTGATGTGCGAGCGGGTGCTCCACGTCCCGAAGGAAAAGCTGCGCCTGATCACCGAGGATGTCGGCGGCGGCTTCGGGCCGAAGTACCCGATCTACGCCGAATCGACGCTGATCGCCTGGGCGACGCGCAAGCTCGGACGAGGGCTACGCTGGACCTGCGAGCGCGCGGAACTGGCACAGGCCGACGCCCATGCCCGCGACCTCGTCGCGACGGCGGATCTCGCGCTCGACGCCGAGGGCCGTTTCATCGGCCTGCGCGTGAAGGCGGAAGCCAATTACGGCGCCTATGTCTCGATGTTCGCCCCGACCATCCCGACCACGGGGCTCGCCAAGGTCATCTCCGGCCTCTACCGCATTCCCGCGATCTGCCTCGACTTCGACTGCGTCTTCAGCAACACCGTGCCGGTCGACGCCATTCGCGGTGCCGGCAAGCCCGAAGCGCTGTTCCTGCTGGAGCGTCTGGTCGACCTCGCCGCCCACGAGACCGGCCGCACGCCGGTCGAGCTGCGCCGCCTAAATTTGCTGCGCCCCGACGAGATGCCGTATGCCACGGCGACCGGCTACACCTACGATGCCGCCGATTGCACGAGGCTGTTCGAGACGGCGCTCTCGGCCGCCGACGAAGCGGGCTTTGCAGCCCGGCGCGTCGCGAGCGAGGCCGCGGGCAAACGGCGCGGCTTGGGCCTGTCGTGCCACCTGCATGGCACTGGCGGCATCGCCGACGAGCATGTCGTGGTGAATGCCGAGGCCTGCCGGCTGGTCGCGCGGGTCGGCACGCAGAGCCAGGGCCAGGGCCACGAGACGGTGTTCGCGCAGATCCTGGCCGCCGCGCTCGACGTGCCGGTCGAGCGCATCGAGATCCGCCAGGGCGACACGCGCAGCATCCCGCACGGCGGCGGCACCGGCGGCTCCTCCTCCACCATCATCAGCGGCACGACGCTCAAGCGCGCCGCCGACGTGCTGATCGAGCGCGGCCGCGATCTCGCCGCCGAGCGGCTCGAGACCTCGCCCGCCGACATCGCCTATCGCGACGGCGCCTTCGAGGTCGTGGGTACCGACCGGCGGGTCGGCCTGTTCGAGCTGGCGGCCTGGAGGCCGTTCGACGGCGACGCGGTGTTCGCCGACAGCATGGAAGCCTTCCCGACCGGCGTCATGGTCTGCGAGGTCGAAGTCGATCCCGAGACCGGCGCCACGCACATCGACCGGCTCATGGCCGTCGCCGACTGCGGCCCGATCGTGAATCCGCGCCTGCTGGCCGGCCAGATGCATGGCGGCATCGTGCACGGACTCGGCAATGCGCTGATGGAGGAGGCTCTCTACGACGAGACGAGCGGCCAGCTGCTGACGGGCACCCTGATGGATTATGCCCTGCCGCGGGCCGACGACGTGCCGTCGTTCGGGATCGAGACGATCGTGACGCTCTCGCCCAACAACATGCTGGGCTTCAAGGGCGTCGGCGAGCTTCCGACCAACGGCGCGCCGGCGGCGCTGGCCAATGCGGTGCTCGACGCGCTGCGGCCGCTGGGCGTTCGTCATATCGACATGCCACTGACCGCCGCCAAGGTCTGGGCGGCCTTGCAGAAGGGCTGATCAGGCCTGCAGCAGGTCGAACAGGCCGCGCCCGCCGACATAGAGGCCGGCCACGATCACGAAGAGGGCGAAGAGCCTCGTCAGGACTCCCTTGCGCTGCGCCAGCACGGCATTCGCTTTGGTGCCAGCCAACGCACCGGCGACGCCACCCGCGATCAGAAGGGCCGCCACCTGCCAGTCCACCAGCCCGGACCAGGCATAGCTGCCGGCCGCCGTGATGCCGAAGGCGGTCACCGCCACCAGCGAGGCGCTGGTCGCATCCTCGAGTTTCATGTCCGCGGCGAGGATCAGGCCCGGCACGATCAGGAAGCCGCCGCCGATGCCGAAGAAGCCCGACAGGAGACCGACGCCCGCCCCCAACAGCACGAGACGCGGCAGGAGTCGCCGCGCGTTCTCCCGCGTCAGCCAGGCCGACTGGCTGCCGCCCTTGTCCTTGGGGCGCAGCATCATCACGCCGACCACGATCATGAGCACGCCGAACAGCGCGACGAGCTTCTGCCCGTCCATCGTCTTGCCGAGCGCGGCGCCGGCGAAGGCGCCGCCGACGCCCGCGAGGCTGAACACAATGGCACACGGCCAGTGGATCGGCGCCTTGCGCGCATGCATGGCCAGCCCTGCCGCGGCATTGACGGCCACGGCGAAGGCGGCCGTGCCGATCGCGACATGGGCCGAGGGCATGCCGACGGCGTAGAGGAGGAGCGGCACGGCCAGGATCGAGCCACCGCCCCCGATGAGTCCGAGGACGAGGCCGACCACACCGCCCGAGGCGAGCGCCGCGATCGGAGCGAACATCAGGCCAGCGCCTTCCGGACCGTCCGGTTCCACGGCATCAGGGCCAGCACCTTGGCCATGCCGCACCAGCCCGTACTGCCGGCAAAGACGAGACCGGCGCCGACGAACGCCGAGACGGCGAAGAAGGGCGGCGCGATCCAGAGGCCCAGGACGACGCCCAGCACGACCAGGCTGCCGGCCACGATCTGGACCTGCCGCATGATCTCGATTGGCTGCTTCCTGTCGGTTGCCACGGGCAGCCCGGCACGCTTCCACGCTTCGAGCCCGCCCTCGAGCAGGTAGGCCTCACATCCCGCCGCGTCACCCAGGCGGGCGGCGTTGGCGCCGGTGCGGGCGCCGGAGCGGCAATGGAAGATGACCGCCATCGCGCCGCTCGTTTCGACACGCTGCAGGCTCGACAGCGGCGCATGCTTCGTCCCGGGGATGTGCTCGCGTGCCCTCTCATCGGGTTCGCGCACGTCGACCAGGATGGCTCCTTCAGCAACGAGCTGACGCGCCTTGGCAACATCGATGACTTGCAGGGACATGATGAATCCTTTCCGCGCGGCTCTTCAGTCCGCGCAATAGAGTCTGTGAAGCGTCGAAAGCAACGTCTCGATCCGGGCGTCCCCGATCCGGTACCAGAGGGTCTGGGCCTCCCGCCGGAAGGCGACGATCCCCTCCTCGCGCATGCGGGCGAGATGCTGGGACAGCGCCGACTGAGACAGGCCCACTTCGGTCGCGAGCGTGCCGACGGTCGCCTCCCCTACCTCCACGAGCTTGCAGAGGATGAGCAGGCGCCGGTCATTGGCCAGCGCCGAGAGGGTGTCCGCGACTTCGCCGGCTTTTGCGCGGAGAGTCTCGAGATCGATGGTTTGCTTTGCCGTCTTCATTTTCGATCTTGCTAATTTAGTCATTTCTAATATATCCGTCAATCAGATAACAGAGGAAATCATGGCACACGCCCCCACCATCGACGCCTTTTTCGACGAGGCGACCTTCACGGTAACCTATCTGGTGACCGACCCCGAGACGCGCCGCGCCGCGATCGTCGACCCTGTGCTCGACTACGACCACAAGTCCGGCAAGGCGTCGACCAGGTCGGTGGAGCGCGTTCTCGCCAAGGCAAAGGAACGGCAGGCCTCCGTCGACTGGATCCTGGAAACGCATGCCCACGCCGACCATCTGACGGCGGCGCCGCTGTTGAAGGCACGGACAGCCGCCAAGGTCGTCATCGGCGAGCACATCCGCGACGTGCAGAGGATCTTCAGGAAGGTGTTCAACGCGGCGGACGTGAGCGAGGACGGGCGCGAGTTCGACCGGCTCGTCACCGACGCCGAGACGCTGCCGCTCGGCGATCTCCTGATCGAGGTGATGCACCTGCCCGGCCATACGCCGGCCGACGTCGCCTACCGGATCGGCGATGCCGTGTTCGTCGGCGACACGATCTTCATGCCCGACTACGGCACCGCCCGCACCGACTTTCCCGGGGGCGATGCGCCCACGCTGTACCGGTCGATCCGGCGCCTCCTGTCCCTGCCCCCGGAGACGCGGCTGTTCATGTGCCACGACTACAAGGCGCCCGGCCGCGACCGCTATGCCTGGGAAACCACGGTCGCCGAGGAGCGGGCCCGCAACATCCATGTGCATGACGGCGTGACCGAGGCCGAGTTCGTCGCGATGCGCACCAAGCGCGACGCCTCGCTGGCGGCCCCCGTGCTGTTGCTGCCTTCGGTGCAGGTGAACATCCGGGCCGGTCGCCTGCCGCCGCCGGATGACAATGGCCAGAGCTACCTGAAGATCCCGGTGAGACTCGTAGAAGCGTGAGGATTGGCAGCGCGTTTCGCTCCCGCTAGGCTCCGCGTCCAAGGGAGAAAAACGCATGTCCAAGAAATCCGTCGTCGCGCTCGCGGGCGCGCTGGTCCTGTTCGCCTCGTCGGCCTTTGCCCAGGCGCCCTGGCCCAACAAGCCCATCAAGCTGGTCGCACCCTATCCGCCGGGCGGCCAGACCGATGTCGTGTCCCGCTACTTCGCCGAGAAACTGTCCGGCGTGCTGGGCCAGCAGGTGATCGTCGACAACAAGCCCGGCGCCAACGGCATGGTCGGCATGGAGATCGTCAAGAACCTGCCGGCCGACGGCTACACGTTCGTCTACGTGAACTCGTCGATGATGTGCATCAACCCGTACGTCTACAAGAAGATCCCCTATGACGGGTTCAAGGATTTCATGCCCGTGACCCAGCATGGGCTGGCGCCGCTCGCGATGGTCGTGCCGCCCTCGCTGGGCGTCAAATCGGTCAAGGAATTCGTCGCCTGGGCCAACGAGCGCAAGGGCAAGGTCAACTTCGCCTCGTTCGGCAACGGCTCCTCCTCGCATATCTGGGGCGAGATGCTGAACCAGGCCGAGAAGCTCGACATGACGCACGTCCCCTACAAGGGCGCCGGACCGGCCGTGCAGGACGTCGTAGCCGGCCACATCCCGGTAACCATCCAGGACCTCGCCTCCAGCGGCGGGGCGATCAGCGGCGGCAAGCTGACGCCGCTCGCCGTCACCTCCGCCCAGCGCTGGCCGCGCCTGCCCAACGTGCCGACCTTCGAGGAGGCCGGCTACAAGATCAACCTGACCGGCTGGAACGGCCTCATGGCGCCGGCCGGCACGCCCAAGGAGATCGTCGAACGGCTGAGCGCCGAGATCCGCAAGCTGGTGCAGACTCCCGAGGGCAAGGAGAAGCTCCTCGACATGGGCCTGATCGCCACGGGAACGACGCCCGCGGAGATGGCCGAGATCCTGAAGACCGGCTGCGCCGCGTGGGGCGACGCCGTGAAGCGCGCCGGCGTCCAGCCGGAATGAGCGATCAACTCTGATCCACATCAAGGGATGAAGGGCGTCCCCATGCGAGCGTGGCGCGCATGGGCTCACGCATCCTGATCCTGAACGGCCATCCCGACACCAGCCGCAAGGGTCTGTGCGGCGCCTTGGCCGATGCCTATGCCGAGGGCGCCGAATCGGGCGGCCACTCGGTCGAGCGGCTCGACATCGGGGCGCTGCAGTTCGACCTGCTGCGCTCCCAGGCCGAATTCGAGACCGGCACGGCGCCGCCGGACATCGCGGCGGCGCAGGAGGCGATCCGGCGCGCCGAACACCTGGTGGTCGTCTTCCCGCTCTGGCTGGGCGACATGCCGGCGCTGCTCAAGGGCTTCTTCGAGCAGACGCTGCGGCCGGGCTTCGCCTTCGCCTATCGCCCCAGTGGCCTGCCGCAGAAGCATCTCGGCGGGCGCAGCGCCCGGATCGTCGTCACCATGGGCATGCCGGCGCTCATCTACCGCTGGTACTTTCGCGCGCACGGGGTGAAGAACCTGAAGCGCAACATCCTGGGCTTCGTGGGCTACGGGCCGGTGCGTGACACGATCATCGGAGGCGTCGCAACGGCCAAGCCCGCCGCCATGGCCCGCCACTTCGAGACGATGCGCTCCCTCGGCCGGGCCGCGCGCTGAGCTAGCGGCGCGACAGGCGGTCGAGGGCCACTGCGATCGCTTCGCGTGTCGCGGCGGGCTGCTCGGCGATGGCACGCCCCAGCAGGTCGAGCTGGCGGCGCAGCGTGTGCACCTGGTCGACCAGGTCGACCACCGTCTCGACCGATTCTTCTTCGAAGCCCAGCTCGTCGACCAGCTCGCCCAGAAGGCGCGCGCGCGCCACGTCGATCTGCTCGAAGCGCCAGCCATCCCCCGCGCCCGAGGGACGCAACAGGCCGCGCGACACCCAGCGCTCGACATGGACTTCCGTCAGCTGACCGTGCTGACGCAGCAGTTCGTCCAACGTCGTCATGTGAACTGCTCCATCTCCTTGCGGGGATCGTAGGCACGACCGGCTTCCCAGCCCTCGAGGAACGCCTTCAGCTTATCGTCCGGCGCCTCGGGCAGGACGACCTTGAGCTTCACGTACTGGTCGCCGCGCTGGCCCGACTTGCGGTCGAGCAGGCCGCGTCCCTTGAGCCGCAGCGACGTGCCGGTGTTGGAGCCGGCCGGTACGTTCAACATCACCGCGCCGCCCACCGTCGGCACCTTCACCTTGCCGCCCAGGGCCGCCTCGGTGACCGTGACCGGCAGCTCGACATGGATGTCATTGTCGCGCGGCTGGAAGAAGGCGTGCGGGTCGACATGGATCTCGACATAGGCATCTCCCGCGGGACGGCCCTGGGTGCCGGGCATGCCCTGCCCCTTGAGGCGCAGGGTCTGGCCGTCGGTCGTGCCCTCGGGCACGTCGATGTCGAGCGTCTTGCCGTCGGGCAGCGTGACCCGCTGCTTGCCGCCGCGGGCCGCGACCAGGAACGGCACGCGCAGACTGTAGGTGACCGGCATACCGCCCATGTCGAAGCCGTCTCCGCCGAACCCAGGGCCAGGGCCACCGCCACGGCGCTGGCCGAACATTTCGGAGAAGATACCGCCCATGTCGACGAACGATTCGTGGCCGCCCGCGTGTTCGTACTTGCCGCCGCGGCCGCCTGCCTGGTCGCGATAGAAGCCGCGCGGCGGCATTTCCTGGCCGGTACCGTCGATCTCGCCCGCGTCGAAGCGCCGGCGCTTCTCCGGATCGGACAGGATTTCGTTGGCCTGGCTGATCTCCTTGAACTTGGCTTCGGCCGCCTTGTCGCCGGGATTGAGGTCGGGGTGGTGCTTCTTGGCGAGCTTGCGGAACGCCTTCCGGATATCGTCCTCGGAGGCAGTCCTTGGCACGCCGAGAACGGAGTAAGGATCTGTCATAGCCCTACAGATGTGAAGAGTATTGCGCGCTTACAAGGGCCTTATGACAGGTGCTCACAGACCCAGCACCGCCTTGGCGATGATATTGCGCTGGATCTCGTTGGAACCGGCATAAATCGTCGAGGCCCGGTTGTTGAGGTAGAGCGGCATGGCGCTGATACCCCAGTCGGGCGTCACCGTCGGCTCGTTGTGGCCGAGCTCGCGCGCCTCGGGTTCGAAGGGCGCGGCGTACCAGGCCAGCGCCTCGACGCCGAGATGGTCGAGCTTCTGCAAGGTCTCGCTGCCCCTGATCTTCATCGAGGAGGAGACCGCACCGGGATTGCGGCCGCGGCTCAGGTCGGACAGGACCTGCATCTCGATCATCTCCAGCGCCTGGATGTCCATCTCGGCCTCTGCCAGCCGCTCGATGAAGCCGCGTTCGGCGATCAGCCGGCCCGATCCGTCGGCCGCCTCCTCGCGGGCGATCCGCTTCACGTCCTCGAGACGGGCATGGAGATTGGGCGTGTAGGCTTCGCCGCCGCGCTCGAATTCGAGCAGGTACTTGGCGACCGTCCAGCCGGCATTCTCGGGGCCGATGCGGTTGGCGACCGGCGTCCGGACACTGTCGAAGAAGACCTGGTTGACTTCGTGGTCGCCGGCCAGGGTGACGATCGGCGCGACGGTGAGGCCCGGCGTTTTCATGGAATCGATCAGCACGAAGGAGATGCCGTCCTGCGGCTTGCCTTCGGAGGAGGTCCGTACCAGGCAGAACATGTGATCGGCGACGTGCGCGCCGGTCGTCCAGATCTTGGTGCCGTTGATGACATAGTCGTCGCCGTCGCGCTCGGCGCGGGTCTTGAGGCTGGCGAGGTCGGACCCCGAGCCCGGCTCGGAATAACCTTGGCAGAAGGTGATGTCTCCCGACACGATGCGCGGCAGGTACTTGGCCTTTTGCTCCGGCGTGCCGAACTTCATGATGACCGGCCCGACCATGCGCAGGCCCATTGCGAAGATGCGGGGCGCGTCGGCGGCGATGCATTCGCGGCTGAAGATATAGCGCTGGGTCGCGCTCCAGCCGGTGCCGCCATACTCCTTCGGCCAGGTCGGCGCCGACCAGCCGCGGCGGGCCAGGATCTTGTGCCACCGCATCCCGGCGGCATATTCGGCGAACACCCCCGTGGTCTTGCGCCCGGCCTCCCGCAGATCCTGCGTCAGGTTCTCGTCGAGGAAACGCCGAACCTCGGCGCGGAACTCTTCGTCTTCCCTGCTGAGCGTCAAATCCATGAGCTTCCTCCGCTTCCTCTTTCCAAGGAGGCTAGCGACCGCCGCCACCCCTCGTCCAGTGGCGGCTGACACCAGCGCAGGATGAGCGGTATGGTTCTTGCCTCTGAAGCGTAACGAACGCGGAGGTCGCCGTGGCCCGACTGGTTGGTCTGATCGCCCTTCTCTTCCTGGCGCTGCCGGCGACGGCCCAGGACCGCAAGGAAGTCGACCTCGCGCTGGTGCTGGCGATCGACATCTCCGGCAGCATCGACCCCGACGAGGCCCGGCTGCAGCGTCAGGGCTATGTCGAGGCGTTCAACGACCCGGTCATCGTCCGGGCGATCCTGGGCGGCAATCACGGCCGAATCGCCGTGGCCTACTTCGAATGGTCCGACTCCTGGATCCAGAAGCTGCTGATCGACTGGACTCTGCTCGATTCGGAGGCGGCGATCCTGGACTTCACCCGCCGCCTCGCCGACGCGCCGATCTCGATCGCGCGACGCACCTCGATCAGCGGCGCCATCCGCTATGCCATTCCCATGTATGGCCGCAGTCCCTATGACGCGGACCGCAAGGTGCTCGACATTTCGGGCGACGGATCGAACAACGATGGCGGCCTGGTCACCGAGGTCCGGCACGACGCGCTGAAGCAGCGAATCATCATCAATGGGCTGCCGATCATGAACGGCCGCCCCAACCCGTTCGGCTTCCCGGCCGAGGAAGACCTCGACAAGTACTATCTGCACTGCGTCACCGGCGGGCCGCGCTCCTTCGTCGAGGTCGCGCGCAGCTTCGAGGATTTCCCCCGCGCGATCCGCAAGAAGCTCCTGCAGGAAGTGGCCGATATCGGACCTTTGAACGACTTCGACATCCGCGAGCTCGGCGCGCCGCGCGACGGCGTCCAGCTCGCGCAATCGAGCGGCGGCACGCGCCGCACGGTCGACGACGACTATACGCGCTTCGTACGACCCGAATACGAGCTGGGCTGCGACGTCGGCGAGCGCCGGTCCCGCGATTTCTGGCAGCGCCGCTTCGGCGTCGCTCCCGACTGAGGCGAAACGGGGCTAAGGCGTGGGGCGCAGCGGGCCCCCTCCAGCCGGCGGATTGGGCAGCGCCGGGCCGGAATCGATACCGCCGCCACCGATGCCCGGTCTACCGATCATCGGTTGTCCAACCGGGCCGTTGGCCCGCGGAACCGGCCCGCCCTGGACCGGTCCGAGGGCATTGGGGCCCTTGCCGGAATTGGCGTCGGCCAAGCCGGTTGCCATCGCCGCCCCGTCGGCACCAGAGCCCGGCCGGCCCGCGCCTGCTTCGAGCCTGCTGATACTGCCGGCGAGGCTTCCACGCGCAGGGCGCATTGCCGGTCCCGGCGCCTGACCCAGGACTGTACTGACCTGAAAACCGGGAGCCGTCACGCTCTGCGTCCTGCCCTGGCTGGTCATCGTCATTTCATGGCCGAATACGAAGGTGGCGGTGGTTTTCGTCGGCTCGACGCTGAACATCGCAATGCCGCCGCGAATGGTGAGCGTGGCCGATGGCGTAACGACGGTGACCGGCGTCTTCTTGCTGATCCTACCGCCGACCAGACGGAAAACGCCTTTCGTCGCCGTGATCGCGAGGTCGCCCAGCTTCTGGTCGGCGTCATAGACGAACCGGTCGAGGGTGACCTGCGCCAGGTTGCTGATCGTCAGAGCAGTTCCGTCAAGGAACAGGAGATGGGCGCGATCCGCCGCGCCCGTGGTGACGACCTCGCCCGCCGTCACGTCGATCCCGACATGGAGGACCCGCTCGATCTCGTCGGGCGGCTTCCCGGTCGGATCACCCGAGACCGCCGACGTGATCCCGATCCTTTGCGCGATCGCTGGGCCGGGCGCTCCAGCGCCTAAGGACAGGACCAGGATTGTTGCACCCACAAGGAACGCGCCGCGAATCTTCTGCATGCAACAGCTACGCGCGTGGCGGTGGCGTCATCCCCCTTGGCTTCCGGTCCAATCATCCCCTGACCGCCGGCGTGCACCGATCGTTCGCTCCGGAATCGTGCCTGGCCAGGCAGCGACGATCCGTCTGGAAGCCGACATAGGCCATGCGCCTCGGATCGAACGGCATCTCCGGCGGAGCCTTCTACATCCTCAGGGCCGAGAAATCCGGATGAAGAAGGCCGGCGCGGAAAGCGCCCGGCCACGGGAACAAGCAGGCCGATTCCTTCTGAACCTGGAAGCCCTCTCCAATCACGTCGTCGCGAATCAGCATCGAAAGTGATCGCGAACTGCAATTATCCCCAGCACAGTGACTGTACTCTCGACTCTCCATGCCTGCCGCTAGTGCCCGTGAACATTGCAAAAATTCAATCCATCGGATCGTCTCTGGCGGATTGCCAATTGTTGATCTCTCACTGAAATTTGCTATCGTAGGTTTTGGGAAGAGGTGGCCTTGGGAAGGGTCGCCACCGTGGGCGTCGGATTGGGCTCCGATGCACCAAGCCACGGTCTTGTTGTTGTGGGTAGGGTGTAAATTTCATGGCTGGGGTACAACCTGGCGTCGCAGCGTCGGCCACATGCGCCGGCGCCGTCGATGCGTTCGATTTCGAGAATGTGGGTGGAACGATCACCGGGCGGTTTGCCGCGAGCGCGGCCGCCGCCGCGGCTTCGGTCGCTATCGTCCAGCGCGACCAGACGACGACCTATGCCGAGCTCGATCGCCGGTCCAACAAGCTCGCGCGCTACCTTGTCCGCCAAGGAGTCGGCGCCGGAGATGTGATCGCGTTGCATGCCGGCCGCTCCGTCGGCTCGATCGTGGCGATTCTCGCGATCCTCAAGGCAGGCGCTGCCTACGCGCCGCTCGACCCCGCCGCCCCTCCCGACTGCCTCGCCTGGCTCGTCCATGATTGCGGCGCCCGCCTCACGCTGGCGGGCCGGTCCGATGCAGCGGAGCGGACAGGACAGGTGCTCGACCTCGACGCGGCGCTGGCGGCGTGCGAACACGAGGACGGATCGGCGATCGAGGATCGCTGCCGCCCCGACGACATTGCCTACGTGATGTACACGTCGGGCTCGACCGGCCGCCCGAAGGGAGCCGCCGTGCCCCATCGCGCCGTGGTCCGCCTCGTGACCGACCAGACCTACGCGCGCTTCGCCGCCGACGAGGTGTTCCTGCACGCAGCCCCGCTGGCCTTCGACGCCAGCACGCTCGAGATCTGGGGCACGTTGCTGCACGGTGCGCGAGGCGTCGTCGTCGAGGAGGATCGAGCCTCCCTGCAGCAGATCGCCGGCACGATACAGCGCCACGGCGTCACCACGGCCTGGTTCACCGCCGGACTATTCCATCTGCTGGTCGATCACCAGCTCCTGGCGTTGCGGGACATGCGCCAGATCCTGGCCGGCGGCGACGTGCTGTCGCCCACTCATGTGCGGCGCGCCTACGCCTCGCTACCGAACTGCCAGCTCATTAACGGTTACGGCCCGACCGAGAACACAACCTTCACCTGCTGCTACCGGATCCCGAAGGCCGGCTGGGGCGCCGGCCCGGTGCCCATCGGCACGCCGATCCGCGGCACCTACGTGCGCCTGCTCGACGACGACATGAAGCCGGTGGCGGATGGCGAGATCGGCATGCTCTATGCCGGTGGCCTCGGCCTCGCCTCGGGCTATCTCGGGGACGCCGGCCGGTCGGCAGCCATGTTCGTGCCCGATCCCTTTCACCCCGGAGCGACGCTCTACCGGACCGGCGACCTCGCACGACGACGTCCGGACGGCGCGCTCGACTTCATGGGTCGGCGCGATCGTCAGGTGAAGATCGACGGCAAGCGGGTCGAGCTCGGCGAGATCGAGGACACCTTGCGACGCAGCGTCAGTATCGCCGACGCCATCGTCACCGCGAGCAAGGTCGAGGACAGCCACATCCTCACCGCCTACATCAAGGGCGCCGCCGCCAACAGCGACCCCTCGATGCTGGCGTCGGAGGCGCGTAACGACCTGCTTCGCACCCTACCCCCGCACATGCGGCCGGCGCGCATCGTCGTGCTCGACGAGTTCCCGCTCAAGACCTGCGGCAAGGTCGACCACGACCGCCTGCCCAAGCCGTATCCGCTGCCTGCCGAAGCCGGGCAGCCCGCCGAGGACGACACCGAGCGCACGCTGCGCGAGATCTTCGGGCGCAAGCTGGGCGTGCGCAGCGTCGGCGCCGACACCAACTTCTTCGATCTCGGCGCCACCTCGCTGAAGCTGGTCGAGGCCCATGCCGCGATCGAGCGCATCTGGCCCGGCGTCAACGTCGTGGCTCTGTTCCGCCATCCCAACATCCGCGACCTGGCACGCGCCATCGGAGGGCGCGATACTTCGCTCCACGCCGCCGCGCGCCGCCGCGCGCAGCAGCAGTCGGATGCGCTGAAGAGGATGCAGCGCGCCCGGCTGGCGCGATGAGCGAAGAGCTGCCCGAAAACGCCATCGCCATCGTCGGGCTGGCCGGACGCTTCCCCGGCGCCGACGACGTCGCCGAGTTCTGGGCGAACGTGCGCAGCGGGAAGATCTCGATCGCGCGCTTCACCGAAGCCGAGCTCGAGGATTCCTTCGGCCCCGACGTGCGCCACGACCCCAACTTCGTGCGGGCCCGGCCGATCCTGAAGAACGTCGACAAGTTCGACGCCGAGTTCTTCGCCATGCTGCCGCGCGACGCTGCCCTCACCGACCCGCAGCACCGGCTGATGCTGGAATGCGCGTGGGCCGCACTGGAAGACGCGGGCTACGATCCCGCGAAGTATCCCGGCTCGATCGGCGTGTTCGCCGGCTCGAGCATGAACACCTACCTGCTGACCAACGTGCTGGCCGAGCGGCAGAGCGCCGACGGCTTCGCCAGCGACTACCAGGTCGGCTCCTACGACACGCTGCTGGGCGCGCTGTCCGACACGCTGGCCACCCGCGTCGCGTACAAGCTCAACCTGCGCGGCCCGGCGATGACGGTGCAGAGCGCCTGCTCGACCTCGCTGCTGGCCGTGGCCCAGGCCTGCCAGAGCCTGCTGATGTACCAATCGGACATGGCGCTGGCAGGCGGCGTCTCGATCACCTTCCCACAGAAGCGCGGCTACCTGCACCAGGAAGGCGGCATTGTCTCGCCCGACGGCGTCTGCCGGCCGTTCGACGACGGCGCCGGCGGCACCGTGTTCGGCGACGGCGCGGCCGTCGTGCTGCTGAAGCGGCTCAGCGACGCGATCGAGGATGGCGACCACATCCACGCGGTGATCCGCGGCAGCGCGGTCAACAACGACGGCGCCGACAAGGTAGGCTTCACGGCACCCAGCGTGCGCGGCCAGTCGGAGGTCATCGCTTCGGCGATCGCCGCCGCCGGCATCGACGCCCGCACCATCGGTTATGTCGAGTGCCACGGCACGGCGACGCCACTCGGCGATCCCATCGAGTTCGACGGGCTGCTGCGCGGCTTCGGCACGCAGGAGGTCGAGCAGCCTTACTGTGCGCTGGGCTCGGTGAAGGCCAATGTCGGCCATCTCGACGCCGCCGCCGGCGCGACCGGCCTGATCAAGGCGGTGATGGCGCTGCAGCATCGCGAGATCCCGCCGCTGACCAACTTCACCCGCCCCAACCGGCACCTCGATCTCGTCGGCAGCCCTTTCTACTTCCCCGCGATGCCGCTGCCCTGGGCGCAAGGCACCGCGCCTCGCCGAGCCGGCGTGAGCGCGTTCGGCGTCGGCGGCACCAATGTCCACGTGGTCCTGGAAGAAGCGCCGCAGCCCGCGCGGCGGCAGGCTCCGGCCGCGCAAATCGAGGACGTCGCCCATACCCTGCAGACCGGCCGACGAGCCTTCGACCGCCGCGTCGCGGTCACCGCCCACTCGCGCGAGGACGCGATCAAGGCATTGCGCACGCTGCCGCCCGCCAGCACGGCCCAGGGACGGCCGCCGCTCGTGTTCATGTTCCCCGGCCAGGGCGCGCAGCATGCCGGTATGGCGCGCGATCTCCATCGCGACCACGCGCTGTTCCGCCGGCTGGTCGACGAGGGCATCGCCATCGCGGGGCCGATCGTCGGCGACGGGCTGAAGGCCCTGCTCCTCGACCCGGAGGCGACGGCTGGCGACGCGACACTCCATGCGCAGCCCGGCCTCTTCATCTTCGAGTACGCGCTGGCGCGGCTCTATATGTCCTGGGGCCTCGAGCCCGATACCATGGTGGGCCACAGTGTCGGCGAGTTCGTCGCGGCGTGCCTCAGTGGCGTCTTCACCTTCGAGGAAGGCTGCCGTTTGGTATCCGAGCGGGCGCGGGCGATGCAGGCCATGCCGCCGGGCGCGATGCTGGCGGTCCGCCTGCCCGAAGCCGAGCTGCGCGCCGAACTGGGCGACGCGCTCGACCTTGCCGCCATCAACGCGCCGCAGCTCGTGGTCGCCGCAGGGCCCAAGGCCGACATCGATGCCCTGAATGCCCGCCTCACCGCGCGCGGCGTGATGTGCCGGCCGCTCGCCGTCAGCCACGCCTTCCATTCGCGCGCACTCGACCCGGCACTGCCGGCCATCGAACGCGCCGCGGCTGCGGTCGCGCTGCAGGCGCCACAGCGTGCCTTCGCCTCCAGCGTCACGGGCGGCTGGGCGAGTGCGGCACAGGCGACCGATCCGGGATACTGGGCACGCCACGGCCGCGAGCCGGTGCGCTTCGCCGACGCGCTGGCCACGGTTGCGCACGACCAGCCGTTCCTGCTGGAGGTCGGTCCGGGCCGCAACCTCGCGGGCCTGGCGGCACAGATCGTCGCCCGCCGGTCCTTGCGCGGCGTGGCAGCGAGCCTGCCCGACGCCGAGACCGAGGATCTGCGTGAGGCGCTGGGGGCGCTCTGGAGCGCGGGCATCGAGATCGACTGGAACCAGGTCGGCGCGCCCGAGGGGCGGCGGATCCCGCTGCCGACCTACCGTTTCCAGCGCACGCGGCACTGGATCGAACGCACGCCGCGCCGCGCCGCCGCCCCCATGCCGGCGATCGGGGCGGAGCCGGTCGCGGCAGCAGCACCCGTCGCCGCCGCGTCGGCGTCGCGTCTGGAGACCCTGCAGGCCGAGATCGTCGGCATTCTCGAGCACCTGTCGGGCGCGGCGGACATCGATCCGCGCGAGACCTTCGTGGACCTGGGCTTCGACTCACTGCTGCTGGGCCAGGTCGCGCGCGCCGTCGAGCGCAAGTTCAGGATGCGGATCACCTTCCGCCAGCTCCTGAGGGACATGCCGTCGGCGGCGGCCCTCGCCCGCCATCTCGACGCGACCCTGCCGGCCGATGCGGTGCAGCCAAAGCCCGAGGCCGCAACGCCCGTCGCTGCCGCTCCTCCGCCGGCCGACGAGGGCGAGGCGCGGGTGCGGCTCTACCGGCCGTCCTCGGCCAAGGTGCCGAGCACGCTCAACAACACCCAGCGCGACTACGTCGAGACGCTGGTGCGCCAGATCAACGAGCGCACGCCGCTCTCCAAGGCCAGGACGCAGCGCGACCGCGCGGCGCTGGCCGATCCGCGCACCGCCGCGGGCTTCCGCCAGGAGTGGAAGGAGCTCGTCTATCCGGTGATCGCGGCCAGCGCCAAGGGCTCGAGGATCCGCGACATCGACGGCAACGACTATGTGGACCTGGTGAACGGCTACGGCCAGACCATGTTCGGCCACTCGCCCGACTTCGTGACCGAGGCGATCGAGGCCCAGCTCAGGGACGGCTTCCCGATCGGCCCGCAGAGCCCGCTGGCCGGCGAGGTCGCGACGCTGGTTTCCGAGATGACCGGCGACGAGCGCGTCACCTTCTGCAACACCGGCTCCGAGGCGGTGATGGCCGCGATGCGCGTGGCGCGCGCCGTCACGGGACGCGAGCGCGTCGTGGTGTTCGCGCACGACTATCATGGCCAGTTCGACGAGGTGCTGGTGAAGGCGGGCGGTGGTGCGGCACGCGCCGCCGTGCCGGTGGCGCCGGGCATCCCGCCCGAGTCCGTGGCCAACATGACGGTGCTGCCGTACGGCGACCCGCGCAGCCTCAACTGGATCGAGGCCAACGGTGAGGAGATCGCCGCCGTCATGGTCGAGCCGGTGCAGAGCCGCCATCCCGACCTCCGGCCCAAGGGATTCCTGCAGAAGCTGCGGGCGCTCACCGAGGCCAGCGGCTCGGCGCTGGTGTTCGACGAGATCGTCACCGGCTTCCGCGTCCATCCGGGCGGCATGCAGGCGGTATTCGGCATCCGAGCCGACATGGCGACCTACGGCAAGGTGGTGGGCGGCGGTATGCCCATCGGCATCCTGGCCGGCAAGGCGCGCTTCCTGGATGCGCTCGACGGCGGCATGTGGCGCTACGGCGACGACTCGATCCCCGAGACGGCGCCGACCTTCTTCGCCGGCACCTTCGTGCGCCATCCGCTGGCGCTCACGGCCTGCAAGGCGGTGCTGCTGCATCTCAAGGCCGAAGGGCCGGCGCTGCAGGAGACTCTCGCCGCGCGCATGGGCGGGCTGGTGGAACGGCTGAACGGCGAGCTGCGGCGGCGCGGGCTCGCGACGCGCCTCGAAGCCTATTCGAGCTGGTTCCACATGAACTTCGCGGCCGAAGGGCCGCTCGCCGCCCTGATCTGGCCGCAGATGCGCCAGCTCGGCGTCCATGTGCAGGACGGCTATCCCTGCTTCCTGACGACGGCCCATTCCGATGCCGACATCGCCGCCATCGAGAGTGCCTTCACGGCGACGCTCGACGCGCTGGAGCGCGGCGGCATCCTCGATGCGGCGCGCCCTGCAGCGGCCGACTCAGCGCCGCTCACCGAGCCGCAGCTCGAGATCCTGGCGGCCGCCCAGCTCGGTGACGATGCTTCCTGTGCCTTCAACGAGGGTGTGAGTGTCGAACTCGTGGGCGAGATCGACCCGGCGGCCCTCGCGGCGGCGCTGAACGCGGTCGTGGCGCGCCACCAGGCGCTGCGCGGGCACGTCGACCGCTCGGGCGAGCGCATGCACTTCGCGCGCAACCTCACGCTCGACCTTCCCGTGCGCGACCTCTCGCGCGAGGCCGATCCGGCAGCCGCGCTGGCCGGGCTGGTCGACGCCGATGCACGCACTGCCTTCGACCTGTGGAACGGCCCGCTCGTCCGTGCCGCGCTCGTGCGGCTGGCAGCGGACCGCCATGTGCTGGTCTTCACCGCGCACCACATCGTCTGCGACGGTTGGTCGGTGAACATCGTGCTGAACGATCTCGCCGCGCTCTATGGCGCGGCGCGCGCCGGCGCGACCGCCGACCTCGCACCGGCGCCGCGCTTCGCCGACTACGCGTCGGCGCAGACGGAAACCCGGGACGCGCGCGCCCAGGACCTTGCCTGGTGGACCAGCCAGTTCGCCGACCTGCCGCCGCTGCCCGACCTGCCGGTAGACCGGCCGCGGCCGCCGCTCCGCTCCTTCGCCGGCGCCACCTACACGACGCGGTTCGATGGCGGCCTCCACGCCGCGCTCCGCAAGACCGGCGCGGCGAGCGGCACGACGCTCTTCTCCGTCCTGTTCGCCGCGCTGCAGGCCGTGCTCGGCCGCCTCGCCAACGCCTCCGACGTGGTGATGGGCGTGCCGGTCGCCGGCCAGTCGGTCGACGACCAGCCCGACCTCGTCGGCCATTGCGTGCAGATGCTGCCCTTCCGTGCGGCCGTGGACTGGCAGGCGCCGTTCGATCGCCACGTCGAGGCAGTGGCGCAGCGCCTGCTCGACGGCTTCGACCATGCGCGCTGCACCTACGGCACGCTGGTACGCGCGCTGCCGATACAGCGGGTCGCCAATCGACTGCCGCTCACCGAGATCCAGTTCAACCTGGAGAAGGTCGCCGACGCGCTCGGCTTCGGTGGCCCCAGGGTCTCGGTCACGCCCAACGGCAAGGCCGCGGTCAATTTCGACCTGTTCGTGAACATCGTCGAATCTGCTTCCGGCCTCCGGATCGATTGCGACTACAACAGCGACCTCTACGACGAGGAGACGGTCGCACGGTGGATGGCGCATTACCGGCGCCTGCTCGAGGGTCTCGTCGCGGCGCCGGCCACGACCATGGCCGCGCTGCCGCTGCTCACACCCGAGCAGGAGCGCTTCGTCCTCGACGAGGTCAACGACAGCGCGGCGGTCTATCCGAGCGAAAGCTGCCTGCACGAGCTGTTCGCCGCGCAGGTGGCGAAGACACCCGACGCCGTCGCCGTCGTCGACCGTAGGGGCTCGCTGACCTACGCCGAGCTCGACCGGCACTCGACGCGGCTCGCACACGAGATGCTGGGCGTCAGCGAGAAGCGCCACGGCCGGATCGCCATCGCGGTCGACCGCTCGCGCCTGCTGCCGGTCGCGCTGCTCGCCGCCCTGAAGTCGGGCCACGCCTACGTGCCGCTCGACGCAAGCCAGCCGATCGAGCGGCTGAAGCAGATCGCGCTCGCCGCCCAGATCGACGGCCTTGTCTGCCAGGATGACCGACTCGCAGGGATTGCGCCTTATGCCTTCGCGCTGCGCGCCGACCGGCTCCCCCTCGACGAGGTGCTGCAGCGCCGTCCCCTGCCCAAGGTGACGGTTGACGCGACGGCCTACGTTCTCTTCACGTCGGGCTCGACCGGTGCGCCCAAGGGCGTCGAGGTCGGTCATCGCTCGCTCACCAACCTGATCACCGACGTGGTCCGCCGGCTCGAACTCACGGCGAGCGACGTCACGATCGGCTCCAGCGCCATCACTTTCGACGTGGCCGCCACCGAGCTCTTTGCGCCGCTGGTGAGCGGCGGCCGTCTCGTGCTGAGCGAGGCGGACGAGGTCAGGACCGGCGTCGAGCTGATCCACCTCGCCGGGGAATCGGCCGCCACGCTGATGCAGGCGACGCCGACCCTGTGGCGCATGCTGCTCGACGCGGGCTTCGCCTCGTGGCCCGGCCTGCGCATGATCACTGTCGGCGAGGCGATCTCGCGCGCCACCGTCGACCGGTTGATCGAGGGCGGCGGGCGGCTGTGGAACCTCTACGGCCCGACCGAGACCACGATCTACTCCTCGGGCCGCGAGATGCTGCCGGGCGAGACCGGGGTCACGATCGGCCGGCCGCTTGCCAACCAGCGCCTCTACGTGCTCGACGACCGCGACCAGCCGGCGCCGCCGGGCACGGTCGGCAACCTGTTCATCGGCGGTGACGGCCTCGCCAAGGGATACTTCGACCGCAGCGACCTCACCGAGGCCGCCTTCCGCGCCCTCGCGCTGGCCGGCCGCGCGCCGCAGCGTCTCTACCGCACCGGCGACCTCGCCCGCCTGCTGCCGTCGGGCGAGTTCGAGTTGCACGGGCGCATCGACCATCAGGTGAAGCTGCGCGGCTTCCGGATCGAGCTCGAGGAGATCGAGGCAGTGCTGCGCCAGGCGTCAGGCGTGCGCGACGCCGCCGTGGTTCTGCGCACCGACATCGGCCCCGATCCGCTGCTGGTCGGCTACGTGGCAGGCGATGCGCGCGCGACCAAGCTCTCGGCCTTCCTGGCCGACCGGCTGCCGGCCTACATGGTGCCGTCGCGCTGGATGACGCTCGATGCGCTGCCGCTCACGCCCAATGGCAAGACCGACCGCAACGCCTTGCCCTTGCCCGCACCGGCCGCCGCGGCGCCGGTCAGCAGCCTGCCGCGCACGCCGCTCGAAGGCCGCATCGCCGCGGTGTGGGCGGCCGTCATCGGCCTGCCCGCGGTCGGCGTGCATGACCCGCTGTTCGCCCTGGGCGCGGATTCACTCCAGGTGTTCCGCATCGCCGCCCAGCTCGACCAGGAGGGGATCGCGGTCAGCGCACGCGAGCTGATGAAGAACCCCACGGTGGCCGCTCTTGCGGAAGTGATCGATGGCACGCCGGAGGCGTCGCGAGAGGCCAACGTCCGTCGCGGCCCCTCTCTTGCCGACTTCCGGCACGGCGCTCGGCGGCGTACCCTCAACTCGTGAGCATGGGGGAATACGACGACAGGCTTCCGGCGGCGGACGCGCAGGCGTTCGCCTGCACGATGCTGCAGGAACGCCTCTTCGCCCAGCAGCACAGCCGCGGACCGCAGGGACTGAACATCGCCATGCGCTGGCTGGTGACCGGCGCGCTGTCGCATGCCGCGGCGGAGGGCGCGCTGCAGGCGCTGGTGCGCCGGCACGAGATCCTGCGCACCTCGTTCCGCGAGATCGACGGCCGACTGGCGCAGGAGGTGCATCCGTCCTGCCCGGTGAAGCTGAACGCCATCGACCTGACGGCGCTGCCGGCCGAGGAGCGCGAGTCGCGCGCCGAGGAGATCGCCCGCGCCGAGGCCGTGGCGCCGATCGATCCCGCGGTGGCGCCGCTCCTGCGCGCCAGCCTGCTGCAGCTGGCGCCCGACCACGGCGTCCTGCTGCTCACCCTGCATTCGCTGATCTGCGACGGGTGGTCGACCGGCTTGATCGTCCGCGAGCTGCGTGCGGCCGCCCAGGCGATCGACGACGGGCGCACGCCCGACGCCACACCGCCCGACCTGCAGTTCGCCGACTACGCGGCCTGGCAGAACGAGCTGCTCGCGAGTGGCGAGCTCGACGAGGCGCGCGCCTACTGGATGCGGCAGCTCCGCGGCGCTTCGGCCACCCCCGTGCCGGCCGACTACGCCCTGCCCGCTGGCCCGCGGCCCGGTGAGCGCAGCAACATCACCTCGCTGCTGCTGCCGGGTGAACTCAGCGCGGCGTTCGAGAGCTTCGCGCGGAAGCACGACGCCACGCTGTTCGGCCTGGCCGTGGCGGCGCTGGGGCTGATGCTGCATCGCGTGACGGGGAGCGCCGAAATCGTGTTCGGCTCCCAGGTCGCCAACCGCGAGCAGCCCGAGGCCGCGGAGCTGGTCGGGCCGACGGTGAACTCGATCACCCTCCGCCTGCCGGTCGACGACGCCACGACCCTGCACGGCTTCGTCGGCGTCGCCAACGAGCGCGTGCAGGAAGCGCTGCGCCACCAGCGCCTGCCGTTCGAGATCGCCGAGAGCTTCGCCGCGCGCCGCGACGGGCGACCGCTGCACGCCGTCAACCTCGTGCTGCACCGCTCCTATTCCGGCACCACCGAGACCGAGCGCGACGGCGCGGGCCGCTTCGGCCTGGTCTCGCTGCCCTCCTTCTCGTCGGGCACGCAGTGGCCACTCAACTTTTACATGATCAGCCGCGACGAAGGCTGGCGCCTGTCCTGCGAGGCCGATGCCGGCCTCTACGAGCCGGCCACCGTCAAGGCGCTGCTGGACGCGTGGCGCCTCTGCCTCGAGACGCTCGCGACCGCGGCCGACGGGCCGCTGGTGGCGAACGCGGCTCTGGCCGGCATCGCGGCCCGCAGCGGGCCGTTGCCGTCGGGGCGCCCGGCCGTGGCGCGCGGCGAGCCCATCCCGGTGCACGAGCCGGAACGGCAGGTCGTGCGCTTCCACGAGGGCGGTCCGCGCACGCCGATGATCGTGCTCAACAACCGCTCGGTCTATTTTCAGCTCGCGCGCCAGCTCGGCGAGCAGCGGCCCTTCACCGACATCCTGATGTACCACCAGGACGGACCGGTCGATCTCGACGCCTACACGTTCGAGGATTTCGGCGCCTATGCGGCGCGGCTGATCCGCTGGGCGCAGCCGCGCGGGCCCTACATCCTGGGCGGCCACTGCGTCTATGGCGTGCTGGCCTTCGAGGCGGCGCGTCAGCTCACGGCGATGGGCGAGAAGGTGCCGCTGGTCGCGCTGTTCGACAGCTGGGGGCCCGGCTATCGCGAGACCATGTCGCGCTGGGACCGCGTGCTGCGCCGCCAGCAACTCCGCCTCGACCGCTACAAGAATCGCGTCAGGCAGTTCCGCAAGGGCGAGGTCGGCCTCGACGAGCTGGTCCGCAAGCCGGTGCTCTACCATCTCGGCCTGCTGCCCCAGGAAGCGGGACCGACGCGGCAGGCGCTGGCCGGCGAGTGGTTCGACGACTATCTCTACGGCAAGGTCGCGCAGTACCGGCCGACGCCCTATGCCGGCGATGTCGTGCTGTTCCGCAGCAAGGAGCCGCTGCGCGGCCGGCTGTTCGACGAGCACATGGGCTGGAAGCCCCTGGTCGCCGGCAAGTTCGCCAAGGTCGAGGTGAACAGCGGCCATTTCGACATGTTCCGCGAGCGGCCAGCGGCCGAGATCGCAACCGTCTTGCGTCCGCTGTGACCCTCCTCCGCCTATTCCTCCTCGCCGTACTGGTCGTGGCCGTTGTCATCGCGGCCGGTTGGTACGTCCTCGTGCCGCGCTGGCCGACGCCCGGCGGTCCCGACGCGGTCGCCGAGAGCAACGCCACGCTGAAGGACGCCAACGGGCAGCCGCTCGTCGTGACGATCTGGCAGCCGCGCGAGCTCAAGGGGCCGGCGCCGCTGGTCCTCTATTCGCCGGGCTGGGGCGGAACGCGCACACAGAGCCGCGCGCAGGTCGAGAATCTCGCGAGCAACGGCTTTGTCGTCGTGGGCGTCGATGACTATGCAAGCGACCGCGCCGCCGACCCGGACAAGGGCGCCTCGTTCGAGCTGCTCACCGAGGCACAGACGGAGGAGTCGATGCGGCGCGCGGCGCGCCATGTCACCACCCAGGGCAACCGCATTGTCGAGGTACTGGCGGCACTGCGCGACGGCCAGCTTCCCGACCTCGCCAACCGGATCGCCCTCGACCGCGTCGGCGTGCTCGGCATGTCGATCGGCGGCCCCTCTGGCCTGGCGGCCGCGTCCAAGGACCCGCACATCGTCGCGGTCTACAATCTCGATGGCGGCCTGTTTGGCGCCGCCGCCCGTCGCATCGGCGTGCCGAACTATCTCCTGATGTCGAGCCGCGAGGCCTTTCCCTCGGATGCCGAGCTCGCCTCACCCGATGCGTTCACGCGCAACTACGCCCAGGTGAGCGCCCTCGACATCCCGCACAACAGTCTTCGCATGGAGCGACCGCACGGTTACTGGGCGCAGATTCCGGCTGCCGGGCACAACGACCTCGCTGATGGGTTGTTCCAGATGCCCCGCCGTCCGCCGATCCGCACGAACTTCGAACGTACGGACATCAACGAGGCGATCGCCCGGACCCAGGTCGCCTTTTTCCGAAGCGCCCTGCTGCGCGACGACGCGGCGCTCCGCGCGTTGCTCGGCCGCAGCGATCAGACTTTGCGCTGGATCAGTCCGAGTTCGCCGCCGCCGGGCACCGCAACGGCGCGGCAGTAGTCGCCCGGCTCGAGGTGCAGCCACCAGGCGCCCGGCGACTCGGACGGCGCGACGGCCATGACGGGGCGTGGCCCGTCGATCGAGACCGCGAAGCCGTCGAGCGGCAGCGAGAGGCCGAGGCCGATCGCCTTCACCACCGCCTCCTTGAGCGTCCAGATTTGGAAGAAGGCCCGCCGCGGGTCTCGATGCCGCTCGATGGCGCGGACCTCGTCGGGATGGAAGTTGCGTCGCGCGAGGTCGAGATGGTCGACGGCGCGCATCATCTCGAGGTCGGCACCGATCTCCGGGCCGTCGCTCACCGCCAGCAGCGCGCGATCCTGCGAATGGCTGAGGCTGAAATGCACGCCGGGATGGTCGGCGAGCCGCGGTTTGCCGAACTCGTTCAGCAGGAAGACGAGGCTGCGGGGTTCGCGGCCGAGATGGTGGCCGAGCAGGGCGCGGAGCCGGGCGCGCGCCGCCACGAAGCGACGCTGCAGCAACGGACCGACGAAGCGTTGTGCGCGGTCGCGCTCCTCATCGGTAAGCAGGCTCTCGCCGCCCGGCGGCTCGTCGTCGAGAGACCAGGACCAGAGTTGGATGTCGTGTCGGCTCATGCTACGGCCGCGATCTTGGACACCCCGGCGGCGGTTGGCTAGGTTCGCGGCGGTGCTAGGTCCTTTGAAAAACCTCGGCTTCATGGCCTATGGCCGGTTCCGTGCCCTGCGCGGCGAGCCGGTGCGCTTCCGCGGCGCCTTCGCCTCCTACGACGAGGCACTGGCGAACGTCCGGGCCGGCCGGCTGGCAGGCTACGACCACGACAGCGTCGCACCGGTCTCGCAGGCGTTCATGCAGGAGCGCGCGCCGTGGGACTACCCGGTTCTCTACTGGCTGCAGCGCCTGGCGCCAGACATCCGATGCCTGGTCGACGCCGGCGGCCATATCGGCGTGAAGTACCGCGCTTTCGCGCCCTATCTCGACCTCGACCGGCTGCAATGGGTGGTCTACGACCTGCCCGCGCTGGTGCGGGCCGGCCGCGCGCAGCAGCGACCGCAAGACCACACGCTCTCCTTCGTCGAGCGCCTCGAGGAGGCGCCGTCCGCGGACGTGCTGCTGGCCTCGGGCCTGCTGCCCTATCTGCGCGAGCCGTTCGAGGAGCTGGTCGGCCGCCTCAGCCGTCGGCCGCGCCACATCCTCCTGAACAAGGTCGTGACGCGCGATGGCCCGACCGTCGTCACGCTCGAAAACTTCGGCCTGGCCGAAGTGCCCTACCAGATCCGCAATGTGTACGAAGTGCCGGCAGCGCTGCAGGCGCTGGGCTACGAGATCCTCGACGAGTGGACGATCGACCAGCTCGCCCACCGCATCCAGACGCATCCCGAGCTCGGCCGCTGCGCCTATCGCGGGTACGTCGCGCGGCTCAAAGGCTAGGCCGCGTTCGTCGTCTCGAACGGCATCTCCTTCGGACTGCTCCGAGCCGGTCAATCGGGGTGCAGTACAGGCAGGGCCGACAGTTTCCTCGCCGCGAATTCCACGAAGGTGTCGATCTTGGGAGCCCGATGTAACCGGCTCTTTGTGACCAGCTGCACCGGCAGCGGCGGCGGCTCGAAGCGGTGCAACAGACGCACGAGACGTCCGGCGGCGAGATCCTCGGCGACCTGATAGGAGAGGAACTGTGCGATGCCGCGACCCTCGCGCGCCAGGCGCAGGCGGGTCTCGATATCGTCGACGCGAAGCCGGCCCGCGAGATGGGTGGGCGCGCCGCGACGCCGGCTGCCGAAGGTCCATTCAATCGCCCCACGGGAGGTGCCCAGCAGCGCCTCGTGCCGTGCGAGATCCGCCGGCTCCTTCGGCGCACCATGCCCGGCGAGATAGGCGGGACTGGCCACCCACTGCCGCCGCACGCGCCCGACCGGCCGGGCGACGAGCCCCGAATCGGCGAGGGCGCCGATGCGGACCGCCACGTCGATCCCTTCCTCGATGAGGTCGACGTTGCGATCGTTCAACATGAGTTCGATCTCGACGCCGTCGTGACTGTCGAGAAAGCGCGTCGCGAGCGGCGCGACATGGCGCCGGCCGAACTGCACCGGCGCGGCGATGCGCAGCAGTCCGCGCACCGGCGCCTCGCGAGCGCCCGCTGCGGCGGCCTCATAGTCGGCGACGACCGCACGCGCCCGCTCATAGAGAGCGCGCCCGGCCTCCGTCGGCGCGAGCCGCCGCGTCGTGCGGTCGATCAGGCGCACGCCGATGCGATCCTCGAGCGCCGCCAGGGCCCGCGTCACCGCCGGCGCCGACCGGCGCAGACGCTGTGCCGCCCGCACCAGGCTCCCCTCCTCCACGATGCGCACGAAGATCGCGAACTCGTCCAGCCGATCCATACATTCTTCCACCTTTTGAAATTATGACTTTATCATTCATCCCGTTATCGTCGCAATCGACCGACCTTACCTTGGCATCGCCGACAATCGTTCGTGTTGAAGGAAGGGTGAGGTATGCAATGACCCCCAGTGAGATCGACTTCCTGCCGTTCCATGCCGACGAGCAGGCGGCGCAGGCGCTGGCCGGATACCGCCTGGGACGGGCGCCAGTCCGGCCCCTCCTGCCGGAGCAGCATCGCGAGTTCTTCGGCCTGCTGCCCTACCTCTTCACCGCAACGCCGGACGCGCAGGGCTGGCCGATGGCCTCGATGCTGACAGGCTCGCCCGGGTTCATCGCGTCGCCCGACCCGATAACACTGCGCATCGACACCCTGCCGCGCGAGGGCGATCCCGCGGCGCCGGGCTTTGGGGCCGGCGCCGACATCGGCCTGCTGGGGATCGACCTCTCGACGCGGCGGCGCAACCGCGCCAACGGCCGTATCGTGACACGCGACATGGGGCTCACGGTCCAAATCGCCCAGAGCTTCGGCAACTGCCCGCAATACATCCAGACGCGCAAGGTGGTCGGACGCGACAGGAAGGCCGGCCCGGTCGAGACGTTGGCCGGGTTGGACGAAGCGGCGCGCGATCTGATCGAATCAGCCGACACGTTCTTCGTTGCCAGCCGGGGCCGGGCAGAGCTGGGGGCCGAGGGCGGGTTCGACATGTCCCATCGCGGCGGCCGGCCGGGTTTCGTCGGCGTGCACGGAGACACGCTCGTCATTCCCGACTTCCGCGGCAATCGCTTCTTCAACACGCTGGGCAACCTGCTGGGTGACCCACGGGCTGGCCTGCTCTTCGTGAATTTCGGCACCGGGGACGTGCTGCAGCTCCAGGGCACGGTGGCCATCGACTGGCATCCCGGAGAAATCGGGCCGGAAGGGACCGAGCGCCTGTGGCGCATCCGGGTCGCGCGGGCGTGGCGCACCCGTTCGGCTTTCCCCTACCTCACGATTTTCGGGGATTACGCACCGACGACGCTGCTGACGGGCATCTGGTAGCCATATCCGTCGTCAGGCCGAGATCGGACGCACCCGCGCCACCATGGCCTCGAGCGCCAGAAGATAGGAATCGACGCCGAAGCCCGCGATCATCCCGACCGCCGCCTCGGCGGTGATGGAGCCGAAACCGCGCTTCTCGATGTTGGTCATGTGGATTTCGATCGCCGGCATCGAGATCGACCGGAGGCAATCACGCAGCGCGTGGCCGGCGTGGAGAAAGCCCGCGGGGTTGAACAGCAGCCCGTCGAACTTGGCACGGTCGGCCTTGTAGATCGCCGACACCGCCTCGCCTTCGGTGTTCGTGTAGAAGATCTCGATCTCCACGCCGAGATCCCTGGCCCGGCGCCGGATCGCGGCATCGAGCTCCTTGGCCGTGGTCGTGCCATAGAGTTCCGGCTGGCGGCGGCCCAGATACTCCATGTTCGCACCCTGAATCAGCAGAAGCTTCATCAGATGATGCTAGGCCAAAATCGTCCGCAAGCGAACCATAACCGTTCCGCCCATCAACGCGGCAAAGTAGAAGATCCCATCAAGCTTTCGTCAATGGAGCGGGCGCACTGGCGACCTTCGCGGATCGCCCAAACGACCAGCGACTGGCCGCGACGCATGTCGCCGGCAGCAAACAGCCTCGGCACCGAGGTCTGGTAGTCCTTCACGTTGGCTGAGACGTTGCCGCGCGGATCGAGCGCCACGCCCGCCTGCTCGACCAGGCCGGGCCGGCGTGGTCCGACGAATCCCATGGCCAGCAGCACCAGGTCGGCCCTGAGCTCGAAGGTGCTGCCCGCGACCTCCTGCATGGCCATGCGACCGTCGGCGCCCTTCACCCATTCGACGCGCACGCACTCCAGCGCCTCGATCTTGCCGTTGCTGCCCACCGCACGCTTGGTCAGAACGGCGAAATCGCGGGCCGCGCCCTCCTCGTGGCTCGACGAAGTGCGCAGCTTGAGCGGCCAGTCCGGCCAGGTCAGCGCCTTGTTCTCGCGCACCGGTGGCTGCGGCATCACCTCGAGCTGCGTCACCGAGGCGGCGCCATGGCGGTTCGAGGTGCCGACGCAATCAGAGCCGGTGTCGCCGCCGCCGATCACGATGACGTGCTTGCCCTTGGCGGTGAGCGTGCCGCGCGGCGCGGCCCGCGCCTCGTCGTCGCCGGCGTTGCGCTTGTTCTGTTGCGTCAGGAAATCCATCGCGAAATGGATGCCGTTCAGCTCGCGCCCCGGGACCTCGAGATCGCGCGGCAGCTCGGCGCCACCGGTGAGGGCAACCGCGTCATAGCCTTCGAGCAACGACTTGATCGACAGGGTCGCCCCGACCTCGACGCCGGTCCGGAACTCGACGCCCTCGGCCTCCATCTGCCGCATGCGCCGGTCGATATGGTGCTTCTCCATCTTGAAGTCGGGAATGCCGTAGCGCAGCAGGCCGCCGACCCGGTCGGCCTTCTCGAACAGGGTCACCGAATGGCCGGCGCGCGCGAGCTGCTGGGCGCAGGAGAGACCCGCCGGGCCCGAGCCCACGACGGCGACGCGCTTGCCGGTCTTCTGGACGGGCACGAGCGGCTGGATCCAGCCCTCCTGCCAGCCGCGGTCGACGATCGCGCATTCGATCGACTTGATGGTCACCGGGTTGTCGTCGATGTTCAGCGTGCACGAGGCCTCGCAGGGCGCGGGGCAGATACGGCCGGTGAACTCCGGGAAATTATTGGTCGAGTGCAGGACCTCGAGCGCATCCTTCCAGCGGTCGCGGCGCACCAGCTCGTTGAACTGCGGGATGATGTTATTGACCGGGCATCCGTTGTGACAATACGGGATGCCGCAGTCCATGCAGCGCGCGCCCTGCCGCGAGACCTCGGCCGGCGGCATCGGCAGGACGAACTCGCTGTAGTTCTTCAGGCGCTGCTCGACCGGTTCGTAGGACCGGTCCTTGCGCTCGATCTCGAGGAAGCCCGTGGCTAGGCCCATCGTCCAAATTCCTTCAGCTCACTTAATTCTTCCTCCTCTCCCCCGCTAGGGGGAGAGGAACATGATTCATTCAGCCGCGACGGCCTTCGCCGACGCCCGCTCGCGCGCCCGAAGGAGCGCCTGCTTGTAGTCGCGCGGCATCACCTTCACGAAGCTCTGCAGCGCATTGTCCCAATCCTCCAGGAGCGCCCGTGCCTGCGCGCTGCCGGTATGGAGATGATGGCGCTCGACCAGGATGCGCAGCCGTTCGGCGTCGAAGCGCAGCACGTCGCCCATCCCGTTGTCCTCGACATCGGTCGCGCGCTGGCGCGGCCGACCGGTCTCGTCGCCGTCGATCGAAGCAGGACCGACCTTCTCCAGATCGACCATCGACGGGTTGCACAGCTCCGTGAAGCGGGCCCTCGGATCGTAGACGTAGGCGACGCCACCGGACATGCCGGCCGCGAAGTTGCGCCCGGTATCCCCCAGCACGACCACCACGCCGCCCGTCATGTACTCGCAGCCATGGTCGCCCGTGCCCTCGACGACGCAGACGGCGCCGGAGTTGCGGACGGCAAAGCGTTCGCCCGCCACGCCCTCGAAGTAGGCCTCGCCGCCGATGGCGCCGTAGAGCACGGTGTTGCCGACGATGATGTTCTTCAGCGGATCGCGCGCGCAGTCCTTCGGCTGGCGCACGACGACCCGGCCGCCCGACAGGCCCTTGCCGACATAGTCGTTGCCGTCGCCCGACAGTTCGAGCGACACGCCGCGCGCCAGGAAGGCGCCGAAGCTCTGGCCGGCGGTTCCGGTCAGGCGCACGGAGATCGTGTCCTCCGGCAGTCCGGCATGGCCGTAACGCCGCGCCACCTCGCCCGACAGCATGGCGCCGACGGTGCGGTTCACGTTGGTGACCGGCAGCTCGATCTGCACCGGCTCGCCCGTCTCGAGCGCCGGCTGCGCCGCCTCGATGAGCTTGTGGTCCAGTGCCTTGTCGAGACCGTGATCCTGGCGCTCGACGTTCCAGATCGCCACGCCTTCGCGCGCCGGCATCTGGTGAAGGAGCTTCGAAAGATCGACGCCGCCTGCCTTCCAGTGGTCGATGGCGTGGCGCATGTCGAGCCGGTCGACCCGGCCGATCATCTCGTTCAGCGTGCGGAAGCCCAGCCGCGCCATGATCTCGCGCAGTTCCTCGGCGACGAAGAAGAAGTAGTTGATCACGTGCTCGGGCTGGCCGGTGAAGCGCTTGCGCAGCACCGGATCCTGCGTCGCCACACCCACCGGGCAGGTGTTGAGGTGACACTTGCGCATCATGATGCAGCCCGCCGCGATCAGCGGCGCGGTGGCGAAGCCGAACTCGTCGGCGCCCAGCAGCGCGCCGATGGCGACGTCGCGGCCGGTGCGCAGGCCGCCGTCGACCTGCACGGCGATGCGGCCGCGCAGCCCGTTCAACACCAGCGTCTGCTGCGTCTCGGCGAGGCCGATCTCCCACGGCGAACCGGCATGGGTGAGCGAGGTGAGCGGCGAGGCGCCGGTGCCGCCCTCGTAGCCCGAGATCGTCACATGGTCGGCGCGGGCCTTGCTGACGCCGGCGGCGACCGTGCCGACACCGACCTCGGAGACGAGCTTCACGGAGACTCGCGCCGCCGTGTTCACGTTCTTCAGATCGTGGATGAGCTGCGCCAGGTCCTCGATCGAATAGATGTCGTGATGCGGCGGCGGGGAGATCAGGCCGACGCCGGCCGTCGAGCGGCGCACGCGGGCGATGTTCTCGTCGACCTTGTGGCCGGGCAGCTGGCCGCCCTCGCCGGGCTTGGCGCCCTGCGCCATCTTGATCTGGATGTCGTCGGCATTGACCAGGTATTCGGCCGTGACGCCGAAGCGGCCCGACGCGACCTGCTTGATGGCCGATCGCATCGAATCGCCGTTGGCCAGCGGCTTGAAGCGATCCGCCTCCTCGCCGCCCTCGCCGGTGTTCGACTTGCCGCCGATGCGGTTCATGGCGATGGCGAGCGTCGTGTGCGCCTCGCGGCTGATCGACCCGAAGCTCATGGCGCCGGTGGCGAAGCGCCTGACGATGGAAGTGGCAGGCTCGACCTCCTCGACCGGAATGGGCTGCTCCGCCCACTTGAGCTGCATCAGGCCACGAATGGTGAGCAGCCGTTCGCTCTGCTCGTTGATCGAGGTCGCGAAGGCCTTGTAGTCGTCCGACGAGTTGCCGCGCACGGCGTGCTGCAGGCGCGACACGCTCTCGGGCGTCCAGGCATGCTCCTCGCCGCGCAGGCGGAAGGCATAGTCGCCGCCGACGTCGAGCATGGTGCGGTAGACCGGATTGTCGCCGTAGGCGTTGCGGTGACGGCGCACCGTCTCCTCGGCGATCTCCTGCCAGCCCGCGCCCTCGATCGTGGTGGCGGTGCCGGTGAAGTACTTCTCGACGAAGCCGGAGTGCAGGCCGACCGCGTCGAAGATCTGCGCGCCGCAATAGGACTGATAGGTCGAGATGCCCATCTTGGACATCACCTTGAGCAGCCCCTTGCCTATCGCCTTGATGAAGTTCTTCTGAACCTCGTAGGGCTTGAGCGGCAGGCCGTTCTGGACGCGCAGTGTCTCCAGCGTCTCGAAGGCGAGATAGGGGTTCACCGCCTCGGCGCCGTAGCCCGCCAGGCAGCAGAAGTGATGGACCTCGCGCGCCTCGCCGGTCTCGACCACGAGACCCGTCTGGGTCCGCAGGCCGCGGCGGATCAGGCTGTGATGAACGGCGGCCGTCGCCAGCAGCGCCGGGATCGGCACGCGCTCGGCCGACACCGCGCGATCCGACAGGATCAGGATGTTGCGATCGGCCAGAACGTGGTCGGTGGCCTCGGCGCAGACGCGGTCCAGCGCCTCCTCGAGCCCGGCCGCGCCTTCCGAGGCGAGCCAGGTCGTGTCGATGGTGGCGGTGCGGAACGAACCGTCGAGCAGGTCCTCGATCGATCGGATCTTCTCCAGTTCGGCATTGGTCAGCACCGGCTGGGACACTTCGAGGCGCTTGTGCATGCCGGCGTGGCGGCCGAGCAGGTTGGGGCGCGGGCCGATCATCGAGACCAGCGACATCACCAGTTCCTCACGGATCGGATCGATCGGCGGATTGGTGACCTGCGCGAAGTTCTGCTTGAAGTAGTTGTAGAGCAGCTTCGGCTTCTTCGAGAGCACGGCGATGGGCGTGTCGGTGCCCATGGAGCCGATCGGGTCGTCGGCCACGCTGGCCATCGGCTCAAGGAAGAACTGGATGTCCTCCTGCGTGTAGCCGAAGGCCTGCTGGCGATCGAGCAGGGTCGAGGGATCGTTCGACGCCACCGGCGAGGGCGCGTCGGGAATCTCCGACAGCTCTTCCAGCTTGTGCTGCGTCTCCTTCAACCACTCCTCGTAGGGCTCGGCCTCGGCCAGGGTGCGCTTCAGTTCCTCGTCCTCGACGATGCGGCCCTCTTCGAGGTCGATCAGCAGCATCTTGCCGGGCTGCAGGCGCCACTTGCGCACGATCTTCTCGTCGGGGATCGGCAGGACGCCGGATTCCGACGACATCACCACGAGATCGTCCTCGGTGATCAGGAAGCGCGCCGGCCGCAGCCCGTTGCGGTCGAGCGTGGCGCCGATCTGGCGGCCGTCGGTGAAGGCGATCGACGCCGGGCCGTCCCACGGCTCCATCAGCGCCGCGTGATACTCGTAGAAGGCCTTGCGGCTGGAATCCATCAGCGGATTGCCGGCCCAGGCCTCCGGAATCAGCATCATCATGGCGTGGCTCAGCGAATAGCCGCCGGCGACCAGCAGTTCGAGCGCATTGTCGAGGCAGGCCGTGTCCGACTGGCCGTGCGGGATGATCGGCCACATCTTGTCGAGGTCGGCGCCGATCAGGTCGGATTCCATCGTGCGCCGGCGGGCATACATCCAGTTGACGTTGCCGCGGACCGTATTGATCTCGCCGTTATGGGCGATGAACCGGTACGGATGGGCCAGCTTCCAGGACGGGAACGTGTTCGTCGAGAATCTCTGGTGAACGAGGCAAAGCGCTGATTCACATAGAGGATTCCTCAAATCCTCATAAAAACTCTCAACCTGGTGCGCGAGCAGCAGACCCTTGTAGACCACGGTGCGCGACGAGAAGGACGGCATGTAGAGTTGCGACAGGCCGGGCAGCTTGTGCTTCTTCTCCAGATCGGCCAGCGGGTTCTGGGTCTGCTTGCGGATTGCCAGCACCTTGCGCTCGAAGGCGTCCTGGTCGGCGACTTTCGTGCCCCGGCCAACGATCGCCATGCGGATGACCGGCATAGATTCGATGACCGCCTTGCCGAGACCCGTGAGGTCGGTCGGCACGTCACGCCACCCAACCAGCTTCTGCTTTTCTACTTTAATGAAATGCTCGAACCGCTTGATTGCAAACGCTCTTGCCTTCTCATCCGGCGGCAGGAAGCACATCGCTACGGCGTAGTGGCCGGGCTCCGGCAGGTCGACGCCTTCCTTGCGCGCCCAGTCGCGCAGCAGCGCGTCCGGAATCTGGATCATCGCGCCCGCGCCATCGCCCATCAGCGGATCGGCGCCAACGGCGCCGCGATGGTCGAGATTGACCAGGATCTGAAGACCCTGGCGCACGATGGCGTGCGTTTTCCGGCCCTTGATGTCGGCCACGAAGCCGACGCCGCAGGAATCGTGTTCGTTGCGTGGGTCGTACAGTCCCTGCTTCTCAGGCAATGCCATGATTCTACCCTGCTGGCGCGCTAGCTGGCCCAGCATCCCCCCCGGATGCGTTCGCTTATCGCGGCATTATTAGCCCGGCCGGCCCTGCAAACGAAAGCCCTCGTTGCATCGCGAGAGCCGACCTGAGAAAGCGACGCTATCGGCTTGAATTCGATTGAGTTTGGCGGCAGCACTCCGCGGTGCATTGAAGAGGCCGCGCCCATGGCCTAATTTGCCCGCCGGAGAGGGGCGGCGTTCATTGCCCCGGGGAGAGGCTGCGCTGATGTCGGAACCTTCGATCGGTCGCTGGACGACCCTGCTCACGGCTCCCCTGCTGGCCGCCGCCCTGGCCATTCCCCTGGGGGCCTGCACGGGGCCCGGCGCGAGCCAGGCCTATACCGGCCCCGGCTGGTACCTCGAAAAGTCCTACATCATCGTCGGTGGCGGTCCCAAGGTGTTCGGCGGCCCCTTCACCTACGAGAAGTGCGAGGAAGAACGCATCAAGATGGGGCCGATCACCTCGCCCGAGATGCTCTGCGTGAACCACCCCGGCCCGCCGAAGAAGTACGGCCTGTACTGAGCCCAGGACGCGACCGCTAGCCGATCGCCATCAGGCTGGCGTTGCCGCCGGCAGCGGCGATGTTGACGCTGAGCGACACCTCGTCGAACAGAAGCGCGCGCGAATAGGGCGCGACATGAACCGGGACGATACGGCCCGGCCGATCGGCCATGCGACGGGTGAGATCGAGAAAGTCCTCTTCTTCGCCCGAGAACAGGACGGCCGCAATGTCGCCGGCTTCGCTCGCGGCGACGCGACTGCCGGTCGACCGCACCAGCTCCTGCTGCACGGCCAATTCCGCCGGATCCGCCGCGATACAGAGGACCGCACCCTTGGGGCGACGCGCATAGACGTTGCGTTCGCCCACCGGGCCGGCGAGTTCGCCCTCCGCCGCCTCGGCGGCCGGCCCGCTCGCCAGCAGGCGGTGGACGTAGAGCGGCCCGCCCGCCTTCGGGCCGGTGCCCGACAGGCCATGCCCGCCGAACGGCTGCACGCCGACGACGGCGCCGATCATGTTGCGGTTGACGTACTGGTTGCCGGCGGCGCTGGCGGCCGTGGCCCGCTCGATCGTCTCGTCGATGCGGCTGTGCACGCCGAACGTGAGGCCGAAGCCTGTCGCGTTCACCGCGCGGATCACCTCCTCCATCTCTTCCCGGGGATAGCGCAGAACGTGGAGCACCGGGCCGAAAACCTCTCCCGGCAAATCCGCTATCGAGCTGATTTCGATCAGGGTCGGCGGCACGAAGGTCCCCCACCTCACGTCGTCGGGAAGCGGCACCTGGTGGACGCGATGGCCGGCCGCACGCATGCGGTCGATATGGTCGAGCAGCCGCTTCTGGGCCTCCGCCGAGATGACGGGGCCGACATCGACCGAGAGCCGGTCCGGATTGCCGATCCCCAGCTCCGCCATCGCACCCTGCAGCATCGGCACAACCTTGTCGGCGATCTCGTCCTGCAAGCAGAGGACGCGCAGCGCCGAGCAGCGCTGGCCGGCCGAGTCGAACGCCGAGGCGAGCACGTCGATCACCAGTTGCTCGGGCAGCGCCGAGGAATCTGCCATCAGCGCGTTCTGACCGCCGGTCTCGGCAATCAGCGGTTCGGGCCTGCCCCCGGCACCGAGACGCCGCGCCAGGGTGCGGTTGATCGATTGCGCCGCCTCGGTCGAGCCGGTGAAGACCACGCCCGCCACCGTCTCGTTGGCGACAAGTCGTTTCCCAATCTCGCCATCGCCCGGCGTGAGCTGCAGCGCCGTGGCTGGTACGCCGGCTTCGTGCAGGATCGCCACGGCAAGGGCCGCGATCAGGGGCGTCTCTTCGGCCGGCTTGGCAATGACGGCATTGCCTGCGGCCAACGCGCCTGCGACCTGTCCGGTGAAGATCGAGAGCGGAAAGTTCCACGGGCTGATGCAGGCGACGACACCGAGCGGCCGATGCGTTGCGTTGCTGAACCCCTCGATGCAGTTCGCGTAATAGCGCAGGAAATCGACCGCCTCGCGCACCTCGCCCACCGCGTTGCCCAGCGTCTTGCCGGCCTCGCGCACGATCGGCCCCAACAGCCTTTCCATCCGAGCTTCCATCAGGTCGGCCGCCCGACGCAGGGTCGAGGCGCGATCAGCGGGTGAAGCCGACCACGGCTCGGCCTCGGCGCAGGCTTCGTCGACCAGATCAGGCGTCGCTTCGACGACGGTGCCGACGAGATCGCCCCTGTCCGCGGGACTGTGCACCTCGCGTGGGGTGCCATCGCGCGGACCGTCGGCCAGGATCGGAGTCGCCCGCAGCATCGTCGAGGCGCCGGCAACCAGCTCACGCGCCAGCGCGGCGAGCACGCCTTCGTTGACCAGATCGAGGCCTCGCGAATTGGCACGCGTCGGCCCGAACAGGTCGCGCGGCAAGAGTATGAGCGGGTGCGGCGCACCGACCGGCGAGAGACTGAGGGCGCGTTCGACCGGATCGGCCAGCAGGCTGTCGATGGCCAGGTCGGGATCGGCGACCTGGTTTACGAAAGAGGTGTTCGCGCCGTTCTCGAGCAGGCGACGCACGAGATACGCCAGCAAAGTCTCATGCGTGCCGACGGGCGCATAGATGCGGCAGGGCCTGTTGAGCTTCTCCCGCCCAACCACTTCCTCGTAGAGCGGCTCACCCATGCCGTGCAGGCACTGGAACTCATACTGGCCGGCATAGAAGTTCTCGCCCGCCATGGCGTGGATCGACGCCAGGGTCAGCGCATTGTGCGTGGCGAATTGCGGGAAGGCCGCTTCCGGCGCAGCCAGCAGCTTGCGGGCGCAGGCGAGATAGGAAACGTCGGTGTGGATCTTGCGCGTGAAGACCGGGAAGTCCTCCAGCCCGTCGACCTGCGCGCGCTTGATCTCGCTGTCCCAGTAGGCCCCTTTCACCAGCCGGATCATCAGCCGGTGGCGGCTGCGACGGCCGAGATCAATCAGATGGTCGATCACGAAGGCGGCGCGCTTCTTGTAGGCCTGCACCACGAAGCCGATGCCGTTCCAGCCTTCGAGCGCGGGCTCGAAGCAGAGCCGCTCCAGCAGGTCGAGCGAGATTTCGAGCCGGTCGGCCTCCTCCGCATCGATGTTCACGCCGATATCGTAGGTGCGCGCCAGCACGGCGAGGTCGCGCAGGCGCGGATAGAGTTCGGCGTGGACACGCTCGACCTGCGAACGGCTGTAGCGCGGATGCAGCGCCGACAGCTTGAGCGAGATGCCCGCGCCCTCGTAGATGCCGCGCCCGGCCGAGGCGCGGCCGATGGCGTGGATCGCCCGCTCGTAGGCCTGGCGGTAATGCTCGGCCTGGGCGGCGGTGATCGCCGCCTCGCCCAGCATGTCGTAGGAATAGCGGAAGCCCTCTTCCTCGAAGCGGCGGCCGTTGGCCAATGCCTCCTCGATCGTCTGGCCGGCCACGAACTGTTCGCCCATCATGCGCATCGCGATGTTCACGCCGCCCCGGATCAAGGGTTCGCCGCCCCGCGCGATCAGCCGCGTGAGCGCGGCCGAGAGGCCAGTCTCGCTGCTGGTCGCCGTCAGCCGGCCGGTCAGCATCAGGCCCCAGGTGGCGGCGTTCACGAACAGCGACGGGCTCTGCCCAAGATGGGCGCGCCAGTCGCCGCTGCCGATCTTGTCGCGGATCAGCGCGTCGCGGGTCTCGTCGTCGGGAATGCGCAGCAGCGCCTCGGCGAGACACATCAGCGCCACGCCCTCCTGGCTGGACAGTGCATATTCGTGGATCAGCCCCTCGACGCCGCCCGACGGCACCTTGGCGCGCAGGGCTTCGACCAGCCGCCGCGCCAGCGCGCGTGCCCTGGCCGTCGCTGCGGGCGTCAGGGTTGCAAGATCGAGCAGCGGCGGCACGCACTCCGGCTCCGGCCGGCGATAGGCCGCCGTGATGGCGGCGCGCAGCGGCGTCTGCAGTCGCAGCGAGCGGACGAAGGCGTCGAACGGCGCGGTCATTTCCTCTCCAGCCTACTTGTAGGACGAAACCTCGATCAGGTTGCCGTCGGGATCGCGGCAATAGACCGAGAGGATCGTGCCCATCGCGCCACTCTTTTCGGTCGGTCCCAGCTCGATTGCCACGTCGCAGCTCCGGAAATGGTCGGCCACCGCTTGCGGCGTCGACCGCGTCAGGAAACACAGATCGTCGCTGCCCGGCGCCACACTCTTGCCCGTGAACCATTGCTTTTGTGTGGCTGTCTCAGGCCGCAGGTTGATCTTCTGGCGGCCGAAATGCATCGAGGTGACCGTCCGGCCGGGCGACGGTTCGGTGAGCTTGCGCGTCATGCCCAGCACGCGCTCGTACCAGGCGGCCGCGACCTCTACGTCGCGCACGTTGATGACGATATGATCCAGAGCTTCGACGACGACAGACATTGGACGACCTCAAGCGTAAAAGCCCAGAGTGAACCCGCCCCGTCTTTCCGTCCATCCACCCGCCCCATGACAAGGGGATCGATGGAGCCGCTTCCCGTCGACGAGGCGCTGCCGCGTCTCACGGCCGCGCTGGTGGCCGGCAATGCCGCCGTGCTGGTGGCGCCGCCCGGCGCCGGCAAGACGACGCGCGTTCCGCTGGCGCTGCTCGATGCGCCGTGGCTCGGCGGCCGCAGGATCGTCATGCAGGAGCCGCGACGGCTGGCCGCGCGCGCCGCCGCCCGGCGGATGGCGGCGACCCTGGGCGAAGCGGTCGGCGAGACCGTGGGCTATCGCGTCCGCTTCGATACCAGGGTAGGCCCGCGCACCCGCATCGAGGTCGTCACCGACGGCCTGTTCCTGCGTCTGCTGCAGGAGGATCCGTCGCTCGATGCGGTGGGCTGCGTGATCTTCGACGAGCTGCATGAACGCGGGCTCGAGACCGATCTTTCATTCGCGCTGGTGCGCGAGGCGCAGAGCGCCCTGCGCGAGGATCTGCGCGTGGTGGCCATGTCGGCGACGCTCGATCCCGGCCCGGTCTCGGCGCGGCTGGGCGGCGCGCCCGTCATCGAGAGCGCGGGCCGCATGTTCCCGGTCGACACGCGCTATCTCGATCGCGAGTCCGCCGGCCGCATCGAGGACGCCGTCGCGACCGCCGTGCGCCGCGCGCTGGCCGAGGAAACCGGCAGCGCGCTCGTGTTCCTGCCGGGCGTCGGCGAGATCCGCCGGGTCGAGGAGCGGCTGCAGGGCATCAGCGCCGATGTCGACGTGGCGCCGCTCTACGGCGACCTGTCGCCCGCCGACCAGGACCGCGCCATCGCGCCCTCGCTGCCGGGCCGGCGCAAGGTTGTGCTGGCGACGTCGATTGCCGAGACCAGCCTCACGATCGAGGGCGTGCGCATCGTGATCGACAGCGGCCAGATGCGCGTGCCGAAATTCTCGCCCCGCTCGGGCATGACGCGGCTCGAGACCGTGCGTGTCAGCCAGGCTTCGGCCGACCAGCGCCGCGGTCGCGCCGGTCGTCTCGAACCCGGCATCTGCTATCGCCTGTGGCCGGAGCAGGCGCAGCGCGGGCTGCTGCCCTTCACGCCGCCCGAGATTCTCGATGCCGACCTGGCGCCGCTCGCGCTGGAGCTGGCCGCCTGGGGCACCAGCGATGCCGCGAGCCTGCCGTGGCTGACGCCGCCGCCTGCCGCCTCGCTCGCCACCGCGCGGGCGCTGCTGGCCGATCTCGGTGCGATCGACACGGGCGGCGCCATCACGCAACACGGCCGCGCCATGGTGCGTCTCGGCCAGCATCCGCGCATCGCCCATCTCGTTCTCAAGGGCCGCGAGCTGCGACAAGGCAAGGTCGCCGCGCTGCTGGCCGCGATCCTGGGCGAACGCGATTTCCTGCGCCTGCCGCCCGGCCAGCGCGACGCCGATCTCAGGCACCGGGTCGACATCGCGCTGAGCGGACGACGCGACGGTACCTTGCGCCTGATCCAGGAGTCGGCACGTCGATTGATGCCGCGTAACGGCGGCGAAGAACGACCCGATATCGCGATGACGGGGCCGCTGCTGGCGCTGGCCTATCCCGACCGGATCGGCCGCCGCCGCCCCGGCACGGCCGGGCGCTATCTCCTGTCGGGCGGCCGGGGTGCCGCGCTGCCCGAAGGCGATCCGATGGCCAACGAGGAGTTCCTCGTCGTCGCCGATCTCGACGGCTCGGCGCAGGAATCGCGAATCTTCCTCGCCGCGCCGATCACGGCCGCTGAGATCGAAGATCTCTACGCCGACCGCATCGTCGACGAGCAGCTCGTGCAGTGGAGCGCGCGCGACGGCGCGGTGCTGGTGCGGCGCCGTCGCCGGCTGGGCGCGCTCGCGCTGGAGGACAAGCCGCTCGGCCACCCCGATCCCGACAAGGTGCAGGCCGCGATGCTCGACGGCGTGCGCCAACTCGGACTCGGCGCCCTGCCCTGGAGCGACGATCTCGTGCGCTGGCGCGAGCGCATCGGCTTCCTGCGCCGCCATGCCGGCGAGGACTGGCCCGACCTGTCGGACGCCGCCCTGCTGGCATCACTGGCGGATTGGCTCGGCCCCTCTCTTGATGGCGTGTCGCGCAAGGATCATCTCGCCCGCATCGATCTCGCCACGGCGCTCAAGACGCTGGTGCCGTGGGAGAAGCAACGCGAGGTCGAGCGGCTGGTGCCGACGCACATCGAAGTGCCGAGCGGGTCGCGCGTAGCGATCGACTATGCCAACCCGGACGAGCCGACGCTGTCGGTCCGCCTGCAGGAGATGTTCGGGCTCACGGAAACGCCGCGCATTGCCGGCGGCAAGGTGCCGCTCACCATCCACCTGCTCTCGCCGGCACGCCGGCCGGTCCAGGTGACGCGCGATCTCGCGAGCTTCTGGGCCAACGGCTACAAGGCCGTGAAATCCGAACTCAAGGGCCGCTACCCGCGCCATTACTGGCCGGACGATCCGCTGGTCGCCGAGCCAACGGCCCGCCCGCGTCCCCGCCCCCGTTAGCAAATGGCCTGAGCGCTACCGGGTCTCGATCAGCCGCGACAGCAGCCGCCGCATCACCGGCATCAGGAACAGCATGGTCGGAAAGGCGACCATCCAGGACGCCATCCACGATTCCATCCAGCGGGCGGTCATGCCCGTCTCGAATCCCATCGCCCGGATCGTGGCGATGCCGGAGACGATGAAGGTCATGACGAAGGTCAGGGCCAACGGCATGGCGAGGTGCATGGTTCGGGCGGGGAGTTTCTTCACGGCGGGCCGGACAATATGGTACGGGCTTGGATCTCGTCCATCCCCGTTGCGGAAGCCCAGCCCCCCATGTCCCTCGCCCTCCCGTTCCAGACCGCCAAGCAGCTCGCCGCTGCGGTCCGGAAGAAGAAGATCGGCTGCCTCGAACTGCTCGACCTCTACCTGAAGAGGGTCGAGGCCTATAATCCCGAGCTGAACGCCATCATCGCCACCGACATCGAAGGCGCCCGCAAGCGCGCCAAGGCGGCGGACCGCGCGGTCAGGGCCGGCAAGAAGCTGGGACCGCTGCACGGCGTGCCGATGACGATCAAGGAATCCTTCGACGTCGCGGGCTTGCCCACGACCTGGGGCGATCCCGCCTTCAAGGACACGGTCGCGGCGCAGAACTCGCTGGTCGCCCAGCGCATGACCGATGCCGGCGTCACCCTGTTCGGCAAGACAAACGTGCCGCTGAACCTCGCCGACTGGCAGAGCTACAACGAGGTCTACGGCTCGACCAACAACCCGTGGGATCTCGGCCGCACGCCGGGCGGCTCCTCGGGCGGGTCGGGGGCGGCGCTGGCCGCCGGTCTCACCGGCATCGAGGCCGGCAGCGACATCGGCGCCTCGATCCGCAATCCCGCCCACTATTGTGGCGTCTGGGGCCACAAGCCGAGCTGGGGCGTCGTCTCGCCGAAGGGCCATGCCCTCGCGGGCGCGGTCGCCTACGGCGATATCGGCGTGGTCGGTCCGCTGGCGCGCGGCGCGGAGGATCTCGAGATCGCGCTCAGCGCGATGGCCGGTCCCGATGCGATCGACGGCCGCGGCTGGACGCTCACCCTGCCCCGCTCGAAGAAGACCCAGCTGCGCGACTTCAAGGTCGCGGTGCTGCTGACCGACCCGAATGCCGAAGTTGACGACTCTGTGCAGGAGCAGATCTCGAAGCTCGCCTCGTTCCTCGCCAAGAACAAGGTCAAGGTGAGCGACAAGGCACGGCCCGAGATCGACACGACGGAACTGAACGACGTCTATATCCGGCTGCTGCGCGCGGCGACGTCGGGCCGCATGAGCGACGCGGTCTACGAACAGGCCGTCAAGGACGCGGCCAGCCTGCCGGCCGACGACATGAGCTACTTCGCGCAGATGCAGCGGGGCAACTCGCTATCGCATCGTGCCTGGCTCGGGCTGAACGAGAAGCGCCACAGGATGCGGCACGCCTGGGATTCGTTCTTCCAGGACTACGACCTGATGCTGTGCCCGGTCGCCGTGACCGCGGCCTTCCCGCACGATCAGGCAGGGCTGCGCCACAAGCGCACGATCGTCGTGAACAACAAGAAGGTGCCGGTCGTCGACCAGATCTTCTGGGCGGGCTACTCGGGCGTCACCTGGCTGCCCTCGACCGCCGCCCCGATCGGGCAGAGCAAGGAAGGCCTGCCGATCGGCGTGCAGATCATCGGCCGCCAGTATGGCGACTACGAGTGCATCCAGTTCGCCAAGCTGCTGGAGAAGGAATATCGCGGCTTCGTGCCGCCGCCGGCCTACAGCTGATCGCAGGAGACAGAATGTCCAAGGATATCGACCTCAAGCAGCACATTCGCTCGATCCCCGACTTCCCCAAGCCGGGCATCCTCTTCTACGACATCTCGACCCTGCTGGCGCATCCCAAGGCCTGGCACACCGCGATCGAGCGGCTCGCCGACCTGATCCGGCCGCACAAGCCCGACGCACTCGCCGGAATCGAATCGCGCGGCTTCCTGCTGGCCGCGCCGCTTGCCCTCGCGCTCGGCACCGGCTTCGTGATGATGCGCAAGCAGGGCAAGCTGCCGGGCACGACAGTACGCCACACCTATGCGCTGGAGTACGGCACCGACACGATCGAGATCCAGCAGGACGCCGTGCACAAGGGCTCCCGGGTCGTCCTCGTCGACGATCTGCTGGCGACCGGCGGCACGATGGGCGCCGCCGTGAACCTGCTGGAAACCATCGGCGCCGTGGTGCCCGCGACCGCGGTCCTCATCGAGCTCACCTTCCTCGAAGGCCGCAAGAGACTGACGCCGCCGGTCGAAACGCTGCTGCAGTACGACAGCTAGAGGCCGAGCCGACGGACCTCATTCTGAGGAGCCGCGCAGAGCGCGGCGTCTCGAAGGATGGGCAACAGACATGGTGCTCGTTCCCCACCCTTCGAGACGCGGTCCTTCGGACCGGTCCTCAGGGTGAGGCATTGTTGTCCGACATGCTTTCCGCCTCGTCGGCAAACCGGCTACGATGCCGGCCGGAGGAAATGCATGTTTTCAGTTTCCGGGTGCTTCTCTGAAACCTATGCCGAGGCGCGCGCCAAGTTCTGCGGTGCCGCCGCCCAGGCCGGAGGAGCCCTGCGTTCGTGGCTGAATCCGAAGGCGCGCGGTCCGAATGGCGAGACGCTCTATCTCGACACGGCGCGCTTCGGGCCGGCGGATGCCGCGAACATGCTGGTGCTGATCGCCGGCACGCACGGCGTCGAGGGCCATTGCGGATCGGGCGCCGAGATCGCCTGGATGCGCTCGGGCGGGCCGGCGAAGCTGCCGCCCGGCACGGGGGCGCTGCTGATCCATGCGCTCAATCCCTATGGCTTCGCGTGGACGCGCCGCGTCACCGAGGACAATGTCGATCTCAACCGCAACTTCGTCGATCACGACAAGGGCTATCCAGCGAACGACGGCTATCTCGCCATTGCGGACGCCGTTCTGCCGACCGACTGGGATGAGGCAAGCAAGGCCGAGACCGATCGCGTGTTCGCGGCCTATGCCCAGAAGCACGGCGCCTTCGGCCTGCAGAGCGCGATCAGCGGCGGCCAGTATACCCACCCCGACGGCATTTTCTTCGGCGGCACTTCGCCCAGCTGGAGCAACCGGACGATCCGCGCCATCGCCCGCGAGGAGCTGTCGCGGGCCAAGAGAGTCGGGATCATCGATTTCCATACCGGCCTCGGCCCGTTCGGCCATGGCGAACTGATCTGCGCGGTGTCGCCCGCCGCCAGGTCATTCGCCCGCGCCAAGGCCTGGTACGGCGACGAGATGACCTCGCCGGAAGGCGGCACTTCCACTTCGGCAGTGGTCGTCGGCGTCATGACCGACGCCTTCCCGCAGGAGCTGCCCGATGCCGAGGTGACGCCGGTCGCGCTCGAATACGGCACCTATCCGGTGCCGGAAGTGCTGAACGCGGTGCGCGCCGACAACTGGCTGCATCATCGCGGCGACCCCGGCTCGGCGCGGGGGCGCGCCCTGAAGGCGGACATGAAGGAGCGTTTCTTCCCGGCCGGCGACAAGTGGCGGGAAATGGTCTGGGCCCGCGCCGACCAGACGATCGGCTGGGCGCTGAAGGGGATGACCAGGGGATGAGCCTCGCCGTGCCGAGCGAGGATACCGCCCGGCTGCGGCTGCAGAAGGTGCTGCAGCAGACTCCGCTGTTCGCCGACCTCGCCCCCGAAGCCCTGGCCGCCGTCGAGCACCAGCTGACCTTGCTGGTGCTGCCCGGCGGTGCGCCGCTGTTCCGCCAGGGCGAGCCGGCCGACGCCGTCTATGTCGTGACGAGCGGCTCTCTCGGGGTGTTTCGCCATCACGAGGCCGGCGACGCCCGCGAGCCCGTGCTGATCGCGGAGATCCCGCCGGGCAATCTCGTCGGCGAGATGTCGCTCCTGTCGCAGGGCAAGCGCACGCGCAGCGTGGCGGCGCTGCGCGACAGCGAGGTCTGGCGTCTGCCCCAGACCAGCTTCCACACCCTCACCTCGAACCATCCGGAGGTCTTGCCGGCGCTGATGCGCAGCGTCGTGGCGCGCAATGCGCAGGACGCCAGGGGCGGGCGCCGCCAGCCGCGTACCTTCGCGCTGCTGCCCAGCGGCCCCGACGTTCCCTCGGCGCGTTTCGCGGTGATGCTGGCCAATGCGCTCGGCCGCATCGGCACCCAGGTGCAGATGCTGGGGTCGGAATCGCTCGACCAGGAGCCCGAATGGTTCGCGCGCTGCGAGATGGAATCGTCGTTCGTGCTCTACCGCGCCGATCCGACCCTGACGCCGTGGACCGAGCTTTGCCTGCGCCAGGCCGATTGCCTGGTCGTGATGCGCAATGCCGACAACGACGCTCCGACCAAGGTCCCTTTTGAAATCGAGACGGCGCAGAGCGGCGCGGTGTTCCACCGGCGCCGCGAGCTGGTGCTGCTGCATGAGGGTCACGAACCGAAGGCGGGCTCCACCGCTCCGCTGCTGGCGGGCGGCCTCTACGGCAACCACCATCATGTTCGCCTCGACATTCCTGCCGACATCGACCGGCTGGCGCGCATCCTCACCGGTCATGCCGTGGGCGTCGTCATGGCGGGCGGCGGCGCGCGCGCCTTCACCCATATCGGCGTGGTCAAGGCGTTGCGCGAGTGCGGCGTGCCGATCGACCTGGTGGGCGGCACCAGCATGGGCGCCATCGTCGCGGCCGGCGTCGCCTCCCGCTGGAACGACGAGGAACTCGACACGCGTTTCCGCCGCGCCTTCGTCGACAACAATCCGCTCAGCGATTACACGGTGCCGCTGATCTCGCTGTTCGCCGGGCGCAGGGTCACGCGCCTGCTGCGCATGGCCTTTGGCGAGAAGGACATCGAGGATCTGATCCTCCCCTACTACTGCATCACCGCGAACCTCACGACCTCCAAGGCAGACATCCATACGGTCGGGCGGCTGTGGCGGTGGCTGCGTGCCTCGGTGTCGATCCCCGGCGTGATACCGCCCTTCAACGAGGCGGGCGAAGTCCATGTCGATGGCGGCGTCATCGACAATTTCCCCGTGCGCGCCATGCAGCGGCTGGGTCGCGGCGTGACCATCGGCGTCGACATCGATACCGGCGGCGCGCTGGCCGCCGGCGAGGGTGTCATGGAACCCTGGTCGGCCTGGCAGTTCTTCAGGCGCCTCGTCTGGAAGCGCAACGAGACGCTGCCGATCCCCTCGATCGTGCGCATCCTGCTGCGCTCGGCGCTGGTCGCCAGCACGTCGCGCGCGGCCGAGGATCGCGCCGCCGCGGAGCTGCTGATCGTGCCGCCGATGACCCATATCGACCTGCTCGACTGGACCAGTTTCGACGCCGCGATCGAGCTCGGCTACCGCACGACGATGGAAGGTCTCGAGAAGGCCCGCACCCTGCCGGTCGGCGTGCGTCTCTTCGTGTCGTGAAGGACGCTTCCGATCGGACACGGGAAGGAAACAACATGACGGACGAGTCGACGGCCCGGCATCTCGCGACCCTGCGGGAGCTCAATCACCACTACGTGCGTTCGGTCGGGGAAGCCGACGTCGAGTGGTTCGACCGGCATCTGTCGGACGATTTCCACAACACCAACCCCGACGGCACGCTGATCGAGCGTGCCGCGTTCCTGGCGCAGATCGGCCGCGGCTCGGCGGTGAAGCACCTTCGCGAGCACGACGTGAAGATCCGCCTGCTGGGCGGCTTCGCCATCATCCACGCGCGGACCAGCTATACGAAGGCCGACGGCAGCACCGGCGCCGGCTGGTACACCGACGACTGGCAGCTTGGGCCGGAGGGCTGGCGCTGCGTTTCGGCCCACGTCAGCCGCTCGTGAGCGCGTCCCGGCCATGACGACGGATACGGCCGCCGCGGATACATCTCCCGCCGCCTGGCGCGTCGTCTTCGCCTGCTTCGTATCGGCCGTGTTCGCCTGGGGGTTCGGCTTCTATGCGCACGGGATCTATCTCGTCGAACTGCAGCGGGCGCACGGCTGGTCGACCGGCTTCATCTCGTCCGTCGTCACCATGCACTACGTGCTGGGCGCCTTGCTGCTGCCCCGCATCGCCGAGGCGATCGGCCGCTTCGGGCCGCGCACCGTGTTCCTGGCCGGCCTCTCCATCACGACCGTCTCCCTGATGCTGCTGCCCTCGGTCACCGAACCGTGGCAGCTGGTCGTGCTCTACATCGTCATGGCGCCGGGCTGGAACGCCACCAGCGTGGCGCCGATCGCCGCCACGGTCGGCCAATGGTTCGACCGCAAGCGCGGCCTCGCGCTCAATCTCGCGCTGAGCGGCGCCACCCTCGCGGGCCTCGTCGTCACGCCGGTCCTGCTCGCGGCCATCCCCGCGCTGGGCTTCGCGACGGCCGAACGGCTGCTGGTGGCCGTCGGCATCGTCCTGGCCGCCGGCGCCGTCGCCCTGTTCGTGCGCCGGGGACCGCTGTCGCCCAGGCCGGCGACGGTGCGGCTCAATCGGCTGGCGCCCCTGCGGGAGTGGCATTTCTGGAGCATCGCTGCGCCCTTCGCCCTCGTGCTGACGTCCCAGGTCGGCTTCCTCACACATCTCGTGCCGCTGGTTATCTCTCGTTCGGCTGTGAGCGGAGCGGCGATTGATCCTGCCCTGGCCGTCGGCATCAACGCCGTGACGGCGCTCGTCGGCCGCATCATGCTGGGGTTGGTGATCGACCGCCTCGAGCCGCGCCGCGCCTCGGCGATCTGCTTTCTCGTGCAGGCCGGCGCCATCGCCGTGCTGGAATTCGTCGAGACGCCGCTCGCCGTTTACAGCGCCTGCGCCGCCTATGGGCTCGCCGTGGGCAACATCATCACCCTGTCGCCGATGATCGTGCAGCGTGAATTCACAGCCGATCGGTTCCCCGCGATCGTCGCCCTTTCCACGGCGGTCATGCAGACCCTCTACGCCTTCGGACCCGGCCTGCTGGGCGTCCTGCGCGACGCCTCAGGTGGGTACACCGTGCCACTGGCGGTCTGCATGGGCCTCAACCTCACGGCGTCAGCGCTGATCCTGATGCGAGCGCGGCGACCAGCCTAAGCCAGGAACTTCAGCCCGTTCACCACCTTGTCGACCGCCTTGCGCGGCCCGTGCACGCCGATGCCGACGAAGTCCAGCGCATCGACCGGCGCCGCGGCCACGGCCGCGCGATTGTCGGCGTCGTTGGTCGTGGTGAACATCGGCTCGATATAGATGGCGGGCACCAGCTCGCGCGACAGCGCCCGCTGGTGCGTCCGCCGAAGCTCCTCCAGCGTGGCGCCGTAGACGAACACCGGCTCGCGGATCAGGGCGGTGTAGGCCCGCCCACCGCCATCGCGATAGGGCTCGCCCATCAGATGGGCGTGGGTGCCGGCGAGGCCGCCCGCCAGGAAGGCCGCGACATTGGCGACCTGCCAGGCGGCCAGTTCCTTGCGCAGCACGAGGGCTGTCTTGGTTTCGTAGATCATGCCGCCGATATGGGGCATGCTGTTCCCACCGTCTTGAACATTCGTGCATGACCGTCGACCAGATCCGTCTCGACCGACCGGCGTCCGGCCTGCAGCGCCTCGAAGGGCGGTTCGGCGGCCATGCCTACGACCTGCACCGGCACGAGACCTACGGAGTCGGGCTCACCCTCTACGGCGTGCAGCAGTTCCACTATCGCGGCAGCCTGCGGGCGAGCCGGGCGCGGCAGGTGCTGGTCCTGCATCCCGACGAGGCGCATGACGGCCATGCCGGCGAAGGCCGCGCCTTCGCCTATCGCATGCTCTATCTCGATCCAGCCGCGATCACCCAGGCGCTCGATGGTGCGAGCCTGCCCCATGTCACGGAGGCGGTCGGGCACGATCCCGAGACGGCGAGGCTCATCGAGGAAGCCTTTGTCGATTTCCCGCAGCCGCTCGAGCCACTGGCGATCGACGCCACGATCGGCCGTCTCGCCGATCTCCTGGCGCGGCGCGGGGATGGCGGACCTCGCCGGCGGCGGGGCAGCGTCGCCTTTCGGGCGGTGCGACTGGCCCGCAGCTTCCTGATGGCCGAGTCTCACCGTGTCGTGGGCTCCGACGAGCTGGAACGTGTGAGCGGGCTCGACCGCTTCACCCTTGCCCGTCATTTCCGCTCGGCGTTCGGCACTTCGCCCCATCGCTACCAGGTCGGCCGGCGCCTGATGCGCGCGCAGGCCCTGATCGTGGAGGGCCATGCCCTGTCGGAGGCCGCCGCCGCCGCGGGCTTCGCCGACCAGAGCCATCTCACGCGACACTTCTCGGCCCGCTTCGGGATCACGCCGGGCCGCTGGGCCGCTCTGTCGCGACGCGACTAAAGCCGATACCGGCCGTCGGCGTCGAGCGAATCGGCCGATCGCCAGCCGCGGCGCAGCCCCGCCAGCACGCCCGTCAGCCTCCGGCGGAGGGGCGCTATCTGACAGGCGCGCGGCAGGACGAGATCGCGCGGGATGGCGAGCAGATCATGGTGCGACTGGAAAAACGGCGTCAGCAGGTGACTGGCGGTCCCGTAGAAACGGTTGGGAGGACCTCGTCTCTGCGCGAACAGGTCCATCGCCTGTGCAAGATCGCCGGCCTCGGCGAGGCTGCGCCCCAGCGCATGAGCGTCGAGCAGGCCGAGATTGGCCCCTTGGCCCAGCTGCGGGCTGGTGCCGTGCGCGGCATCGCCGATGAACAGGACCGGGCCCTCGGCCCAGCGCGGCAAGCTCACGTGGCGGTAAGTCGCGCGCGAGAAATCGCCGGCAGCGACTGCGCGCTCGACGATCGGGGCCGCATCCGGCCAGAGCGACAAGGCGTCGCGCCGCATCGCCTCGAGATCGAGCGGCCGGTCGGCCTCGAGTTCGGCCGTGGGCAGGCTCCAGAACAGGGTGACCCTGTGGGGCGCGACCGGGAGAATCCCCATCATATTACTCGTGCCAGCGAAGCGCTGGCGCAGGAGGCGTACGGCACCGAAGGCCTGGGTATCGGGCACGGTCGTCCACATGCAGCCCCAAGGATAAAGGGGTGCCCGAGACCGGGGAAACACGCGTTGCCTCAGCGCCGAATGTGAACCGTCCGCCACCACCAGCAGGTCGAAGGGGCCGTGCCGGCCCGCCTTGCGGTCGAGGGCAACCGCCCGGGCGCCCTCGCGCTCGACGTCCACGATTTCAACGCCTGTGACCAGCCGGACCCCCGAGACCAGCACACGGCGGTGCAGAAGGTCGAACAGGGCCGAACGGCGGATTCCCAGGCCGAACGTCGCCGGGTGCAGGTCGCCATAGGCGAGATCGATTACCCGTATCCCCCACTGATTCTCCCCCACCAGCCCGTCGATCCGAGCCCCGGCGGCGAGGGCGTCCTGCTCGATGCCGAGGGCGCGCAGGACCGAAAGGCCCGTGGGCTGCAGCAGCAGGCCGGCCCCCACCGCGTGCGGCTGCTCAAAGCGCTCCAGCAAGGTGACGACATGTCCGGCATCGGCGAGAAAGCGGGCCGCTGCCTGCCCTGCGATGCCGCAGCCGACAATACCGATCTCAAGAGACCTCAACGCCATCCACCCTCGTAGGTCGCCCCACTATCCATACAACGAAAAAGGGTGACCCGCAGGCCACCCTTTGATCGAGCGTCCGTCGTCGAAGATCAGAGGCCGCCGTTCACGACCAGGCACTGGCCGCTGACATAGTCGCTGTCGGGGCTGCAGAACAGGTAGACCGAACCCGCTGCCTCCTCGGGCAGGCCGCCGCGGCCCAGGGGGATCATCTGGTTCAGCGCGGCGAGACGGCCGCCCTGGACGCCGATCTTGACGGTGCGGCCCTGGACCTCGATCTCGCCGGACTCGCCCTGGGCCAGCGGCTTGGTGAGGCGGGTCTGGATGTAGCCGAAGGCCACGGCGTTCACCGTGACGTCGTAGCGGCCGAACTCCTTGGCCAGCGTCTTGGTCAGGCCGACGATGCCCGCCTTGCCCGCCGAGTAGTTGGACTGGCCGGCATTGCCGTTGACGCCCGAGGTCGAGGAAATGTTCACGACCTTGCGCACGATGCGCTTGCCCTCGGCGCGCTCCTTCTCGACGGCATCCTTGAAGTGCAGCTGGAAGGCCCGGAGGATGCGGAACGGCGCGGTCAGGTGGACGTCGAGGATGGCGTACCACTGCTCGTCGGTCATCTTCTGGATGACCGAGTCCCAGGTGTAGCCGGCATTATTCACCACGACATGGCAGCCGCCGAAGGCGTCGACCGCGGTCTTGACGATGCGATCGCCGAAATCCGGCTTGGCGACGTCGCCGTTGCACATGACGGCCTTGCCGCCCATCTTCTTGATCTCGGCCACCGTCTCCTCGGCCGGCGCGTCGTCGATGTCGTTGATGACCACGCTGGCGCCGTCGCGCACCAGGCGCAGCGCGATCTCCTTGCCGATGCCGCGTCCCGAACCGGTGACGATCGCCACCCTGCCGTCCATCTGACCCATGTCTGTCTCCTCAAAGTACGCCTCACCCTGAGGAGCCGCGCGCAGCGCGGCGTCTCGAAGGGTGGGAACCAGTCGCAATGTTGCCCACCCTTCGAGACGCGCCTGTGGCGCTCCTCAGGGTGAGGTGGATGGTGATCAGTTCAGTGCGACCGTGGCGGTCCCCTGAAGAGTGTCCTGGCCGTTCTGGTTGGTGCACTTGACCTCGAGATCGACCAGCGTCTCGCCGTCCTTCTCGCGCTTGCCCGTGACCTTGCCCGAGACGGTGATGACGTCGCCCACCCAGGTGATCGAGGTGAAGCGCGTGCCGAGGCCGCGGACCTGCTTCTGCGGGACCCACGAGGTGACGAGACGGCCGAGGAAGGCCATCGACAGCATGCCGTGGGCGAACACATCCTTGAAACCGAACTTCTTGGCGAAGTCGATGTCGACGTGGATCGGATTGTGGTCGCCGGAGCCGCCGCAGTAGAGGGCGAGCTGGTGGCGGCTGATCGGCGGCAGCACCAGCGGCTTCAGTTCGTCGCCGACCTTCACGTCGGCAAATTTCGGAGCGGTCGCAGTTGCCATGAGTGCCTCCCTTACTTCTTCGCCGCGTCGGGGTTGCGGACGACGGTGACGCCGCGGCCCTTGGCCAGCAGCTTGCCCGCCTGGTCCTTCATCTCCATCTCCTGGACGACGAACCAGAGCGCGCCGCCCTTCTTGTCGTAGATGTCGACGACCTTCTCCTGGCAGGTGACGACGTCACCGACCACGACCGGTGCGTGGTATTCGAAGTGCTGCTCGCCGTGGAGGATCAGGCCGATATCGACGTTGAGCAGGCGCAGAAGCCCGCCCTTGTTGGGATCGTCGGCCTGCAGGGCGCGCAGGAAGGTGAGCGGCGCGGTGATGCCGCGATAGCCCGCCGCCTTGGCCGCCCCCTCGTCGGAATAGATCGGGTCTTCCTCGCCGATGGCCTTGCAGAACAGCTTGATCTTGCCGGCTTCGACGGTGGCGGTAAACGGCGTGAACTCGTGGCCGATGAGCTTCTTGTCGAGCTCCATGAACGTCTCCTCCTGATCGGATGCAAAGAAAAGCCCTCTCCCCGACTGCCTCGAGTCAGAGAGAGGGCTTCGCGATTCGCGACTACTCGTAGCGGCCGACGATGGCGACGCTCGAGATGTTCTCGCGCGGCGCGCCGCCGAGATTGTGCGTCATGCCGATGCGCGGGTTGGCGAGCTGGCGGGGGCCGGCCTTGCCCTGGAGCTGCAGGTACATCTCGTAGAGCATGCGCAGGCCCGAAGCGCCGATCGGGTGGCCGAAGCACTTGAGGCCGCCGTCGATCTGGCAGGGGATCTTGCCGTCGGCGTCGTAGAAGCCGTCGAGCACGTCCTTCCAGCCCTTGCCGGTCTCGGAGATGTGCAGGTCTTCCATGGTCACCAGTTCGGTAACCGAGAAGCAGTCATGGACCTCGAACATCGACACTTCGTCGCGCGGGTTCTTGATGCCGGCTTCCTCGTAGGCCTTCTTGGAAGCGATGCGCGTCGTGTGGAAGTAGCTGCCGTCCCACGAATTGTGGCCCGACTCCGAGCCGTTCGAGACCGAGAGCTGCAGCGCCTTGACGCTGACGATGTCCTTCTTGCCGAGCGCCTTGGCGATCTCGGGCGTCGTCACGATGGCCGCGGCCGCGCCGTCCGACACGCCGCAGCAGTCGAACAGGCCGAGCGGCGAGGCGATCATCGGCGCGTTGAGGATGGTGTCCATCTCGACGGCCTTCTGCAGATGGGCCTTCGGATTCTTGGCGCCGTTCTGGTGGCTCTTCCACGAGACGTGGCCGATCGCCCTCTTGAGGTCCTCACCCGAGACGCCGTGCGCGGTCATGTAGGCGGTGGCGAGCTGGGCGAAGTTGCCCGGCGCCGTGCCGTTGGCGTTCCACAGGACCTGCAGCGGGCCGCCGCGGCCGCCGGGAAGGCCGCCGTAGCCGGTGTCCTTGAGCTTCTCGACGCCCAGCGCCAGCGCGAAGTCGGCGGCACCGGAAGCAACCGCGTAGCAGGCGCCGCGGAAGGCCTCGGTGCCCGACGCGCACATGTTCTCGACATGCGTCACGGGAATGTTGGGCAGGCGCAGTGTCGTCGACAGCGGGATACCGGACTTGCCGACATGGACCTCGTCGATGGCGGTCGAGAACCATGCCGCCTGGAGCTGGTTCTGATCGATACCGGCGTCCTTCAGACACTCCTTGTAGGCCTCGAGCATCAGCTCCTCGGCGCCGCTGTCCCAGCGTTCACCGAATTTCGAGCAGCCCATGCCGAGAATAGCGACCTTGTCCTTGATACCACGAGCCATTGCAGGTCTCCTTGGTGGTGAGGTTGAACTCTTGAACTCTTCGAAATCTTACTCCTCTCCCCCGCTAGGGGGAGAGGTTGGGTGAGGGGGTTACACGAACCTTCAAAGCCCCCTCACCTAGCCTCTCCCCCTAGCGGGGGAGAGGAACATGAAAGTCAGACCGGTGCGGCCTTCCAGAAGTAACGCTTGAAGCCGCCGCGCATCTGGTCGTTGTCGCGCATGCGGAAGGTCATGCGCATCTTGGCGCCGACCTTCACCTGATCCTTGTCGCTGTCCGTGAAGTCGGCCATGAACCGCCCGCCCTCGGGGAAGGTGATCATGCCGTAATACGCCGGCGGATCCGGCGAATAGGTGAGCGAGTCGGCGGTGAACGACATCACCGAGCATTCCAGTCCGGCCATCGCGTAGGGATCCTGGCTGTCGATGGCGTGGCAGTTCGGATTGACGCAGACCTGGCTGCGCGGGAACTGCACGGTGCCGCAGACCTTGCACTTGCCGCCGACCAGCCCGTAGATCATGTCGCGCTTGCGCCACAGGACCGACAGCGCGGTCTTCTTGTCGAACTCCGCCCGCATGCCCTTGTCGATCGGCAGCATCTCGTTGAAGGCGAGGAACTTCATATAGTTCTTCTCTTCCTTCCGGCGCGCCATCCAGCCCGACAGGCCCTTGCGCGCGGGAAGCTTGTCCTTCTCGGCCGTGACCTCGAACACCAGGATGTCGACGCCCTGGCCGAAGGCGACGACCATGATCCTGTCGCCCGCCTTGGCGGCTTCCAGCGCGTCGACCAGCATGACCAGCGCATGGGCCGCACCCGTATCGCCGAGCGTCGCGCCCAGCAGGTCGCGCACCGCGCCCTCGCCGATGCCCACCATCTTGGCCATCTGCTTCGGCACCGCCGGCATCGGGCTCGGCATGATGAAGTGCGTGATGTCCGTGCCCTTCAGCTTGCAGGCGGCAAGGGCCGCCTTGATCGCCGGCGGCACGATCTTCGAGTAGCCCTCGTCGCGGATCCAGCGCTCTTCCCAGCCATAGTCGAAGTCCGACTCGTCGCCGCGGAAGTGGTCGACGAAGTCCATCGACACGGAGTGATGGCCAACCAGCTTGGCGATCACGTTCTCGGTGCCGCACAGCAGGGCCGCGGCGCCGTCGCCGTAGTTCAGCTCGCCGGACGAGGCCACGCGGGCCATGCGCTTGTCGGCGGCGGCGACCAGCGTCGGCGCGCCTTCCCGGGAGGCATTGAGGCCGGCGATGAGGGCCGAAGTGCCGGCCTTCAGCGAGCCGCCGATGTCGGTGGCCGACAGGTTCTGCTCGACGTTCAGCGCCGTGCCGATCACGCCGGCATTCTGGCGATCCTTGAACGGATGCGTGGTCGAGGCGAAGTAGATGTTGCGGACATCCTCGGCCTTGTGGCTGGTCAGGCAGTCGCGCGACGCCTCGACCGCCATGGTGATCGAGTCCTCGTCCCAGTTGGCCATCGACCGCTCGCCCTTCGCGAGGCCGCGCAGGCCCGGGGCAAACCACTTGTTGGCGTCGTAGACGGCCTGACGGTTGAGACGCAGGCGCGGCACATAGGCGCCAAAGGCCACGATTCCGACCATCGTTCTTCTTCCTCCACCTGGTCCGACCGCAGTCGGTTCATGAACGAGCGTTTATTGCGTCGCTCTTAGCGCGGCGGCCCGTTTCGGGCGAGCCGCTTTTCTTCCGCGCGCCGCATTCAGCGAAATTATCTTCCAGTCTGCGGAACACCACCGCCTGCCGGCATCTCACGGATCAGATTACGGTACCCGGCGCCCTCGGGGATGTGCAGGAACTTCTTGCCGTCCTTGACCTCGACCCAGGGCAGGACCGTGACGATCTTGCGCGCACTCGCTGCGGAGATCGCACCGGCGACCGTCTTGCCCTCGGCCAGCAGCTCGAGGTTCTTCGTCGTGGCGTGGACCAGCGTCCGCTTGCCGGCCTTCGCTTCCTCGATCGCTTCCTGAGGTCCGATCCAGACCGAGTCCGTCGACTCCGACCCATCGTGCAGGGCGATCTGGTCCTCCGGCGCCTCGGCCAGGAAGAACCAGGTGTCGAAGCGCTTCGGCACGAAGGTCGGCGTGATCCAGTGCGCATAGGGCGTCATCAGTTCGGTCGCGATCTCCAGGTCCTCGGCCTCGACCATGTCGACGATGCTCGCCTGGTCCTTGGCAAGCTTGACGCGCCAGCGCTCCTCGATCCCCTTGAGGTCGGCCGCCCCGATCAGCGCCCGCTGACCGCGCTTGCGGGCGAGAAGGACTCCGCATTCCTCGAAGGCCTCGCGCACGCCGGCGACACGGAACTTGAGTTCGGCATCGTCGATCTTGTCGGCACCGCCGCAACGCGCCCGCAACGACGCGGCGCCATCGGCCTCCTCCAGCTTGCCGCCGGGAAACACGAGCGCGCCCGAAAAGGAATCGATCTGATGATGGCGCACCACCATGAACACCTCCAGCGGCGATGCGGCGTCGCCCAGCTGCGACGGACGCAGCAGGAGCACGGTGGTGGCGGGTCGCGGCGCGGCGCCTTCGGTCTTCGGTTGGGTCATCTCTTCCTGCATTCGTGTGACACTTGAGTGTCCCATACAACCAGCGACAGTGCCATTGGGCGGGTGTATCCTGACATTGTCCATTCCGCTCTGAAGGAGCATGCCATGACAATGTCCACCAACAGTCCGCTTCCCCCCAATCTGGCGGAGGGCCTCAAGGTTCTCCGCGCCAAGTGGGGGTGGATCGTGGCGCTGGGCGTCGTGTTCCTGATCGCCGGCTTCATCGCGCTGGGCAGCGCCGTCGCCGCGACCGCCTCGGCCGTCATGATCGTCGGCATCATGATGATCATGGGCGGCGCCGCGGAAATCGTCGCAGCCTTCAGCGTCAAGGGCTGGGGCAAGTTCATCCTCTGGATGCTGCTCGGCGCGCTCTATGTCGGCGCCGGCATCATCGCCATCGGCAACCCCTTCGCGGCGGCCACCATCCTCACGCTGATGCTGGGCGCGGCGCTGGTGGCCGGCGGCGTGCTGCGCATCTTCCTGGCGTTCAGCATGAAGTCGGCCGGCAAGCCGTGGGGCTGGGTCGTCGTGTCCGGCCTCGTCACCCTGCTGCTGGGCGCCATGATCATCGCCCAGTGGCCGGCCTCCAGCTTCTTCGTGCTGGGCATCTTCCTCGGCATCGACCTGATCTTCATCGGGTCGGGCTGGGTGACGATGGGGCTGGCTCTGAAGAACCGCCCGGTGGCCTAGAGCAGGATGACGTTAGTCCAATAAAAAGCTCCGTCGTCTCTCCACTCCGCGCCTGCGGCGCTCCGGTCGAGACGACGGAATCTCTTGGGTCGATACTACTTCCGGGTCGGATCCTCGGCGACCTGCACCAGCAGCTTGCCGAAGTTCCGGCCCTTCAGGAGGCCGATGAAGGCCTCGGGCGCGTTCTCGATGCCCTTCACGACATCCTCGCGGTACTTGATCTTGCCGGCCTTCACCGCGGCCGGCACTTCCTTCCAGAAATCGGCCATCTGGCCGAAGTGATCGGAGACGATGAAGCCGGTCACCGTGGCACGCTTGATCAGCAGCAGGCGCCAGTCGGGGCCGGGGTTCATCTGCATCTCGTTGTACTGCGAGATCAGGCCACAGAGCGGCACCCGCGCGAAGTCGTTGAGCTGCGGCACGACGGCCGCCTGCACCGCCCCGCCGACATTCTCGAAATAGATATCGATGCCCTTGGGCGCCGCGGCCCGCAGCTCCTTGAACAGATTGCCGCCGGCCGCGCGATAGTCGACGCAGGCATCGAAGCCCAGCTCGTTCACGACATAGTCGCACTTCTCCTTGCCACCGGCGATCCCGACCGCGCGGCAGCCCTTGAGCTTGGCGAGCTGTCCGACCACCGAGCCGACGGCGCCGGACGCCGCCGACACGACGACGGTCTCGCCCGCCTTGGGCTTGCCGATCTCCATCAGCCCCCACCAGGCTGTCATGCCGGGCATGCCCAGCACCGACAGCGCGGTCGAGAGCGGCGCGGCGTCGGGATCGAGCTTCATCGACATGTCGCCGGTCGAGACGGCGTAGCTCTGCCAGCCGGCATACTCGACGACATAGTCGCCTTCCTTGAAGCGCGGGTTCTTCGACTTCACCACCTGGCCCACCGTGCCGCCGACCATCGCGTCGCCGAGATTGACGTTCGACGCGTAGCCCTTGGCCTCCGCCATGCGGCCGCGCATGTAGGGATCGAGCGACAGCCAGATCGTGCGCGACAGATACTCGCCGTCCTTCGGCTCGGGGATCGCCTGGTCGACAATGTCGAAATTGTCGGGCGTCGGTTCGCCCTGCGGACGCGACTTCAGCAGCACGCGACGATTGGTGGCCATGGAATCCTCCGTTGATTTGCGGCACGGTATCATGCCGATGAAAGCCCGCGAAACGCCGCGCCTCGTCCTTGCCCTGCTCCTTCTGCTATGGAGTGGTGCCGTGACAGCCCGGACCCTCACCGAAGACGAACGTGCCCTGATCGAGGCGACGCAGCGCAACGACATCGGGACCGCGCGCCGCCTGATCGCCGCCGGCACCAGCGTCAATGCCCAGGACGAGAAGCGCGACAGCGCCTTCCTTCTGGCCGGCGCCGAGGGGCGCCTCGAAATCCTGAAGCTCACCCTGCAGGCCGGCGCCGATCTCACGAGCACCAACCGCTATGGCGGGACGGCGCTGATCCCGGCCTGCCATCACGGCCATGTCGAGACGGTGCGCGAACTGCTCAAGACTGCGATCGACGTGAACCATGTGAACCGGCTCGGCTGGACCGCCCTGCTCGAGGTGGCGATCCTGGGCGATGGCGGACCTGCTTATATGGAAATCACGCGCCTGCTGCTCGCGCACGGCGCCGACATCAATCTTCCCGACAACCAGGGCGTCACGCCGCTCGGTCACGCACGACAGCGCGGCCAGCGCGAGATCGCCTCGATCCTGGAGGCCGCCGGCGCGCGCTGAATGAGTGAGTCCCGTACCTACGTTTGTCTTCCCGGCGCCTGGATGGGCGCCTGGTCCTGGAAGTTCGTGCTCGAACGGCTGACGGCGGCGGGCCACGACGCCCGCGCCCTGCCCTTTCGCGGCATCGGCGAGCGTGCGGCGGAACTGTCGCCCGAACTCGACAACGACGTTTTTCTCGCCGAGACGATCGCCACCCTGGAGCAGGAAGACCTGCGCGACATCGTGCTGGTCGGCCACAGTTTCGGCAGCCTGATCGCCACCCTCGTTACCGATCGCATCCCCGACCGGATCGGCCATCTCGTCATCATCGATGGCGGCATCGCAACCGACGGCCAGTCGATCTTCGGCCGCATCCCGCCGGAGATCGTGGCCAAGCGGAAGAAATTGATAAAGGTCGTGAACGACACGGAGGTGCTGCCCTTCGCGCCGGTCGGCAGCCTGATCATCGACGATCCGGAGCTGGCCGCGTGGACGCACCGCCATCTCACGCCACACCCCGTCGCCTGCTACACCAAGCCGATCACGCTGCATCATCCGGCCGGCAACGGCCGCCCGATGACCTACATCGCCTGCACCAAGCCGCGCTATCCGGTGTCGGCCGGCATGCACGAGAAGGTCCAGGCAATGCCGCATGTCCGCTACCGCTCGATCGAAGCGGGTCACAACTGCATCATTTCGGCCCCCGATCTGGTAGCCGCGGAGTTGCTGGCGGTTCCGCGTTAATCATCAAACCCGTCGTCCCGAGCGAAGCCGCCCCTGGGCGGCGCAGTCGAGGGACCTCTTTTCCGGCGCACGATGTGTCGAAACGAAAAGAGGTCCCTCGACTTCGCTGCGCGCCGCTCCAGGGCGGGGGTTACCCCGCCCGCGACGGCGCAGGGCTGTCCGGGGAAAATGACGCGCGACTTCGAATAGGGGAAAATTGTCATCCCGAGCGCAGCGAGGGACCTTTAGAGCCACCGACAAAGGTCCCTCGCTGCGCTCGGGATGACAAAGTGCGTACAAATAGGGCCGGCTGGACCAGACTCGGGGTCCTGAGTCGGACACTCCCTGGATTGTAACGTGTCGTTGCTGCTGCTGGCGATTTGCCGGACCTCTTCAATCTTTCCCCGGACACTCCTGCATCTGAATGGGGAAGCGGATGATCCGCCTTAACCCCGCCCGCCGTTCTTCCACCAGCGGTTCAGGCTCGCGGCGTCGCCGTTGTACATGTTGCGGTCGCAGTGGCCGACGCCCTCGACGTGGCGCGGTTCGCTGCCGAAGGCGAAGTTCTGCGAGGTCTCGTCGGCGACGTACTGCCAGAGCTTCCAGCCGCGGGTCGCCCAGGCCACGGGAAGGCGCGGCGTCTCGCGATAGTCGGCCAGCCAGAGTTCGCAGCGCGCCAGGATCGAGCCCGGCCGGATGCTGGCGCCGAGGCTGATGCGGCGGCGGCCGTAGATCTCGCCGTCGGCCCAGGCGGGATGGGAGTAGAGCATCGGCAGCCGCCCGGTGGCCTTCTGCACGGCCAGCACGAAGGCCTCGGCCTGGTCGAGCCGCATCGTGTTGCGCGGGTTGGCGTCGTTCGGTTCGAGGTCCAGCGCCATCACGGTCTGCGGGCCGGGCTGGCAGGCCGACAGGAACGAGGCTGCCTGCTGTTCGCCGGAAAACTGGCGCGTGCCGAAATGGTAGCCGCCCCAGAAGAGGCCCGCCGCCTCGGCCTGGCGGCGCCGTGCCGTATAGGCCGGGTCGAACCAGTCGCCGCCCTCGCTGACCTTGTGGATGATGCCCAGGATGTTGCTGCGCCGGATCGCGGCGAAACTGGTGACGGTCACGTGGTTGCTGATGTCGATCACTGCATCCAGGCCAGGCCGCGTCTGGCCCGACGTGGAGGCCGCCGTCTGGGTCGGCTGGCCGCCGCAGCCCGCCAGCGCCGGCAGGGCGAGCCCGCCCGCCAGCATGCTTCTCCGTGAGATCATCGAGGGGAGTCCTATTTCGCTTTCTTGAGCACATTGGTGGCGGCGACCGAAACGCCGGCACGGTTCTCGGTATAGAAGAGTTCGAGCGAGCCGTCGTCCAGCAAGGTGCCTTCGATCGCCGAACCGCCCTGCCCGATCATGCGCACGCGCTTCCCGTCCGCCCCGATGACGCCGATGATCGGCTCAGCCTTCGATTCGGAAGAGAGCGTGCCCCAGAACCGTCCCTCGTCCTGGCCGTCGATCCGCACCGTGACCTTCAGTTCGACCAGGCGGTTGCCATCGACGATCGTCGAGGGCGCGGTCACCGGAAAGTGAGCCGGCAGGCCGCTCACGATGCTCCTGTTGGTGCCGGTCCAGGTGCCCGTCATGTCCGGCCCGGCCGGCTGGGCGACCGCGATGCCGGCGGCACAGGCGAGGGAAAGGCCGAGGGGAAGCAGGAGGGAGACACCACGCATGGCTTTTTCCTTCGAGGTTGTCGGGGGCCGCATCATGCCCAAACATCGGCCCGCGTAAAGCCGGGCCATCGTCGCGGCAGTCGACAGGCGGAGCAGCCGCGCGCCATACTGGCCGCAATGGAATACGACTTCATCGTCGTCGGCGCCGGTTCGGCGGGCGCCGTCGTCGCCAACAGGCTGTCGGCCGACCCGCGCCACAAGGTGCTGCTGCTGGAAGCCGGGCCCGCCGGCCATCCCTGGACCCGCATTCCCGTCGGCTATTCGCGGTTGATCACCAACCCGGCCGTCAACTGGCTCTACAGTTCCGAGCCCGAGCCCAGCACCAACGGCCGCCGCATCCCGGTGCCGCGCGGAAAACTGCTCGGCGGCTCGAGCGCCATCAACGGCCTCGCCTTCGTGCGCGGCCAGGCGCAGGACTTCGACACCTGGGCGCAGATGGGCAACCAGGGATGGGCCTACGAGGACGTCCTTCCGTTCTTCAAGCGCATGGAGAGCTACGAGGAGGGTGACGAGCGCTTTCGCGGCCGCTCGGGCCCGCTGAAGGTGACCAATCCCGCGCCGGCCAGTCCGCTCTACGCCACGGTGATCAAGGCGGCCGGCGAAGTCGGGATCCCGCACAACTCCGATTACAACGGGGCCAAGCAGGACGGCATCGCCATGAGCCAGGCCACCATCGCCTCAGGCTGGCGCATGAGCACGGCCCGCTGCTACCTCGATCCGGCGAAGCGGCGGCCCAACCTGCGGATCGAGACCGGCGCGCTGGCCGAATCGCTCCTGCTCGACGGCCAGCGCTGCACCGGCGTGCGCTATTCGGTGGGCGGCGAGCCGCGCGAGGCGCGGGCGGCCCGCGCCGTCGTGGTGAGCGGCGGATCGATCAACTCGCCGCAGCTGCTCGAACTGTCGGGCATCGGCCAGCCGGACCGGCTGCGCGCGCTGGGCATCGAAGTGCGCCACGCGCTGCCCGGCGTCGGCGAAAACCTGCGCGAGCACTATGCGCCGCGCACGCGATGGACCATCGGCACGCGCGGCATCACCTTCAACGATCGCGGCCGCGGGCTCGGCCTGGTGCACCAGGCGCTGCGCTGGGCGCTGAACCGCGACAGTCTCCTGTCCATGGTCGGCGCGCCGCTGCGCGCCTTCGTGCGCTCGCGCGACGGGCTCGAGGCGCCCGACCTGCTGCTGGGCTGGGTGCCGATGTTCACCGAGGCGGGTCCCCGCGGGCCGCGGATCGCCCGGCAGTCGGGCATCTCCTGCTATGCCCATCCGATGCGGCCCGAGAGCAAGGGCACCATCCACATCGTCTCCGCCGATCCGAAGCGGCCGCCGGAGATCCGCTACAACTTCCTGTCGGCCCCGATCGACGGCGAGCTGACCGTGCGCGCCATCCGCATCGCCCGCGCCATCATGACCGCGCCGGCCATGGCGCCGCTGCAGGTGGCCGAGATCGCGCCGGGACCGGGCGGCAACAGCGACGACGAGATCCTCGACTGGGTGCGCCGCGCCGCCGAGACGACCTATCACCCGGTCGGCACCTGCAAGATGGGCTCGGATCCCCTGGCCGTGGTCGATGCGCGGCTGCGCGTCCATGGCATCGAGGGGCTGAGGATCGCCGACGCCTCGATCATGCCGACGCTGACCTCCGGCAACACCAACGCGCCCTCGATCATGATCGGCGAGAAGGCCGCCGACATGGTGCTGCGGGATGCAGCCTAAGGCCTATCCGATTCAAGTTATCCGCACGACCTCATCCAGAGAGGCTGACCGGAAATGAACTGAATCGATTCAAGCACTTGCCTCATCCTGAGGAGCGCCGCCCCGCGGCGCGTCTCGAAGGATGGGCAACAAACGCGGTGCTCGTGCCCATGCTTCGAGACGCGCTCCTGCGAAGCGCTCCTCAGCATGAGGTTGGTGGTGGTGATTCTGTCGTGCTCAGAAAGACTTCACCGCCCGCGGAAGGCGCGGGCGAGCTGGTCGGTGAGCGGCTTCACGAGGAACGACGCCACGGTGCGGGGCGTGGTCTCGATGAAGGCTTCGACCGGCATGCCGGCCAGGAGCTGCAGTCCCTGGAGGCTGGCCAGCCCGCTCTCGGAAACCCGGATGCGCACCGAGTAATAGGGCTCGGTCGCCTTGTCCTCCTGCGTGACGTCGGCGCCGATATGGATCACCTCGCCATTGACTTCGGGTGTCGTCTGCTGGCTGAAGGCCCCAAAGCGCAGGACGGCGTGCTGCCCGACATGGATCTGGTCGATGTCCTGCGGCGCCACCTTGGCGTCGACGATCAGCGTGTCGGAATCCGGCACGATCAGCATCAGCTGTTCGCCGGCCTGGACCACGCCACCGACCGTATGGACGTTCCTCTGGAACACCTTGCCGTTCTGCGGCGATACGAGATCGATGCGCTTCAGCTGATCCTCGGCGGCGATGCGGCGCTCGCTCATCTCCGATCTCTTGGCGCGGATCTCGGCCAGTTCCTTGCCGACCTCGCTGCTGAGATCCTGGTCGATCTGGTGGATCTTGAGTTCCAGTTCGGCGATGCGGCCCCGGCTCTGCGCCAGCGAGGCGACGAGGGCGGAACGCTCGCCTTCCATACGGGCCGAGTCGCGTTCCAGGGTCGTAACCCTGCTGATCGGCACCAGGTTCTGCTTCCAGAGCGTACGGACACCCTCCAGCTCCTGCGCCAACAGCTTCAGCTCTTTGCCCTTGGCAGCTTCCTGCGCCTGAATGCCGTCGATCTGGAGGTGGAGCTGCTTGATCTGTTCCCGGAGCTGGGCCTTCTGGCCGTCGCGCGCTGTGCGGCGCATCTCGAACAGCTTCTGCTCGCCGCTCATCAGGCGCGCGATCTCCGGATCGCCTGCGCGCGAGGTCAGTTCGGGCGGGAACTCGACGTCCTTGTCGTTGTCCCGCTCCGCCTCGAACCGGGCCTGGCGAGCCGCCAGCTCCTCCAGCGCCTTGGTCACGATCCCGAGATTGGCCTTGGCCTGGGTGCCATCGAGCCGGACGACCACGTCGCCCTGCTTCACCCGGTCGCCTTCCTTGACCAGCAGCTCGCCCACGACGCCGCCGGTCGGGTGCTGGATCTTCTTGACGTTGGTGTCGACGACCAGCTTCCCGGACGCGATCACCGCACCGGACAATTGCGTCGTGGCCGCCCATCCCCCAACCCCGAAGACGAGAAGGAGGCTGGCCGCCAGACCGATCATGAGAGGTTTCCGGGTCATGGCCGGGATGGATACGGGCTGGGTCATGGCTCTCGCGCTCGCGCCGCCGGGGCCCGCAACTGAGACGGCGGGCCGGCCGCCGTCGCCGCCGCCACCGGCGTCGCCGCCTTCAGGGTTTCCCGCAGGACGGCATCCTTGGGACCGAAGGCCTGCTGCCGGCCGCCGCGCATCACCAGAAGCTGGTCGACGGCGGCCAGGGCGCTCGGCCGGTGGGCGATCACGATGGCGATGCCGCCACGTGCCCGCACGGACATGATGGCCTTGGTCAGGGCTTCCTCGCCGTCGTGATCGAGGCTCGAATTGGGTTCGTCCAGCACCACCAGGAACGGGTCGCCGTAGAGCGCCCTCGCCAGCCCGACGCGCTGGCGCTGCCCGGCCGACAGCGCGGTGCCGCCCTCGCCCATCTCGGTCTCGTAGCCGTTGGGCAAGCCGAGGATCAGCTCGTGCACGCCGGCGGCCTGCGCCGCCGCGATCACCTTCGCGGCGTCGGGTTCGGGCTCCAGGCGGGCGATGTTCTGCGCGACCGTGCCGGAGAACAGCTCCATGTCCTGCGGCAGGTAGCCGATATGTTCGCCCAGCGCCTCGGACGACCATTGGTCGAGCGTCGCGCCATCGATCCGGACCTTGCCGGTGACGGGCCGCCAGACGCCGACGAGGGTGCGGGCGAGAGACGACTTGCCCGAGGCGCTGGGACCGATGACCCCCATCCCCTGGCCGGCCTTCAGGCCGAAAGCGATGTCACGGGCCACCAGCGTGTTCACGCCCGGAGGTGCCACGCTGACCGCTTCGACCGACAAAGAAGCCTTGGGCTTGGGCAACTGCATCACGTCGCGGTCTTCGGGAATACGGGTCAGCAGGTTGTTGAGGCGGTGCCAGCTCTGGCGGGCCGAGACGAAGACGCGCCACTGGGCGATCACCTGCTCGATCGGCGCCAGCGCCCGGGCCGAGAGGATGGAACCGGCGATGATGATGCCGGCGGTCGCCTGCCCATTGATCACCAGATAGGCGCCGACCGCCAGCACCGCCGATTGCAGCGCCATGCGCAGCGCCCGCGAGAAGCTGCCCATGCCGCCGGTAATGTCGCCCGCACGCTGATGGGCCTCGACATAGCGGCGCCCGTAGTCCGCCCAATGCTGGGCAAACCGCCCGACCATGCCCATGGCATGCAGGACCTCCGAATTGCGGCGGCTGGCTTCGGCGAGGCTGTTGCGGCGGCCGGAGAGCGACGAGACTTCGATCGACGGCTGGCGGACCTTGACCTCGGTCATGAAGGTGATGGCCACCAGGATCAGCGCGCCGACCGTCGCCGTGAGGCCGATCAGCGGGTGGAACAGGTAGCAGATGCCGAGATAGAGCGGCATCCAGGGCAGGTCGAACAGCGCCGCGGGACCGGGTCCGGACATGAAGCCGCGGATCTGGTCGAGGTCGCGCACCGGCTCGAAGCCGTTCATCTGCGGCGCCCGGAGCGGGAGCTTGACCAGCAGGTGATAGATGCGCCGGTCCAGCGTCTCGGCAAAACCGCCGGCGATCCGGATCAGGACCCGGTTGCGGACGATGTCCAGGATGGCCTGAAAGCCATAAAGACCGAGAGCCAGGATGCACAGCGCGATCAGGGTGGGTACGCTGCGGCTCGGCAGCACCCGGTCGTAGACCTGGAGCATGAAGAACGAGCCGGTGAGATAGAGGACGTTCAGAATGGCCGTGAAGACGGCCACGCCCAAATAGGACGAGCGGCAGGACCGGAGCGCCTCCGCCAGTTCGGTCCGTGGCGATCCTGCGGCAGGTTTCGGAGCCCGGGTCATGTTCTTGTCACATCCCTCATGGGCCGCCCCTGTCTCCGGACAGCGGGGCGACGGGCCCACCTAGCATCGGCAAACCGCGGCTGTCTCTCCCTTTCGACCAAAAAGAGCCCTGTTGACGGAGATTTCACGGTCCCCAAACGCTGGGAACGGCCGAGTTTACCGGTTCGGCGGCGGCTCGAGGTTGCAGTGCACCTAAACGTCGACCATCTTCAGGGCGCCGCACATTCCGTGCGATCGCCCCCAAACTTCCAACCCTGCAGACGGAAACGGAAAGCATGCCTTCAGTGCCCCCGGTCGGTGTGGTGATTGCCAACTACAACAACGGCGCCTTCGTGGGACGGGCGATCGAATCGGTCGCCCGCCAATCCTGCCGGAACCTGCGCACGATCGTCGTCGACGACGCCTCGACAGACAATTCGGACGCGGAAATCCGGGCCTGCCTGTCGCGGCTTGACGATTCGAGGTTCCACTATGTCCGCCTCGACGCCAATGTCGGACAGACCGGGGCGATCAAGCGCGGCCTCTCCCAGCTGGACACGCCTTTCGTGGGTTTCCTCGATTCCGACGACAAGTGGTATGAGAATTTCATAGAGAGACATTTGTGCGTTCACATGAACGCCGAGTTTCCCGTCGCCCTCACCTACTGCGATTCGCACATCATCGACGCCGACGACCGTCTGCTGGCAGGCACGGCCTGGTGGTTCGAGCACGCCGCCCCTACCGACAAGGCGTTCGACACCGCCATCGTGCCGAAGATCGACGCGGCGACCGGCGGATTCACCTTCCCCGCGAACGGCCGGCTGACCTTCCATCCGCGCTGGACGCCGCTCAGCGCCACCAACAGCATGGCGAGCATGCTGTTCCGTCGCAGCTTCGTGGACCTCGTGCTCGTCTTGCCGGACAACGATCTCAGGCTCTATCTCGACTACTACCTGTCGACGTTCGCGGGCCTGCTGACCGGCTCCATCGCCATCCACGACGCGCTTTATGGCTACCGCATGCACGGCGCCAACAAGCATTCAAATGCCACGGTCATGGGCGGCACCTACAATTCCTCGACCAAGGACTGGGAGCCGATCAGCAACCACATCCTCCAGCTCGTCCAGCGCGTCCTCGACGAGGAGGCCCCCTCCATTCGCGCCGCGTTCGGGGAGTGGCGTCACGCCCATTCGCAGGCACTGGTGCGACGCGCCCTGGATGCCCGCTCGAACAGCAGCAGGGGCGCGTGGATCCGTTTCGTCGATGCGGTGTCGATGAGAGTGAAGACCCTGCTCGGCAACGGCCGTTCGGCCGCTGCGGGACAACTGCATCGCGAGCGCTGATGGCGGCGCGCTCGGCCGGCCGGATGCCCTGCACCGCCCGTCACGGCTCCCCCTTCAGGCCAAGCGAGGCCAGGTAGCTCCAGCGCACCGTGCCGTTCCTGAAACGGATGCCCTCGAGATACTGCGCGACGGCACGGTCGATCACTTCCGATGAGGGCTTCTCCTTCGCGGCACCGTCGGCAAAGGCCACGATCTCCTTCCAGCCCTCGGGGCGCGGGATCGACACGATGGTCGAGGGCGTGTCGAGGTTCTTGTAGGTCCAGAACGACCAGCCGATCCCGTGGGCCTCGTGCAGGCGGCGGAATTCCTCGTTCCATTCGTCGGTGAGTTCGCCGGTCTCGCCCAGGAACAGCGGCACGTCGTGGAGGTTGGCGAAGTTCAGGTGCCGCTGGATCGAGTCGCGCTGCGTCGAGGCCCAGAACGAATGGTAGGTGTAGGCGAGATTCTTCGCGAAGGGCGGGCCGAGCATGGCGAAGCTCGAACTCCACTGCCCGCCCGCCAGGATCACGATGCGCTGGGGATCGACCTCGCGGATCGCCGCCGTCGCCCGCTTGTAGAACGGCTCCAGCCGCGCGTTCAGCGTCGCCACGTCGTGATAGGGGGCGATCGGCTCGTTCAGGATGTCGTATCCCAGGATCGTGGGGTTGCCGCGATAGCGTTGCGCCACGGCGCGCCACAGCTTGACCGTGAGATCGCGATGGCGCGGCACGTAGAACATCAGCGGGTAGCCCGGCCCGTCGTCGTGGTTGATGCCGGTCTGGCCGCCGGGGGCGGCGTGCAGGTCGGGAATCACGTAAAGGCCGGCCGTGGCGGCCCAGCCGACGACCCGGTCGAGCAGCGACCAGCCCTCGCCGCCGATCTCGCCGTCGGCGGACATGAACAGCCGCCAGTGCAGCGGCACGCGCACCATGTTGAAGCCGACCGACTTGATGAAGCGGATGTCGTCCTCGGTCACGTAGGTGTCACGATACTGCCGCCAGAACTGGGCCGCGCGCTCCGGTCCCAGCAGGCGATCGAAGGCGCCGTAGATCTGGCGCGGCGACTTGGCGACCTGGAACTTGAACATGTAGCCCTCGGGCATCAGCCAGTTGCCGAGGCTGATGCCCTTGAGGTGCAGGATGCGGCCGTCGGGTTCGACGAAGTTCCTGCCCTCGATTCGTACCAATGCCTCGGCATGAGCGGGCGACGCGAGACCGAGCATCATCAAAAAAGCGACGAGGAGGCGCATGACGGAACTGTAGCAGGACACTAAGGTTCGTCCCGAAATGATTCTCGCTTCTCTCCTGCTGCCGATGGCGGTCGCCGCCATCGTCTTCCTGGTCCAGCGCGTCCGCCTGCCCGTCTTCCTCGCGATCATGGGAACGGTCGTGGTCTATGGCATCGCCGCCGACATGACCTTCCAGTCGGTCGGCAAGGCGTTCGGGCTGGGCTTTACCGCGGCGATGGAGCAGACGGGCCTGCTGGTCGTCGCGGGCGCGCTGATCGGCGGCCTGGTGCTGCGCACGCCGCTCGGCACCGGCACCTCGGCCGCAGCGGGCGTGGTGGCGGGACTGGGCGCCTCGGCTTCGGGCGGGCTGGCGCTCCTGCAGCCGGCCGGGCAGGACGCCCCGCGGCGCGCGCTGGGTCTGGCGCTCACCCTGCTCGCGGTCGCAGCCCTGATGGCGCCGTCGCCACTGGCGGTCGCGGCTGCTTCGGTCATGAAGGCCGACATCCGCACGGAGTTCATGATCGCCTTGCCGGTCGCGGCGGTCGCCGTGGGGCTGGGCTGGTGGCACGTGGCGCGACAGGTCCCCTCGCAGCCGGCCGAAGGGCGGCTCTCCTGGGCCTGGCTGTGCGTCGGCATTCCGCTCGTCCTGCTGGTCCTGCAGTCGGTGGCGCAGATGCCCAGCGAACCCCTCGGCAGGGGCGGCTCGCGCGAATTCTACGTCGGCATCTCCAAGCCGCTGATGCTGACGGCCATCGCCGTCACCCTGGCGATCGTGCTCGCCCGCCGCTGGGAGCCCTCGGTCCTGGCCGGCCGCTCCTGGGCGCCGCTGCTGCTGGCGGTGGGCGCGTCGGGCGGCCTGGCGCGCGTCTTCGACGAAACCGGCATGTCGGAGCTTCTGGCCGAGTATGTGCTGCATCCGCGTTACGGCGTGCTGACGCCCTTCCTGGCGGCCGCCATCGTGAAGACGATGCAGGGCAATTCGCTCACCGCCGTGCTCACCGCCTCGGGCATGGTCGAGCCCATGCTGCCGGCGCTCGGCCTCGACAGCGCCTCGGGCCGGGCCATCGCGGCAGCGGCCGTCGGCGCGGGCTCGATGGCGATCTGCCACGTCAACGATCCGTTCTTCTGGATCGCTGCCCATATGGGCCGGCTGTCGCCCGGCCGCGCGCTCACCGTGATCTCGCTCGGCAGCGCCGTCATGGCAATCGGCGCCCTGGTGGTGATCGCGGCGATCCGGCAGTTCATTTAGAGCGACGGAGATATCCAAAAAAGAAACCGTCGTCCTGAGCGGAGCGCCATAGGCGCGCAGTCGAAGGACCTCTTTTCGTCTCTGCACATCGTGCGTCGGAAAAGAGGTCCTTCGACTGCGTTCGCTTCGCTCACTTCGCTCAGGACGACGGGCATCTTTTCAACCTCATCCCGTTCCCATCTGCACCACCCCCTCCTCGCGGGCCTTGATCTGTAGCGCGAGGTAGCGGGAGTAGATGCGGCACTGGGCCAGGCTGCCGGCGATGAACCACAGGCCGGGCTGCGGCGTCGGCTTGAACATGTTGGCGAGTTCGCCGCCGGCATCGAAGCCCCAGACCGGGCCGATCCGGTCGGCCACGGCATCGCCCAGGAAAGCGCGCACCGTCTCCTGCTGGTTCTCGTAACCGGTGGCGACCACCACCAGCTCGGCCTCGCGCAACGTCCCGTCCTTCAGGCGCACGCCGCCGGTCTCGAACCGCTCGATGTCGTCGTACTGCAGCAGCCTGATCCGCCCGTCGACGATCATGTCGGAGCAGCCGACGTTGAAGTAGTAACCGCCGCCGCGGCGCAGATACATCATCTGGAAGCCGGTATCGTCCTCGCCATAGGTGAGGCGGAAGCCGCGCTTCTCCAGGCCCGCCAGGAGATCGCGGTCGACCTGGCGCATCTCGGCGGTCGAGAGCTGGTAGGCGCGCTGCAGGACCGGATAGGGCGAGGCGGCGGCCAGCAGGTCGCAATCCTCGAACGGCAGGCCCTCGGTGTAGATCGCATAGACCTTCTGGGCCTCGCGGATCGACACGACATAGGTCGGGCTGCGCTGCACCATCGTCACCTCGGCGCCGCTGGCGCAGAGATCCTGCGCCACGTCGTGACCGCTGTTGCCGGTGCCGACCACGATCGCTTTGCGCCCCTTCCACTCCATGCCGTTCGTATAGGCGCCGGAATGCATCACCGTACCGGCGAACGTGTCGAGGCCCGGCAGCGACGGTTCGATCGGAATGGCGCTCACGCCGGTGGCGAAGACGACATGGCGCGGATGGAGCACGCGCTCGGTCCCGTCGCCGCGCTTCAAGGTCACCGTCCAGCGCTGCGTGGCCTCGTCGTAGCTGCCCGCCGTGAGCTGCGTATCGGCCCAGTAGTTGAGGTCGAGAGTCTCGACATAGGACTCGAACCAGTTCGCCAGCTTGTCCTTGGGAATGAACACCGGGAAGGTCGAGGGGAACGGCATCAACGGCAGGTGATTGACGTGCACCTCGTTGTGCAGGGTGAGCGAGTGGTAGCGCCGCCGCCAGTTGTCGCCGATCCTCTGATGCCGATCGACGATCAGCGTATCGACGCCCAGCGCCCGCAGGCGGGCGGCGGTGGCGAGACCCGCCTGGCCGCCACCGACCACGAGTACGGCGGGATCGCGATCCTCGTAGGCCTGCGCCTTGACCCGCTGGTCGAGCCAGTTGGCGCCGCCGAAGTCGCGGCTGTAGCGCTCGGCGTCGCTCAGCTCGCGCGGCCTCCCGTCGGGCCAGCCGTGCAGCTCCTCCAGCGTGGTGAGCAGCGACCAGGCCCGCCACGCGCCGTCGGCCTCGACGAGGCGCACGACGGCGTTGGCATGACCAAAGGCGGTCTCGAACCCGAAGATCGCCTCGATGCACTCGATGCCGGCCCGCTTCGCGCGACGCGGCGGCGTGCGCCCGCCGGGGATCTCCACATCCTTCGCGGCGGTGCGCGCCAGCACCGGCCCCAGCGCCGCCTCGATCGCCGCCCGTCCCGAATGGGTGACGACGTCCCAGGTGAAGGCCAGCACGTCGCGCCAATGCCCGTCGGGCATGAACGTCGCCGCAACGGCAGCGGCATCCTGCGCCTGGAGCGCTGTTCCGAACGAATCGAGCCAGCGCGCGGCGATCTCTCCGGCCTCGTCCGGGACTTCGGCAAACTGTACGGACATCAATACTACTCCTGAAGAGAATCAGTCGAGCTTCACGCCCGAGGCCTTGACCGCGGGCTCCCAGAGCTTGCGGTCCTCGGCCAGGAACAGGTCGAAGCCGGCACGGCCGGGCGGCGGCATGTCGAGGCCGAGATCGCTGTTCCAGCGCTTCTGGATCTCGGGCGACTTCAGCGCCTCGGCGATCGCGGTCTCGAGCCGGGCGAGGATCGGTTCGGGCGTGCCGGCCGGCGCGCCGATCCCGTACCACGAGGTGGCGACATAACCCGGCACGGTCTCGGCGATGGCCGGAATATCCGGCGCCGCCTTGGAGCGCTGCGCCGAGGTGACGCCCAGCCCCCTGAGCTTCCCGGCGCGGACCTGCGGCAGCATCGAGGGCATGTTGGCGAACATCATGTTCACGATGCCGGCCATCAGGTCGGAATAGACCGGGCCGGCGCCCTTGTAGGGCACATGGATGATGTCGACGCCGGCCAATTTCTTGAACAGCTCGCCGCTCAGGTGCAGCGACGTGCCGGGGCCCGACGAGGCGAAGGAGTATTTGCCCGGCTCCTTCTTGCAGAGCGCGATCAGCTCGGCGACGTTGTTGGCCGGCAGCGACGGCGTCACCCCCAGCAGGTTGGCGAGGAGCGCGACGCGCGAGACCGCCACGATGTCCTTGTCCGGATTGTAGGGCAGCCTCGAGTAGAGCATCGGGTTCAGCGTATGGCTGGCCACCGAGATCAGGCCGATCGTGTAGCCGTCGGGGGCCGCCCGCGCGAGTTCGACCGTGCCGATGTTGCCGCCCGCCCCGCCCTTGTTCTCGACCACGAAAGTCTGGCCCAGTGCCTTCGAAAGCTGGTCGCACATCAGCCGGCTCACCGTGTCGGTGCCGCCGCCCGCCGCGAAGGGACAGATGAACTTCACGGTCTTCTTGGGCCAGGCCTCCTGGCCCAGCGCGACGCCGGGAACGATCGACGGCGCGGCAAGAGCCGCGACGAGCAGGCTGCGTCTTTTCATGGCATTTCCCCCGAACTTCCAGTTTTTGCTTTTGAGACATCCGAGCGTAACGTGCTTGGGTAATCTGTCCAGATGACAGAACCGAAAAGCGTACAGGCCTACATCGACCAGACACCGTCCTGGCCCGATGGCACCCCGACCCCCAGCGTCCCGATGACCCAGATGCAATGGCGCATCTGGACGCTCGCGACCGCCGGCAAGTTCTTCGAAGGCCTGGTCGTGTTCATGACCGGCGTCGCCCTGCCGCTGATCGTCGAGGAGTTCGGCCTCTCGCCCACGGGCAAGGGCATCGTGAGCGCCGCCACCCTGGCGGGCATCATGGTCGGCGCCGTGGCGATGGGCGGCCTTGCCGACGTCTACGGCCGGCGCCGCATGTTCGTGATCGAGATGCTGGTCTTCGTCATCTTCCTGGCCGGCCTGACCATCGCACCGAATTTCGGCTGGCTGGTCGTGTTCCTGTTCGGCGTCGGCGTGGCGCTGGGCTGCGACTATCCCACCGCGCACCTCGTGATCTCCGAGAGCATTCCCAGTCGCGATCGCGGCAAGCTGGTGCTGGCCGCCTTCGCCTTCCAGGCGATCGGCGCGCTCGCCGGCACGGCGCTGGGCTTCGTGATCCTGACCTTCGATCCCTCGCTCGACGCCTGGCGCTGGATGTACGCCACGGCGATCGTGCCGGCGGCGTTCGTCGTGGTCGCCCGCCTGTTCGTGAGCGACAGCGGCCAGTGGCTGGTGAGCCGCGGCCGCCGCGCCGAGGCCGAGCGCGAGTTGCGACGGCTGCTGAAGCGCAAGCCGCAATATCCCAAGCAGGTGCGCCTGGCCGTGAGCGACGACCCCGCCCATCACAGCCACCACCGGCACGGACGCTGGGCCGACCTCTTCAACAAGAAGAACCGGCGCGCCACGATCCTGGCCTCCGTGCCGTGGTTCCTGCAGGACCTCGGGACCTACGGCATCGGCATCTTCACGCCGACGATCCTCGTCCATACGATCGGTCACGAGGTCACGAACGCCCATAACGTGTCGGCCGTCATCGCCCGCGACCTCGAGGGTGCGAAAGGCGCGGCGCTGGTGGATACGCTGCTCATCGTGGGCATTCTCGCCGCGGTGCTGATGTCCGACAGGGTCGGCCGGATCCGGCTCCAGGTGCTGGGCTTCCTGGGCTGCGCCGTCGGGCTCGCGATGGCGGCGCTGCAGTCCCATGTCGAGGAGCCGGCGCGCACGATGCTGCTGTTCGGCGGCTTCATGCTGTTCAATTTCATGACCAACCTCGGGCCCAATTCGCAGACCTACCTGCTGGCCGGCGAGGTCTTCCCGACCCACATCCGCGGCAAGGGCGCAGGCTTCGCCGCCGCCTTCGCCAAGATCGGCGCGGTGCTGACGGCCTTCATCTTCCCGGTGATCCTGGCCGATACCGGCACCGACGTCCTGCTGACCGGCCTCGTCTTCACCTCCCTCCTGGGGGCGCTGATCACCTGGTGGTTCCGCATCGAGACGGCAGGCGTCAATTTGGAGGAGATCGGGCGCTGAAACCTGCAGGCCGCGCTTCGCATGACGCGGCCGCGCGGGTACCTTCGGTGAAATGGACTCGCCGATCCGGGAGCTGTTGCGCTCGCCCGACTTTCTGAGATTGTGGCTGGTGGGCGCTTTCGCCAACGCGATGCGCTGGCTGGAGCTGCTGGCGTCGGGCCTGTTCGCCTGGGAGGTCACCCATTCCGCCTTCGCCGTCACGGTCGTGGTGGCCCTGCGGCAGATCCCGCAGCTCCTGTTCGGCGCCTTCGCCGGCGCCCTCTCCGAGGCGCTGAACCGCAAGCTGATCTTCATGCTGGCGCTGGTGATACCGGCGGCGATCTCGACCCTGCTCGCCACGCTGGCCTTCACCGGCCATCTCGAAGTCTGGCATGTGGCGCTGGGCAACCTCGTCTCCGGGACCATGTGGTCGACCGAGATGTCGACGCGTCGGCGCATGGTCGGCGAGGTCGCGGGGCCGCACCGCATCGTGAACGCCATCGCCCTCGACAGCGTCACCTCGGCAGCCACGCGCGCGGTGGGACCGCTGCTGGGCGGCGTGGCCTTCGAGTGGCTTGGCATGAAGGGCGCCTACACCGTCACCGCCCTCGTGCAGTTCGCCGGCGCCTTCGCCATCGCGGGCCTCGCCCACGCCCAAGTGACGCGGCGGCTCGACCTGCTGCGCATCCCGCACGAGATCGCCGACGGGCTGCGCTTCGCCTGGACGCGCCCCACCATCCTGCTGGTGTTCGGCGTCACCATCGTCACCAACGCCTTCGCCTTCGCCTATTCGGGCCTCGTGGCACCTCTCGGCCAAGGCGAGTTCAATGTCTCGCCGGCGCTGGTCGGGCTGCTGGCGGCCGGCGAGCCGCTGGGGGCGCTGCTGGGCGGCGCGCTGATCGCGGCCGGCATCGTGCGCATGGATCGGCGCCTCGCCTTCGCCGGCGGCGCCGCGCTCTTCATGGTCGCGCTCATCCTGATGGCGCTGTCGCCGTTCTACTGGCTCGCCTTCGCCCTGCTCGTGATCGGCGGCTTCGGCACGGCGGGCTTCGGCAACATGCAATCGACCCTGATGCTGACCGAGGCTCCGCCCGAGATGCGGTCGAGGCTGATGGGCGTCGTCACCGTCTGCATCGGCACGGGTCCGCTCGGCCAGCTAGCCGCCGGCGCGCTTTCCGATGGGCTCGGCACCCGCGGCGCGGTGATCGCGATCGCGGCGGTGGGATTGGTGCTGACCGGCCTAATGATGATGGCGCTGAGGACAAGGCCTCACGCGCCACCACCTACTTGAGGGGTCCTGGTTTAGTATCTTCGTTTAAGTTCGAAGTGCTTTTGAATGTCTTGATAATCCAAGGGGACAGATCGCGTTCCCGATCTTATGTAGAGTTCCACCCCGCCGCCCGATTTCTTCAAAAATGTCAAATCTACCCGAGGAGCAATCTCTATCTTGACGAAGTTATTTCCCTGTTCCTGATGGCAACTCGTCTTAAAGTAGGCGTTTACTGATCGCCCATCAACAATCTGACTTTCCACCTGTGATCGTAGATACAAATCCCAGCCGTCGTAATCCTGTAGTGTCGGATTCGCCAATTGGAAGTCTTCTCGCAATCCACACAGCGTGGAATTGTTCTCAAGGCACGGCGATTTTTCTGAGTATTGTGAAGGGTCTTCTTTGGCCTGGAGTATCAGCCGAAATTCGCCGAAATCGGCACTGCCAGCTACCGACGTCGTTCGCAACGATTGAAGTGGGAAGCGCCGAGGAGAAACTGCAGAATACTTAGCAAATCGGCAGGGCCCCGTCAGAGGAGTGGGATGACAATCTAGATTGTCGCCCTGAGCCGCCAGCGACTACTCCTCACTTCAACAACTTCAGACACTCCCCTGCCGCTTCGGCGGCGGTGCGGGCGGTGTCCCGGGACATCGAACCGGCCATCACCATTGGACGGGCGACACCGGTCAGCGCATCCTTGATGTCGGTCTTGGGCGTCATCGTTGGCGCCACCTTGCCGTAAAAGAGCTGGCCGTCCTGGGAGAGCTGGGCTGAACACGCGGCAGCGGCGACCTGGTCAGCGGCCTGGGCGAGGGCGGGCAGCAGCAGCAGGCCGAACAGGGGCAGAAGGATGCGGCGCATGATGGATCTCCCTCGAGAGCTTGAAGCGGCCGGGAACGGTGCGTCGCCGGTGGGCCGCGGCATAGGCGCCGGGGGTGTGCCCATTGCGGCGAACGGACCGACGCCGTGCAACGCCGGGAGGCCGGGCGCGTTCACCCTGCGCCGATGTGCTGCGCGTCCGCGGGACGGCCAGGGGATCTCACCATGACCATGTCGGCCGAAAGCATTCTCGTCATTCTCGTCGTGGGCATCGTGGCCGGCTGGCTGGCCGGCAAGGTCTTGCGCGGCACCGGGTTCGGGCTGGTCGGCGACCTCCTGGTCGGCATCGCCGGCGCCCTGTTCGCGGGCCTGCTGTTTCCCCGTCTGGGGCTCAACCTGGGCGGCGGGATCCTCGCCCAGATCCTGTTCGCGGCGCTGGGTGCGATCGTCCTGCTGCTGATCGTCGGGCTGGTGCGCGGGCGGCGGGCTTAGCCCGCTTCCCCTGCGCCCCTCGGGCGTCAGGGCGCTATCACATGTGACTCAAAGGTCCCTCACTGCGTTCGGGATGACAGCGTTTTCTGAATCGGCGCACTGCACAAATTCCAACAAAATTGTCATCCCGAACGAAGTGAGGGACCTTTCGCTTTCTTGAAAAGTGAACTGCAACGGCGCTTCGGGTCACATGCGATAGCCCTCAGGCGTCAGGGAGCGGGCGTCAGGCGAGCTTCTCGACCGAAATCTCGTGGACGGCCCGGCCGTCGCGCTCGAAGGCCGTGATGTTGGCGATCGTGGTGGCGGCAATGCCCTGCAGGGCGTCGGCGGTGAAGAAGGCCTGGTGCCCGGTGACGAGGACGTTGGGGAAGGACAGGAGCCGGGCAAAGACGTCGTCCTGGATCACCTTGTCGGACAGGTCCTCGAAGAACAGGTCGGCCTCTTCCTCGTAGACGTCGAGACCGAGATGGCCCAGCCGCCCGTCCTTCAGCGCCGCGATCACGGCCGGCGTGTCGATCACCGCGCCGCGGCTGGTGTTGATCAGCATCGCGCCCGGGCGCAGGCGGGCGAGCGCCGCCGCGTCGATCAGGTGATGGGTTGCGGGCGTCAGGGGGCAATGGAGCGAGACGATGTCGGAGGCCGCCAGCAGCTCGGGCAGCTCGACATAGCGCACCCCCGCCGCGATGCAGGCCGCGTCGGGGGCTGGATCGACGGTGAGGATCGTGCAGCCGAAGCCCGCCAGGATGCGGGCGAAGGTGGCGCCGATGTGCCCGGTGCCGACGACGCCCACGGTGCGGCCCTTCATGTCGAAGCCCAGCAGCCCTTCCAGCGCGAAGTTGCCCTCGCGGACGCGGGCATAGGCGCGATGGATGTTGCGGTTCAGCGCCAGCACGAGGGCGACGGCATGCTCGGCGACTGCATGCGGTGAGTATTCGGGCACGCGGGCGACGGTGATGCCGAGCTTCCGCGCGGCCGCGAGGTCGACGTTGTTGAAGCCCGTGCAGCGCAGCGCCACGAGGCGGACGCCCCCTCCGGCGAGCGCCTCGAGCACCTCCGCGGGCAGCGCATCGTTCACGAAGGCGCAAACCGCCGTCGCGCCCCGGACGAGGGTGGCGGTCTCGATCGTCAGGCGCGGTTCGAGATAGGCCAGCTCATGGCGGGCGGACGCGTTGGCGGCGTCCAGGAAATGCCGGTCGTAAGGCTTGGTGCTGAAAACCGCGACGCGCATGCGGGCGCCCGGGGTGCCGGTCCCGCCTCTCCTAGCCTTTCTGGCCGTGGCCGGTCGGGCGCTTGTCCTTTTTCACGGACTTCGGGCCGCCGCGCACGGCGTCCTTGGCGATCTGCCTGGTCGAGACACGGAGGGCCGCCTGGTGCTGACGGTCGTTGGGGGTGCGCTGGGGAGTCTTTGACATCACCGCTCAACGCCCGCCCGGTCTGGAAGTTGCCTGGAGTGCGCGCTGGCAGGATGGCGCGAAACGCGTCACACTCGCAGCGGCCTCGCGTGATCTCGCGGTGGCGGCCCAGGAGCGATAGAGACGGTGCAGGACAGCGAGCGGAAGCCCCCCACGATGCTGAGCGCGACGGCGCTTTCCAAGCCGCCCCGCATGGACGGCAGGCGGCTGCGCAGCGAACGCACCAGGCAACTCATCATCGAGGCCTATCTGGCGCTGCTGCGCGAGAGTCCGGAGATCCCGACGGCGGCCGAGATCGCCAAGCGGGCCGGCTATTCCGTGCGCTCGATCTTCGAGCGGTTCGACGACCTGCTGGCCCTGAGTTTCGCCGTCGCGGACTATGCCCTGGCGGCGGGGCTGGCGCAGGCGGCGGTCCGCGATCTCGACGGCGATCGCGCGGCGCGTATCCGTTCCCAGGTCGAGACGCGGGCCGGCATCTGCGAGCAGTGGCTGCCGCTGTGGCGAGTGCTGTTGCACAACCAGCGGGAATCGCCCCTGCTGACGCTGCGCATCGACCGCATGCGCGACGCGGTGTGGGCGCGGCTGATGCTGATGTACCGGCCCGAGCTCTCGACCCTGGCGGAGACCGACCGGACGGCCCTGCTGATCACGCTGGAGGCGCTGACCGATTTCGAGAGCTGGGGCCGGATGCGCGAGCGTCACGGACTCAGCATCGAGGCGGCGCGCGACGTGTGGGTCCGCGCCATCGACCGGCTGTTGCCGCAGACGCCCTGAGCCGCACACTTCCTGTTAGGCTATGAACGTCGATGGCCCTCGGGGCCGGTTGTCGTCATCGGGGATCAGGGAATGCTCACGCTCTATCATGGCTGGAAATCGTCGGCGTCGCGGCGGGTGCGGTTGTGCCTGGCCGAGAAGGGCCTCCCCTTCGAGAGCAAGGTGATCGACCTCACGAAGATGGAGCATCACGCGCCCGCCTTCCTGAAGCTCAACCCCAACGGCGTCATTCCGCTGCTGATCCTCGAGGACGGGCGCTCGCTCTACGAGAGTGGCACGATCTGCGAATATATCGACGAGACCTGGCCCGAGCCGCCGCTGCGACCGGCGGACGCCTACGGACGGGCCGTGATGCGCAACTGGATCCGCCATGTCGACGGGCTGATCGGCAACCTGATCATCTTCAACTGGGCGCACTCCATGGCCAAGGTCGCCACGCAATGGTCCGATGCTGAACTCGCCGAAAAGCTGGCCAACGTCCCCAGCAAGGAACGGCGCGAGGCGTGGCTGCGCACCGCGCGCAAGCCCTATACCGAGGAGGAGCGCCAGGAGGCGCGCACCAAGCTGAAGGTCGGGCTGGTCGACCGCATGGAAGAGACGCTGCGCCACAGCCGGTGGCTGGCCGGCGACAGCTATTCGCTGGCCGACATCGGCGCGGTGCCCTTCATCAAGCGGATCGACGAGGAGATCGCACCGGAGGAGATCACACCGGCCAGGCATCCCAGGGTCGCCGCCTGGTGGACGGCGATCCAGTCGCGGCCGGCCTTCGCCACCGCCAAGATAGGGCCCTTCACGGGATGAGGGAGCCTGTGACGAGCGGCGCGCGCACCATCACCTTCGATTTCTACGGCACGCTGGTACAGTGGCACGAAGGCGTCGAGGCCGGCTTCCGAGCCATCGCCGCGCGCCACGGCAAGCCGGCGATGGACCCTGCGCCTCTCATCCACGCCTTCCATGCCGAGGGCCGCCGGCGGCGCGACACACCGCCCTGGCGGCCCTATCGCGACGTGCTGCGCGAGAGCCTGCGGTTCGCGATGAACCAGGGCGGGCTTGCGATGACGGAAGCTGATGTCGATGGACTCATCGCAGGATTGTCGCGGCTGCCGGCGCATGCCGACGTGCCGGCGGCGCTCGCGTCCCTGCGGGCCGGCGGCTGGCGCCTGGCGGCGATCTCCAACACCGACGACGACCTGATCGCGGGCAGCCTGCCGAGCCTGGGCCTCACCCTCGATGCCGTGATCACCGCGCAGCAGGCCCGCGCCTACAAGCCGGACCTGCGCCTGTTCCGCCATGCCCATGAAGGGCTCGGCGTGACGCCGCAACAGACAGTGCATGTCGCGGCGAGCCAGCCGCTCGACATGGCGGTGTGCAAGGCGCTCGGCATCCGCGCCTACTGGGTGAACCGGCGGGGCGAGACGGCCGACCCGCAATGGTTTCCCTTCACCGAGGTGACGGACGTGGCCGAGGCGGCCCTGTCCATTCTCCAGTGAGGCGATCCAGGGCTGACCGTCAGGCGCGCACGAGCGACTTGATGGCAAGCGCCGGCTTGCCGGACTTCTCGGCGACCTCGCGATCCTGCTCCTCGATGATCTGCCGGGCCGGCAAGTCTTTTTCGAGCCCTTCGAGGGCCTCGAGCGGTACGCGGCGGTTGGAGCGCTGGCTGCCGTCCTCGTAGATGACGTTGAACAGCACGTATTCCGAACGCTTGTTGGATTTCTTACCCATCGGGGGCCTCCATATCGGTTCAAGTCCGTCGACGGAGAGGGGGGCTCGCGCGCCCGATCGACGGATCGACGCGACACTTCAGCAACCGTCGCCGGTCGCCGCGGTTCCCGCCACGCCGGCAGCGCCGCGCCCGTAACGGGAAAGCCAAAGAAAAGCCCCGCACCCAGAGGGTGCGGGGCCAATCTCGTATTCCGAGACGTGGCCGCCGTTACCGGCGGCCGCGCGATCAGCCGATCGTCTTCAGATTGTCGGCAGCCATCTTGCCGCTGCGACGGTCAGCGACGAGTTCGAACTCGACCTTCTGACCTTCGTTGAGCGTGCCCAGGCCGGCGCGCTCGACGGCGCTGATGTGCACGAAGGCATCGGCACCGCCGTTGTCCGGCTGGATGAAGCCGAAGCCCTTCTGAATATTGAACCACTTCACGGTTCCCGTCGCCATGGGTAACCCTTTCACTACTTTAGATATGCTGAACCGCGCGGCATCCCACTTATTAAAATGGAACGCGCAGCGGGCCGTCGAATTCGCACTGGTTTTCGGGATCAAAGTTCGGGAGCGAGCTGCCGGCGAGGCCGGGAACGCGGACCAAATCGTCTGTCCGTCTATCGACCGGGTGCATATGGCCTTTTGCCGGGACTTTTGCAAGGACCGTTTGGCCACGGACGGCTAAGGTCCGCCAAGGCATGCAGGGGAGTTCGCGTGGCCAACAATCCGAAAGTGCTGATCACGGGTGCGGGCCCGGTGGGCCTGACCCTCGCCAACGAGCTGGTGCGGCACGGTATCTCCGTCCGTATCGTCGACAGGTCGGCCGCCCGTACGGACAAGTCCAAGGCGCTCGTCCTGTGGAGCCGCACCCTCGAACTGCTGGATGATGCCGGCTATGCCAAGGACTTCCTGTCGTCCGGCATGCCGGCGCATGGTGCGCAGATCTCGACCGGCAAGCAGGTCGTGGCCAAGGTCTCGTTCGACCAGATCGACAGCCGCTTCGCCTACGCGCTGATGATCGCGCAAAGCGAGACCGAGAGGGTGCTCGAGGAACGACTGGCGGCCGCCGGCGTGACGGTCGAGCGCACGGTCGAACTGACGCGTTTCTCCGACAAGGGCGCCGCCGTCGAAGCGGAGCTCACGAAGGCGAACGGCAAGCGGGAAACGCTCGAGGCCGACTGGCTGGTCGGGTGCGATGGCGCCCACTCGACCGTGCGGCACGGGCTGGGCTTCGCGTTCGAGGGCTCGACGCTCCAGTCCCACTGGGCGCTGGCCGACGGCCACCTCGAAGGCCTCGCGCCGGCGGATCATCTCCACATCTTCTGGCACCGCGACGGCATCCTCGCCTTCTTCCCGATCGGCGGCGATCGCTGGCGGGTGATCGCCAATCTCGGCCCGGCCAGGGACGGCGAAACCCATCCCGACCCTACCCTCGACGACATCAACGCCCTGATGGCGCGTCGCGGCTCGCCGGGCATCGTGATGTCCGATCCGGTCTGGCTGGCCGCCTTCCGCATCAACGAGCGCAAGGTCAGGGACTATTCGAGGGGTCGTGTGTTCCTGGCCGGCGATGCGGCGCACATCCACAGCCCGGCAGGCGGCCAGGGCATGAACACCGGAATGCAGGACGCCTTCAATCTCGCCTGGAAGCTGGCGCTCGTCATCGACGGCGCCGCAAAACCGTCGCTGCTCGACAGCTACTCGACGGAGCGCACGGCGGTCGGCGACCGCGTGCTGAAGAATGCCGGACGCCTCACGGAGGCGGCCACGCTCAGCAATCCACTGCTGCAGGACGTGCGCAACGCGGTCCTGCGCTTCGCGGCGACTTTTCCGCACTTCCAGCACAAGGTGGCCGACCAGCTCGCCGAGATGGACATCGGCTATCCCGACAGTCCGCTCTCGGCCAGGAATGGCCACGTGGCGACCGGACCGCGATCGGGCGAGCGCTGGCCGCACCGGCTGCCCGAGGGGGCCGGCGGCCGGAAGTTCACCGCCCTCGGGCCGGCCGATATCGTGGCGGGTCTCGCCGCCAGGTTTCCAAGACTGGTCGTCGCTGCGCCGGCACGGGATCCGTCGCACGCGACCGCAGTGCGCCTGATCCGGCCCGATGGATACGTGGGCTTCGCCGGGTCGCCGAAGGACGCCCCGCGCGCCGAAGCCTACCTGACGATTTTGGCCCCCTGAGCCGTCGGTTTCGCGGCCGCAGGCTTCGCCGGCAAGTAACGGAACGTCATGAGCCAGCCGCGGGCCTGAAGCGGATCCGTGAACACGCGGAACGGCCGCGCCCCCACGCGCTGCTTCAGCAGCACCGCCATGTCGATGTTCAGGGCGCCCAGCACGACCATGGCGACGGGACCGGCATCGCCGCCAACGCCGTATTCGACCACCGTTCTGGCCACCGACTCCAGGTCGTCGCGATCCAGGCTGAGATTGCCGACCATGAGATCGACCAGCTTGGCATGGGCCTTGGTCCCTTCCCGCACGGTGGCACTTAGATAGTCTTCGATGTCCTGCCGGCCGATGTCGCCTTGCCCGACGACGGTCAGGATTCCGAACTCGTCGCTGCGCATCCAACGAAGCGGCATGCGTACCCTCCCAACGTGAACGACACTACACGTCAACAACGCAGCCGGGCAAAAATTTGCAGCGGAAGATCAGGGACTTCCCGGGAGCATCCGGTCGATGGCAGAGACCCAGACGTCGAGGGCCGAATCCCAGGCCACACCGAAATCTTCCCGCAACGCGCCCCAGCTTTCGAAGCTTGTAAGCGTCACCACCGCCAGGACCAGCGCCTCGCGCGCTGGTGGATCCAGTCTTGCCAGTTCCGGTTGGTACATCAGCTCCACGCGCTCGACGTTGGCACGGCGGACGGCCAGCACGCGCAACCGCAGATCGGTGATTTGTTCCTGGACCGGCTTGGCCGTGAGGATCCGCCACAGCGGCAGCCATTTCTCGCAGGCCTGCGCCCGCGTGCGGACATGCGAGCGGATGCGGGTGGCTCGATCGCCCTCGGTAGCGCGCGCCACCGCCTCGGCCTGGCCGAGCGCGATCGCGTAGTCCGCCGCAGCAAGGCTCAGCGCATCGAGATCGGAAAAACGCTCGAAAATGGACCTTACGGAATAGCCGGCGCGGCCCGCGATCTCGGCCGTGGTCGGCATGCGCCGGTGTTCCAGCAGGAGCGCCAGATAGGCCTCGATGATGAGCTGCCGCGTCCGCTCGCTGCGCAGGCGCCGGCCGTCGAGACGGGTGTTTGCGGCTGCGGCGAGGTCGAGGTCCTGCGAGGACACTGTCTGGGCTCCAATAAGAATAGGCAAGCACCACTAAGGCGGCGCGGCGGCAGAGTCACCCCCTCCTTTCGCCGCTCTGGTGCTCCTTTCGCGACACTGGCAAGTTCCCCCGCCATGCCGCTGCACTGGACCATCGACTCCAAGACGAAGCTGCTCACCGCCGTGGCGGAGGGCGATGTCACGCGGGCCGAATTCGAGTCCTATCTCGACATGATCGATCAGGCCGGCCTTCACACGTATCGCAAGCTGTTCGACGGCATGGGCGCCGACACCAGCATGGGGCCGGAGCACATTCTGGCGATGGGCGTGCGCATGCGCACATCCCACCAGACTCAACCCGTCGGTCCGCTGGCGGTCGCCGTCGCGGAGGACAAGGTCGCCCTGTTTGCCCGCGTGCTCGGCATGCTGGCGGCGGCGACCAGACCGATGCGCGTCTTCCACGATGCCGGTCCGGCCCGCGACTGGATCCTGAAGCAGCCGCCTGGCAAGAGCGCAGCTATCTAGGATCAGCGGCGGCGGCGCGCCTTTGCCCGTGACGTCGCCGGAACCTCCTCGTCGCGGCTGAGGTTGTCGTGGTGCTCGTCCATGAGACGGTAGTCCATGGTGAGCTCCTCCCCGGCCTTGATGTCGCGCAACGCATAGTAGGTCACGTCGCCGTCGTCGGAGCCGATGTTGGGATCGGCATCGTGGTTCATGTACCAGCCGGTCGAGATTCGCAGGAAGTCCAGCGGCGCCCAGTAACCGCCGCTGACGCGGATGCCGAAGCGCTTGATGAGCTGGACCTGCGGCGAGGCATGTGCCCGGGCGAGCGGGATGAAGCGGCTGTCCTTGCCGTCCCACACCCGGACGGACTCGCCCTTCCCGATGTCGATGTCGGCAAAGCAGCCGAGCCCGTGGATGGCAGAGGGGCCTAGATGGACGAACGCCTTGCTGGCCTTGCGCTTCATGGACTCACCACTCTCGGGGACTCGGACGGGCGGCGCGTGAATACCCCGCGCCGGCACGGCAGCGCAACGTGGACGAAGCGGTGAAACTGCAGATAGGCTGTCCGCAGCGTCAGGGCTCGGAGGTCTGGGATGAAGCGGCGGGACATGGTCATGATGGGCGCGTTCACGGTCACGACGGGCATGGCGGCGACGGCATTCGCCCAGCCCAATTCGTCGACGGCGCAGGCGACATCGGCCGGCACCGCCGCGATGGCCGACAGGCATTTCACGGCGGCCCAGCTCGACCAGATGCTGGCGCCCATCGCGCTCTATCCCGACGCCTTGTTGGCACAGATCCTGATGGCGGCAACCTATCCGATCGAGGTGGTCGAAGCGGCGCGCTGGTCGAGGGACAACCCGGCCCTCAAGGGCGACGCCGCCCTCACGGCAGCTAAGGACAAGGGCTGGGACGTGAGCGTCACCTCGCTGGTCGCCTTCCCGCAGGTCCTGCAGATGATGTCCAGCAAGGTCGACTGGGTTCAGAATGTCGGCGACGCGATGGTGTCGCAGCAGTCCGACGTCGCCGCGTCGATCCAGCGCCTGCGCGCGCAAGCCAAGGCGGCGGGCACGCTCAAGACCACGCCACAGCAAACGGTCGTGGAGCAGCCGCCGAGCGCCGGCGCACCGGCAGGTACGCCGCCGGCCATTGTCATCCAGCCGACCAATCCCGAACTGGTCTACGTGCCGAGCTACGACCCTTCGACGGCGTACGGCCCCTGGCCCTATGCGGAGTATCCGCCCACCTACTTCCCCCCGTCACCGGGCTGGGGCTACGGCGTCGGCCCGGCCGTGTTGGGTGGGCTGGCGTTCGGCGTGGGCATGGCCGTCGGCGGCGCCTTTTTCGGCGGCTGGGGCTGGGGCGGCGGTTGGGGTGGCGGCTGGGGTTGGCGAGGCTGGGACGCTTGGGGAAACCGTCATAGCTGGGCGACCTATCGCGACGGCCGCTGGGCCCACGACCCCGCACACCGGCATGGCGTGCCCTATCGCAACGCAGCGGACCGCGAACGATATGGCCAGCATCATCCGGGGGCCGCCGGGCGCGCCGGATTCCGGGGCGGACACGATGGCGATAGGCGAGGCGAAGGGCGGCGCGAGCATCATGGTGCGGGACACCACGGCGCCTTGCATGGCGTGAACCATGGCAACCATACGAGACACGCATCGGCGCGCGGCCATGCCTCGACGCATCACTCTGCCGCCCATCACGGGGGCGGAGGACATCATGGTGGCGGTGGGCATCATGGCGGTGGCCACCATGGTGGCGGACATCACGGCGGCGGACATGGAGGTCGGCGATGAGCGGCTCGTTTCAACGGCGTCAACTCCTGGCGCCCGCCGCGCTGACCATGACGACGGTCGTCGCAGCCCTGCAGCAGGCCGCGGCCCAGCCGGCAACCAGGCTACAAGGTTTTCCGACGCCCGAAGCGGCGGCAACGGCTCTCACCGAAGCCGTCCGCTCCCTGAACGACAAGGCCCTGGCGGCGATGCTGGGCGAAAGTTGGAGCGTCTTCGCACCCACCCGTGATCAGGATTTCGGCATCGATCGCGAGGCCTATCTCGCGGCCTGGCAGGCCGGCAACAAGGCGATCGTCGACGGCGCGAAGGCGACCATCGAAGTCGGAACGGATGGCTGGACCCTGCCGCTCCCCCTCATGAAGGACGGCGCCGAATGGCGCTTCGACATCGCGGCAGGCCGAGAGGAAATGGCGGCGCGCATCATCGGCAGCAACGAGCTGGGCGCCATCCAGACGCTGCTGGCGATCGGCGATGCCGAACGAGAGTACGTCGATCTCAACCCGATGAAAGAGAAGGCGCCGACCTATGCACGCCGGCTGATGAGTTCAGCCGGTCGCAAGGATGGGCTCTACTGGCCGACCAAGGCCGGCGAGCCGCCAAGCCCGCTCGGTCGGCAGGTCGCCATGTCCCAGCCGGACGGTATCTCGCCAAGCCTCCATTATGGCTACAACTACCGCCTGCTCTATGCGCAGGGACCGGCGGCCCCCGGTGGCGCCCGCGACTATTTCGTGCAGGGCCGCATGATCGGCGGCTTCGCCGCCATCGCCTGGCCTGCGCGCTACGGCGTGACCGGCGTCATGACCTTCATCATGGGCCACGACAATGTCGTCCGGGAGCACGACCTAGGTCCCCACACCCCAACGCGTGCCGGGCTGATGACCGTCTTCAACCCCGACACGGGATGGAAGAAGGCCGACACTACCCTGCCATGAACTTCTTCGTGAGGCCCGATCAGCTCTTCACGATGAACGGCTTCGCCGTGGCATCATAGTCGGCATAGCCCAGGGTCGCGCGCAGATCGGCGGGCGACAGCGCGGCCTTGCTTTCCGCCTCGCCGGCCTTGAGCGCGGCCAGGCCCGCCTTCATGCCGGCGGTCGCGGGCGAGAGCATGCCGGTCGGATAGGTGCCGATCTTGAAGCCGAGCTTGAGGGCTTCCGCCTGCGAGGGCGTGGCGCGCGGCGCGCCGGGCGACAGCACGGCGAAGGACGGCCGGCCCTTCGCGGCGGCGATTCCGCGCTTTATCTCCTCGTCGTCGGCCGGCGAGTCGAGGAACAGGATGTCGGCGCCTTCCTCGACGTACATCTCGATGCGCGCCACGGCCTCGTCGATGCCCTGCGTCGGGCGGCAGTCGGTGCGCGCCAGCACCAGGATGCCGGAGTCCCTGGCGGCCTGCACGGCCGCGCGGATCTTCATGCGCGCCTCCTCGCGCGGCAGGCAGGGCTTGCCGGCCGCCGTGAGGGCGCGTGGCGTGATCTTGTCCTCGATCAGCACGGCGGCGGCGCCGGCGCGGCCATAGGCGCGGACGGTCCGCTGGACGTTCATCGCGTTGCCGTAGCCGTGATCGCCATCGGCCAGCACCAGCAGGTCCGGCGCCGCGCCATGCACCATGTTGAAGGAGTCGAACATCTCGCCGAACGAGACGAGATCGAGGTCGGGACCGCCGAGGCGACTGGCGGCCACGCAGGACCCGGAGAGGAAGGCCGTCTTGAAGCCCTCGCCGTAGGCCAGCTTGGCGGTCAACCCGTCCCACACCGCCGGCATGACGACGAGGCCGGGCTCGGCCAGCAGGGCGCGCAGACGCTGAGGGGCAGTGGTCACAGGAATCTCCTCGGGATGAATTCGGGCCGGACGATAGCAGAGATGCCGGCCCAGTCGACACGCCGACTGTATCGGGTCTAGGCTTCTGGCCGAGTGCAATCGAGTTGGAGAAACCACGAACGAGCAAGCGACGTCACTGGGAGGACAACATGAAGATCCCGAACGGGTGTTTCGCGTTGATTTGCGTAGTGGCGGCAGTGATTGCCCCAACCGGCGCCGGATGGGCGCAGAAAAGCGGCGGCACGCTGCGCATACAGCACATGGACACGCCGCCCAGCGCCTCCATCCATGAGGAATCGACCGTCTCGGTCGCCGTCCCCTTCATGGCGATCTACAACAACCTCGTCATTTTCGATCAGAACGTTCCGAAGAACAGCCTCGAGTCGATCGTGCCCGACCTCGCGACGAGCTGGGAGACGAAGGACGGTGGCCGAAAGCTCGTCTTCAGGACACGCGACGGCGTGAAGTGGCATGACGGCAAGCCGTTCTCGGCGGCCGACGTGGCCTGTACCTTCGACCTCATCCTCACCCCAGACAGGTTGCGCCGCAATCCGCGCAGTGCCTGGTACACCAATCTCGAGAAGGTGACCGCCGACGGGCCGTCGGAAGTGACCTTCCACCTGAAGCAGCCGCAACCCTCTCTGCTGGCGCTGCTCGCCTCCGGCTACACGCCGATCTATCCCTGTCACGTGCCGGCCGCCGACATGCGGCGCAAGCCGGTCGGCACCGGCCCGTTCAAGCTGGCCGACTTCAGGATGAACGAGGGCATCAAACTGGTGAAGAACCCGGACTACTGGAAACCGGGTCGCCCGTATCTCGACGCCATCGAGTTCTCGATCATCCCGGATCGCTCGACACGCATGCTGTCGTTCGTCGCCGGCAAGTTCGACATGACGTTCCCGGCCGACGTCACCGTACCGCTGCTGAAGAACGTCAAGCGCGACGCGCCCCAGGCGCAGTGCACGATGCGCGAGAGCGGCGTCAGCACCAACCTGATCATCAATCGCGAGGTCGCGCCCTTCGACAATCCGAAGATCCGCCGCGCCATGGCGCTGACGCTCGACCGCGAGGCCTTCATCCAGATCCTGAGCGAAGGCGAAGGCAGGATGGGCGGCGCCCTGCTGCCGCCGACCGACGGCGTCTGGGGCCTGCCTGCGGAGAAGCTGAAGGGCCTGATCGGCTACGGCGACGTGGAGAAGTCCCGCGAGGAAGCCCGGGCGCTGATGAAGGAGGCGGGCTACGGGCCTGACAAGCGCCTGAAGCTGAAGGTCAGCACCCGCAACATCGCCACCTTCAAGGATCCGGCGGTGATCCTCATCGATCAGCTCAAGCAGATCTGGATCGATGCCGAACTCGAGATCATCGATACGACGATCTACTACAACCGCGTCTTCAAGAAGGACTACGTCGTCGCCTTGAACCTGACCGGCAGCGCGGTCGACGATCCGGACGTGACCCTGTTCGAGGGCTACGCCTGCGGCTCGCTGCGCAACTACAACAACTACTGCAATCCGGAGATGACGAAGCTCTTCGAGGAGCAGTCGCGCGAGACCGACCGCAGGAAGCGGCAGGAGCTGGTCTGGGAGATCGACCGCAAGCTGCAGGAGGACGTGGCGCGGCCGATCATCAGCCATGGCCGCATCGCCGGATGCTGGCAGCCGCACGTGAAGAACGTGACGCTGCACATCAACAGCATCTACAACAACTGGCGGTTCGAGGACGTCTGGCTGGACCGCTGAGACCAGATCAGCCGACGGCCTTCAGCAGCAGCTTGCCGGCGACGCCCCGGCCTTCGAGGCGGCGGTGCATCTCCGCCGCCTCGGCCAGCGCAAACACGCCCTCGATGGGCACCTTGAGCCAGCCCCCGACGAGGCCCGCCATCACCTGGTCGACGCCTTCCCGCCACTCGGGCGACGTCTGGTCGATATGGCCGAGATGCAGGCGGGTGAAGGTCTGGGAGCGCGGCAGGATGCGCTCGCGGATATTCTTGAAGGGCTGTCCCTCGGCTTCGCCGATGCTGATGACGTGCCCCAGCATCTTCACGACGCCGAACGTACGGTCGAGCATGGTGGCGCCGTAGGAATCGATGGCGAGGTCGACGCCTTTCCCGCCGGTGAAGTCGAGCACGGCACGCTCGAAATCCTCCTGCGAGGTCACCACGACCCGCGAAGCGCCATAGGCCAGCGCCCTGGCCTCCTTGCCTGGCGTCCCTGTCGTGCCGATGACGCGCGCGCCAGCATGGACGGCGAGCTGGGTGCACATGAGACCGACGCCGCCGCCGATCGCACTGACCAGCACGGTGTCGCCCGGCCCGATGCCGCCATAGATCGTCCACATCATGTGCCAGGCGGTCAGCGCCTGGATCGGAAACGCCGCCCCCACGTCGAGGCCGACCGCATCGGGCAGCTTGATGAGCCCTTGGGCCGACGCGACGCACTTCTCGGCATAGGCGCCACCCTTTTCGGGGAAGGTCGCGACGCGATCGCCTACCTCGACACCCGTCACGCCCGGTCCCAGCGCCGCCACCGTTCCCGAGACCTCGAAGCCCAGGACCATCGGGTAGGTCATCGGATGCGGATAGATCCCCATGCGGACCTGGGTGTCGGCCCAGTTGCAGCCGGCATAGGCCACGTCGATCAGCACCTCGCCCGCACCGGGCACCGGATCGGGCAGATCGGCCAGCACGAGCTGCTCGGGGCCGCCGGTGGCATGGATGACGACGGCTTTCATGAGGATCCTCCCGCGACGTTTGCGGCAGGAGCCTTGCAGCTTCGGTGCCAGAAGCGGACCGGCCGGCGCCGGGCGCGGCTCAGCCCTTCTCCGCCAGCACCTCGCGCAGACGGGCCGTCGCGGCCCGGCCGATGCCGAGCGGGTCGGTCATGCCCTCGAGAAAGAGGCGACTGGTCGACCGCGCCGGCGATTCGACGCAGCGCAACCGGTCGAGGTTGATCATCACCGACCGCCCCAGGCGCACGAACGGGCCGGACGGCAGCACTTCCTCGAAATGCGCCAGCGTCCGCAGGATCATCACCGGCGGCTGCCCGGCCACGAAGACACGCACGAAGTCGCCGTCGGCGCAGATCGCCACGATCTCCGCCGGCGCCGCGAGCAGCGTGCGGCGGGGCGTCCTGAGCTCGATCGTGCCGGGGCCGGAAGGCGGCGCCGACAGGGCGAGCTCCCGTTCCGCCCGCGCCAGCGCCCGTTCCAGGCGGGCCGGCTCGACCGGCTTGAGAAGGAAATCGACGGCCTCGACAGCGAAGGCATCGACCGCGTGTTCGGCATAGGCCGTCACGAAGACCACGATGGGCCGGCGTTCCAGGGAATCGAGGAGGTCGAAGCCGTCACCACCACCGCCCAGTTCGATGTCGAGGAAGACGAGATCGGGCTGCGTGCTTGTGACCTGATGACGGGCGGCTTCGGTGCTGTCGGCCTCGCCGACGATCTCCACATGGGGATGGGCGCCGAGCAGCCGCCGCAGGGCGCTGCGGGCCAGCGGCTCGTCGTCGACGATCAGGACCCGCACGGTTCGCCCCGGAGTTCGAGCGTCGCGGTCACTCTCTTGTCGCAGGCAGGCCCGCCGCTCTCGGTTAAGCTGAAGGAATGCCGGTCCGGGTAGTGCAGCGCAAGGCGACGGCGCACGTTCTCCAACCCGATGCCAGGACGCTGGCGACGGGCCGGTCGCCGCGTCGTGTCGAGCGTGCCCGTGTTCTCGATCTCGACGTGGAGCGTATCGCCCGAGAGGCGGATGCCGACGCGGAGCTCGAGTCCGTGGTCGCGCCGGCCGTGCTTCACGGCATTCTCGACGAGCGGCTGCAGCAGGAAGCTCGCGATGCGCCGTTGCGCGGCCTCGGGCATCACGTCGAGACGGGTATGCAGGCGGTTGCCGAAGCGCGCCCTCTGGACACCGAGATAGGCCATCAGGCCGGCAACTTCGCGCGAAACCGTTACGACCGTGTGGTCGATACCGTCGAGAGAATGGCGGAGGTAGGCGGTGAGATTGCGCAGCATCTCGAGGGCTGCGGCCGGATGCTCGGGAATCTCCTCGGCAATCCCGTTCAGGGCATTGAATAGAAAATGCGGGTCGAGCTGGAGCCGCAGCTGCTCGAGTTCGGCGCGCAGGGCCTCGGCCTGAGCGCGCATCGCCTTGCGATGCTGCGCCTGCTCCGCCAGTTCGGCGCGCAGCCAGAAATAGGCGAGGCTCCACCCCGCCAGGACGAAGAAATAATGCACGAGCGGGACGAGGAATTCACGGGCCCCCTCGTGATCCGGCGTCACGAGCCAGGGAAGGGCTTCATGGGCGACCACGATCATGGTCGCGGTGACCAGAGCGCCGAGAAGCGAAAGCAGGGCGATCAGGGCCAGGCCTGCGATCGACACACGGGCTTCGAAACGGCGCGAGACGTAGACGGCACGCATCGCCGTCGAGATCGCGACCAGGCAGAGAAGAATGAGCCCCGTGCGGGCGAAGGCGACACCGTAACTGTGAAACGCCACGCGCTGCGCCATGAGGTTGGCGATCGCGAAGAGCCCCCATCCCGCGATCTGGGCCTGCCAGAACAGAGGCAGGCCGTTCCACCGGGCAAGCAGGAATGCAGACAAGGTCGTGAACTCCGGAGGACGCAGCGGACGTCCGTCGGAAGATTGTGCATTTGGCGCAGCGGGGCAAGCGCCGCCCCTCCAGGGGCGCGCGAGTGCCGTTCGTCGAGTTTCCTGCCGTGTTCATCGACTGGGGCCCGGGCTGCCGATTTACCGCCCGAAAGTCGATGGCATCTTTGCGTGGACGCAGTGGAGTGGAGGTAGCAATGGCGACGGTGCGATACACGGTCAGGGACAACTGGGGTTCGGGCTTCATCGGCAACATGACCGTCGAAGGAGGCTCGTCCGGCATTGATGGATGGACCGTCGAGTTCGATGCCGGCTTCGCCATCACCAACATCTGGGGGGCCGAGATCGTCAGCCATGTCGGCACGCACTATGTGCTGCGCAACGCCTCCTACAACGCCGACGTCTCGCCCGGCGGCAGCGTGACCTTCGGGTTCCAGGCGACCCCGGGCGCCACCGGCGGCACGACGGCGACCGGCCTGTCGCTCACCGGTTCCGGCGAGGAGCCGCCACCGGTCCTGCCGACGATCTCGGTCGGCGACGCGTCCGTCGTCGAAGGCAACAGCGGCACAAAACAGATGGTCTTCACGGTCAGCCTCTCCCAGGCGGCCACCGGACCGGTGACGGTCAACTACGCGACCGCCAACGGCACCGCGACGGCCGGCCAGGACTACGTCGCCCAGTCCGGCGCGATCACTTTCGCGGCCGGCGAGACCCAGAAGACGATCAGCGTCACGGTCAACGGCGACAAGGTGGCTGAACTCAACGAAACGCTGGCACTCACCCTGACTTCGCCGAGCGGCGCCACGATCGCCGACGGCGCGGCTGTCGGCACGATCCTCACCGACGAGGCCATCGTCCCCAGGATCGCCATTGCGGACGCCACCGTGAAGGAAGGCGACAGCGGCACGCGCGATCTGTCCTTCACCGTCACCTTGTCGCAGGCCACCACCAACGCGGTCACGGTCACCTACGGCACGGCGGACGGCACCGCCAAGGCGGGCCAGGACTACGTCGCCCAGAGCGGCACGCTGACCTTCGCGCCTGGCGAGACCTCCAAGGTGATCAAGGTCAAGGTCACCGGCGACACGGCGATCGAAGGCAACGAGACGCTGAAGATCAACCTGTCGTCGCCGAGCGGCGCCGCCATCGCCGACCGGGTCGCGACCGGCACGATCGTGAACGACGATGCGCAGATTACCGTCGCCGACACCTCGGTCACGGAAGGCAACGACGGCACCACCAATCTCGCCTTCACGGTCAAGCTGTCTGCGGCGGCGTCCGGGCCGGTCACGGTCGCCTACACCACCGGCAACGGCACGGCGAGGGCCGGCCAGGACTATGTCGCCCAGCCCGGCACACTGACCTTTGCCGCCGGCGAGACGTCGAAGATCGTGAACGTCCTGGTGACGGGAGACAGGGCGGTCGAGGGCAACGAGACGGTGAGGCTCTCCCTGTCGTCGCCGGTCGGTGCCGCGATCAAGGACGGCCTCGCCATCGGCACGATCGTCAACGACGACAGCACCGCGCTCCCCTCGCTGTCGATCAGCGACGCCTCGTCGGCCGAAGGCAGTGCGGCGGCCCCCGGGCACACGACGTTCACGGTGAGCCTGTCGTCCGCAGCCGCCGGCCCGGTCACCGTGAATTTCACGACGGCCGACGGCACCGCGGTGGCCGGCAGCGACTATGTCGCCCAGTCCGGCACGCTCACTTTCGCCGCCGGCGAGACGCAGAAGACGATCCAGGTCGTCCTGATCGGCGACGCGGTCTCGGAGGCCAACGAAGGCTTCAGTCTCGTACTCTCGAGCGCCAGCGGCGCCACCATCGTCGACGCGACCGGCATCGGCACGATCGTCAACGATGACGGGGCGCCGGCCCTGCCGACGCTCAGCATCTCCGACGCGACGGTGATCGAGGGCAATCCCGGCGGCGGCGCGGCGCCCGGCTGGCTCAGCACCTCGGGCAACCAGATCGTCGACTCGGCCGGACACTCGGTGCAGATCGCCGGCGTGAACTGGTTCGGCTTCGAATCGTCGACCTTCGCGCCGCACGGCCTGTGGACGCGCGGCTACAAGGACATGATGGACCAGATGGTGGATCTGGGCTTCAACACGATCCGCCTGCCCTTCTCAAGCGAGATGCTGCACACGAATGCGGCGCCCAACGGCATCGACTTCGGCAAGAATCCCGACCTGCAGGGCCTGTCGGCGCTGCAGATCATGGACAAGATCGTCGACTATGCGGGCGAGATCGGCCTCAAGATCATCCTCGACCATCATCGCAGCAACGCCGGCGCCGGAACGTCCGAGAACGGCCTCTGGTACAACAGCCAGTACACGCAGGCGGCCTGGATAAACGACTGGAAGATGCTGGCGGCGCGCTACGCCGACGATCCGGCGGTGATCGGCGCGGACCTGCACAACGAGCCCTACAACGGCACCTGGGGCGGCGGCGGCACCAACGACTGGGCGCTGGCGGCGGAAACGGCCGGCAATGCCATCGGCACGGTCAACGCCAACTGGCTGATCTTCGTCGAGGGCGTCGGCACCTACAATGGTCAGAACTACTGGTGGGGCGGCAACCTGATGGGCGTGCGCGACAGGCCGATCGACCTCGCGCTCGACAACAAGCTCGTCTACTCGGCGCACGACTATCCCAACTCGGTCTACGAGCAGCCGTGGTTCCAGGGCGCCGACTTCCCCGCGAACCTGCCCGCCAAGTTCGACCAGATGTGGGGCTACATCTACCGGGAAGGCATCGCCCCGGTGTGGATCGGCGAGTTCGGCACCAAGCTGGTCGATCCCAAGGACGCGCCGTGGCTGGAGGCGATCACCTCCTATCTCGGCGGCGACTTCGACAATGACGGCACGTCCGATCTCGCGCCGGGACAGAAGGGACCGAGCTGGACCTTCTGGTCCTGGAACCCCAACTCAGGCGACACCGGCGGCATCCTGAACGACAACTGGACCACGGTGAACCAGACCAAGATGGGCTACCTGACGCCCATCGAGTACCAGTTCCCCGAGGACGCGCCGGGCGATGGCGGCACGCCGGGCGGCCCGACGGCGAGCTTCGTGCTCACCCTCTCGGAAGCCGCCACGCACGAGGTGACGGTCGACTACCAGACCGTCTATGGCGAGGCCGGCGCCGCGGACTTCATCGCCAGCAACGGCCAGGTCACCTTCGCGGCCGGCGAGCAGAGCAAGACGATCACGATCGAGATCTCGCCGGACAGGCTGGCCGAGGGCAACGAGCATTTCGGCGTCGTGCTGAGCAACGCCGTGGGCGCCACGATCACGCGCGCCACCGGTACCGGTACCATCGTCGATGACGACTCGGCGGCTGCGCCCACCACGCCCACGACTCCCTCCGACCCGACCCCGCCCGGGGAGTCGGGCGACCTCGAGGCCATGTTCGCGGTCGTCAATTCCTGGTCAGGAGGCTTCAACGGCAGCGTGACGCTCGAGAACGACGGCGCTACGGCGACCACGGGCTGGCAGGTCAGGATCGAGACGACCAACCAGATCACCGACATCTGGAACGCCGTCATCGTGTCGCACGATGCGAGCGGCTACGTCATCGGCAACACCTCGTACAACGGCACGATCGCCCATGACGGCGAGACCAACTTCGGCTTCGTGGCCGCCGGCGCGCAGGATCCGTCCGCCGTGAATATCGATCTGCTGAACGTCTGAGGTCGAACTTCAGAGGTGACGCTGCTTTTTATCTGGGATTGACCCACCAACCTCATCCTGAGGAGCGCCGCCCCGCGGCGTGTCTCGAAGGATGAGCAACAAACGCGGTGCGCGTACCCACCCTTCGAGACGCGCTCCTGCGGAGCGCTCCTCAGGGTGAGGTGGCTTATTTCAAACGGATGATTCTTTCTCAGCCGGAGAGACTCTAAATCCGGCGACGTCTCGCCCTGCAGTCCACGGTGCTCGACGAACGCTTCCGGTCACCCCTCCCAGTGCCTAAAATCGGCGCTGGGAGGATTTTGTATGAAGTTCAGTTTCTCGAGCGAGCAGGAAGAGTTCAGGACCAGCCTGCGCCGCTTCCTGGCCGAACGCTCGCCCACCAAGGAAGTCC
>NZ_JAUSBN010000010.1 GCF_030651995.1 Reyranella sp.
AGGGAGGATCACGATGCTACGACGTACGTTTGGCGCGCTTTCGCTCGCCACCCTGGCCGCGCCGTCGGCCCATGCGCAGGGCGACAAGGTCGCGAAGCTGGTGGTCGGCTTTCCGGCCGGCCAGGCGACCGACATCGTCGCCCGGCTGCTCGCCGAGGCGCTGAAGCCCGAGCTGGGAGAGACCGTCATCGTCGACAACAAGCCGGGTCAGGGCGGCAGCATCGCGCTCGGCCTGGTCGCCCGCGCGACGCCGGACGGCAGCACCTTCGTCCTGTCGCCGCTCGCCGCCCTGGCCATCAATCCGCACCTCTACAAGAACGTGACCTACCAGAGCCTGACCAGCTTCGAGCCGGTGGCGCGGGTCTGCGACCTGCCGCTCGTGCTGGTGGTGCATCCGTCGCTGCCGGTGAAGACGCTGCCCGAGTTGATCGCCTACGCCAGGGCCAACCCGGACAAGCTCAGCCATCCCTCTTCGGGCAACGGCACCTTGAGCCACGTCGCGATGGAGGAGCTGAAGACCAAGGCCGGCATGCGCATCCTTCACGTGCCCTATCAGGGCAGCCCGCCGGCGATGAACGACCTCGTCGCCGGCACGGTGCAGGTCGCCATGGATACCGTCACTGTCACCAGGCCGCATATCGATGCCGGCCGCCTGCACCTGATCGCCGTCAGCACGCTCGATCGCCTGACCTTCTTCCCCGACACGCCGACCATCGCCGAGCAGGGCTTCCCCGGCCTCGAGGCCAGTGCGTGGCTGGCGGTCCTCCTGCCGGCGCAGACTCCCGCCGACAAGGTCAAGCGGCTGTCGGACGCCGTAGTGAAGGTCGTCGGCCTGCCGGAAATCCAGAAGAAGTTCCTGGCGGTGGGCGCGATTCCGCATGCGATGGACACGGCTCAGTTCACCGCGTTCCTGAAAAGCGAGGATCAGCGCTGGAGCAAGGTGATCGCCCAGTCCGGCATCAAGGCAGACTGACCATCTGCCGTCGGCTCTGGGCCACATAGAGAATGCCCAGCAGCATCAGGTTGAGCAGGTTGAAGGCGAGGGCCGACTGGAACGCTGACGTATAGGAAAGCGTCGCGTCGAAGATGAAGCCGCCCAGCCAGCCGCCGGCCGCCATGCCGGCCATGGCGAACAGCATCACCACGCCCAGGCGCCAGCCGGCGATCGTCGGACCGTAGAGGAAGCGCAGATTGAGCGCATAACCCTGGACGATGGCGATGAACGGAATGCCGTGCAGCAGCGACAGCGCGTAGATGCCATTGATGTCGCGCACGTAGAGGAAGCCGACCAGCGAGCCGATCTGGATCAGCGAGCACAGAATACTGACCGGCAAGGGGCCGATGCGCTGGGCGAGGCGCGCCATGACGAAGGTGGCGACGATGGCCGACACCAGCACCAGCGACACCGCCTCGGTGCCGCGCGCCGCGGGATAGCCGAGATCGCCGCAGAAGGCGACCATGTGCACGAAGGGAATCGCCATGGCGGCGCAGCAGCAGAAGCCGGCCGCCGACAGCAGCAGCATGATCGTCGAGGAGGGCAGCGGCAGGTGGACCTTCTCCTCGCGTCGCCGCCCGCCCGGCCCGCGCAGGGTCGGCGCCGCGCGAACATAGAGCGCGCCCAGCAGCAACAGCGCACCGGATACCAGCCCGTAGACGAGCAGCGTGTCGCGCCAGCCGATCTCCGGCAGCAGCACGCGATAGACCTGCGGCCAGACCGAGCCGGCCACCGCCGGCCCGATGGAAATCAGCGCCACCGCCATGTTGCGGCGCTTCTCGAACCAGCCCTGCACGTTGTTCATCGCCGGCGTGAAGGTCCCGGCATTGCCGAAGAAGCCCAGCAGCATCGCGTAGCCGGCGTAGAGCGCGATCTCGCCGCCGCGCGAGGCGACCCATCCGCCCAATGCGATCGAGATGCCGGCAATCAGCAGCGGCACCCTCGGACTGGTGCGATCGGCGAGCCAGCCCATGAAGACGCCGCCCACGCCCATGCCGAAGAAGCCCACCATGTAGGCAAAGGACGGCACCGCGCGCTGGTCGCCGAAGTCGGCCGCCATTTCCTTGAGGCCGACCATGGGCAGGTAGATGCCGCCGCCGCCCAGCGCCACGCAGGCCATCGAGGCCAGCGCCAGCCGCCACGCATAGGCGCTGTCGATGCCCCTCCCCGGCAGGGCGACGCTCACTCGCGCGCCAGCGCCGCCGCAGCCGCCTTTTCGGCGTCGAGCACCTGGTCGTCGTCCATCAGCACGGTGACCTTGCGCAGCTTGCCGGTGAAGGCGAACGGCGCCTCGTAGTGCGACACCGGGCTCGACCGGTCGCGACCGATGTCGAGGCCCGACCAGGAAATGAAGCTCACGAAGCCGTTCTGGGTGTCGAAGCTGCCCGCCGACTCGCCGTCGATCAGGAGGGTGGCCTGGTTGCGCCCCTGATTGCGGCGCATGCGGACCGCCAGCTTGCGATTTCCCGCCGGCACCGGGCGGTCGGAAACGATCAGGTGATGCTCGCCGCCGATGTTCATGTCGTAGGCGAGCTTGCCGTCCTTCATGTAGAGCGAATAGCCGGTGGTGGCGTCGCCGTGGGCGATCAGCACGCCCTCGGTCATCGGCCCGTCGACCTGCACGTCGGCCTCGATCGTGTAGGTCCGGTTGCGCACGTCGGGCGCCACGTCGGTCGGGACATGGCCCATGCCGGCATGGAACACGAAGCGGTTGCGGGGCCCGTGGAAGCGCTTGGCATTGTCGGCGAAGCGCGGCGCGAAGCGGTCGTCGAGCGGCAGCACCTTGCTGGCCTCGGCCTGCCGCCACCATTCCTCGATCATCGCCTTCAGCCGCTCGGGCTCCTTCTCGGCGAGATCGTTGGTCTCGTTGAAGTCCTGGTCGAGATGGTAGAGTTCCCACTTGTCGTTGGCGAAGTCGGCGCCCGGCGGGTGGAAGGAAACCGCCTTCCAGCCGTCCTGCACCAGGCCGCGATGGCCGAACATCTCGAAGTACTGCGGCTTGGCCTTCGACTTGGCCTTGGCGTTCTTCAGGCTCTTCGCGAAGCTGGTGCCTTCGAGCGGCATCTGCTTGACGCCGTTGATCACCTTGGGCGGCTTGATACCGACGACGTCGAGCAGGGTCGGCACGAGGTCGCTGGCATGACAGAACTGGTGGCGCAGCTCGCCGCGCGCGGCGATGCCCTTGTCCCAGGCCATCACCAGCGGATCGCGAATGCCGCCGCCATGGGTGTTCTGCTTGTAGCGGCGCAGCGGCGTGTTGGCCGCCATCGCCCAGCCCCATGGGAAGTTCGAATGCGTGTCGGGGCCGCCGATATCCTCGATGCGCGCGATCTTCTCCTCGAGCGATTCGCGGCGCAGGTTGTAGGGCCCCATGGCATTGATCATGCCGAAGGGACCGCCTTCCTGGCTGGCGCCGTTGTCGGACATGACGATGACCATCGTGTCGTCGAGCTGGCCGGCGCTCTCGAGGAACGCCATCAGGCGGCCGATATGCTGGTCGGCATGGTCGAGCATGGCGGCATAGGCGGCCTGCAGACGGGTGAACATGCGGCGCTCGGGCTCGGCTATGTCGGCCCAGGCGCGCACGGAGTCGTTGCGCGGCGGCAGCTGTGTGCCCTTCGGCACGACGCCCATCTCGATCTGGCGCGCGAGGCGGCGCTCGCGCTCGGCATCCCAGCCCTCGGCGAACACCGAATCATACTTGGAGACGAGGTTGAACGGCGCCTGGTGGGGCGCGTGGCAGGCGCCGAAGGCCACCCAGGTGAGCCAGGGAATCTCGGCATTGTCGGCCACATGATCGGCAAGATAGCGGATCGCCTGGTCGACCAGGTCCGATGTCAGATGATAGCCGGTGGCGAAAGTGCCCGGCGGATCGACCGGCGTGTTGTCCCGCACCAGTTCAGGGGCAAACTGATCGGTCTCGGCATCCATGAAGCCGTAGTAGCGGTCGAAGCCGCGGCCCAGCGGCCAGCCGTCGAATGGGCCGGTGGCGCCGGACTCGGTGAGCGGCGTCACGTGCCACTTTCCCAGCATGTAGTTGCGATAGCCGTGCGGGCGCAGCATCTCGGCGATGGTGCCCGCCTCGCGGCTGATCTTGCCGCGATAGCCGGGATAGCCCGAATCGAAGTTGGCGAGGCAGCCGACGCCGACCGAATGATGGTTGCGGCCGGTCAGAAGGGCTGCCCGCGTGGTCGAGCACATGGCCGTCGTATGGAAGCCGGTGTAGCGAAGGCCGCGCTTGGCGATGGCGTCGATGGCGGGTGTCTCGATCAGCGAGCCGTAGCAGCCCAGATCCGAGAAGCCGACATCGTCGAACAGGATGACCAGGATATTGGGCGCGCCTTTGGGCCGCTTGGGTCCTTCGGGCCAGTGGGGCTGGGAGTCCTGGACCGTCTTGCCGATCTTGCCGCCGTGTTCGGTCATGCGTTTCCTCTTTTGTTGCCGCGGTTGTCCAACACTTGGGCAGCGCGATCAACCTTGTCGCCGTTCATGCCACTTGTTAGGGAAAGTCATGGCTCATTTCACGTCCGACGGGCTCGACCTCGCCTACGACGAATTCGGTCCGGCCGATGGCCGCAAGGCGATCGTGCTGGTGCATGGTTTTTCCGCCAACCGCACCGAGAACTGGAAGCGCATGGGCTGGTACGACGCCATCGCCGCCAAGGGACTCCGCGGTTTCGCGCTCGACAATCGCGGCCACGGCGAGAGCGCCAAGCCGCACGATCCGGCCCTGTACGATCGCGAGGCGATGGCCCGCGACGTATTTGCACTGATGGACCATGCCGGCGTAGAGCGCGCGCATGTCCTCGGCTTCTCCATGGGCTCGCACATCGCCCTGACGGCGGCCCTGCTCGATCCGGGCCGCATCGACCATCTGGTCGTGGCCGGCGTCGGCGCCAAGCTGTTCGATCCGCCGCGCGCGGAAGGCGCCATGGCGGAGGCTATGGAAGCCGCCAGCCCCGACGACATCGCCGATCCGATGCTCAGGAGCTTCCGCTACTTCGCCGACGAGCAGAAGGAAGACCGGCTGGCGCTGGCCGCCTGCTCGCGCGGGCCGCGCCTGGCGCTCACCCGCGACTCGCTGATGGCGATCCGCCGCCCGACCTTGGTCGTGGCCGGCGCCCGCGACCAGCTCGCCGGCCCGCCGCAAGGCCTGGCCGACGCCATCCCCGGCGCCAAGGCGGTGACCCTGCCGGGCTGCGATCACTTCTCCTGCATCGGCCATCCGATGTTCAAGGCCACCGTGTTCGACTTCTTCGACGGCTGGCTCGAGTAGCAGGCGTGGCACGCGTCAGCTTCGAGTCGATCCAGGCGCGCGCCGCCAGGCGCAAGGGCGGCGAGAAGGCGCTGGCGGCCCTGCTGCCGAAGCCACGCGATAACAAGGCGCTGGCCAAACTCACGGACGACCGCGTACTGGCGGAAATGGCGCGCCGTGTGTTCTGCGCCGGCTTCGTGTGGAGCGTGATCGACAAGAAGTGGCCGGGCTTCGAAGAGGCTTTCCTCGGCTTCAATCCAAAGCGGCTCCTGTTCCAGCCCAGCGAATTCTGGGAGAAGCTCACGCAGGACACCCGCATCGTGCGCAACCCGACCAGCATCCGGTCGGTGCGCGACAATGCGAAGTTCGTCACCGACATCGCAGCGGAGCATGGCAGCTTCGGTAAGTTCCTCGCCGCCTGGCCGGCCGATGACCAGATCGGCCTGCTCGAAGTCTTCGCCAAGCGCGGCTCCCGCCTCGGCGGCTTCTCCGGCCAGTACCTTCTGCGCTTCCTCGGTCGTGATTCCTTCATCCTGACCGGCGACCTGATGATGTGCCTGCGCGATGCCGGCGTGCCGATCAGCGAGAAGGGCACCTCCAAGAAGGATCAAAAGCTCGCCCAGGCACAGATCAATGCCTGGGCCCATGAAAGCGGCCTGCCCCTCACCCACATTTCCCGGATCTGCGCCCTGTCGATCGGCGAGAACCACGATGCCGCGCGCCTCGCGGAAACCATGCGGACGTGACCATGACGAATATCCTGCTGATCAATCCCAACACGACGAAATCGATCACCGACCTCGTGCTCAAGACGGCGAAGGGCTTTGCCTCCAAGGGTACACGCCTGCGGGCGCTCACCGGTTCCTTCGGCCCCCGCTACATCGCCTCGCGCGCGGGCTATGCCATCGCGAGCCATGCGGCCCTGGATGCCTACGCCAACGATCGCGGGCCCAAGGACGCGGTCGTTCTCGCCTGCTTCGGCGATCCCGGCCTCGCGGCTCTCAAGGAGGTCAGCCCGGTCCCGGTCGTGGGCATGGCTGATGCGTCGATCCTGCAAGCCTGCGCCATGGGCAACCGTTTCTCGATCGTCACCGGCGGCGAGCGCTGGAAGTCGATGCTCGAGGAATTCGTGGCGGGGCACGGCCTCTCCTCGCGCCTCGCCTCGGTGCGCACCGTCGCGCCGACGGGCGCCGACATCGCGCGCGACCCCACGGCCGCCATGGAATTGCTGGCAAAAGGCTGTAGCGCTTGCGTCAAAGAGGACGGCGCCGACGTCGTGATCCTGGGCGGCGCGGGACTGGCCGGCCTTGCCGCCAAGCTGAAGCCGATGGTCGACGCCCCCCTTCTCGATGGGGTGGCCTGCGCCATCTCGATGGCCGAGGGGCTCGCCCTGCAGAAGCTCGCCAAAGCCACCAATGGTGCACTTGCGAAGCCGGGCGCCGTCGACAGCATCAAGCTCTCCAAGGGACTTTCGAAGCTGCTGCAATCACCCTAGGGTCCGTCCCTATGCGGTTGGTCAGCTTTCGCCATGCGGGCGCGAACAAATTCGGCGCGGCCGTCGACGGCGGTATCGTCGATCTGTCGGCACGCACGAAGGGGCGCTGGACCGGCTTGCGCGACGTCATCGCGGCCAAGGCACTCGATGAACTCCGTGCCACGACACAGGGCGCTGCGGCAGATCTGAAGTTCGAGGACGTCGAGCTGGTGCCGGTCATTCCCGATCCGGGCAAGATCCTCTGCGTCGGTCTCAACTATGCGAGCCATGTCGGCGAGGTCGGACGCCAGATGCCGACCGTTCCGAGCGTCTTCTCGCGCCTTCACAACACGCTGGTCGCGCACGGGGGTGACATCGTGCGGCCGCGCGCCTCGACCCACTTCGACTATGAGGGCGAGCTGGCCATCGTGATCGGCGAACGTTGCCGGCACGTCCCGCGCGCCGCCGCCCTGTCGGTGATCGCGGGCTACACCTGCTTCATCGACGCCAGCGTGCGCGACTTCCAGAAGCATTCGGTCTTCGCCGGCAAGAACTTCCCGGCCACCGGGCCTCTCGGACCGTGGATGGTCACGTCGGACGTGATCGCCGATCCGCAGCGGCTCGAGCTCACGACACGGCTGAACGGCACCGTGGTGCAGCACGACACGACCGATCACATGATCTTCGATGTCGCCACCATCATCGAGTATCTCTCGACCGTGACCTGGCTGGAGCCGGGTGACATAATCGCGACCGGCACGCCCGATGGTGTCGGCGCCGGCCGCAAGCCGCCGCTCTGGATGAAGGCCGGCGACAGGCTGGAAGTCGAGATCTCAGGCATAGGGACCTTGGGCGTCAATGTCGTCGACGAGTAACTCATTCGACCTGCCGGCCAGCGATACCGGCACCGATGCGAAGAAGGCCCGCGAGTTCAAGGTGATCGCGCTGATCGCCGTGGCGCATTTCGTGAGCCACGTGCACATCATGCTGCTGCCGCCGCTGTTCGGTGAGGTCCGCGAGGCGTTCGGCGTCAGCTACGTCGAGATCGGCTTCGCGCTCACGGCGTTCAATGCCGCCTCCGCCCTGCTGCAGACACCGGCCGGCTTCCTGGTCGACCGGGTCGGCCCGCGCGCCATGCTGACCGGCGGCCTGATCCTGGGCGGCATCGCCGTCGCGGCAGCCGCACTGTTGCCCGGCTACTGGTTCTTCGTCATCGCCTACGGGTTCCTGGGCCTCGCCAACACCGTCTATCACCCGGCCGACTATTCGATCCTGTCGGCCACCATCGACCACAAGCGGATCGGCAAGGCCTTCTCGATCCACACTTTCGCGGGTTACCTCGGCTCGGGCGTCACGCCGGCGCTGGCGCTGGCTTGCGCCGCCCTGTGGGGCTGGCGCGGCGCCTTCCTGTTCGTCGCCGGCCTGTCCATCGCGACGGCGCTGCTGCTGATCGTGATGGGCAGCATCCTGCCGCGCGTCGTCCACAAGCCCGGGCAGCAGCCGGCCAAGGAGAGCGGCCAGAAGGTCGGGCTCGACCTGCTGCTGAGCGCGCCGATCCTGCGCAACCTGCTGTTCTTCTTCTGCCTGGCCATGGCCAATGGCGGCATCCAGACCTTCACCGTCGTCGGCCTGGCGCAGATCCACGGTACGCCCTTCTCGGTGGCCAGCGTGGCGCTGTCGGGCTTCCTGCTGTGCAGCGCCGGCGGCGTGCTGTTGGGCGGCCTCATCGCCGATCGCACGCCGCACCATGAGCGGGTGGCGGCCATCGGCTTCGCCTTCACCTCGACCATGGCGATCCTGATGGCCTGGGTAAACATGCCGGCCGCCGTTCTGATCGGCGTCATGTCGCTGGGCGGTCTCCTGAACGGCGTCATCCAGCCGTCGCGCGACATGATGGTGCGCGCCGTCACGCCGCCGGGCTCGTTCGGCAAGGTGTTCGGCTTCGTCAGCACCGGCTTCAACCTGGGCGGCATGGTCGCCCCGCTGCTCTTTGGCTTCCTGATGGACCATGGCGAGCCGCGCGCCATCTTCATGATCGTCACCGGGTTCATTTTCCTGGCCCTGGTGACGGCCCTCACCCGCCGCAAACCCGAGAGCATTGCCTGATGGATTCCCTGACGCCCGCCACCCCCGCGAAAACCGACGCCCTCGCCCGCCGCTACGGCGCCGAGGCCCTGCCTCCTGCCGGCCCGTGGAACGAAACGATCGCGACGATGCTCGATCACCGCTCGGTGCGCAGCTACAAGCCCGACCCGGTGCCGGCCGGCGCGCTGGAGAGCATGATCGCCGCCGCCCAGTCGGCCGCCACCAGTTCCAACATGCAGTGGTGGTCGGCCGTCGCCGTCACCGATCCCGCCAAGAAGAAGGTGCTGGCCGAGATCGCCGGCGGCCAGAAGCATATCGAGCAGTGCCCGCTGTTCATCGCCTGGATCGCCGACATGTCGCGCAATCAGCGCATCTCGAACGCGACCAAGACCACGTTCGAGACGATGCCCTGGCTGGAAACCTTCATGGTCGCCTCGATCGACGCTGCTCTGGCCGCGCAGAACGCGGTCGTCGCGGCCGAATCGATGGGCATGCGCACCGTCTATATCGGCGCCATGCGCAACGACCCGATCCGCGTTGCCGAACTGCTGGGCCTGCCGCCCCAGGCCGTCGTCGTGTTCGGTCTCTGCGTCGGCTACGCGACCGAGAAGGGCGAGGGCGAGGTGAAGCCGCGCCTGCCGCAGTCGGTCGTGCTCCATACCGAGCGCTACGACGCGAGCAGGGAAGAGGCGCTGCGCGCCGCCTATGACGCCGAGATGAGCAAGTTCTCGGCCCGCCACGAACTGCAGGCCGCGACCTGGACCCAGCGCGTGCTGAATCGCCTCGGTCCCCTCAAGGCCATGAACGGCCGCGAAACGCTGCGTGCCGCACTGGCAAAGATGGGATTTGAAATCCGGTAGCGATAGCCGTCAGTCGAACTTGCCGCTCTTGAGCCGGTCCACCATCGGGTTCTGGGCCGGCGACGCGACGCGCCGCAGGGTGTTCGTGTCGCGGTGGTCGAAGGCCGGGGTCTTGCCGCGGACCGCCAGGTCGGTGCGCGTCACGTAGGACCAGCTGCCGTCATCGTTGAAGGTGATGTCGATGCGGTAATAGTCGGTGCGGAACGCCTGCTCGAGAAAGGTGGTCGAGCAGATGCCGAAGCGGGTGTCGCCGCGCCTGGCTTCGACCGAAATGGTCCTGTCGCCCGGCTTTGCAGTTCCCCCCGCCAGCACGACCTGGCCGCGCGGGATGGCGATGGATTGCATGATCAGGCCGGTGGCCGGCTCCCACAGCCAGTAGCCGACCTGGTCGTGGAAGGTGATGGCTTCCTCGTCGGTGTTGATGTGGATGTGGTAGCGCAATCCGTACAGGAGCTGCGGTCCGTTGGGCTGCGGGTCGATCGGCTCCATCCGGATATGCTCCCGGAAACTGCGTTGCTCTGGACCCGCCGCCTTGGGCGCGATGTCGATGCCCTTGTCGGACTCCCATTCGCCGGCGAGGCGGGCCAGCGGACCCAGATTGGCGAGCGTGTCCGGCGAAAAATCCTCAGGCTCGGTAAAGACGTCTTCGGGAAGGGTCGACATGGGCTCCTCGGGCTGCATTCGCGCGGAATGTGCAAGCCCGCCCCCGCCTTAACAAGCGCGCGGCTTGTCACGCATCGCGCCAGTCGAAGGCGAGTGGCGCTTCGCGGAAGGCGAAGCGATCGATGTGACGGGCGACGGCGCCCTTGAGGGCTTCGAGCTGATCCTCGGCGCTGGCCTCCAGACGGCATTCCAGCGCATCGGCATGCGCCTCCAGAAGGAGCGTGGCGTCGCCCGGCCACTCGGCGCCGCGGGCGTTGCGTGGAAACACGACCTTGCCCTTGTCCGGCGTGAACTCGACCTCGAGATTGTGACTCCAGTGCTTGCAGAGCTGCTGGAGGTAGCGGCTGCCGTTGGCGGTCGGCACGCGCACGATGCTGGAGGTGCTCACAGGCGTTCGATCCTCTGCGCGGCTTCGTCGATGATGGCGACGGCGTCGTGGACCGTCTTCTTCTGGACTCCATCGCGGCCCAGGCGGTTGATCAGCACCTCGCGAAGATTGCCCATGGCCCGGCGCACCGGTGCCGCGTCGGTGCGTTCCTGCACGTTGGCGAGTTCCGCCAGCCTCGCGAACAGGGCGTCGATCTCAGCCTTGCGCTCCGCCAGATGGGCGGTGCCGTCCGGCGTGACCGCGAAGACCTTGCGCGCGCCTTCCGACTTGGTCTCGGCGATATGCCCCATCTCCTCGAGCAGGGTCAGCGTCGGATAGACCATGCCCGGACTGGGCACGTAGCTGCCGCCGGTCAGCTCTTCGATGGCGCGGATGAGCTCATAGCCGTGCCGCGGCTCGTCGGCGATCAGCTTCAGCAGCACCAGCCGAAGCTCGCCCGAATCGAAGACCCGTCGACGGCTGCGGCCGCCGCGCCCTTCGCCCGGGTCGCCTTGCCAACCGTGGCCCGGACCGCCGAAACCGCGCCGGCCGAATTGATGTCGGTGGGCCTCTTCGCCGCAATGAGGATGAGCGTGATGGGAAGACCTCATGGCCTCGCCTTTGATATGATTGAACATATCCAAGATATATCTTGATTGTTCAAAAATACAAGGGCGTCGCCAATCTTCCCTGGATTTTTTGCAGCTCGAGTTAGTGTCGGCCGGCGCGATTCACCGGCCCACCCCTGTTCACGTCCCCGCCCCCGGGGTGTCCGGGGGCCACCCCCACACCGGGAGCGCCCGCACCGACGCCGGGCGTGACACCCACACCGGGAGCGCCGACGCCGACGCCCGGCGCAACGCCGACGCCGGGCGCGCCCGCTCCCACGCCGGGGACCACGCCGACACCTGGCGCTCCGGCGCCGCGAGGCGCCCAGACGCAGCCGTGCGGCACGCCTTCAGCGCGGCAATAGACCTGAGCCTCGGCCGAGCCGGCTACCAGCAAGAGCCCCAGAGACGCGCCAATGATTGTGCGGATCATGATTTACTCCCGGAACGGGGTCATCGTACTCGAAGGAGCATCCTCTACCATGTCACGCGCAGCCCCGCGCGAAGTGTCTGCGCCGTCGAGGACGAGCCGATCGCCGCCTGCCAGCCGGCAAAGAAGGCAACGCCATCGTCGAGCGCGAAATCGGCGGAGAGCCCGACCAATACCGAATCGCGCGAGATCGGTGCGCTGGTCGTCGCAAACGGCACTCCGGGGGCGGCGGCGAAGGCCGCCTGGGTGGTCGCCGAAACGTCTGCAAACTCATGCGCCCAACCGAGCAGCCCCCGCAAGGCGAGGGAGCGCTGGTCGGCCAGCACCAGGGTCCGGTTCACTGGCAGCGTCAGGGTGCCGCGCACGCTGGTGAGCGACTGCCCATCGATCTGTTGGGCAAGTCCGTTGCTGTTCTGCTCGACGGTGCCCGGCGAGGAGAAACCGGCTGCGGCGAGCCCCATCGTCGGCTCCACCGCCCAACCTTGCCAAGCCAGTCGAAACCCTGCCGCGACCTGGCCACCTACCCCGGTCGTGACGAGGCTGTCCCGCAAGACACTGTTCCAGGCCCCCAGCGGACGGGTCGTGGTCTGATCGAAGCGCAGATAGGACGCCTGGCCGCCGACAAAGAACGATCCGGCGGCGTACTCGCCGTATATCGTCGCCTGCAGCGCTGATCCGAGGGCCGTCGCGCCGTTGCCGGCGAAGGTGTTTGCGCTGCCGCCGCCCAGCGCGATGCCTCCGACGAAGCCCGGCACCAGTTCAACGTCGAGACCGGCCATCACGCCGGCAAGCGACGACTGGAAGCCGGGGGCGGCCGCGGCGGCGACCTGCGTCCACTGCCCGAAGCCCGAGAGCCAGGCCGTCGTGCCGAGCGGCCCCGCCACCGTGTTGGGCGCGGCGTTGGGCAGTCCCTTGCAGGCATCGCCACAGGCCATGGCAACGTTCGGCCCGCTGCCCTGTCCGGCACGGCGGGTGCCCAGCCGCTGGCTGACCTGATCGGCAAAGCCGTAGAAGCCCTGGCGCGCCGACAGCATCATATCGCCATAGAGGCTGGGCGAAAGTTGATCCAGCGCCTGCGGGATCGACCCGGCAGGCAGGCTGTAGAGCGGCGCGAAGAGCGACTGCGCAAGGCCGCTCATGCGCACGCCCGCCGCGGGACGAAGCAGGTCGAGCGCCTGTCCGACCGAGGCCTGGCTGGCCGTCTGAGGCAGGCCGGCAGCACCGAGATTGCCGTAGGAAGCGGGCGTCACCACCAGCGATACGGAGGACGGCGCGTAGAGGGCGTCGAACCGCGTTCCCGTCGCCAGGCCCGAAGGCTGGGCAAGCCCCGCGAAACTCCCCTGCACGCCACCTTCAGCCACGACGACCATGAACTGCTGCCCGATGGACGGCGTGAAGCTGTTGGTCGCGGCGCCGGTGATGCCGCGCAGAACGGGCTGCAAGGTGCCGCCGGCTGTGAAGCCGTTGCCGGCGCCCGACACCACTACACGGCTGAAATTGCCGGCCCCATTGCCGGTCCCCGTGCCGTCGATGTCGAGGGAAAGCGTGCTGCCCGCCGCCATGACCACCGGTGCGACGAAGGTGAGGGTCCCCGGGCTGTTGCCCGGCGCCAGCGTGCCGCCGCTCAGCACCGTGGTGGCGCCCCGGATCATTCCCGCGCCCCGGAGGGTGCCCTGGACGGAGACCGGCGAGACGATCGAACCGTCGACCGACAGGGTGGCGCCGGCCTCGATCGTCGTGAGACCAGTATAGGTGCTGTTTCCGGCGAAGGTGACGCTTCCGCCGAGCCCGCTGTTGGCAATGGTGAGGTTGCCCGGCGTGCCGGGCAGGGCATCGGAGAGCGCGCCGCTCAGGACGGCCGAGTTGCCACGCAAGTCGAGGCGGTTGGTGGCCGATCCGTCGACCAGGAAATTCTGAGTGTAGACGCCGAAGGTCTCGTCGACCTGGAGCGTGCCACCGGTGAAGGCCGGGATCACGGTCGAGCCGACGTTGCTCAGGAAATAGGTCTGTCCCGCGGCGATGGTGGAGACCGGCATGATGCCCGCCAGCGTCGGCGCGCCGACCGGGCCGGACAGGGCGTAACCCCGAAGGGCCATGCTGCCGGTCGTGGCATCGCCGGTGATCTGCCCCGAAAGACTGTCCAGCGAGGCACCGAACAGCAGGCTGAACAGGACGTTTCCCTCGGGCGTCATGGAGCCCAGCACGGTGAAGTTGCCGACGAGGCTGTCGAGCGGCGCCGCGCCGACGCCCCAGTAGTATCCGTTGCTGTAGCCGGTGATCTTGAAGGTGCCGGGCGTCGCCGTGCCGAACACCGTGGGGCTCGACACCTGCCAGGTCGTGCCGGCGGTCCAGCGCCATTCCGGCGAGGTGATGTCGGCGCTCACATACTGCGTCGGCGAGGGCGGCGTGAACACGGACGGATTGTAGGGCGCCATGTAGGCCCAGTGGGTGACCAGCAGCGAGGTGCCGGTGATCATCTGCATTTCCATCAGCGGCACGCCGCCGATCTCGCGCATCTGGCCGATTCCGATGATGGGCGCGCTGTCGGCCGAGGTGAATTGAATCCGGATCTGCCCGCCCTCGGTGACGAGGCCCTGCATGGACGAGTAGGTCGGCGCGGTGACCGAAGACCCGATGGCGAACGTCGCCTCGCTCTGCCCGGTAAAGACGCCATTGGTGACAGATCCCAGAGCCCACAGGGTCTGGTCTCCGATCGGGAAGGGATTGCTGGTCGTGCTTTGGTTGCCGCTCGCGTAGGCGACCAGGTTGGGGATCGCCACGTACCAGTTCGTGTTGGAGAGAAGCGTGTCCCAGCGGGTGTCCTGCGCGGACACAGTCGCTGACATCGATACGACGCCGGCCAGCGCCACTGCCGACAGCCGCGCTCGTCTCTTCTTCCGCCCCACGCCCTTGCGGCGCGTCCCCCAGCGCGGCGCGTTCACTGTTGCATCTCTCCAACTCAAAGCGATGCGCAGTTGGCCGCACAGACTGTGCATTGGCAACACGTCATCGGGAACTTCCGTGTAACATCTATTGCGCGACGACGTAGGTCTTGGGCGGATGACGGCGCATCGCCGCCTCGTCGGGCTCGACGCCCCAGCCCGGTCCCTTGGGCAGGAGATAGTCGCCGTTCTCGAATACCGGCGGGTTGTCGACGATCTCGTCGCGCCAGGGCACGCCGTCGATGTCGATCTCCATGATCCGGAAGTTCGGCACGGCGGCGCAGAAATGCGCCGAGATGGCGCTGGCGAGATGGCCGTAGAAATTATGCGGCGCCACGTTCACTTCATAGACGTCGGCCATTGAGGCGATCTTCAGCGACTCCGCGAAGCCGTTCCAGATCACGTCGACGATGGCGGTGTCGAAGGCATAGGCTTCGAAATATGGACGGAAGTCGCGGCGTTCCAGCAGGGTCTCGCCGGAGGCGATGGGGCACGGCGCGTCGCGGCGGATCATCGCGATCGACTTAGGGTCGTGGATGTCGAGTTCGAGCCAGGTGAGGCCGGTCGGCCCCACCGCATCGGCAATGCGCTTGAAGCCCTCGGTGCGGAAATGGAAGTTGGTGTCGAGCATGATGCCGACATCGGGCCCGGCACCGGCGCGGAACGCTTCGACGGTCTTCGCCGCACTGCGCGCGATGAAGGCGTCCCAGTTGCGCTCGGGAAAGCCCTTGCCGACGACGAAGCCCGGGCGATAGGCGCGCAGCTTGCCGTCGACCTCCATGGCGATGTTGGTCTTGCAGGCGGTGAAGCCCTTCTTACGCACCTCCTCGCCCGTCCTGGCCATGTCGTCGTAGGACCGCACCGCCGGGGTGCCGCAGAGATCGGGATTGCGCATGCGATAGGAGCCGCAATGCGACCAGTAGACGGGAATGCGGTCGCGCAGCTTGCCGCCGAACAGCTGATAGACCGGGACGCCCAGCGCCTTGCCCTTGATGTCGAGCAGCGCGTTCTCGATGGCCGCAATCGCCTGGCGCACCACGCCGCCGCGCGACTGGGTCGACTTGGTGGCAAGCACCGCGTTCACCAGCTCGATGTCCATCGGGTCCATGCCGACCACGCTCGGCATCAGGTTCTCGATGACGCCCGAGAGGCCCGGACTGCCAAAGCTCTCGTTGTACTCGGACCAGCCGATCGGACCGCTGTCCGTCACCAGCTTCAGGAACGAGAACAGACGCCAGCCGGCGTCGCAGCGGAAAATCTCGTAGCTCTTGATCTTCATTATTCCCCCCGTTTCCTGATTGCGACGGTGATCATTCCCGCAAAGCGTGCAAGCCCGCCCATGTCGCCTCGGGACCGAAGCTGCCCACCCTGGCGCCGCTGCGCTCGAGGGCCAGAGCATAGCGCGCCGTGAGCGCCGGCGCGCCGATCACGATGACCTCGCGGCTGGCCGGCAGTTCCTGGGCGCGCAGCTCCTCGCCGATCAGAAGGCCGGAGAGATAGCTCGCCGATTGGGCGGGCGACAGGCGGTCGAACAAGGCCAGAGCCCGCACACCGAAGGCATCGTGCAGAAGCCCGTTGCCCTCACCGGCGCGCATCACGCCGCGCAGGAACATCGCCTCGTCGAGCGGCGCATCGGCCTCAAGGGTCCGCGCGAGAATAGAATGTTGGCTGAGCAAGCCGTAGAACTCGCCCGTCATGTACGTCCGAAAGCCCATGATCCGGCCCTCGCGTACCGTCGCCCATTTGCTGTGCGTACCGGGTAGGACGAACAGCCCGTCGGTAAGGCCCACCAACCGCATCGCACCGAAGATCTGCACTTCCTCGCCGCGCATTACGTCGGGCACCTCGCCCCGCTCGACGCTGAGCCCCGGCACGAGAGCGATGCGTCCCGGCTCGATCCAGTGCAGGTGCCGCTTCAGCTCTTCGGGTCCGGCCGGACAGGCGACATAGGGCGCCTCGACCCAGCCCTGCCGGCTGCCGGCCATGCCGGAGATCAGGCAGACGCTCCCAGACGGCTTCATCCACTGGGAGAACAGCGAGTCGAAGACGCCGGCAAAGCCGCCCTTCGGGACATTGAGGATGCCGAGCGGCGCGCTCTTTTCCTCCAGAACGCCACCCACCGCATCGAGGCGGGCGCCGCGCAGCGAGCTCGTGCCCCAGTCGACGGCGATCAGGTCGGGCAC
>NZ_JAUSBN010000018.1 GCF_030651995.1 Reyranella sp.
CTGAGGAGCGTCCCATCGGGACGCGTCTCGAAGCATGGGCACGAGCACCGAGCCTGTTGCCGATCCTTCGAGACGCGGCCTGCGGCCGCTCCTCAGGATGAGGGCGTGCGGGTCGACTTGAAGCGGAAAGCCGCTACGCCAGCCCCAGCCCCATGCCGCCGTCGACGCGCAGGATCTCGCCGGTGATGAACTGCGCCTCGTCTGAGGCGAGGAACAGCGCGGCGTAGGCGGTGTCGTGGCCGGTGCCCATCTTGCCCCGCAGCGGCACCATGGCGTTGCGCTGGGCCCGGACTTCCGCCGTCGGGCGGCCGGTCGCCTGCGCGATGCCGGTGATGGCCATCGGCGTGTCCATGAAGCCCATCATGATGGCGTTGGCACGGATGCCGTAGCGGGCGTTGGACTGGGCTACATGGGTCGTGAGGCGGTTCACCGCCGCCTTCGACACTTCATAGGCCATCTGCGTCGCGCCGCTGGTGGCGGCGAGCGAGGAGATGTTGACGATCGAACCGGACTTCTGCGCCCGCATCACCGGGATGGCCGCCTTGATCGTATGCCACATGCCCTTGAGATTGACGTCGAGGATGCGGTCCAGCACCTGCTCCTCGATGCGGTGGGCGGGCGCATCGCCGCCGCCACCGATGCCGACATTGTTGATCAGGATGTCGACGCGGCCATAGCGCGTCACGGCGAGCTTGACGATGCGGGCGCAATCGTCGGCGACCGTGATGTCGGCCTCCATCGCCGAAACGACGGCCCCGGTGGACGAGATGTCCTTGGCCGTCTTCTCCGCGCGCTCGCCGCTCCGGTCGACGCAGAGCACCGTCGCGCCCTCGCGCGCGAGCAGGCCGGCGATGGCCGTTCCGTTACCGATCGTTTCGCCCGGTGTCTGTCCCGCGCCGACGACGACGGCGATCTTTCCTTCAACACGCTTTGACATGTCTTGCATCCTTTGGAGATAACCTAGAGCGGACGGCAGTTGACCGCGACGGTCTGCATGCCGCGGCCGGCCTTGCCGTCGCAACCCAGCCGCGCGCCGCGATTGTAGAACGGCGGATCGAGCGAATAGGAGAAGTCGTCGGTGTCCTGGAGATCGACGATCCGATAGAGCTTGTACGGACCGCTGTCGCAGATGAGCTGCCGTGCGTCGGCGAACAGCGATGCCGGCAGCACCAGCACGTGCTCTATCGTGGGATCGGCCGCGCAGAACTTCTCCTGGAGTTCGCCATGGCTGCTCGCCTCGATGATCGATGTCCGCTGGGCGACGGCCGCTTCCGCGAGCGCCAGCACGCTCACCATGACGATAGGAATGGTCGACCGCACCACCACCACGCTCCCCCGAGGCTCTGCCGTTCGCGAGTGTGACGGACGGACCGGTGCGGAGCCAGCCCCGGCAGCCCGAGGGCTCGGCCAATCGCGAGCAAGGTCCGCAGGGCAGACCGCTGCCCTGCGGACCGGGCCCGCTAGGCCGCTTCGCGATAGGGCATGTCGCCCAGATAGTTTCGCTTGCCGACCGGAACGCCGTTGTGGCGCAGGATCGCGTAGGTCGTCGTGACGTGGAAGTAGAAATTCGGAATGACGTGCTGGACGAGGAATTCCTCGCCCGAGAGCGACTTGCCGTTCCAGCGCGGCTGGGTGATGCGCCGCTCGGCCGCCCCGGCGAACGACTGGGCCGTGAAGCCCTTCAGATACGCGACGGTGCTTTCGATGCGCGCCTTGATCTCGCCCAGCGTCGCTTCGGTATCGGCCTGCGCGGGCGCGTCCTTCTCGGTACCCGCCAGACGCGCGGCGCCGAGCTTGGCGGTGTCGCAGGCGATCTGGACCTGCTTGATCAGGTTGAACTGATCGGGCGCCAGGCGCGCCTGCAGCAGGACGGCGACATCGAACTTCTTCTCGCCGGCATACTTCTCGGCCTCGTTCAGGATGGCCAGCAGGTTGCCCAGCATCTTGCTGAACTGGGAGACGACGAGCGTGTGGATCATGCGAACCTCGGAGGGGGTTGGTGGATGTGCGCGCAGGCCCTACGCGATTCCATCGGCTGCCGCCAGAGCTCGGGCTCTTTAGCTGCGTCCCGCCTTCAGCATCTCGACATGTTCCGTGAGGTGCTTGTGGAAGTGGCCGATCGCCTGTTCGTAATGGCCGAAGGTGAAATGGGTGTTGGCGCCAGATGCCAGGCCGGCCTGGATCTCGCGGGCGGCGTGGCGGTCTTCCAGGATGCCGCTTTCCTGCACGAAGTTCGCGTCCTTGCGCGCCTGCTCGATGTCGAGCGGCTTGCCGTTCTTGAGGCGCGGCGCGAGCTGGTAGACGACCCAGTGCGTCTCCGAAGGCGACACCGGTTCGAGGATGATCAGGATGGCGTGGCTCGACAGCACGCTGACATGGGTGTTGGGAAAGAGCTGGTGGACGTCGGTGATGCGCCCCTGTGTGCTCCACTGCTCGCGCGGCACGGTGCGCAGCTTCTCGATGCGGCGGAACGGGAAGACGATGCGCGAATTGCGGCCGTGCAACTCGACGACATTTAGGTTGTCGTAGCCGTAGGGAAAGAACGACTGATTGTGCAGCGCCTTGATGTGGTAGCCCTCCATCGAGGTCTCGCCCAGCACCTTCCAGTTGGCCTTGTCGTCGAACTCGATCTTGTTGAACAGGACGTAGTCGTCCGTCAGCACCTCGGGCAGGTCGCCCAGCGGTCCGTCCGACAGCGGCTCGTCCTGCGTCACGAAGACGATGCCGTTCCGCTCCTGCACCGCTGCCACCGGCACCAGCCCGTGCGCTTCCTTGTCGAGGCCGGGGAAGCCGTCCTCGCCCGGGATGTGCCGCAGCGAGCCGTCGAGACCGTAGGTCCAGGCGTGATAGGGACAGGCGAAGGCGCGCTTGCAGCCCTCGCCCTCCTCCAGCTTCATGCCGCGATGACGACAGGCGTTGCGGAACCCGCGCACCACGCCGTCGGTGCCACGCACCACCAGCAGCGGCGTGCCGACCGTCGTGCGCGCGATGTAGGAGCCGGGCTCGGGCAGCGCCGCCGACGGACAGAAAGCCATCGGCACGCGCCGCAGCACCTCGAGCTCGGCCGCGAAGCGCTCGGGCGAATGATAGTTCTCGACCGGCTCGCGCCAGACCACGCTGCCCTTGTCCGTCGTCTTGCCGTCGATGTGCGCCAGGATGCGATCGATCAGGTCGGTTTCGTTCAGCAGCGCGGCCATTCTTCGTCCTCTGCAAGCGGGCGGAGCGATACTATGGCCCGCGCCTTCGGCGACGCAACAAACCCAGCCGCGCAGCGAGACGGCGCAAGTGGATGGTGAATGCAGGCGGGCGCGCCCTGCCCCAGCGCCACCTCACCAAGGAGTCGGGCGCGGTGGTCAAGCTGGCGCCGGCGATCGTGGCGTCGCTGACCTCGCTGTGCTGGCCCTCATGCTGTCGGCGGCCAACGGGGCCTACTCGGTCAACGCCGGCACCGTGACCAAGCTCGGCGCCGACATCGTCCAGCTCGACCATCTGCTGCGCTCCTACGGGCCGGAGGCGACCGAAGCGCGCGCCAAGGGCAAGAAGGTGCCGGCGAAGAAGAAGACCGCCGCCAATAAGGAAACCAGCGCCAAGCGCAAGTCAGCGACAAGGGGCAAGAAGAAGGTCTGACGCACCCGGACCTGACGCCGAGCACAGGCGTTGCCGTTGCAGGCCACGCTAGACCGCTATATCGGCGATCACCGGCAGGTGATCCGACAAATCCCGCGCGCGGTAGTCGGTGCAGCTGCCGATCAGGGCCGAGGCTGGCGACAGATAGATTCGGTCGAGCTGGAAGAGCGGCAGTCGTGCGGGAAAGGTGCGATGCCGGCTGAAGCCCGGAAGGGCGCGCGCGAGGCCGCGGCGCACCGAGCCCGCCCACAGCCAGTCGTTGAAGTCGCCCAGCGCAACGGTCGGGCGGTCGAGCCGGCCCAGCATGCCCAGCAGCGCGATCGCCTGGCTTCGCCGCTCGCGCAACGTGAGACCGAGATGCGTGGCGATCACGCGCAGCGGCCCGAAGGGAGTCGCCACGTCGGTGCAGATGGCCCGCCGCGGCTCGCGCTCGGGATAGGAGAGATCGTGGATCTGCGTGTTCTCCAGCGGCCACCGGCTGATCAGCGCCTGGCCATATTCGCCGTCCGCCGTCACCACCGTCCTGGCGCCGATTCCGTGCGAGCCCAGAGCGGCCTGGAGCACATCGAAGGGATTGCCCATATGTGCCCGAACGCTTCGCGAGTCGATCTCCTGCAGGGCCACGATGTCGGGCGCGTGGCTCTTCACCAGGGCGATCACGCGATCCAGGTCGAAGCGCGGATTGCGACCGAACGCGCCGTGGATGTTCCAGGTCATCAGCCGGACGGAATTCAAGAGGTCCGTTCCCCGAGCCGTGACACGATGGCCTGTGCGCCGAAGGAGAGGCCGATCCAGCCGACGACGCAGAGCACCAGCACGCCGATCTGGCCGGCGCTGGGATTGGCCAGCAGCTTGGCGATGCGGTCGCCCATCAGCGCAATCGCCGCGATGCCCGGTCCCATGCCGATCAGGGTGCCGAGCCCGAAGTCGACGAAGCGGATCGAGCCTGCGCCCGCCGCAAGATTGACGAGAGAAAAAGGGGCCACCGGCACCACGCGCAGCGCGACCATCGCGAGCAGCCCGCGCCGCTGCAGACGGTCGCGCAGCCTGTCCCAGCGCTTGCCGAGCAGGCGCTTGGGCACCTCCTGCCCGAAGCGGGCGCCGACCGCGAACATCAGCCCCGCACTCGCCGCGACGCCCGCGCTGGCATAGAACATGCCCCACCACGGCCCGAATACCGCGGCCGTCGCCAGGATCAGAATGGTGACGGGAAACGCCACCGCGCCCCCCAGCAGGAACAGACCGACGACCAGGCCCAGCGCCCAGGGCTCGCCCTCGGCGCCCTCGAGTAGCTCACGGATCCGGTCGGGCTGCGCCAGCTCCTTCAGCCCGGTGAATTGCCAGGCGAGCGTCAGCAGGACGATCAGTGCGAGAGCGGCAACCACCAGGACTCCCGCTCTTCCGAGGATTCCCTCCTGCGCCGAATCCTCGTCGTTGTGCGAGGGCTCTCGCGCGGCTTTGACTTCCCTCTCCCTGGCAGCGCGCCGGTCCTCTCGCTTCGCCAGACGCCGCCCGACGGTGCGACTGCCATGGAACAGCAGGCGCGGCAGCAGACGCCCCGCCAGGCGACCCAGCCGCAGCGGCCGCGCCGGATCGGCAACCCGCTCGGCCAGGCGCGCCAAGATGGTACGGTCGGGCTGGCCATCGTCGATCGGGCTGAGACAGTGACCGTTGCCGCAGAGCTGGTCGGCCACACGCACCAGCGAGCCCTGCTCGGCTACGGCGGCCGCGACTTCTTCCGCGGAGACGCCGCAATGCTCGCCGAGAAGTCGATTGCGCAGCCTCGTGATGGTGGTGCGCTCCCGGTCCGTCGCCGCCTCGATGGCGAGGTCGCACTCGGTGTCGGCCCCCATCGAGCGGTTGTTGAGGTTGGCCGAGCCGACCCTCAGAAACGAGTCGTCCACCACCATGATCTTGGAATGGATCATCGTGTAGGTGGATTGGCCGTTCTCTTCGATCGACGGATAGAGCAGCCGGACGCGGTCGCCGCCCGCCGCCTTGACGGTACGCCAGAAGCGGATGCGGCCGTTGCGCATGGTGCGCCGCTCGACGAAGGAATCGTGGCTGCGCGGCGCGACCATCACCACCTCCAGCTCGGGCCGCTCCCGCAGCCGGCGCGCGAGCGCGGAGGCCATCACGCCCGAGGTCATGAACTGGTTCTCGATATAGATCGTGCGCTCGGCGCGCCCGATGCTCTCGATGAACAGCGCTTCGGCTTCGCGCACTTCCTCCTCGCGATGGTAGCGCGGCTGGGTGCGGGTGATCGCGACCTCGACGTCGGTGAAATCGGGCTCGAAGCTCTCTGGCCAGGGCTGCCCCTCTGGCCGGACCTCTGGCTCGCCGCCGTTGGCGTGGCACCAGCGGGCGCGGGCCAGCAGCGCCAGTGCCCGCGCCGCCTCGCCGTCGACCATCATCTGAACGTCGTGAAACGGCCGGTAGGGCTCGCCGGCCGGATCGACGCGCCGGGGGTTGTCGGGCTCGTGGCGGCTGGTGTCCCAGCGGCGGATGGTGAGGTCGAGACCGCCCGAGAAGGCCAGCGCATCGTCCACCACCACCAGTTTCTGATGCTGGGAGGAACCGAACGGCACGGTCGAGTCGAGGCAGAGCGTGACCTGTGGCGGCATCTGCCAGTTGAGGGCGAGCCGCGGCAACGGCTCGCGTTCGTGCGCGTAGACCAGGGAGTAGTCCCAGAGCAGCAGATGGATCTGCAGTTCCGGCCGCTGCGCCGCGAGTTCCGTGAGGAAAGCCGCGAAACTGGTCGGAAACCCGTCTGTGGGCGGCTGCTCGCCCACCAGCTCGGTGCGGCTGTCGATGTCCCATCCGACGATGAAGATGGTGCGCCGCGCCTGCAGGAAGGCCTCGCGCACGGCCGCGAAGAAGGCCGCACCGTCGATCAGTACGACCGCCCGGCGGGCGCGTTCGACCTTCCACACGGTCCGTCCGGGCTGAAAAAGAGGCGACATGGCGCCTATAACGCGGATCGCCTCGCAATGATCCGCAGCGCAGAGCCAGGAAAGCAGGAACGCACTGCCGCGGCGCTCGTTCAGCCCCCATGTTGGATTTTCTTGGCAGCCTCCTATGGCCGGTCGTCATCGTGGTGTCGACCGCGTCGATCGCCGTCGCCGTCGGCGTGTTCATAGCGACGCGGAAGCTCGACTAGGGTATCTCTGCCGGACGACCTAGCCGGATACTCATGCACGTTCCTTCAGTCAGCCTGACCGCCGAAGACATCACGCGCTTCGGCCCCGACCCTCTCGCCCTGTTCAGCCGCAACCTCGCCTCCGTGGAGGAGCGGATCCTGCGCGCCTGCGCCCGCACCGGCCGGCCGCGCGAGACGGTGCGGCTGCTGCCGATCACCAAGACAGTGCCGGCCCACATCCTACGCTTCGCCCACGCGGCCGGCATCCGCGACTTCGGCGAGAACAAGATCCAGGAAGCGGTGGCCAAGCGGGCCGAACTCGCGGACCTCGACATCGGCTGGAGCATCGTCGGGCACCTGCAGACCAACAAGGTCAAGTACCTGACCCGCTTCGCCCGCGAATTCCACGCGCTCGACAGCGTGCGGCTGGCCGAGATGCTCGACGCGCGCCTCGACCGGGAGGACCGTTCGCTCGACGTCTATGTGCAGGTGAACACGTCGGGCGAAGAGAGCAAGTACGGCCTGCAGCCCGACGAGCTGCTCCCCTTCCTCGATGAACTCCGGCGCTGCCGGCGGCTCAAGCCGCGCGGGCTGATGACCCTGGCGGTGTTCAGCACCGACCTCGACAAGGTGCGCCCCTGCTTCGACCGCCTGCGCGACCTGCGCGATACGGCCGGCCGGCACGATCCCGCGATCCGGGAACTGTCGATGGGCATGTCGAACGATTTCGAGGAAGCGATCGTCCAGGGCGCCGACGTGGTGCGCGTCGGCGAGGCGATCTTCGGCAAACGCTCGACTCCCGACGGCCATTACTGGCCAAAGGCCTGACTGGGTGAGTGACATGACCAATGACAGCGTGGCGATCGGCATCATCGGTGCCGGCATCATGGGCGAACGCCTGCTCGGGGCGATCCTTCAACAGGATCCCGCTCTGGTTCATGCGTGCGGCCTCTGGGACCCCTCGCCCGACGCGATGCGGCGCATGGAGCAGAGCTTTCCGAAGGTGCCGCGCATGCCCGACGCGGCGGCGGTGATCGCGGCGAGTGACTGCGTCTACATCGCCTCGCCTCCGGCCTCTCATCTGGGTCACGCGCGCGCAGCCCTCGCCGCCGGCAAGAGCTTCTTCGGCGAGAAGCCGCTTTCGGTCGATGTCGCCGACGCGCGGACCTTCGTTGGCGAGGCCGGCGACCGGGGCGCGGTGAACTTTCCCTTTGCCTCTTCCTTTGCCGTGGCCGCCCTCAGGGACTGGATCGCCAAGGGTGAGATCGGCACGCCGCAACGCATCGATATCGAAGTGGGCTTCAAGGTCTGGCCGCGGCCGTGGCAGGCCGATGCGGTGACGTGGCTCGACAAGCCCGTGCAAGGCGGTTTCACGCGCGAAGTCGTCTCGCACTTCCTCTTCCTGGCGCGGCGGCTGGTTGGGCCGTTGCACGGTCTGAACGGCGAGGCCTGGCTTCCCGAGTCCGGCAAGTCCGAACGGCGCATTGCGGCCACGTTGCTCGCCGGCGATCTGCCGGTGACGCTCTCGGGCGCCGTCGGCGCGACGGCGAAGGACGATCATAATGTCTGGACGCTGGAAGGCGACCGGGGCGCCGTACGCCTGTGCGACTGGTCGATCGCCGAGCGCCGCCTGCCCGACGGCACCTGGCAGCCCGCACCGGATGCCATGCCCAACGAACGGGCCCGGCCGCTGGCGCTGAAGCGGCAGCTCGAAGGCGTGGCCCGGCTGGCGCGCGGCAAGGCCCATCACCTCGCGACGCTCGAGGAAGCGTTCAACGTCCAGGAAATCGTCGAGGGGATTCTCGCCGGGTCGCTCTCCCGTCACCGCGGATAGAACGTGGATCCGTAGTCGAAGGTGATCTCCTCTCCCTTCGCGATGCCCTCGATTCCGGCCACGATCCAGATCCGGCCCTCGTCGCGAAGAATGAAGGCGTTGGGGGTCCGGCGGCGGTGATTGGCATAACGCGCTTCGTTGCCGCCGGAAGAGCCGTCGATGTTCGCGTTCCTTGCCAGTTCGAAGATGCTGTCGGCCCCCGCCGCGATCCGTGCCAGGGCGACCCCATCGGGAATCCGCTCACCCTTGTACTCGATGATCTTCGTGCCCCATGGAATCTCCTCGGCGGCAAAGAGACCGTTGCCGTGAATTCCCGACTTTCTGACGACTACTTTCGCCACGTGACTCTCGTCGTTGACCAGTAGGCCCCCTTAGCATCTGGACGACACGGCGAGAACACGGTCATCCGCTGACCGGGATGGCATCACGGGTGAAGAACTCCGAAATTGCCTTGCCGCTGCGACTATTCGAGTTTGTTTGCCGGCGACGATGGCCTATGCTCGCTTCGTGTGGGGCTAATCAGTTTTTTCGTCATACGATTGGGAAATTTGGGATGGATCCGACCGCCCTCTCGGTGCGACGCCATCTAGGACCGCGTTCCCGGGCATGCGTTCTTGCGGGTTCGTGAAATGAGCGCGAGTCTGCGCAACGCCAGTCTGCGCCAACTGGCCTTCCTGGCCGGCGGCTTCGTCGCCCTCATCTGCGTGGCGCTCCTCACCCTCAGTTCCCTGCGCGAATTGGGGTTGCGGCACGAAGCGCTGAAAGCCGCCGAAGTCGACGTCGCAAACATCGCCCAATCGCTCGTCCAGCATGCCGACGATTCTTTCGAACTGGCCGACAGCCTGGTCATTGGCCTCGTCCACCGTCTGGAGACGGACGGCATCGGGCCTGGCGCCGTCCAAAGGTTGAGAGACGACATCGACCTCCGGAAGGGCACGATGGGGCGCGTCCGGGCTTTGTTCGTCTATGACGCAGCCGGCCGCTGGCTCGCGACGTCGGAGTCCGTCAATCCCGCCTTGTTCAACAACAGCGATCGCGACTACTTCAAGCAGCATCGCGCATCGCCGGACAAGGGTTTGCTGGTCGGCAGCCCCATCAGGAGCCGCTCCGGCGGACAGTGGGTCATCACGGCGTCGCGCCGCTTCGATCACCCGGACGGGTCCTTTGCCGGTGTCGTGCTGGCCACCATCGACGCGAGCTACTTCGCGAACTTCTACAAGCGCTTCGACCTCGGCCCGACGGGGGTCATCAACCTGATCGACAAGAGCGGTATCATACTGGCGCGAAGCGTCGACAATGAAACCTCGGTCGGCCGCGATATCTCGAGCACGCCGCTCATCCGCGACATGGACGCCCGCCGACCGGCGGGTCTCTACTATTTCAGGTCGCCATTCGACCAGACGATGCGCCTGAGCTACTATAGGTTGAGCGAGCGCTTTCCGCTTCTCGTCCTTGCGACAGAAGCAAAGGACGAAGTCCTCGCGCCCTGGCGCCAGGAGGCAATCATCCGAATGGCCCTGGTCCTCGGCCTGGTGGCATTGATTGCCAGCACGGGCATCTACCTGGTGCGCCAGTTGCTGAAGGGGCAACGCGTAGCGGCGGTGCTGGCTGCCAAGGAGGCGGACTTCCGGCTGTTGGCCGAGGAGTCGAGCGACATGGTCATGCGTATCGGCTTCGACGAGCGCGTGATCTACGTATCACCCTCGTGCGTTCGCCTCCTGGGGTGGAGCGCCGAGCAGCTTTGCGGGACGCTCGCGCTGGCGGGCGTCAATGACGAGGATCTGCCGCATGTGCGCGAAACCGTGCGGGCCCTGAAGGAGGGTGAAATCGAGGAGACCAGGCTCGTCTACCGGACGCGGCACCGGCAGGGCGGTGAGATTTGGCTCGAGACCGCCCTGCGCGCGACCCGCGATCCGAAGACCGGCAAGGTCAATGGCGTCGTCGCGATTTCGAGAGACATGACGGAGCACAAGGACCTCCAGGAAAGGCTGGCGACCCTGGCGACCAGGGATGGCCTGACGGGGCTCGCCAACCGGCGTCACTTCGACGACATGTTGCAGCAGGAATGGCGCCGGGCCGAGCGCGACGGCAACCCGGTCTCGCTGGTGATGATGGACGTCGACAATTTCAAGAAGTTCAACGACCAATACGGTCATCAGGCCGGCGATACGTGCCTGAAGGCCGTTGCCAAGGCGATTGCAGCGGAAGCGCGTCGCCCGGCCGATCTTGCCGCCCGCTATGGCGGCGAGGAATTCGTGCTGCTGCTTCCCAATACCGACGAAGTGGGCTGTACGCTGGTCGCAGAGCGGATCCGCGCGGCCCTGGAAGCCCTCAAACTGCCGCACGCCCTGAACCCGCCGACGAAGCGGGTGACGATGAGCATCGATGGTGCGACGGGCTGGCCGAATGCCGAAACCCAGGGCAACCATCCATCGCTGATCGCAGCAGCAGACCGCGCGCTGTATGCCGCCAAGCATGCCGGTCGCGACCGTTTCGTCATGTCAGGCCAGGTCGTTGCCTGGCGGGACGCCGATAGCGCCTGACCGGGCCCCGCCGCAAAAATGTCGATGTCGGTCGACGTCCTGACGCTCTATCTGCTGAACTTCGTGGTCGCGTTCGTGATGGCCGGGATCTACTTTTTCTCCTGGTCGCATCATCGCGACGTCCCCGGCGTGCGCGGCTGGGCCATTGCCCTCGCGCTGGGAGCGTTGGGATCCCTGGAGCTCAGCCTGCGGACCACCAGCTCGCCCCTTCCGATGGTCATCATGGCCAACTCGCTGGTCGTTGCAGCCTATGCCACCCTGTGGATGAGCGTGCGGCGGTTCAACACCGGGGAGCTTGCCCTCAACCGTGCCGTCATTCCCACGGTCCTGTTCTTCATCATCTTCTCCTCGGCCCTGGCGGGTGGCACCGATGTCAATGTTCGCGTCGCGCTCTGCTCGTTCGCGATCGCCATCCTGTCGCTGCTTGCCGGTTGGGAAGTCCTCCGGGCCAGGATCAGCGAGCCGCTGATCAGCCGGATTCCCACGGCGCTTGCGCTTCTGATCACGGCCCTTGCCATGGTCGTGCGCATCGTCTTCTCCCTCCTCGAAGATCCGCCGCAAGAGCCGACGACGCCTTTCTACGACCCGACCCAGGGCATCACGCTCCTCGTCAATACGATCTGCGTCGTGGCCATGACGCTCGGGTTCCTGATGATGACCCACGAGCGGCTGAGGCATCATTACGAAAGCCTGGCGAGAACCGACGAGTTGACGGCCCTGCCAAATCGCCGCTTCCTCCTCGACGAAGGGAAGCGCCTGAGGGACCCGGCCTGCGTGCTGATGATCGATCTGGACCACTTCTCCGAGGTCAACAGGACGTTCGGGCATGCCGGCGGCGACCAGGCGCTCATCGCCTTCGCGAACCTGGCACGCAGCCAGCTACGCCCCGGCGACCTGGTCGCCCGCTACGGCGGCGAAGAATTCTGCGCGCTGCTGCGCGATGTCGACGAGCCGGAAGCGCAGCGGATCGCGGAACGGCTGCGCTCCTCCATTGCCGACCTGTCGATTGACGTGGACGGCCGACCCCTTCGCATCACCGCCAGCATCGGACTGGCGAGGCTCGACGGAGACCTGGAGACGGCGATGCGCAACGCCGACGCTGCGCTCTACAGTGCCAAGGCCCTGGGCCGCAACCAGGTGCAGAGCGCGGGCGACGTTTCCGAGACGGACGCTTCCTGAAGGAAGTTCATCGGAGCGCGCCGGTCCGGAGGTCAGTCCGCCGCCTGCGGCGGCCAAAATCGCCCGGCCTTTGCCATGCTCCCGATCCAGCCCGCCACCTCGTCGGCAGGCATCGGCCGGGCAATCAGAAAGCCCTGTGCGAAGTCGCAGCCGATCGCCTCCAGGGCATCCCATTGCTCCTGCGTCTCGATGCCTTCACCGGTCAGGCTCACCCCCTCGCGAGCCGCAAGGGACGCCAGCATCGAGGCGATGTCCCTGCCCTCCTGGTTGCCGGGCAACCGCGCCACCAGGCCACGATCCATCTTCAGATCGCTGAAGGGGTAGTATTGCAGCCGTCCGAGATCGGAATAGCCCACGCCATAGTCGTCCATCGATATCCCGACGCCCGCCGTGCGCAAGCGCGTCAGCAGGCTGCGGGCGACGGCCGGATAGCGCGCCCTCTCCGTTTCCGTGATCTCCAGGATGAGAGAGCGCGGATCCATTCCCCGAGCGTCGAGCAGGGCCAGAATATGCTCAGCGGTCTCCAGCGTGGTGAGCATGAGGGCCGAGATGTTCACGGAGACCGAAAGGGACAGCCCCTCCTTCCTCCAGGCCACCTGTTGATCGACGGCCCGCGTCAGCACTTCCCATGTAAGGGGGACGATGGCGCCGGACTGTTCGGCAAGGCCGATGAACTGGTCTGGCCCGATCAGGCCAAACTCGGGGTGTCGCCATCGCACCAGCACCTCGATCCGGCTGACCACCCGATCCTGAATCGAAACGATGGGTTGGTACTGGACCTCGATCTCGTCGCTTGGGATCGCCTCGAGTTCGCGCGCAACCAGGTCGTCGTGCGGAACCTGCTCCCCCCGGGCGACAAGGGAGGACAACGTCATGGACACATTGGCAAAGAAGGAAGGCTTGGCGAGAACGTGGACCACGTCGAGGCCCGCGCGAATGGCGCTCCGTCTAACGACTTCGCCGTCCACGACATCGATGGAACCGACCAGGACGGTACGCGGACGCCACCCGGCGCCCAGAGCATCGATGATCCAGAGGCACTGCTCACGCCCGAGATCGACGTCGAGGAAGAGCCAGTCGAAATGCCGCCCCTGCAGAAAGTCCGGAAGCTCCTCCGCCGAGCGGATGGCTCGGACGGAAAAATCGAGAGTGGTCGCCCTTTCGACCAACTCCGCCTGGAATTCATCATCACCGCTGACCACCAGAGCGCGGAACTTGTTCGGCATCAAACGGGTCCGACGGGGATTGGCCAGAAGGTGGCCTCTGGCCCGCGCGCACAAACGCATCGGACGGGAATGTCCATGTCATGGCCCCTCGCAGTCCGATGGACTAGGCAACCCGCGGTCGAGCGCGGCCGGCTAGGAACGTTTTGCACGGGGCGCTTCTTGGCCTGCCAGGTTCGAGAGCAGCTTCAGGCTGGCCGAATAATAGTCGTCGTCGTCGCCGATTGCGGCGACCGGCACCGTTCCCTTGAACTCGTCGGCCACGAACCGCGTGACCGCCGCGACGGCGGCGTAACCGCCGCTGGACGGGTACGGCGCCACGGAGCCGTCGTCGAGGTTGATCCAGGCCGGGGGCCGTCCTGCGAACCTCGGCGTCCGCCAGGCCGTCACGAACCGGCCGAGTCGGGAGGCCTGATTGTGCCACGCCAGGTACAGGGGAATGCGAATGGCATCGAAGCCGAAATACGGCTTCCAGTCGTCGGCGACCCGGAACGCGTGCTGCCCGACCAGCAGCCAGTCCGGCGGGAGCTTGTAGTCGCCGAAGGCCGCATTGTCGCAAAGCCAGAGCCCGTCGGCTTCGAGACGCCGCCATTTCCCCCGGTCACCAGCACCCTCGGCAAAATCATGGATCGCGGGCCATACATAGTAGGAAAGATTGACCACGTATCGATTGCCGCGCGCAAAACCCTGAAGGCCCGGCAGCAGGATCAGTCGCCCCTGGAAATCGACAGCCAGCCGCTCGAGGACTGCCGACTGGATGCGCCGGGAAGGCTGCAGCCAGCGCGGCTCGTTCCATTTCGCGGCGGCGCGCATGAGCGCCCAGGCGATCAGGATGTCGCCGTCGGCCGCGTTGTTCTTGTCGGGAACGGGGTCGGACGTATTGGGCGACCACCGCCAGGAAAAGAGGCCGTCGCCCCGCTGCAGCGATCTGGAGGTCCAATCCCAGATCCTCCCGAAGGACTCCTTGTCGTCATAGCTCTGGGCAAACAGTAGCCCCCAGCCCTGGCTCTCGGAATGGCTGACATTGTTGTTGCCGCTGTCGATCACCCGCCGGCCGTCGACGATGAAGCGGCGCTTGAAAGTCTGCCAGTTCTGGTCCGCCCTGGCGGCCGTGGGAAAAAGCGAAAGCGCCGCAAGGCCGATGCCCGCTTTCAGGAGCCGCCGGCGCGAACGATCGGTTCCCCGATCCGGGTTCATGGCTAGAGACCGGTCCGTTCGTAGCGGAAGACCAGCGGCGGATAGGCTCCGCTGCCACGTTCGGCGAGGCGCATGGCAAGGCCGGGCCGCGCCGCCTGCTGGGTCAGCCAACCCTCCAGAAGCGCCTCGAGGATCGCCGCAAAGGCCGTCTGCGCCTCGACCCCGTCGAAGCACGGATAGCCGACGACGACGAACTCGAGCGCCTTCTCGGCCTCGTAGACATCGACCTGCCCCCAATCGAGAGCCTGCAACCCGGCATTCATCGCCGCCTTGAGTTCGGCGAGGGAGTTGGAGGCCTGGATGGCGTGTTCCCTGGCGATGGCCGAACCGGCGCCGGCCAGAATGCGCAGCGCCTGTTCGTCTCCGGCGACCTGGGAAAGCGCTGTCGCCAGCCCCTCCATCAGCCCCCGCAGGGATGCCGGGCAGGAGCGGCGGGCGGCTACGCCCAAGGTCAACGGATCGAATGAATTGTTTGCCGGGCGGACAGCCATCGAAAGTCCGTTCTGAACCAAGGCTAGTTAAACGAGCTTTTCAGGAATAGCAGAATTGTGCCCTGGTCGTACTGATAGGCGTTGTCGAAATTCGCCTTGGCGCCGATCGAAGTGCGCTCGGTCGCTGCATATTCGAATCCGAGGCGCAGGCCGAAGGCAATGCCGGTGTTGCTCTGCGCCGGGAAGAGCGGTGCAAACGCCGCCGCTCCGGACGAGGCCAGGATGTTCGCCGCGTTCTGGAAGTAATAATTCGTGGGGAAGAACAGCGACGAACTCTGCTGGATGCTCTGCACACCGAGGGTCGCCCCGGCACTGTAGGTGAACTTGCCCGAAGTCTCCCTCCAGTCGATGGGGAATGTCAGGCTGTAGAAGCTCTGCGGGCTGAAGTAACCGCCCTGGCCGTAGGTGAAGTAGCTGTAATTCTGGTCATAGCTCAGGTAGGTCGCCGAGATGCCGACCTTGAGTTCCTGATTCTCGTCTTTGATGGGACGGAAATAGGCGCCTGCGGTGAACTCATAGGACTGATTGTCCGCCACGTTGGTGCCCATGTAGTAGCCGTAGGCGAACTTCGAATAGAGGCCGAGCGTCTGGTCGTCGTAGCTGATGATCGCTTCGCCGCCGTTGCGCGTCACCCCACCCCAGGTCAGGCTGGTGATCGGGTCGGTCACGCCGGCATAGGACAGGACCGAATCGGTGACCGACCGGCGCGACGCTTCGAGCTTTATGTTCATCTTGTCGCCCAGAGGCTGGTTCCAGGCGATGCCGCCGACGATGGTGGTGAGCGGGAAGCCAAGCGGCGTGCTGCCGACGTCGATGGTGAGGCGTCCCCATTCGAGGCCCATGCCGAAGGCGATGCCCGTGGCCTGCGAGTTGTTGGGCTGCAGTACGCCGGCCAGGCCTGCAAGCGCGTTCGCGCCGTAACGCGACAGGGTCGACGGATCGCCCCCGATGGTCCCGGCGTTGATCGTCACCGGCATGATCGTCGGAACGAGGGCGGCGTTGCCGATGGGAATGCGGGCCTTGACCGGCACGTTGATCTCGTTGATGCGGCCGAGACCCGATTCGCCGGACCGGCCGCGGAAGCCGATCCCGCCTTCCACGAGGATCGCCGTGGACTTCTTCAGCGCCGTGAGTTCGCGTTCGATTTCGCGGCTGAGCGGATCGGTGTCGCTCATCGAGCCCGAGGGCGCGCCCGGCGTTCCCGGCAGCGGCGGCGGCGTCATCGCCGTCACCGAGGTGCTCGCGCTGGCCTCGCCGCCCGGCCGACGCAACGGCACCAGGGGATTCTGTGCCACCTGGACCGGCGGTGCGGCGCGGACCGGGCCCGCCTGCGCCGTCAGGACGGCGGGGGTCGCCAGAGAGGGCCGATCCAGCGACATCACGTCGGACCGGCTCGGCGCGCCGTCCGTAGTGGTGACCGAAGCCTTCTTTGCGGCAACGCGTCGTTCGAACTCGGCCATGAACTCGGCTTCGGCGCTGCCGGCGGAGGGCCGCAGTGAAGCGGCTTCCGGCGCTCTGGCGCCGGTGTTGCCGGGCGACACGACCGCCGCTCGTTGAACGGGAGCCTTGTCGACCGATGCGGGTGACGGCACCGGAACCAGCTCGGTCTGCCCCAGGCCACGGTTGAGCTGCTGGGCGGTCTCGAGCGCGCGTTTGGCGCCCGTGCTGTCCCCCTGCGCCCGCAGCAGGCGCGCCTGGACCATGTACAGGCGCGGATTCTGCGGTTGCAGGCGCAGCGCCTCGGCGAGCCACACATCGGCCCGCTCGTATCTCCTGAGATCGATGGCGATGTTCACCGCCTGCTGCAGCGTGTCGGGATCCGCCGGGGACGACACCATGATCCCGTCGAGAACCTGGATCGCCTGCTCGCCGAAGTTGGAATCCTTGTACACGCGCGCCAGCGCCAGCCGGGCACCGACGCTGGGCGATGGACCGGAGACGTAGGGCAGCAAGGCGTCGTAGGCAGCGGTAAGATTCTTCTGCGTGCGCAGGCGGTCGGCTTGCTGGATCGCCAGCGACTCCTGGAGGCTGGCGACGTCGCGGCCGCCCGTGCTCTTGGATATGCGCGCCAGCAGCGTGCTGGCCTCGGCGTCCTGGCCCGCCTCCGACGCGGCGTAGAACATGGTGCGCAGCGTATCGGCGCTGAGGTCCTTGCGGGCCGCGAGGCGGCGGACGACCGCCATCGCCTGCGCCCGGTCGCCGATCTTGGCCAGGGCCAGGGCCGCATTGGCCTGCTGCGACGGCGTCGCGTTCGGGGCGTTGGCGCGCGCGGCCAGGGTGGCCCGTGCGCCGGCATCGCCCGCCTTCGCCGCGGCGATCAGCTGATCGGTATCACCGGCGTTGCGCAGATCGTTGCGCAGGGTGTTCATGCGCGCCGAACGCTGGTTGACCGGAATCCGGTCGAGCAAGGCCACGGCTTCGCCCGTACGCGACTGCTCGGAATAGTAGACGGCCGCCGCGTAGAGGCTTTCGGGGCGTCCGCTGGCAACCAGTTCGTCGATCAGAGGCTGCGCCTCGGCGACCTTGCCCTGCCTGGCCAGAAGCTTCGCGAGGTCGTAGCGGATCCACGGGCTGGACGGATCCATGCGCATGGCCTCGCGGTAGAGCTGTTCGGCCCGCTCGGGCTGCGAGCGCTCGAGGCCGGCCGCCTGGACCCGCAGGCGTTGCGCGGCCTGCTGGGCACCGTCCGACTGGATACGGGTTCGCACCGACGGATCGAGATTGGCGAGCAGCGGCTCGCTGCGCGTGTCGCGCCCCTGGGCCGTCAGCACCTGATAGAGGCCGGCCTGCGCTTCCTTGTTCCCCGGATCGCGGCTGAGGGCCTCGCGATAGTAGCTTTCGGCCTCGCGCTGCTTGCCCTGGCGGCGCAGCAGGTCGCCCATCAGGGCCTGCGCCGTGCCGCGTTCCCTGGGTGTGCCGGCATGGTCGGCCAAGGGCCGGATGATCTTCTCGGCCTGGGTCAGGTCGCCGCGATCACGCAACGCGACGGCCTCGCGGTAGGATAGCCAGAAATTCGCCGCTTCGAGCGCCGGTGCCCAGTCGGCCGCCCGGCTCGGGGCCATCTTGATCGCCTTGTCGAGCTGGTCGCGGGCGTCGCTGAACCGTTCCTGGCGCAGACGGACGATACCGATGCCGGCCACCGCATCGACGTTGGTGGGGTCGGCCTGCAGAACGCCCTCGAAGCGCGCGACGGCCTGGTCGTTCAGACCCTGGTCGGAGAGGCGATAGGCCTCGGCCAGGGCAGCGCCCAACGGGTCCTGTCGCACCGGCCGTTGAGCATCGATGAGCTTGTCGCGCACCACCGTGTCGCCGGGGAAGCGCTGCAGATAGGACTCGAAGAACGGCTTGTCCTGCGGCCCGACCGTGAGCCAAAGCATGGCTTGGCGCATGGCCTCGAACGAGGCCTGTCCGACTGCCGGGTCGCTGGCAAGTTCTGCAAGCAGAACAATGCCTTCTCGTCGTGTCTGCTCGTTGTAGCTGAGGATGCGGGCGTAGGCGAACTTGGTCCGTGACGTCGCATAGCTGCGCTCGGCCAGGGCCTTGAGCCGGATCCTCGCCTCGTCCCAGCCGGCCCCCGTTCCCGCCAGCGTCTCGTAGTACTCCACGGCGAGGTCGAAGGGCGGCGGCCCGCCCCGGAAGGCCCTCTGATACTGCGCGATCGCGCGATCGTAGGCGCCGGCCGCGGCCAGCCGGCGGGCTTCGACCAGGGCCACCTCGTCGGTCTGGCCCAGCGCCATCGCACGTTCGAGTTCCGCAGCACGTGCGTCGTTCGGATCGATCTGGCGCAGGCGCTGGATCGTGGCCCGGACCTGATCGAAGCGCTGGCTCTGCAGTTCGATGGAGCCGAGCTGGAACAGCGCCTCGGTATTGTCCGGCTGGCTTTCCAGTATCTTCCGCAACGATTGCGCGGCGAGGTCGGGACGGTTGCGCTCCCGCCACATCGACGCCTGCTCGAACAGGAGGCCGTAGATCGACGATGACGACGGATCGGCCGTCGTCGGCGGCGCCGCCAACCCCGGACTCGAAACGGACAGGACGACGACGGCGCTGGCAAGAACGCTCTTGATGGCCCCGCTACGCCCCGATCGCTCCGACCTTGCCATAGGCCCCCAAAACTCGATCAGCTTCCGTCGGACGACGTCCGGGAAAGAAGCCGGTTAGCCCTGTTTGCCGAGAATCGCTCGATCGCCACGGCAAGAACCAATATAACACAAACCAAGCAAATGAATGCAGCAAGTTCAAAAGATCCGGCAAGCCATTGAATTCTCCACCAGATTGGAAGTCCACCCACGAACTTCCTAATACCTGAGGTGTAGAATTCCCCCTTACTGCCTGACAGATAATAGAAATCGCCCTGGACGTTGGTCGCCCTCTCCGGATCGCCGAGATGATCGCTCAGATCCACCAGGGCTGCGGGCTGAGTGCCGCCGACCACGACCACCAGCCGGTTGTCGTTGAGCGGTGACCAGAAGCTGGAAAGGTAACCGTAGGGCTTGCCGAGATTGGCCTTGGCAAGTTCCGGCGCGGCGCCGCGATAGTAGGGCGCGCGCGGATCGGTCGGCTGGAACTGGCGCTGCAGGAAAGAGAGCCCCGGCGCGGCCGTCACGCTGGTCGGCGTGATATGGACCGAGTTGTGGGCCTCCCACTGCTTCAGCAGCGGCTGGTTCGACGGCAGACCGATCACGATCAGGTCCCGGTCGGCCACCTCTTCGACCTTGGCCCCATCGACGACCACGTAGCGGGACGGCGCCACGCCCGTCGCATCCGCCATCATGCCCAGCAGGTTCAGGAGCGCCTGCACTTCTTGCGGTGACGACGTCTCGGGCATCACGAACGCGGTGGTCGCGAGATCGGCATGGCGGGTGAAGGGAAATCCGGCATTGGCGAACAGCGCCAGGTTGGGGAAAGCGGCGAAATGGGCAACGCGACTGAGGTCGATCGTCGAGTCGGGGTCGATGCCGGTACGATCGCTCCAGTCGAGCATCTCGCAATCGGCATCCGTCTTCGCCCGCAGCTCGAACAGGAAATCGAGCTGGTTCTGGCTGGCGAGCTGGAACCCCGGGAGAAGCACCTGGCTGACGCGATCCTCGGCCTTTCCCGGGAACAGCCATTCCTTGAGCTGCGACAGCACCTTCAGCTTGGGTTCGAGGGGGATCTCGCCGACGGTGCGCTGGTTGAGATCGACGAAGACCCGCGAATTGCCGGGATCGACCCAGCTGTCGTCGGCACGACGGATGTGCACGTACATCTTGCCGCCCGACAGGGCACCAAAGAACAGGTCGGGCGCCGTGCGGAACGACACCTTGGGTGTATCGAGGAGCCGGCGGCCATTGATCGCGCCACCGCCGGCCAGTTCGCCGAGCCTGACCGGCCGATCGCTCGGAATCCATTTCGGCGCGTCGTAGGGTCGCCGCGGCGCCGGCAGCGGCTCGCTCGCGGCCGACCATCCGCCGCTCAGGCGTGAGGGGGAGGTCGCCAGCGTCCTCGCCGCCGCGTGCAGCTGCTCGGCGTCGTCGCCGATGATCAGCAGGAGCTTGCTGTCGACCTGGGCAGGATTGGCGACCACCGCCACGCGCGGTCCTTCGCCCGGAATGGCCGCGACACCGGGCGGATAGTTGCCACCTACCACCAGGACGACGGCGCTGCCGGCCGGCAGGCCGGTATATTGAACCGGAAACGTCGCACCCTTGTTGCCCGCGACCAGGCCGAAGTAACCGGCCACCATGCCGGCCGCCTGCAGCACCCCGGGCTCGGGGTCGGGCGGCAGCACGAAGGGCAGGTTGAGAGGCAGCGGATCCTTGGGATCGGCGAAAGGACGCGGCAGCGATGCCAGGTCGTCGGCGACCGGCAGCCGCGTCGTGCTGAGATAGATGAAAGTCGCCGGCTCGATGTTCACCCAGATCGCCCTGTCGCGATCGAGCGTGCAGGCCTTGGCCCCCTGCCCCTTGAGGGTGAAGCGAAAGTGCAGTCGGTTGTCGGTCGACAGCAAAGCCGGCGTGAAGGTGAACTCGGCCCGCGCCTTCGGTCCGCTCGCCTTGCCCAGCGTGACCGAGCCGATCGGCTCGTTGTTGAGGAACACCTGGAGCACGCCGTCATCGCGGGCAACGGCGTTGGAATAGCTGAAAACGAGGCTGATGCGCGCCGCGATGAAAGCATCGTCCTGACGGGTCGTGAAGACAATGCCGGTCTCGGCCGTGGCGCCTTCGAGATGCAGGGCTTTGCTCCGCAGGTCGCGCAGACGGATCAGCTGGCTGCGACCATCCGCAGTCCCGGTGAACATCGGATAACTCGCCATCGGAAGCGGCGAAGGGGTCGGCAATATGTCGGGCCGGTTCGCACCGGGCGGCGGAACGGGCGTCGTCGTCACGGTGGGAGCCACCGGCGGAAGGCTCGCCGGCGGCGGCGCCATGGCCGGAGCCGGCGCTGACGGCGCTGGAGTCGGCCCCGGTGCGACGGGTGGAAGCGCCTGGGGTGGCGACGGCCGCTGGGCTCCCGCCGGCACCGGCGGATTGGAGCCCGGCGGTATCGTGGGCGGTACGATGGGTGTCGCGACATTGGCCGGCGGCATCGGCGTGGTCGTCGGCAAGGGCGTCTGCAGCCGCGGGCTTTGCGATTCCGGGGGTGGAATGACGGCGACGCCCGACGGGATGGACGGCAGGCTGGACGGCAATTCAAACTTCGGCGTGAGCTGAGTCGGCTGCGTGAGCTGGACCGCCGGGCTGTTGGCCTGCGGCGGGAAGAAGGTCATCGGCTGCGAGCCGGCCCCCGTCCGCGGGCCGACATCCTGTTGCGCCGCGGCAGGAGCAATGATCGCGAGAGCCAGAACCAGCGCGGCGCGACGGACCGCTGCCGACCTCACGTCGGCCTCGGCGCCGCCGGTAGCGGTTGCTGCACGGGCTCCCGGGGCCGGCGGAGATTGCGGGCCGCCATGCCGGCCAGGCCACGGATGGCGCCGGAGAGATCGATCAGTGACTTGCCGACGGTGTCGGGCGGCCGGTCGTCCCAGTTGAGCCAGGCATCGGCGCGGCCGAACACGGCACTGACGATCGTGCGCTCTTCCTCGAGGTTCGTCGGCATGAACTCGAGGCGCACCTCGCGGCCGTTGACGGCAACGACCCGGGCCGGGACGGCGGAGATGTCCTCGATCTGCTCGAAGTTGATGACGACGTCCTCGTTCACCGTCACGTCGGTCGCGAGGTCGTCCATCCGCAGCAGCCCGCCGCCGAGGGACAAATCTTCGGTGCGCCCCATCAGCGAGCGCCTGCCGTCGAAATAGAGCGCGATCGGTTGCCGGATGCGGACGCGCGGCTGGGCCCTCACCTGCCGCCTTTCTCGACCAACCGCGAGGGCGGCGAACACGGTGAAGGCGCTGTAGAAGCACCAGAACAGGTTCATCCAGAGCACCGGCGCGTCGCCGGGGAACAGCTCCGTGAAGAGAAGACGATAGAAGCCGACGCCGATCGCCGCCAGCAGCACCACGGCCAGGATCATCAGCGGCCGCATGATGGGCGTATCGTAGAGTTCCTTCTCCAGAACACCGCCCTTGCTGGTGACGTTGAAGCTGCCGGCCTTGGGATTTATCAGCGCCAGCAGCGTCGGTCCCATGATGTGGAACAGCAGCACGTTGTCGTAGATCTCGCCCCAGAACGAATAGCGGTAACGCCCGTCGAGCCGCGACTGCGTCGCCAGGGTATGGAACAGGTGCGGCCCGGCATAGGCCATGACCATCAGGGCGCTCGCCACGATGATGTTCTGGGATGTCACCAGATAGGCCACAGGCGCCGTCAGGAAGACGAAACGCGGCACCGGGAACAGGAAGTACATCATCGCATTCAGGTAACAAATGCGCTGACCGAAGCTCAGGCCCCGCCCGAGCAGCGGATTGTCGGTGCGGAAGATCTGGATCATGCCGCGCGCCCAGCGCATCCGCTGGCCGATGTGGATCGAAAGCCGCTCGGTCGCCAGGCCGGCGGCCAGCGGCCACCGCAGGTAGGCCGTGTTCCAGCCCTTGCGGTGCATGCGCAGCGACGTGTGGGCGTCCTCGGTCACGGTTTCCACGGCGATGCCGCCCACCTCGTCGAGCGCCTCGCGGTTCAGCACCGCGCACGAGCCGCAGAAGAAGGTCGCGTTCCAGAAGTCATTGCCGGGCTGGATAAGGCCGTAGAAGAGCTGGCCTTCATTGGGCACCCGGCCGAAGGTGCCGAGATTGCGCTCGAACGGATCGGGCGAATAGAAGTGATGAGGCGTCTGCAGCATGCCGAGCTTGCGGTCGCGCAGGAACCATCCGACGGTCATCTGCAGGAACGCGCGCGTCGGGATGTGGTCGCAGTCGAAGATGGCGATCAGCTTGCCCTTGGTGATCGTCAGGGCGTGATTGATGTTGCCGGCCTTGGCATGCTCGTTGGACGGCCGGATCAGGTAGCCGCACCCCGCCTCCTCGGCGAAGCGCTTGAACTCCGGCCGGCGCCCGTCGTCGAGGATGTAGACCTTGAACTTGTCGGCCGGGTAATCCATGACCATCGCCGCCAGAACGGTCGGCTTAACGACGTCGAGGCTTTCGTTGTAGGTCGGGATATAGACGTCGACCGTCGGCCATTCCTGGACGTCGGCGGGAAGCGGCGCCGGCTGACGGTCGAGCGGCCACAGGACCTGGAAGTAGCCGATCATCAGCACGATCCAGGCATAGACCTCGGCGGCATAGAGGCCGTAGCCGAACATCATGTCGAACGGGTCGACGAAACCCAGCGTTTCGGTCGTTCGCCACCACAGGTACCGGGTCGACACGAGAGCCGACAGCACGACGATGATCAGGGTCGCCATGCGGCTCTTGAAGCGGTTCACGACCAGAAAGATGAAGGCCGTGAAGACCGCGAAGATGGCCTGAGTCTGCAGATCGAAGGGCGTGATGATCACGAAGGCCGCCGGCCCGAGAGCGACCATCGCGACGAACAGGTAGAAAAGCCTCGTGGCGAGCGGGACGCGCCGGTTCGGCGTTAGCTCGACGTTGCCTGCAGAGGTCATGGCTGCCCGGGTTCCATGCCGTCGAGAAGCAGTCCCTGGACCGAGGCGGCCAGGCCCCGCACATCGGCCGCCGCCTTGCTGGTCGGCGCACGATCGATCACGAGCTGCTGGTGCGCTACGGCCTCACCGAAGCTGTCGTCATAGTTCACGATGCCGATCATCGCCTGCCCCAGCCTGCGCCGCAGCAGGGAGACGACGTCCCGCGTCAGCTTTCGACGCATGTCGACGAGGTTGAAGACGTATCGCACCTGACGTCGAGACCCTTCCGGCACCCGCCCGAGGAAATTCTGCGATTCGACCGTCGACAGCAGCGATACGGAAGTGGCATCGGCCTGCAGGACGACGATGTCGAGCGTCGAGATCGGACGCGTCTGATCGAGGAAGACCGAGGGCCCCGGCGGCGTATCGACGACCACGACGAAGCCACGCTCGATGAAGGGCGCCAGCGTGTTCGCGAGCCAGTTCTCGTTGCGCGCCAGATGATCCGACACGGCGTGAAGCTGGGCCCCATTGACCTGCCCGAACGGCAGGACGAGGAGATTGGCGCCGCCCGGCAGGACACCCTCGCGAACCGAGCGCCCATAGACCAGGCAGTGCGCCCAGCCACGATCGTCGGCAAGCTGGATGCCGGCATGCAGCCGCATCGAGTTCTGGACGTCGAGATCGACGACGAGCACCCGCAGGCCGGAGCGGGCCAGCACGCCTGCAACGTTGATGCTGAGAGAGGTCTTGCCCACGCCGCCCTTGGGTGAGCAAAAGCAGACGACCGACATTAACGTGCCAGTCGGTCGAAGAGTCCATTCAGGCCGCCGGTCGAGGGCGCCTGCACCGCCGGGCCGACTGGCTGGCTGATGATGCGACGAATGTCGGCCAATGTCCTGTGGGGTCCGCGCGCCGCCGGCGCAGGCGACTGCCCCACGCCCGCGGCGTGCTGGAACGCCTCGTTCCGCCATGCCCCGCGGTCCGCGGGCCGTGCTTCGCCGATGCCCGGCGAACGGTCGAACACGTCGGCCAACAGGTCGTTTCCCGATGTCGCCCCGACCGCGAGCGGCATTTCCTGCCGCTCGGACGGGGGCAGATCCTTGCCAAAGATGGCATCTATCAAGGGTGCCGACATTTGATCCGTCGTGCTGTCGAATTCGCGATAGGGCGTGCCGGTACGGCCTGTTGCACTCAGGAGATGGGCGACATCGTCGTTGTTCTTGATGGCCATGTCCGTACTCCACCCACTACGTCTGATACACTATCGGTCGCGGCCCGTCATCTCTACACGCACAATATAAGCTTTCAAACTGTCGGGGTTAGCGCCCGCTTTTCATCCACCAGTTCCGTCACCGATCTGCAATTCACTGAGATGTCCGAGTTCCGAATGTAATTCCAGATCACTGGATGCGGGCAGCGTCGGCCCTGCGGCCCGGACATGAAAAAGCCGGCGACCAGGAACGGCCGCCGGCTTCATTCAGAGACAGTCGATGCGAAAGTCGAACCCGCCGCTAGGCGACGGCCTTGATGGTCCTGGCGGTGATGTCGACGATCTCGTCGATCTGCGCCTTCTCGATGATCAGCGGCGGCGACATGGCGATGGCGTCGCCGGACTGGCGCACCATCAGGCCGAGCTCGAACGCCTTTGAGAAGGCCTTGTAGCCGCGCGTGCCGACGGGGCCTTCCGGCGCCAGGTCGATCCCGCAGGCCATGCCGAGATTGCGGATGTCGGTGACGTTCGGCAGACCCTTCAGCGAATGGATGCCTTCCTCCCAATAGGGCGCAAGGTCGGCCGCCCGCGCGAACAGCTCCTCGTCGCGATAGATGTCGAGCACCGCCGACGCCGCCGCGCAGGCCAGCGGATGCGCCGAGTAGGTGTAGCCGTGGAACAGGTCGATCGCGTTCTCCGGCCCGTTCATCAGCCCGTCGAAGACGTGCTTGCGCACGAACACGCCGCCCATCGGCACCGTGGCGTTGGAGATGCCCTTGGCCACCGTCATCAGGTCCGGAACCACACCGAACTTCTCGGCGGCGAAGCTGCTGCCGAGGCGGCCGAAGCCGGTGATGACCTCGTCGAAGATCAGCAGGATGCCGTGCTTGTCGCAGATCTCGCGCAGGCGCTTCAGGTAGCCTTTCGGCGGCGGCAGGAAGCCCGTGGAACCGGCGCACGGCTCGACGATCACTGCGGCGATGTTGGACGCGTCATGCAGGCCCACGATGCCCTCGAGCGCATCGGCCAGATGCGCGCCATTCTCCGGTTCACCCTTCGAGAAGGCGTTCTCCGGCAGGTGCGTGTGCGGCAGGTGATCGACGCCCGGGAGCATCGCGCCGAACCACTTGCGATTGTTCACCATGCCGCCGACCGAGATGCCGCCGAAGCCGACGCCGTGATAGCCGCGCTCGCGGCCGACGAAGCGGGTGCGGGTGCCCTGGCCGTTGGCGCGGTGGTAGGCCAGCGCGATCTTCAGCGCGCTGTCGACCGCCTCGGAACCGGAGTTGCAGTAGAATGCATGGTTCAGGTCGCCCGGCAGGAGGGCGGCATGCCGCGCCGCCAGTTCGAACGCCTTGGGATGGCCCATCTGGAACGACGGTGCGTAGTCCATCTCGTCGAGCTGCTTGGCGATCGCCACCTTGATCTCCTCGCGTCCATGGCCGGCATTGACGCACCACAGTCCCGCCGTGCCGTCGATGATCTGTCGACCTTCCGGCGTCCAGTAGTGCACGCCCTTGGCCCGGGCCAGCATGCGCGGGTTCTTCTTGAACTGCCGGTTCGCGGTGAACGGCATGAAGAACGCTTCAAGGTTGTTCGCGGCAGGCGCGCTGTTCGACGACATCCCCATAACTCCTCTGAAATCTGGAGCCCTATACTGAACCGCTTTCTATCCAGAACAAGATGATATCTGCCAAAGGTGAAGTTTACGGTAGTCTGCGCACAAGCGGCCCGATTCGCTCACTATACTGAACACAGTAAGCACCATGGACATCACCACCGGCGAGAGACTGAAGATCGCACGCCAACGGGCCGGGCTCTCCCAGCGCGCGCTGGCCAAGAAGGCCGGCGTCGGCAACGCCACCGTGTCCCTGATCGAGAGCGACCGGATCAACCCGTCGGTCAGCGCACTCAAGCGGATCCTCGATGCGATCGCCATGCCGCTGTCCGACTTCTTCGCGATCGACGAGAAGGCGAGCGAGGAGAAGGTCTTCAAGGCGAGCACCCTCACGGAGATCGGCCGCGGCGGCATTTCGTTCCGGCAGATCGGCAAGGACCTGTCCGGTCGCGCCCTGCAGCTTCTGTACGAGACCTACCAGCCGGGCGCCGACACGGGGAAGATCATGCTCCGCCACGAAGGGGAGGAAGCGGGCTTCGTGATCTCGGGACGCATCGAGCTCACGATCGGCTCGACGCTGCACATCCTCAACGCAGGCGACGCCTACTACTTCAAGAGCATCGAGCCCCATCGCTTCAGGAATGCGACGACCAAGCCGGCCGTGATCGTGAGCGCCTGCACCCCGCCGACATTCTAGCAAGCAGAAGAAAGATCTCGCGGGCCGGGCCCCACTGCCCGCCGTCATGACTGCGGGAGGCGCCAAGGGCCATCACCCCGCTGGCGGCTCGCTCGATATCTTCTCGATCTCGCACCACGAGCATCGTAGCGGTATCGAGCCGCTGACGGGGTCGGCCCGATCGGTGCCGATCGCGCCGTTCAGGTTGGCTGCCAGGGGATGGCGGCGATCGTAGGGCGTGCCTTCACCGCCATCGACCCACCAGCCGTGCTGGCCGAACACGGCACCGGGTGCGAGGCCCGGCACGAGGACGGCACGGGCGACCGCATCACCGCTCTGCGTCCGGATGCGCACCCAGTCGCGCTGGACGATCGAACGGGCGGCCGCATCGGCCGGCGAAATCTCCACGATCGGGTCAGGCACCAGCCGGCGCAGCGAGGCGATGTTGCGATGCTGGCTGTGGCAGTAGGCGACGCTCTTGGCGCTGCCGAGGCGCAACGGGTAACCCGCTTCGGCGGGCAGGAGATCGTCGGGATCGAGGTCGGGTATCGGCCGGTAGCCGGCGAGCAGCAGCCGCTCCGAGTAGATTTCGATCTTCCCGGTCGGAGTCGGGTAACCGCGAGGGTGGCCGTCATGCGTTATCGCTTGGCCATCGACCTGCGCCGCTCCCTCGACCGCGATACCCGCCGGCGAACGGCGCAACATCTCGACGGTCAATCCGGTCTTTGCCAGGACCGCATCGTGCCCGCGGTCGGCCTCGAGATCGAACATTCGATCGCCGAGGCCAAGTTCGGCGGCAAGCCCCATGACGATGTCGGTGTCGGAGCGGGCCTCGCCGACGGGCGCGACGACAGGGGGCCGGAGTTGGACGTGGCGCAGACCCTCGAGGCTGCCGTCGAAACCGGTCCGCAATCCTTCCCGCTCCCACGAGGTCGCGACGGGCAGGATGATGTCGGCGTAGCGGGCCGTCGCATTGACGAAGAAATCCGCATGGACGTGAAATTCGAGCGCGGACAGCGCCTTGCGCGCCGTTTCCGTATCCGGCTGCGACACCAGCAGGTTGGTGCCGAACGACATCAGCATGCGCACCGGATAGGGCGCTTTCGTCAGCACCGCCTTGTACATGTCGCGTGCCGTCACCCAACCTTGAAGGCCGGGACCAAGGGGCCGCTCGGCAAGACCGAGCGCCTTGTCGCGCTGTGTCGCGGGCAGCAGATCCTGTCCGGAAATATCGACGAAGGGCGCCGCGCCGCCGGGCACGTTGCCACCCTTACGGCCATAGCTGCCGGTGAGCGCGTAGAGGATCGAGATCGCGCGATCGGTCTGCGTGGCCGTGACGCTCTGCCCGACACCGTTCCAGGCGTAGTAGGCAACCGACCCGGCGCCGGCAATGATGTCGGCCGCCTTTGCGAGGTCGCCGGGCTCGATGCCGCTCACCTCGGCAACACGCTCCGGCGGGAATTCGGCAGCGGCCCTCGCGAACAACTCCAGCGCGGTGTGACATAGGACCGGGCCCGACAGCGTCTGGACAGTGCCCTGCCAGCGCAGGGCAGGCTTGGTGCTTCCCGAGGCCCAGCCTCCGCAGGTCGGATCGAACGGCAGCAGGTCGCCACCGTCGCCATCGCCGGTGTGGGAAAACAAAATGTCGGTCCGGCCGTCGGCCCGAAGGTCGCTCTCGCGCAGGAAGCGGCCGGTATCGGAGCGCACCAGCAGGCTGGCGTTCGTCCAGGTCGCCGCGAAGGCGCGATCGAAGCGTCCGCTCGAGACCAGCAGGTTCGCCAGCCCGAGGGCGACCGCCTGGTCCGTGCCGGGGCGCACCCGCAACCACTGGGTCGCGCGCTTTGCCAGCGCCGTCGGCCGCGGATCGATCACGATCATGCGGGCACCGCGCTTCAGGCCCTTCTGTATCTCCACCTGCCGCGCCAGCCAGGTGGCCGCGGGATTGTTGCCCCACAGCACGATGCAGTCGGTGTTGGCGAAATCCGGTGTCCCGATATCGTGGCCGTAGGTGAAGCGCGAGGCGTAATCCTTGTGCCAGTTGCAGATTTCGGTTCCGTAGACAGTGTTCGGGCTGCCGTAGGCGCGGATGAAGCGCTCGACCCACGAGATCGAATCCGAAATGTGGGAACCACTCGGCGTGGTGACGGAGAAGGCCACCTGTTCGGCGCCGTGCGTCGCCCGGATATCGGACAGGCGCGCAGAGATTTCGGCCAGAGCCTCGTCCCAGCCGATCGGCTGCCAGCCGGGATCGGAGGCGCCCTTCGGTTGGGTGCGGCGAAGCGGGCGCGTCACCCGTTCGGGATGATAAACGAGTTCCGGCGCCGCCCGACCCTTGGGACAAAGCGCCTGGCCCGTGGGATGATCCGGCAACGGCTCGATCCCCAGCAACCGCCCGTGTTCCACGACGGCGACGCAGCCGCAGCGCGACCGGCATTGCGTGCAAAAGGCCGCCATCTTCTGGGGTCCCGACATCTGCACTCCCCTGCTCGACGTCACGATGGTCTCTTTCGCCTCGCGATGGCAACCTCGATGAAACTCGTCCAGCCGTCGGGAAACGGCACGGGTGAGGACCAGAAGACGTTCACGACGGGCGTCGCCCTTGCACTCGGGGCGGCCGACTCGTCGTGGCTGCAACGCCTGCGGAAACCGGAGGCGAAGGCTTTCGCGCTTCGCGGCCGCCTCCCGCCAGCACCTGGCACGAAGAAAACCCCGCGCCGGGTCGCCGGGCGGGGTTTTCGCGGTGTTCGCCCGCGTTATGCCTTGAGGTTTGCGGCGGCGTCCTTGCCGCGCTCGTTCACGACATCATACGTGATCTTCTGACCCTCGTTGAGGCCGTTCAGGCCCGCGCGCTCAACAGCGCTGATATGGACGAACACGTCCTTGCCGCCGTTGTCGGGCTGAATGAAACCGAAACCCTTGGTGGCGTTGAACCACTTAACTGTGCCTGAAGCCATCGAGCATATCCTGAATTCGAGTTGCTGCCGCGGGAGGGCGACCCCCTCTAATGCACGCCATCAGGCGGGGTGGCAAGGCGGGCAGCCCTCCCAATATCCGCCTCGTCGCCCCACCAACCACCGGAGCAGAAGCAGAACAGGCCCATCCTGCCGACGTATGAAGCGAAGTGCAGGCCCGCAAAATCGAACGCCCGAGACGATCAGGACTTAATCGGGTGCGGCGCCAGCTTCGTCGCTTCCTTCATCTCAAAATCGAAGACGCGGAGCTCGACGATGGCGAAACAGCCGATCCAGAGCGCGGCGTCATAAGCACTGACCAGACTGTCGGCGTCGTCCTCGGTAACGCCTTGCCAGCCCCACAGCCCGACCAGGCCAACCACGACGGCGTACAGCACCACCTTCGCCACATTGCGCGCCCGCCATTCGAGCCCGCCATTCGAGCCCGGCGCGTAGACGTCGTAGGCCAGCAAGGCACAGATCGCCAGCCAGGCTGCCGAATTGACGAAGCTCGACGTGTCGCCAGCCGCCCAGTAACCCCAGCACGTATAGATCGCCAGGCCGTAGCCGACGGTCTGGGCGGCGTGGATCCCGAACTGCTCGAACCGCGACGCGTAGGCCAGGTCGAGGTCCAGAGAGTCATAAAGAAAAGTCGCGAGCAGAATGAGCCAGGCGATCTGTTCCAGCGCCTCATTCGCCGTGCCGTAACGCAAGTAGAGTCCCACATCCACCGAGAGCAGCACGAAAAAGCCGGTCTTGATAAACTGCATCCCACGTCATCGCCTGCCTTGATGACGCAGATATGAACAGCCAGAAGCGAGCCGCCAGCCGTGCCTTGCGGCCGCCGCTGACGGACGGAACCTTCGGCCGCATGGCCAACAAGTTGCCGTTTAGCGAGGGTGGAGACGCTGTCCTTGCTGGCAGTCCGTGCCTGAGTGGCGGTGTCGCGCCCAAGCTCCGACAAACGTGGCTCGAATTTCATCCAGAAACGGAACGAGACCGTCGGCAACCGAAGGCACCAGACGGATCAGCTGAATCGCACCCGACACCACTTCTTGGAGCGCCCTTGCTGGAGCCCTCGATGGAGGCAGCGGTATCATGCCAAAAACAGCGATCGGCCAAATTCCGCGAGGCCGCGCGACGGCGGTTGGCGAAACAGGGCCTCGCCAACCCGAACCTTGCCCCGTCCGACGCGCGTCTGCCGCATATCGGCGACCGGATGGCCGCCGGGCTTTTCCGCGAGCTCGGGGCCGAGCCGGAATCGGACCCCTCGCGGTAGGCCGATATCTGAAACCGAACCGGTTCTGCCCTACACGCGACGTGCGGTCACACCATCCAGAAATCCGCGCTGTTCAGGTTATGTTCGCCCACGAGCATGATCTGAAAATCCGCGGCTCCATCGCCGTCGACGTCGCCGGCGACAAAGGTATTGCCACTATACGTGCCCTCGCGAACTTCGCCGGCCGTATTCGAGAATCCGGCCGTCTCGATAAAGGTGAACGCCACGCCGGCATTGGTCGCCATCAGGGAAAGGTCGATGTGATCTTCGCCGGAGGTGAAATCGGTGATCCGGTCGCGGTCCGAGCCGACCGTCGTTTCACTGGCTTCAGAAAAGATGAACGCGTCGTTGCCGGCGCCACCCTCAAGAACATCGCGGCCCAACCCGCCGAGGAGCTGGTCGTCGCCGCCATCGCCATAGAGCGTGTCGTTACCCGCCGAACCGTCGATCCAATCGTTGCCGTCGCCGCCCCAGACAAAGTCGTGGCCGGAGCCGGCGTCGATCGAGTCGTTGCCGGCGCCGGTTGATATGTGGTCACGATAGGCGCCGGTGGTGATGTCGTCGTCGCCGCTGCCCGTCAAGATACGAAACATTTCAGTTTCCACGAAGTCGACAACATTCGCAGCGCCATCGTCGAAACGTCCGGTGTAGCCTGCCAGGGCATCGCCGCCAGTAACGCCGCCGGTGACGTTGGACGCCAGGGCCGAGTAGGAAACGGTCAGCTCGTCGAGCCCGGCGCCAGCGTTGACTGTGTCGGCGCCGCCTCTGACCGTGATGAAATCGTTGCCGCCGCCGGCGACGATGGTATCGGAGCCGATGCCCGTTGTAATGATATCGGCGCCGCCGCCGGTGGTGACGATATTGGCGCCATCACCCGCCATGACGCGATTGCCGCCGTCGAGCGCCGTGATGGTGTCGGCGCCACTGCCGCCCACGATCGTGTTGGCCCCCTGCCCCGCGGTCACCGTGCTGGCACCTTCGCCTGTGCGGATGATGTCGTCGCCGGCGCCAGTCGTGATGGTGTCGACACCCGAGCCGGTCAGGATTGTGAAATGCTCGATGGTCCCGTCGACGATCGTAACCAGCCGGCCACCACCGCCGGCTTCAGACACGCTCGACGTTGAATCGCCTGTCACCGCGCCGGTGGCAAGGCGGTAATCGACCATCAACCGGTCATTGTTGCCCAAGCCGCCATTGACCGAGTCGGCGCCACCCGTGACGGTGATGATATTGTTGCCGTCGTTGCCGACGATGGCATTGCCGTCCGCGGCATCACGAATCTTGATCGGCGCGGTGCCGGCCAGAAAGACCGACGGGATGCCGGTGTCCATGCGGAGCAGGATTCCCTTCGACGTCGCGCCACCGGTTATCGTCATGCCGTTGTGCGTGACCCACGCGGTCTCGTTGCTGTAGCCGGCCTCGAGAACGATCTGGTCGTTCGGGCCGGAAGCGGCCATGGCGGCTGTGATGGTCGGAAAGGTCGAAGTCGGACCTACGGTTCGGATGGCCATGTTGAATGAATCCTGAGGTTGCGACGCGCCCATGAGTGGATTCACGCGCGCACGTGCGAAGCTGACTGTCCGCCGCCCTCCACTGTAGAACGCGGCTGCGACAAGCCGGGGAACGGGGCGAGGCCGGACAGGTTCCGCCTGAGAGGATGTTTTCCGGTCGTTCGGTCTGATGCGCCGGAGAGTCACTCCCGGGTGAAAGACCACGTTGCAGCCCTCATCCGGTGTCGGCGGCATGAAATGGCGTGCAAAAGGTTCGCAGTCGGAGTCGCGTGCCTGAAAGAGATGCTCGCGGGTGGCGTTGCGCTCGCGGAGCGGATGCATGCATGTCGTCCGGGATGTCGAGGACGCGCAATTCTTGGGCGGCATTCGCGATATCGAACATCCCCCCGCATCCAGCCTCGGCCGACAGGAAGTTAGCCTGAACATCGAGCATTACTGACAAGGGTCGGCTTTCAGCAAACACGCGTTATGCGCCACCACGGAAGCGCGCAGACGGCTCGAATAGCTGCGGAGCACCCAGCCTAACTTCCGAACTCAGACGGCCGCTTGAGTTCCCCGCATCGAAGAACCAATGGCCGTGAAAAATCATCAGCTATGTGGCCATCCCGCAGATGGCCCTTCAACGTGCCCAGGGCGCCCTGCGATTCTCCTGGAGCACGCTGCTCGCCTTGTCGCGCAGCATGTCGAAAATTTCCTGCGTACCGATCTCGCGCCGCAGCTCGTCCTCGTTGGCGATACCGACGTCGTGCACGCGATCCACGATGCTCGTGAGGATCGGGGCGGCGGCGAGATGAAGCTCATTCCTATCGGAGAGCCATAGCCCATGAGCAATCCGGCCAGCGTGATAATCGCGATGCTCACCAGGCCGGGGATCAGCAAGGTCTCGCTCTCGAGCGAAACAAGGAGCGATGGCGTCCACAATATAGCGGCGGACTCCATCGGTGCCCCGCGCCCTTTGCCCTAGGCATGCGCCCCACAACGATTGCGGGGAACCGGGTTCGCTTCCATCGCCGCCTGCGTCCTCGCTCAGACGATCAGAAAATGCCCGGCCGTCAGATCGCCGACCACTCCCTGCAGCGTCGCGAACTGCACCGCCGCTTGGCCGCCCATACCATCGGCGTCGTACAAGAGAGCACCGTCCGTGACATTAAAGATCAGATGCATATCAGCTGTAGTCGCCGCGGTACCGGTCCCGAAGGCTGCCTCTTCGACGCCCCATGCCGTCGAGAATGCGGTGAAGACCGAATTTTCCAACTGGATTAGGTCGACCGCCACGTCGAAGTCGACGACGGTATCGACATTGCCTGGAAGCAGCGGCGCCGAGAAAGCAAAGGTATCCGCGCCGTTGCCACCATTCAGCTGGTCGTTGCCGGTTCCACCATCGACGAGGTCGTCGCCGTCACCGCCCATAAGCTGGTCATTGCCTGCCCCCCCAAGCAATGCGTTTGTCAGGCTGTCGCCCAGCAGGGTGTCGTCGAAGGAACTGCCCGTCAGGTTCTCGATGCCAAACAGGGTATCGCTGCCGGCGCCGATTGTATTCTGCGGCCCAACGCTGGCCAGATTCACCGTCACGCCAACTTGCGCACTGGCATAGGAAGCGACATCGGTGCCGCCACCGCCGTCGAGCGTGTCGTCACCGCCTGCCCCTTCGAGCACGTCGTCGCCCGCGCCTCCGTTCAGTTGATTGGCTGCCCTGTTGCCGACAAGCCGGTTGTTTCCATCGTTACCGGTGGCGTCGATTGCCAAGGTGCCCAGCAGGGTCATGTTCTCGACGTGCTGAGACAGGCTGTAGGTGACGGTGGTGAATACCGAGTCGTTGCCGTGCAGGGCGTCGACTTCGATCACGAAGTCGCCCGCCTGGTCTACGTAGTAGCGATCGTTGCCGGCGCCGCCGATCATGACGTCGTCGCCTGCTCCGCCATCGAGTATGTCGTTGCCGTCGCGGCCAAGCAGCAAGTCGACTCCGCCCAAACCGAAAATGCTGTCATTGCCAGAAAGGCCGTCGATATAGTCCTGCCCAGCGGTTCCGGTAAGCGGGTTATGGCCGTTTGATGCGTCGTCATTGCGAATCGTCGCAATGGCGCTCGACCGGGCAATAGCGGTGCCCGCGCCGGGATTGAGCAGGCTGACGGTGAACCGCTCGTTGCCCTCGGCCAGCGTGTCTCCCGCCACGTTGACGGTGATGAGCTTCGAGGTCTCGCCTGCCGCGAAGCTCACGGTGCCCGCGGGAAGGATCCCTCCGGCGAAGTCCGCACCGTTCACCGCCGCGCCGGAGACCGACCAGTCGGCCGTGCTCGTCGAGGCCAGGTCGCCGCTGCGGGTGACGGTGAAGGTGAAGGGTGTCGTGCCCGACTGGCCTTCCGCCGTGTCGGCCACGGTCGCCGCGATCGACAGGCTGGCGTCGTCGTTGCGGATCGTGGCATTGGCGGCGGCGGTGCCGATCGTGGCGCCGGCGCTGGGGTTCGACAGGGTAACGGTGAACCCCTCGTCGGCTTCCAGCAGCGCCTCGCCCACCACATTCACGGTGATGACCTTCGAGGTCTCGCCTGCCGCAAAGGTCAGGGTACCCGATGGCAGGACGCTGCCCTCGAAATCGGCGGCGCTGGCGTCCGCGGAGCTAACCGCCCAGTTGACGTTGTGGGTCGTAGTGGTCTGCCCGCTGCGGGTGACGGTGAAGGTGAAGGGGGTCGTACCCGACTGGCCCTCGGCTTTGTCGGCCGAAGTAGCCGCAATCGACAGGCTGGCGTCGTCGTTGCGGATCGTGCCGGTGGCGCGGGCCGTCGCGAACGTGATGTCCTCGGTCGGATCCGACAGGGTCACGGCGAAGGACTCGTTGTTTTCCACGACGGTGTCGCCGGCGACATTGACGGTGATGACCTTCGTCGTCTCGCCGGGCGCGAAGGACACGGTGCCGGTCGGCAAGGCGCCGCCCGTGAAATCGGCGCCATTGACCCCCGATCCGGACACCACCCAGTTCGCGTCTTGCGTCCATTCCGTGTCGCCGGTGCGCGTGACGGTGAAAGTGAAACCCGTGCTGCCTGAATGGCCCTCGGCCTTGTTGGCGCTGGTCGCGACGATCGATACGCTGACATCGTCGTTGAAAATGGTGCCGGTTGCGGTGTTGGCCGCGATGGCGGTGCCGGCCGAAGGATTCGACAGGATGACGCTGAAGGTCTCGTTTGCCTCGATCGCCGTGTCGCGATTCATCACGACGTCGATGAATCCGAACAGGCTGCCGGCCGGGATAATGAGGGTGCCGGCCGCCGTCGTGTAGTCGACATCCGCAGACGCAGTACCAGCAGCGGTCGCGTAGTCGACCGACGAGTCCGTTGTTGCGACTTCGGACAGGGCGACCTGGAAGCGCAGGATCGACGTGCCATCACCCGTGCCCTCGACCTGGCCGACGTCGACGATGCGGAAGGACGGCGGCGGTCTCGTGTCGTCGTTGTTGATCGAGACCGTAGCACTAGAATCAACAAGGGCGCTGCCGTTCGGCGAAGACAGCAGCACGCGGAAGGTTTCGTTGCCTTCGAACTGGGTGTCACCATTGATGGTGACTTCGATGGTCTTCGAAGTCTCACCGGCTGCAAAAGTCAGCGTACCGCCTGTGGCGACGTAGTCCACGCCCGCCAACGCCGTGCCATCCTGGGTCGTGTAGTTGACCGTCACCGGTCCGGCGGCGGGCGCGCTCAGGGTTATCGTTACCAGCACCGTGCTCGTACCGCTATTGCCCTCGGTGAGCGAGGCGTCGCCTACCGAAAAGCCATCATCGTTGAAGATGGTGCCTGTTGCAGATCCCTGCCGGATTCCGGCTCCGACCGAGGGATTGCTGAGGTTGAGGGTCATTGTCTCGTTGTCTTCGGGAGAGAGATCGCCATTGACTGCGACCGTCACCGTCTTGGAGACCTCGCCGGCCAGGAAGGTGACCGTGCCCGTCGCCCCGACATAGTCGGTGCCGGCCGTTGCCGTTCCGTCCACTGTCGCGAAGTCGACCGTAGCGGTCTGGGACAACGCCGAACCGAGGGTCACCGTAAAGGTCAGGGCGGTGGTACCCGCATTGCCTTCTGCCGCCACTGCAGTGGAAACCGAGAAGCCGTCGTCATCGGCGATCCGCACTTCGCCCGTGCCGTCCACGATCGCCGTACCGGTCGCGTTGGAAAGCACCACCTGGAAGGCTTCTGTCCCTTCGATCAGCGAATCGCCAGTGACAGGAACAATGACCGTCTTGACCGTCTCGCCCACGGCGAACGTTACGGTGCCGTTGCTGGTCGAGAAATCCGCCGGTGTCGTGGCTGTTCCGGGTGCCGTTGCCCAGTCGACACTCACCGGCGTCGTGGCCGGCGTCAGCAGCCGTATGGTGACGGCGGCGCTTGTCGGTGTCGCGGACGTGCCCTCGATTACGGCCAGGTCGTCGATCACCAGCCCATCATCGTTGCGGATGGTGCCGGTTCCGATAGCGTCAGCGATCGTGGCCCCACTGGCTCCGGACAGATTGACCGTGAAGGTCTCATCGGCCTCACTTAGGGCATCGGCAGAAACCTCGATCGCTATCGTCTTGCTGGTCTCGCCGGCGGCGAAGGCAAGGGTTCCATTCGTTGGCGAGAAATCCGTGCCGGAAGCCGCACTGCCGGCTGCAGTGGCGTAGTCGACCGTCACCGGGCTCGTGGCTGCGGTCAGCAGTGAAACGGTGAAGGTGAAGATGGTGGGACTGCCGGATGTTCCTTCCATCACCGATACGTCCGAAATGACGATCCCGTCATCATTAACGATGGTCGCGGTGCCGTTGGCATCGGCAATTGGCGCGCCGGTCGAATTGAACAGCTGGATGCCGAAAGTCTCATTACCCTCAATTGCGGTATCGCCGATCAACTCGATGAACAGGTTCTGTTGGGTGACGCCAGGTGCAAAGGTCAGCAAGCCACCCTGCGTGACATAGTCCTGACCGGCCACGGCGGTACCGTCGCTGGTCGCGTACTGGACAGTGATGGTCTCGCCGGAAGGCGCTGCGAGAAAGACCGGTACCACGATGTATTTGCTGTTCGGTCCGTTACCCTCAGCCAGCGAGGCATCTCCTACCGAGATCGCAGGAGTCGCCGAACCACTCCGCACGTTGAAGACATAGGTGCCAGCGACACCGACATTGCTGGCATTTTCGAGGTCAAGGAGGGCTGTCTGATTGCCTGACTGGGGCAATTCGAAGAAATCGACGCCGTTACCCGAACTGTACCCTGCTCGCGCCGGCACGCCGCCGAGCCCTCCTGCCCCCCCGGATGCGGACCCGGTCGTCCAGTCGACGTTCTCGTAGCGGAACACGATATCGAAGTCGCCACTCGTCCCGATCTGAGTGATCGAAATCTGAAAGGCATTGAGCTTGTCGGTGCCGTGCGAGTAATAGCCGACGTCATCCCATGTGGCCGTAAAGGTGCGGTTTGCAGGATCGAAGTCGTACCAAAGCAGGTTCGAGCCGGTCGAGGTCCCGCCTTGCGTCGGTCCGACGATGCCGGCGCGTGTGTCCACGTCGGCCCAATAGGCAGCAATGATCGGGTTGGAAGTCGAGCCGGTGATCGCCGACGGCGTGTAGGTTCCGGTCGCTGAGGCGAAGGTGATGCTGCCGTTGTTGTTGAGGTAGAAGCCCGTGTACTCGCGGCCGAAGAAGTTGATGCCCTGGGTACCGAACACCGACCGCAAATCGAGATAGCCCGTGTACGAGTCATCGTTACGGTCGAGAAAGTTCTCGCCGAATCCGGCGTTGCCCCCGAGATTGTTGATGAGCGATGTGGACATTGTGCGATTCTCCCAAGCGACTACGGCAACTCTCGCTGTAAAGACGTCGCCGCCCCACTGATCGGCACTCTCCCAAAGTGCCATTCTTAATCTTCAATGCTTTTGACGACGTTGGATTTGACGCAGGTCAAATCCGCAGCACCATTTTGTGGTGCGTCAAGCAGGCCGCGAGTGGCTTTGCTTTTGCGTCGCATGAAAAGTTTCGAGTCAGGCCGCCGAGACGAAATTCAACTGCCCCTTGAATCCGCGAAACATGAGAGTTGGAATTCTTTGCAAGATGCATCGAGACGGCAGTGCCCGCACTCCGAGGCAATCCCTGTCCTGAATTGTCCAGCCGTGCGTCCGAGCGGCCATATGACTTGATCAGCTGAGGATGGCAGCGACAGGGCGTGGGCCGCCGCTGCGGCAGGAATGTTGGTTGAATAGCGACCGCCGCCCCGGCAACATGGCTCCAATTCGGACGCCATAAAAACAAGGCGCCGTATCCAGGGAGGATTTCATGTACCGACGCACCATGGCAGCGGGCGCCGCATTGGCGTTGCTCGTCGCTGTCCCAGCCTTCGGCCAGGCCATTCCGAAAGAGATGTCCTGGACCGCCTACGATACTGGCTCTTCCGGCTTCAACATCGCCGTCGCGATCGGCCAGCAGTTCAAGAACGTGCTCGGCACCGACGTCCGCGTCCTGCCGTCGGGCAACGACACCGGACGCCTGGCGCCGGTGAAGGCGAACCGTGCCGTCATCTCGCAGATGGGCATCGGCACCTACTTCGCGCAGGAGGGCGTCTTCGAGTTCGGCACCAGGAGCTGGGGGCCGCAGGCAACCCGCCTGATCATGGCGGCGACGGCGTGCAACGGGCTCGGCCTGGCCGTGGCCAAGGACACCGGCGTCAAGGAGGTCAAGGATCTCAAGGGCAAGCGCCTCGGCATCGTGGTCGGTTCGCCGGCCCTGAGCCAGGGTGTCATCGCCCTGATTGCTTTCGGCGGCCTGACCGAGAAGGACATGACGCCGGTGCAGTTCTCTTCGAACAACGCCATGTGGAAGGGCCTCATCAACAACGAGGTCGACGCCCTCCTGACCTCGACGATCTCGGGCCAGTCGAAGGAGGCGGACAATTCTCCACGCGGCATCATGTTTCCCCCGATGCCGTCCACCGACAAGGACGGCTGGGCCCGCGTCCACAAGAAGGCCCCCTATTTCGTGCCCGTGAAGGCGACATGCGGCGCCGGCGGCCTCTCGCCGCAAACGCCGGTCGAGATGGCCGGCTATGCCTATCCGATCTTCATGACCTATGCCGACCGCTCCGCCGACACGATCTATGCGATCACCAAGGCGATGATCGACACGTTCGACGCCTACAAGGGCGGCGCGCCCGGGGCCGAGGGCATGGCGCTGTCGTTGCAGAACCTGACCTGGGTCGTGCCCTATCACGACGGCACCATCCGCGCCTTCAAGGAGAAGGGCGTGTGGACGGACGCGGCGCAGAAGCACAACGACAACCTGGTGAAGCGCCAGCAGGTCATGATCGATGCCTGGAAGGCCTATGCGACCGGTGCACCGTCGGATGACAAGGCCTTCGCGGAGGGCTGGCTGAAGGCACGCGGCGCCGCTCTCCAGAAAGCCGGGATGGACGTCATCTTCGAATAGAGGGCACGTCCGTCATGACAGATCAGGCGGTGCGGGTCGTCCTGGACGACCCGCACAAGACCGGTCCGGCCGAAGCCGAGACCCTGCGCACCCGCACGCTCTCCGGCGTGTGGCGGTGGCTGCTCGTGGCATTGACGGCGGTCACCATCTTTCTCTGCATCAACCAGCAGTTCACCCTGCGCTTCTTCGTCGGATTCACGCCGCTCAACACGGAGTACTTCTACCTCCTGATTCTCTGCATGCTGCCCTTCACCTTCGTTATCTTTCCGGGCAGCGCCAGGGCCTCGGTCGACCGGGTCGCCTGGTACGACGTCGTGCTGTTCGCGGTCACGGCCGTCGCCTCGTTCTACCTGATGATCAACATCCGCAAGGCGGCCGAACTCGGATGGGAGTTCGGCGATCCGCCCGAACCCGTGATCTGGGCGGGCTACCTGATGTGGATCGTGCTCATGGAGGCACTGCGACGGACCGGCGGCTGGAGCCTGCTCCTGAGCATCCTTCCGTTCACGCTCTATCCGCTGTTCGCCGGCGCCTCGTGGCTCGGGCCGCTCAAGGGCAACCAGTCGACGCTCGATCAGACCACCGCCTACCACATGCTCTCCACGGAAAGCCTGCTCGGCATCCCGATCCAGGCCTTCGCCGATGTCGTCATCGGGTTCCTGGTGTTCGGCACGGCCCTCATGATGACCGGCGCCGGCAAGTTCTTCATCAACCTCTCGTTCGCCCTGTGCGGTACGTTCCGCGGCGGCGCCGCCAAGGTCTGCATTTTCGCCTCGGGCCTGCTCGGCATGATGTCCGGCAGCATCGTCAGCAATGTCCTCACCGCGGGCACCATGACGATTCCCACCATGAAGCGGACCGGCTTCAGCCCCTCCTACTCCGGGGCCATCGAGGCCTGCGCCTCGACGGGCGCAGTGCTGGCGCCGCCGGTTATGGGCGCCACGGCTTTCGTGATGGCCCAGTTCCTCGGCACGACCTACTCCGAGGTCGCCCTTGCCGCCATCATCCCGGCCTTTCTCTTCTACGCCGGCCTGTTCATGCAGGTCGATTCGTATGCCGCACGCCGCGGCCTCAAAGGCCTGGAGCGGCGCGAACTTCCCAGCGCCTGGCAGGCTTTCAAGGAAGGCTGGTACTACGCTTTCGTCATTGCCCTGCTGATCGTCATGCTGCTGTACTTCAAGCGCGAGAGCCATGCGCCCTTCTATGCGACGGCGCTGCTGCTGGTCCTGAACCAGTGGTCGCAACGCGGCCGATGGAAGATCGCCAACACGATCAACATCGCCATCGCCGTGCTTGCCGCTGCCGTGATGACGGTCCGCAGCGAAAGCTATCCCAAGGCGCTGGCGGCCTCCGGACCCGGCACCTTCGACGCCTGGATGAATGCGATACTGCTGCCGGCGCTGGGCGGGATGGTGCTGTTGCTGGTGCTGAACGAGATCTGGGGAGACAAGCGCTGGGGTCTGCGCAAGTACATTTCCTTCCTCGAGGCGAACGGCCGGACCTTTGTCGAGCTGGTCGGAATCCTCGCAGGCTGCGGCCTGCTGATCGGCGCCTTCTCGCTGACCGGCGTCATCGCCTCGCTGGCCAACGATCTGCTCAACATCGCCGGCAGCAATGTCCTTCTGCTCCTGGTCATGTGCGCCTTCACCAGCCTGATCCTCGGCCTCGGGCTGACCACGACCGCCTGCTACATCTTCCTCGCCATCCTGATCGGGCCGGCCCTCGAGAAGCTCGGCCTCAACAAGATGGCCGTCCACATGTTCATCTTCTACTGGGGCATGCTGTCGTCGATCACGCCGCCGGTTGCCATCGCCTCGTTTGCGGCGGCCGGCATCGCGGGGGCGCCGGCGATGAAGACGGGATGGGAATCGATGTGGGTGGGAAGCATCATCTACTTCATACCGTTCTTCTTCGTCGCCAATCCGGCTCTGGTGCTTCAGCCGGCGGCTGGCGGCGGCATCCCCTATTTCGAGGCGATCTACCTCGCCGTCACCGCCCTCGTCGGCATCTCCTTCATCTGCGGCGGCATCCAGGGCTATCAGGTCGGCGTCGGCGATCTCCGGCGCACCGGTATGCTCGAATGGCCCCTGCGCGTGGCGCTGGTGTTGGGCGGTCTGGTCCTCGCGACGCCCGGCGGCGGCATCATGCCGCTCAGCAATACGACGATGGAGCTTACGGCCGCCGCCATTCTCGTTCCCACCATCCTCGTCGCGCTCTTGCTCGTCCGCCGCCCTCGGGCGGCCTAGGAACGGGAAGGGAGCGGGCCGGCGGCGGGCATTCTGGACTGCTTGGCAGTCGACTTCCGTTGAGGCGCGGTCGCGCGCCCTATGCGCTGAGGTCCGGCACGTGCCGAAGGACGACAGAGCACTCGCCTGCTCCTACGTAGCGACAAAGGCGATGCGGGGATCGATTTCGCCAATCTTGAAAATGAATGGTGCCCAGGGGCAGAGTCGAACCACCGACACTGCGATTTTCAGAGGTCTTCTTAGTCAGTTAAATCAATACTTTAGCCCCGAATACCCTGCAAAACTCCTCGGATGCACGGAAGCGGGGACAAGCTCGACACGTGTTTGACAAGCGCGTTTGCGCTGACCTGCCCATGGGCTGACGTAACTTTCGTAGCTATTGGCCCGCGGGATGTCGCTCTCTTCTACTTCCGATGGTAGCACCGTCACCAACCCTTGGGGATGCTGCAGCAGGTCGGTTGAGGCCAACGTGCTGCACTCAGCATCATTCCGACCCAGCAGAATTCTTGCGACGGGCACTGAGTCTGATCGACCTGTGCTCAGAATCACGCCTTAGTCGCAGTGACACCGGCAAGCAAAACGTCATCATACAATTCAAGGACCGTACACCATCTCGTCTCGCTACTGGTCAGCGCGCACAACTTGCGTATCATGCTCGTCATGGTCGACACCTAGAAGGCCGCTTCCAAGAAGGACTGTGTATGGCTGCCACCGATGAACTGGAATTCGAGACGCCGTCCGACGGAGACGCCGAAGTAGTCGATGTTCCAGCTGGCAAACGATCTGTCTATACCGAGTCATCAGACCCAGAAATCGACTCTCTGCACAAAAAATTCCAACGCGGAAAGCTTGTCGTTCAACCAGAGTTTCAACGTGAATTCGTTTGGGATGTCACGAGAGCAAGTCGGCTCGTCGAATCGGCGCTGCTTGGCATTCCAATCCCAATTGTCTACATATCAGAGGAGCCGGACAACAAAGAGTACGTATCGAGCAGTATTGGGCCGGCGGAAAAACCATCCCTGAAAATGCTCGGCTCACTCACCGATACTGCAATTGGTCCAGGGCTCGGAAGGAATGATTATTTGTCATGACGATTTAGCGGACTCTCGCGACCAGGCCTGCAAAACTCGTTCGTATTCGAACGGTCAGTGATCGCTAAGTTATTGAGAACGAATGGTGCCCAAGGGCGGTGTCGAACCACCGACACGGCGATTTTCAGATGCGGGTTTTTCTCAATTTTTCAGTGTGTTGACACTATCGATTCCTGTCTAAAGCGCTCAAATGAGCCAATTTGGCTAACGCAACACGCTTGCTCCCAAAGAGCTGCCGGCCATTTAGCTCTTTCCTCCCAGAGCAGCAGGCACTTCTGTCGGCCTTCCTGGATGGCCTGCAGAAACTTCGGATGCCGCGGTCGCGCGTTGCCGGCTCGACGGTCCATGCGATCTACAAGTCCAGGAAGGGCATCCTCCGGGCCCTGATGGAATAATCAAACTCAAGCGGCCGGTTCCAGGCCGCGCAGCAGGCGATCGCGGGCAACGTCGACCCGATCGAGACGATCGCGCTTACAGCCCATGTCGCCCGCGCGGTGTATGAAGGCAAGAGCCACGATCTCGGTCTACTGCGCACGGTCTCCGGCTTCTCGCCCGCGTTCCGCAAGATCGAGGAAGAGTTCGCGCGCACCCGCTACCAGATGCAGAAGGAGCACCTGCGCCGCCTCTTCGACGCCGGCAGGGCCAGGAAGGGCATCGGCTTCGACGAAGCCCGCCACATCCTGTGGATGTACGCGAGCCGCGAGATCAATCGCATGCTCTTCAGCGAGGGCGGATGGACGCCCGACCGCTATCAGAAGTGGCTGTCGCAGACGTTGGCAACGGCGCTGGTCGAGCTTGACGACCAGCACCAGCCTGCCACGTCGCCAGGCTTACTTCACCGCCAGCAGCTCGACGTCGAAGATCAGCGTCGCGTTGGGCGGAATGACTCCGCCGGCGCCGCGCGCTCCGTAGCCGAGCTCCGGCGGAATGATCAGCGTCCGCTTGCCGCCGACCTTCATGCTCGCGACGCCCTCGTCCCACCCGGCTATGACGCGCTGCTTGCCGATGGGAAACTCGAAGGGCGACCCGCGGTCGACCGAGGAATCGAACTTCTTGCCCTTCTCCCCGCCGTTGGAGAGCCAGCCGGTGTAGTGCATGACGCAGGTCTGCCCCTCCTTGGGGCTGGCGCCCGTGCCGACGGTCGTGTCGATGAATTTCAGTCCGGTCTGGGTCGTCATGGTTTTTCCCTGGGGTTGCGCCGCCGCCGGACAGGCGGCGGCGAAAGTTGCGGTTGCGGTGGCGAGCAGGACACGGCGGGTTACTGGCATATCGTTTTTCCTTATGGAAGTAGCGTGGATCCCTCACATCGCCGTCATGCCGCCGTCCACGAACAGCAGCGCGCCGGTGACGTAGGAGGCATCGTCGGAGGCCAGGAACAGGATCGCGGCGGCAACCTCCTCGGCCCTGCCGGGGCGCTTCAGCATGGTGCCCTGGGCAGCACTGGCGTTGTACTGCGCCACCGTCTCGCCCGCCGCTTCGATGCGACGCTGATGGAACGGCGTGAAGATCGGGCCGGGGCCGACGGCGTTCACACGAATACCCTCCGGCGAGTGGTCGGCGGCAAGCGCCCGCGTCAGGCCCGCGATCGCGGCCTTGGTCGTGTCGTACTGAAGATTGCCGCCGCCGGCCACCACGGAACGGACCGAGGCGACGTTGACGATGGCCCCGCCTTTGTCGCGGCGCATCAGCGGGATCGCGGCCTTGGCACAGAAGGCGTAGCTCATCAGGTTGACGTTGAGAATCTCGTTCCAGCTGGCCGCGCTCGCCTCGTCGATCTTCTCGTATTTGCGGATACCGGCGTTGTTCACGAGGATATCGAGCCGACCGAACCTGTCCGCCGCCCCGTTGACGAAGGCAAGGCAGGCGGCCTCGGTCCCGACGTCCGCCTCCGTGAACGCGACCCTTCCGCCGGCGGCCTCGAGTTCGGCCGCCACGCATTGGCCGCGCGCGCCGTCCCGATCACAGAAGGCCACGCTTGCCCCTTCGGCCACGAAACGCCTGACCGTCGCCTCCCCGATCCCGGAGGCTCCGCCTGTCACTGCTGCGATCTTGCCGTCGAGCCTTCCCATGTCCGCTCTCTTTCATTGAATTGCGATGACGCAGGGTCCCGATACGTAGCACCTCTCCGGCACGCCCCGCGCTCGTTCGGACGAAAAAATTCGTCACCGGCGCTTCACGTCGTGGCCGACACTCTGATCCATGTTGAGTCTGCTCTTCCGCTTCTCGACCAACCTGACTGCAGGATGGCGCAGATGCGTGCATGACGCTGAACCGCCTGGGCGGCTTACCGACATGTATGCAAAACGCGGCGGACCAGCAGCGTCCGCAGCGCGGCCGAGATCCGTTTTGGGCGATACCGCCAGCCAGGAGGAAAGCCTGTGGCCTTCTGTCGATTTTTCGGCTGCGAGCGCGACGGCTTGTGGTCTTCGCATGTTCTTGATATGTTCTTATCGGTTCGGAGTCGAATCGATTCGTCAGATGAGCCCCAAATGGCCGACCAGATCGTCATCACCGAGAAGACCAGCCAGGCGAAAGATGTTCGCGCAGCCGTCGGCGCCCGGTACGGCACCATCCTTCCGGCCGAAGGCCATTTGATCGACCTGCAGGAACCGGAGGAAGCCGATCCCGCATGGAAACGCTGGACGCCAATCCTGCTAAGGCCTGAAGGGCTCTACGGCACGCGGCCGGCGATGGGTGGCAACAAGGCCGCCAAGCTGGCAGCGATTCGAGAAGCGCTGCGGACGGCCAGGAGGGTCTGGCTCGCCACCGACTGCGATCGCGAAGGCCAGCTGATTGGTCAGGAAATCCTCGAACACTACAATTATCGCGGTCAGGTGATGCGGGTGCTGTTCACGGCGCAGGATTCCCAGACCATCCGCGATGCCTTCGGTCACGCCAAACCCAATTCCGAGTATGCCCGCCTGTACGCTGCCGCGGTCGCACGCCGGCAGGCCGACCAGATTTACAATCTCTCCCTCACCCGTACGGCGACCGTCATCCTGGGACAGGGCGCCCGAGGCGTGATCGGTGTCGGGCGCGTCAAAACGCCGACGCTGGCGATCGTTTGCAGGCGCGAACTGGAGATCCGGAACTTCGTGCCGGTGACGTATTACGAGATTGTCGCCACGGCGACGGTCGCCAGCGGCGAATTCAAGATGCGCCATGCTCCGAATGAAAGGATCCTCAAGCGCGAGAATGCGGAGACCGTCGCCAAAGCTGCTCAGGGTTTCGAGGGGCCGCTCGGCGTGCGCGTCGAAGACAAGAAGCAAAGTCCACCCAAACTGCATGATCTGCCTTCCCTGCAGAAACTCTGCTCGTCGCGGTTCGGCTGGTCGGCGGCCAAGACGCTGGAAGTCGCGCAGGAGCTCTATGACGGCCAGGGCAAGAAGATCATCACCTATCCCCGCGCCGAGGTGCGCTACCTGCCCGAGAGCCTGATCGCGGACGTGCCCAAGGTCGTCGCCGGCCTTCAGGTTGGCCAATCCTTCAAGGCCATTCCCGTACCCGATCCGCCGATCATCCGTCGCGGTGCGAGCGGTACGTTCCATGAGAAGGGACTCGAGGGCGCCAGCCATCACGCCGTGATCCCCAACGCCAATACGGTCGACACTCTCCGCGAGGTCTGGCCGCGCCTTTCGATCGACGAGAAGAAGCTCTTCGATGTGATCGCACGAGCCTATCTCGCCGCTCTGATGCCTGACTTCCGTTACCGGCAGACGACCGCGACGCTCGACGTAAAAGGCTTCCCGTTCAAGGCTATTGGTCGCCAGCCCATCGATCTCGGATGGCGCGCGGCATTCCCGGAATGGCAGCCGGCCGACGAGAAGGGCGATGGCGGGCAACTGCTTCCTGCGATGCGCGACGGCGAGACGGCACGACTGCACAATCCGGCCGTCGAGACCAAGGAGACCAAGCCCCCTCCCCGTTACAATGAAGGCACGCTGATCGAGGCGATGCAGAATGCCTGGCGCTTTGTCGATGACGAGGTCCTGCGGGACCGACTGAAAGAGGCCAAGGGCATCGGCACGCCGGCGACCCGCGCCGAGATCATCGGCGGGCTGAAACGGCAGGACTTCCTTGTCGCCCAAGCAAAGAACATCGTTCCCACCGAGACCGGGCTCAAACTGTTCGGCGTCCTCAAGCAGGCCGACCCGGCCCTGGTCGATCCTGGCGTGACGGCTCAGCTCGAATGCCTTTTGGACGATGTCGTGGTCGGCAAGCAGGAGATGATGGGCGCCATCGATGCCGTGTGCGACGTGGCTCTGCGGATTATCGGCAAGCTGACGCACGGTCCTGCGTCCGGCGGGCCTCCATTGCTTGGCCCGGCACGCGGCGGCAGCGGCGGCGAACGTCCACCGACGCCGGCGATGAAGCAGTTTGCCGTGGTGCTTGCTCGTCAGAAGCGTATCAGCCTCCCCGTCGGCTATGGCACATCCGGATCCATCTGCCGGGCGTTCCTCGAGCAACATGCCCCCAGGAAGGCCGGCGGGGAGACTGCAGCGGCACCTGCTTCCAGGGCGACAAGCCCGGCGCAAGCCTCGAGGGCCGAGGGCGCCCAACCCACCCGAAAACGTCGCCGCGTCAAGGACTCGACAGCCCCTGCTCCGTCGCCAACGAAAGCGGTACGGGGCAAGAAGCCCCGAAAGCCTACGTTCGGTAACCCACCGTTAAAGGCGCCCGGCCTTCACCTGCATGATGTCGGCCGCAACACTCCGCTCAGAATTCCTTACGGCAACAAGGACGTCGCGCAAAAACTCGGGGCTCGCTACAGCGCCGATGGGTGGTATGCACCTCCCGGCGTTGATCTCTCTGCCTTCAAGGAAAACGGCTGGCTATGAGTTCCCGGCGTCTGCTTTGACGTTGCGACCGACCGGTCCGACGGTCGACACTCCATCGAGAAGGCAAGATGCGATGCGCGCGCGACCGACGCGGAGAAGTGACGCGTGACCAACTGCTTCGTGTCGACTTGGAATCCGTCCCCGACCGCGGGATCGCCCGGCGGAGATGCCCTGGGATTGGCGCTCAAGGAGAGCAAGACATTGAATATCCTGTCCAGGCGGCCACTTCTGTTTCTGCTGCTGTCCGCACTCGTCTGTGGCTGCACCGGACTTCCCGAGGGCGTCGAGCCCGTTCGTCCCTTCGACATTCAACGTTACAAGGGCGAGTGGTTCGAGATTATGCGCCTCGACCACAGCTTCGAGCGCGGGCTGACGAACGTGACCGCAACCTACACGTTACGCAACGACGGCTCCGTTGGCGTTCTCAACAAAGGCTTTGACCGCAAGAGCTGCCGCTGGAAGGAAGCCGATGGTCGCGCCGTGTTTCAGGGCGCGCCAGACACGGCCAGCCTCTCCGTAACCTTCTTCTGGCCGTTCGCCGGTGGCTACCATGTCGCTGCGCTCGACCAACAGGACTACAGCTGGGCTCTGATTTCGGGCCCGTCAAAGACCTATCTCTGGATCCTGGCGCGCCAGCCAGACCTCTCTGCCGATATCCGGAACCGCCTGGTCGATAAGGCCCGAAGCATGGGCTTTCCGGTCGACGATTTGATCCTGGTCGACCATGGCATGCCGATCTGCGCCTCCGATCAACCTCTCCCCAAGTGATCCTTTTTCCTCGCCCAATACAGACTAGCCGATCGCAATTGTTGCGGTAAGCAAAGCGCAATCCGCACAGACCCGCTTGCACCGGCCGATATGTTCCGGAGACCAATTCTCTCGATGGATTTATCGCCGACGCAATTCGCGGCGCGATCACGATATCTCCTCGTCATCCCGACGACTCATCTTTCCGGTTCAGTGCCATTCGCGGATAATAGTTAGTTCTTGCGGTCTGGAGAGTGTCGGCTAAAAAATCTTCATGGTTGATATTCGCACCGGCCGTCCGGCCACCCTCGCTCCCAACGGCATGGTTACATCCCCGCATTCGCTGGCGTCACAGGCCGGCGTCGATGTGTTGAGAGCAGGCGGATCGGCGGTCGACGCCGCCATCGCCACCAGCGCCGCGCTTTCAGTGCTCTATCCGCATATGACGGGCGTAGGCGGTGACGCGTTCCTGCTTGTCCATGAAGCCAAGACCGGTGCCGTACGCTACATCGACGGCGGCGGACGCGCTACCGCGGCCGGCACGATCGACGCCTTCGCCCGGCGCGGCCTGACCGAGATACCCTATCGCGGCGTACTGCCCGGCACCCTCACTGTTCCAGGCGCGGTCGCAAGCTGGGGCATGGCTCACGCTGCCTATGGTCGCTTGCCTTTGAAGCGCTGCCTGGAGAGCGCCATCGGCTACGCTCGCCATGGCTTCCCGGTGACGGCGCGGCTGGCCTACTGGCGCGAATTGGCGCGTGAGGAATTGGCGAAAAGCCCCGAAGCGGCGGCCATCTTCCTGAAGGACGGTGCGATTCTCACCAACCTCGATCTCGCAAGGACCCTGGAGGCGATCGCCAGTGACGGCTGGCACGGCTTCTATGAGGGTGAAGTAGCGGGCGAACTGGCGCGTTGGTCGAAAGCCAACGACGGCTTCTTTACTCTGGACGACCTAAAGACGCAGAACGCGCACTGGGGCGAACCGCTGAAAGGCAGCTACCGCGACGTCACGATCTACGAAACGCCGGCACCCACGCAGGGCTTCGCTGTGCTGGAGATGCTGAACCTGCTTGAGCCAATGGAGATGCACAAGAAGCCCTTTCTGGGCCCTGATTATGTGCATTTGATGGTCCAGGCCAAACAGCTTGCCTATCACGACCGCGACCGTCATCTCGCCGATCCACGCTTCGCGTCTGTACCGATGGAGCGCCTGATATCAAAGAAATATGCTGATGAGCGGCGCGCTCTGATGGGCCCGGCCCGAGCCTTGCCGTGGGACAAGATCCCCTCCTACGGCAGCCTGGCCGGTGACACGGTCTACATCGCCGTGGTCGACGCCGAGGGCAATGCGGTGTCGATGATCCATTCCCTTTATGGCGGCTTCGGCGCCGCGGTCGTGGCGGGTCGCACCGGAATTGTCTTACAGAATCGCTCGGCCTATTTCTCGCTCGATCCCAAGAGCCCCAACCGGGTCGAGCCTGGCAAGACGCCACTGCACACGCTAATCGCCTCGATGGCGTTCCGCGACGAGAGGCTGTGGGCTGTGGTGGGCTGCATGGGCGCCGACGGCCAGCCCCAGATCCACCTGCAAGCCTATCTCGCCCTGATCGACCACGGTCAGGATATCCAGGAGGCGCTGGAGACGCCACGCTTCCTGTCCGGCCGCTTCGCCATCGGTGAGCCACGCGACACGCTGCACGTTGAGGGACGCATTCCGGCCGAGACTATTGCCGAACTCGAACGACGCGGCCACATGGTCAATCGCTGGGGCGCATGGAACGAACTCGCAGGCCACGCCCACGGCATCACCGTGGACCCGGTCAGCGGCCTGCGCGTCGGCGGCTCGGATCCGCGCAGCGATGGCGCCGCGATCGGGTATTAGCGGGCTGTGGCTGCGTACTACAGAGACACCGCTGGGAGCTGCCCGCCTCGGACCCGCGCAATCAGCCGACGCCTACCGGTGTGCTTTACCTGTTCCCTGCCAGCCAGCCGCTACGCGATGACGCCGAGCGCGTAGAGCGAGTTCTCGTGCGCCGCAGCCTTAGAAAGCCCGGACTGGTTTTGAAACGCATGCGCCGTTTGGTGGACGTGGTGGCCTCGGGCCGGGTCGATCTTGCGCCCATGGTCACGCATCGCTTCACGCTCCACCGGATCGAGGAGGCCTGCGACCTGTTTTCCCATCAGCGCAACGGCGTACTCAAGGTGACCATCACGATCTGGCGAAAATCCTTCTCAAATCCTCCGCCAAAGCGGCCAGGTCGCGGCGAGCGCCAGCAGGCCCATAACGCCGGTGATCGCCGTGGCCTCGGGCGCTCCGATGAGATCGGCGAGCCAGCCCAGCCAGACGAAGCCGATCGGGCCGGTGCCGATGCAGACCGAGAGCACCCCCAGGATGCGCGAGCGCATTTCTATCGGCGCCGCGAGATAGACGAGCGTGGCCTGCAGGGTGGCGAAGGTGGCGCCGGCGAGGCCGGTCACCAGCAGCGCCACACCGGCCAGCAGCGGCGTGGGCGCCGCCGCAAAGCCGATCAGCCCGACCAGGTAGGCCGCCGTGCCGCCGACATAGGCGCGGGCATGCCAGCCCGGCGTCAGCCACAGCGCCAGCAGGAAGCAGCCGGCGAAGGCGCCGACGCCGTCGATGCTGGTGAGCAGGCCGACGCCTTCGGGGCCGAGCAGCAGCCGGTCGGTGCCGATCACCGGGATCATGCTGGTGAAGGGCCAGGCGAAGACATTGTAGATGACGGTGACCGCCATGATCGCGCCGAGGCGGCGGTCGGAAAAGATGAGCGCCACGCCCTCCCAGGTGCGGGCGAGCACGGCCCCCGCACCGGGCGAGGACGGGATGTGGCTCTGCACCATCAAGGTGGCGGCGACGGCCGACGTGTACAGTGCCACGCTCAGCAGGAAGGCGCCTTCGATGCCGACGCCCGCCAGCAGCAGGCCGCCGACGGCGGGCCCTACCATGCGGCTCACATTGCCGGCGCCGACATCGAGCGCCATGGCGATGGCCATGCGATCGCGGCCCATGACTTCGCCCATCATCACGCGCCGGAGCGGATTGTCGGTGGCCCAGCCGCAGCCGTTGATGAAACTGGCGATGGCGAGGTGCCAGACTTCCAGGGCTCCCCTGAAAGCGACGACGGAGAGCAGGGCCGAGGTGACCATCATGAGGCCGACGATGCCGGCCAGGGTCAGGCGGCGGTCGAACCGTTCGGCGAAGGCCCCGAGGAAGGCGCCGAACAGGCCCATCGGGACCAGGCGGAGCATGGTGATCATGGCGACGACCAGGGCGGAGCTGGTCTGCTGATAGACGACGATGCCCATGGCGACCGTTTCCAGCCAGCGCACGGTGGTGACGACGAAGCCGACGTACCACAGGCGCCAGAAATCCATCGGACTGGTCCGCAGCACCTGCCGGAACGAACTCGCCGTGTTCTTGTTGTTCTCTCCCATGCCGGCGCCGACTGTCGCGCACGGCCGCGCCAAAGTCTCCTGTCCTGACTCGGTAGTACTACCAGATTCTCCGTAAATGTGACGTAGCCTTGAACATCCTCGTCACGCACCCGACTCATGCGACACTTTTCGGAAGTCCGACCCACTACGCAGGAGGCCCGCTGACGGCTCCAAAGCGGACCCGCGCGATCAACCGCCGCCTGCCGAGCTGCTTCAGCCCGCTCCTACCGTTCAGCCGCCACGCGATGACGCAGTGCATGTATAGCCGGTGCTCATGCGCCGCGGCCGTGCCAGGCCTAGCTTCCAGCAGATTTCTTTCCGGCGCGGGCCGCTGGCGCGTACGCTCGATGCCGCGCTGCGCATGCATGGCAGAAGATGTTGGAGACGGGTCGGTACGCGACCATCATTGAGATCGCCAGAGCCGAGATGATCAATCCTTCCTACGTCTCGCGGGTGCTCCCGCTGACGCTACTGGCGCCGACGACGGTGGAGGCATGCTGCAAGGGCGCGCGAGCGCCGGGCCGACGCTGGCGGAGGCGATGGGGGTATTTCCGGTGCAGTGGCAACGCCAGTGGGTCGACATCAAGGTTTCCCGACGACGCCTGCCGGATCGAATACGCGATCGACCTGACTGACTCGATGGTGGACGGCCACATCATCGACACCTTGAACGCGGCACTTCGGGTGCTGCGCAAGGTCCACGCCGACGCCTGATGCGCCCCGCAGCGCCCACCTCGCCAAAGCCCTGGGGGCTTCGTTGAGCCGCGATCCGATCCCCTTGGGCGAGTGCGGCCTGCTGACCCGCAACAACGCCATGCGCTACTGCGGGCAGCTCGGCGACGAGCGCTTCGACCGTGAGGTGGCGCTTCGCTGCCGCCCCCGCTTCATCGGCCAGGAGCGATTCTACCTGCGCGAGGATCTGGACGCCTGGACCCGGCTGAAGCGACCGCCAAAGCCAGCGACAAGCTCGATCCATTGCCGGCTCATCTGGGCGGCCTGTTCGCTCTGTACCGGGCCTCGCCTGAGTTCACCCAGCTCGAGAAGGTCACCCAGGGCGGCTACCAGCACGCCATGGACGCCCTGAAGACCTTCGACGCCAAGGTTCCGGTCAACATCGACCAGCCGTGGATCCAGAAGGTCCGGGACGAGGTCTATGACGCGCGCGGACGCTGGCTCGCCAACTAGGTCGTCGCCGTCCTCTCGATCGTGCTGGGCTGGGGCGTGCCGCGCGGCATCGTCACGAGCAATGCCGCCAAGGGCGTGCCGAAGATCCGGCGCCCGAAGAAGCTGGGCGTCGCCAACAAGGCGTAGCGCCCGGAAGAGGTCGACGCCTTCTTCAAGGCTACCCATGAGCTGCAAGGAGGCGGCAGCGGCCTGTGCAAGGCCGTGGCCCTCGCCTACTACGGCGGGCTTCGAAAAGAGGACGTCGTGCGCGTCCCCAAGACTGCCCGCGTGAATGGTTCAATCGACCTCGACATGATCAACAAGAGCGGGAAGGAGTTGAGCATCTTCGAAGCCAAGCGCCTGACCGCCATCCTGAACGAGCCCGACAAGATCCAGATGGGCCGCGCCGCCCAGCGCAACGGCCGCAAGGTTGGCGACAGGCTGGTGCTCAATCGGCTGGGCCAGCCCTACACGAAGGATGGGCTGGACTCGTCGTTTGACAGGATCAAGCGCCAGCTCGTGAAGGAGGGCAAGATTCGGCCCGGCCTCACCTTCCACGGCCTGCGGAAGAGCCTCGGCAAGGCGGCCGCCGATGCCGGCTTCAGCGAGAACGACATCGCCGGCGCGCTCGGCCAGGCCAACCCGGCCAGCGCCCGCGTCTACACACAAGAGGCGGCCCGCAATCAGGGAGCGCTAACACAACGACTTGGTCGAGCTCAGTGTCTCCGAATTTCATCGCCAAGAACGGGAACAGAACGAGATTTTGGAAAAACGGTGCGAAGGATCGTGGAAAAACGGCCTTCTCAGCACTCGATTTCGGAGCCAACGGCAGAGGTCTAAAACGTTGGCCCGCTTGAACTAGAAGCGAATGGTGCCCAGGGGCGGAGTCGAACCACCGACACTGCGATTTTCAGATGCGGGTTTTATCTCAATTTTTCAGTGGGTTAGCTTTATCGATTCCTGTCTAAAACCCTTGAAGCGGGGCGCCATTGTCTAACGTAAGGCAGGTACCCTGGGCCTATTGCGTACAGGCCCAAATCCTGGGCACCCCGATGGGCCGAACTCTAGCTCCCTCTATGCGGCAGGCCGCCAAGCCGCGATTCGAGCGCTCATTCCCCTCCCGTGACGACTTCTACTCTCCGCTCTTCCGCCATTCGCCGCCCCTTCACCCCATCACCTAAATCATTAAATTATATGCATTTTTCCTGATACCATATTTCGCACCATAAATTCGTCTGTATAGTACCAGCAGAGTCCCCGTAAATGTCCCCGCCTCTGCCAACCTTGGGCCCAGACAAAGGAGCCCATGATGATCAACCTTTCCCACCACGCTCGGATCCGCACACAGCAGCGTGGCGTCACAACCAAGATGGTTGAGGCAATTCTGGAAAATGCTGACGTCGAACAGCCTATCGGCAACGGCTGCACCTTGTTCCGAATGTCTCGTCGTCGTTCTCCCGCCCTACCAGGCG
>NZ_JAUSBN010000019.1 GCF_030651995.1 Reyranella sp.
AGACACCGGACCTGTCCCTCGCTCCACTACAGGCTCAGGCCTTGGAGACCTACGGGCTCAGATCCGGCGACGGGCGGTTGTTGGAGCAGCCGCCCGTTCGCACATCATGGCACCAGCGCCGCACACAAGAGACCTTCTCTCTACGATTGGCCGGCTCTTGGTGGAGCAAAGGTCTCTCCGCTTCGCGCCGGAGCCTGCCCCGAGGGCTTCCGAGGGGGCGCTCCGGTCGAGACGACGGGAGCTTTCATTACGCTCTAAGCGCCGCGCTGGTCGTCCATACCGACAGGCGTCGGCACGCCGGTCGTGACAGGCGGTGGCGGTGTCTTCCCCGCAAGTCGCAAGGTGCGCTCCAGCAGCAGCTCGTAGAGCGGCCGGCTGCCCAGCGCCTGGGCGACGGCATTGGCCGTCACGCACGTCACGATCAGCGGCAGGATGAGCGCGTAGCCGCCGGTCAGTTCGGCGGCCAGCACGACGCCGACCAGCGGCGCGCGGATGGAGGCGGAAAACAGGCCACCCATCGCGGCAATGACGAAGGCGGCGCCCGCCAGCGGCGGCAGCGGCACGGCCATCTGCAGCAGCGCCGCCGCGATCAGGCCCACCGTGGTGGCAAGGGTCAGCAGCGGCGCGAAGATGCCGCCGGGAACACCCACCGGATAGCTCAGCATGACGCCGACGAACCGCAACAGGCACAGCAGCAGCAGGATCTGGATGGACAGGTTGCCGGTGACGAGGCCGGGAATCAGCAGCTCCCCGCCGCCCACGGCCTGCGGCAGCACGATGGCCAGTGCGCCGATGGCCGCCCCGACCACGAGCGCCGGCACGAACGGCACTTTGCGAAACGTGGTCGCCACCCAGTCGAGCAGGAAGAGCAGCGTGCGATTGAACACGAGGCCCAGCCCGCCCAGGAATATCCCCAGCACCACGAACGCCGGCAGCAGCGACAGCGGCATCTCGGCATTGTCGAGCTTGAGTTGCGGCGCCGTACCGCCCACCAGCTCCATGCCGATGGCACTGGCCGTCGAGGCGATGATCACCGCGGTGTAGGAACGCAGCGTGTAGCGGAACTGCTTGCGCGTCTCCTCGATCACGAAAAGGATCGCCGCCAGTGGCGCGTTGAAGGCGGCCGCGAGGCCGGCCGCGGCACCCGCCGCCAGCAGGCCGCGCAGCTCCGCCTCGGTGAGCTTCATGCGCTCCGACACGGCCTGCGCGATCGACGCACCCATGTGAATGGTGGGACCCTCGCGCCCGGCGACGAGACCGGACGAGAGCGCCAGAACGCCGCCCACGAATTTCACCGGCAGCACCCTCCGCCAGCGCACGTCGCGCAGCCCCTCCATTGCGCCTTCGATCTCCTGGACGCCGCTGCCGGCCGCTTCCGGTGCGATGCGACGCGTGAGCAGGAAGGACGCGACCAGGGCGATGGCGGCAATCCCCGCCGCTGCGACGATGGTCAGGGTGCCAGAACCGAGACGTGCAACCAGCCAGGACGGCCAGTGAACCAGCGTGTCGACGACGAGATGAAAGGCGGCACCCAAGACGCCAGTGGCCAGGCCGCACAGGGCCGCCAGAAAATACAACGCCCCATCGGAGATCGATTGCTCTGCCGGTCGATCCCCTGAAGTCACGCGCTGCCCCCGATGATGAGGACCAATAATGACCGGGGCGAACCGGGTGTCAAAGCGTCAGCGCGTGAAGACGACGTCACTGATGTCGCTGCGCACTTCCCAGTGATGCCGCTCCAGTTCGGGGTCGAGATGCTCCTCGGCCGGGAAGCCGAGGCAGAGATAGGCGACGAGGTTCCAGCCCGCCGGCACGTCGAGTGCACGCGTCACTTTCTTCGGATCGAGGATCGAGACCCAGCCCATGCCGATCCCGTCGGCACGCGCCGCCAGCCACAGGGTCTGGATCGCAGCCACCACGGAATAGTGCAGCGTCTCGGGCATGGTCTGCTGGCCGAGGCCGCTGCCGGTATGCGTGCCGTCGTCGGAGAAGACCGCGAGATGGACAGGGGCTTCCTTGAGGCCCGCCAGTTTCAGGCCGGCATAGATCGCATGCTTCTCGCCGTCGTAGCCGGCAAGCGCGTCCTCGTTGGCTTCGGTGAAGCTCTCCACCACGGCGCGGCGGCGTTCCGCCGACTGGACATGCACGAACCGCCAGGGCTGGCTCAGTCCAACAGACGGCGCATGGCTGGCCACTTCCAGCAAGGCGTCGATACGCTCGCGCGCCACCGGATCGGTGCGAAAGCGCCGCACGTCACGCCGCCACAGGACGAGCTCGCGGAGCTCGGCCCGGAAGGCCGCGTCGAAAACCGGATGCGTCATCTACTCCACCGAATGAACGAAAGAACGAGGATGGTCATACCCTTCGCGGGAGCGCCAAGCTCAGCCGACCAGGCCGGCCGCTTCGATGGCGGCGACTCCACCGGCCACCATCACGAGGCAGCCCGCGATCATCAGCGCCGTCCGCTGCGCGGGCCACTTGGTTGCGCCCAGGGTGATCGCGCAGGATGCGACTCCCAGCACCGTCTGGGCGAGCAGCAGGCCCGAGACATAGGCGACAATCGGCACGGTATCGGCACCGACCAGTACAGATCCCATCGAATAGCCGTGCACGAGTCCCGCGACGGCGAAGACGGCCGACGCCACCTTGGGGCTTAGCGGCTGGCGCAGCAGGATCAGAAGGCCGATCACCATGGTCGTCAGCGCCACGAAGGTACCGCCGGCCGGGATTTCATACGGACTAAGCTGGATCGCCACGCCGGCGATGGCGGCCAGCCCGAAAGCCAGCACGGGCACGATGCCACGCGCGGCAATGCCGACCAGGATGCCGATGCCGATCATCGCGGCGAGATGATAGAGGCTGATCACCGGGAGGCCGACGCCCTGCATGAAACCTTCGGCGAAGGTCATGGGAGGCTCGTCGTCGAGAATCCCCTGGGCATGGGCCGAGACTCGCCACGCCGCAACGAGCGCGCCTGCCAAGATCCCCCCCAACCGTTTCGAAACCGACATCACGCTCCCTGAATGCGCTTCTTGGGGCGCACGTTCACTCCGGATAGGTTGCTGAAATCCCGCGTATGAATCTGTAGTTCGCACTTTAAATGCAATTTTCAAGAAACAGTTTGCCCCGGTTTGGAGGGCCCATGCAAGCACGCGCGCTGATGATCCAGGGGACCGGCTCCGATGTCGGCAAGTCGCTGCTGGTCGCTGGCCTCGCCCGGGTGTTCGTCCGGCGAGGGCTGCGGGTCCTTCCTTTCAAGCCGCAGAACATGTCGAACAATGCGGCGGTGACGGCCGACGGCGGCGAGATCGGCCGCGCCCAGGCGCTGCAGGCGCGGGCGGCACGGGTGGACGTCAGCGTCCACATGAATCCGGTGCTGCTGAAACCCCAGAGCGATATCGGTGCCCAGCTGATCGTGCAGGGCCGCGTCGTGGGCAACACCTGGGCGCGCGAGTACCAGGCCATCAAGGCCGGCCTGCTGGGCGCCGTGCTGGACAGTTTCGGCCGTCTGGCTGCCGAAGCCGATCTCGTGCTGGTCGAGGGCGCGGGTTCCGCGTCCGAGGTCAATCTGCGCGCCGACGACATCGCCAACATGGGTTTCGCGCGGGCGGCGGACGTACCGGTCGTGCTGGTGGGCGACATCGACCGCGGCGGCGTCATCGCGAGCCTGGTCGGGACCAAAGCCGTGATCGATCCCGCGGACGCCGCGATGATCGTGGGCTTCCTCGTCAACCGCTTCCGCGGCGATCCGAGCCTGTTCGCCGGCGGTATGGCGTTGATCGCGAACCGGACCGGCTGGCCGGCGCTTGGCCTCGTGCCCTATTTCCCCGACGCCATCAGGCTGCCTGCGGAGGATGCGCTCAGCCTGCCCGGGCGCAGTGCGCCGGGCGGTGCCGTGAAGGTCGTCGTGCTGGCCTATCCGCACCTCGCCAACTTCGACGATGTCGATCCGCTGCGCCAGGAACCGGGCGTCGATGTCGTCTTCGTGCGACCCGGCGAGCCGATCCCGGGCGACGCTAGGCTCGTCATCCTGCCCGGCTCCAAGGCCACCATTGCCGATCTCGCCACCCTGCGCGAGGCCGGCTGGGAGATCGACCTCAAGGCCCATCTGCGTCGCGGTGGCCATGTGCTGGGCCTCTGCGGCGGTTATCAGATGCTCGGCCGGCGCATCTCGGATCCCGAGGGGATCGAAGGGCCGCCCGGCAGTGTCGAAGGGCTTTGTCTGATCGAGGCGGAGACCGTGATGGGCGGCGACAAGGTCCTCGTCGAGGTGACCGGCAAGACCGTGGCGGAAGGCGTGCCGTTCAAGGGTTACGAAATGCATGTCGGCCGAACGACCACGACCACGCGCCCGCTGTTCGATCTCGACCGCGGCGGCACTGACGGCGCGATCGACGCGAGCGGTCGGGTGGCCGGCTGCTACATCCACGGTCTGCTGGCAGACGATCGCCAGCGGCGTCACTGGCTGCAATGGATTGGCGCCAACAGGTCCGGTCTCGACTACGAGGCCGGAATCGAGGACACGCTCGACCGGCTGGCCGATCACCTGGAAGAGCATGTCGATTGTGCGCGGCTCCTCGAACTTGCGCGCCGGCCGCGATTCGGTGCTACGAGCTGAGCGAGTTCTCACCGGGGAAGCCATGACTGATCCATCGCGCAGGTCCTTCATCGCCGGCAGCGCCGCGCTCGCCGCTACGTCCGCTTGCGATACCCCCGCCCAGGCGCAGACGACCAGCATCACCGGCGGCACCGAATCGGCCTTTCCCTCCGCGGAGGCGCCGGGCTCGAACGACGGTGGCTACAACATCCTCTTCATCCTGACCGACCAGGAGCACTACATGGGTCCCGGCTGGCCGATACCGCTGCCGGGACACGAGCGGCTACGCACGACGGGCACCTATTTCGAGAACCACCAGATCGCGGCGGACATGTGCTCGGCCTCGCGCGCGGTGATCTATACCGGCCTGCACATGCCGCTGAACGGCATCTTCGACAATGCCGGCGTGCCCTACATGAAGAGCCTGGATCCGGCGTTGCCGACCATCGGCAAGATCCTGCGCAGGATGGGTTACTACACCGCCTACAAGGGCAAGTGGCACCTGAACGGTGCGATGGCGATGGAGAACCACGCCGGCGACATCAAGGCGCTGTTCGAGACCATGATGGATCGCGACTACGGGTTCTACGACTATACCGGCGTCGGCGACTTCATCGAAGGCGCGCAGGGCGGCTACCAGTACGACCAGATCACCGCGGCGCAGGCCATCCAGTGGCTGAAGGCCAAGGGCCGGCCGATGACCGACAGGAAGCAGCCCTGGTATCTCGCGGTGAATCTCGTGAACCCGCACGACGTCATGTGGGTGAACACCGACAAGCGCGGCGATAAGCCGGTGCAGGCGGTCGAGGCCAAGCTCAAGATCGACCATCCGCCGGACGATTCCTTCTACCGGCGGGAATGGAACGAGATCCCGCTGCAGAAGACCTGGCGGCAATCGCTCGACACGCCCGACCGCGTGCCGGCGCATCGCATCTACAAGGGGGCCAATGCCATCCTGACCGGGCTGATCCCGCAGGAAGAGTGGCGCATGCGTCTCAGGCAGAACTACTACTTCAACGCCATTCGCGACGCCGACCAGCAGATCGTGCAGATGCTGGAGCAGCTCGACCGGCTGGGTCTCACCGACAAGACCATCGTGATCTTCACCTCCGATCACGGCGAGCTGCTGGCCAGCCATGGCGGCCTGCAGGGCAAGGGCACGACCACCTACCGCCAGCAGAATCACGTGCCGATGCTGGTGGTCCATCCGGAGATCAAGGGCGGCCAGCGCTGCCTCGAACTCACCTCGCATCTCGATTTCGTGCCGACCATCGTTGCGCTCACGGGCAAGTCGACGGTGCCGGTGGCCGATACGATGAACCGGATGAAGGGTCAGGATTTCTCGCCCCTGCTGCGCCAGCCGGTGAATCCCGCCTTCACCCAGAACCGTGGCGGCACCCTGTTCTGCTACAGCCAGCTCATGGTGCACGACGCCAACTTCACGCGGACCCTCTACGAGACCCTGCAGGACAAATCGATCGCGCGATCGGACCAGTTCAGGAAGATCGAATCGTTCCCCGTCGACTGGAAGCTGCGCGTCTGCATCCGCTCCATCGTCGACGAGCGCTACAAGTTCAGCCGCTACTTCTCGTTCCAAGGCTTCAACGCGCCGGCGACTCTCGAGGAACTCCGGGCGAAGAACGACCTCGAACTCTACGACCTCGTGAACGATCCCGACGAGATCGTGAACCTCGCGCACGACTTCGAGCGCAACCGCGACCTGATCGCGATGATGAACGGCAAGCTGAACGCCCTGATCGCCCGCGAGATCGGCACTGACGATGGACGCTTCATGCATCTCGACCGGTGGATCGACTGGAAGGACGCGAGGCCGACCGCGATCAATCTCTGATGATGGCCGAGCTTCGCTCGGCCCTACGTCCCGCAGAAGGTCCTGTAGACGCGCTCATCGGGCGGCGGAGGCTCGGCATAGGCGGAGAATTCCGGCCGCTCCTCGAACGGCTTTGCCAGCACCGCGAGCAACTCCTCGAACGGCGCGTAATCCTCGCGTTCGGCCGCGGCGGTCAGCGCCAGTTCGACCCGGTGATTGCGGGGAATATAGACCGGGTTCGCCGCATGCATCGCCGCTCGCCGGTCGGCGCCGTCCTGCGATTCGCGAGAGAGGCGCTCGCGCCAGCGCGGGACCCAGGCGTCGAAGGCTTGAGGCTTGTCTCCGAACAGGCTGCGGACCTCCGCGTCGGCCGCGGGATCGGCAGCGGCATCTCCCAGTCGGCGGAAGGTCAGGGTGAAATCGGCGAGACCACCGGTCATGGCGTTGAGCAGGTCCTGGGCGAGCGCGGCGTCGCCCTCTTCCTCGGTGAACAGACCGAGCTTGCGGCGCAGACCACCGATAAGCGCCGTCGCGTAGTGCTGGCGGAAGGTCCCCAGCACTTCATTGGCAATCGCCAGCGCCTTGTCGCTGTCGTCGGCCAGCAGCGGCAGCAGGGTCTCGCCGAAACGCGCCAGGTTCCAGTGGGCGATGCCCGGCTGATGGGCGTAGGCATACCGCCCCTGCTGGTCGATCGAGCTGAACACCGTCTCCGGATTGTAGGCGTCCATGAAGGCGCAGGGGCCGTAGTCGATCGTCTCGCCCGCGATCGAACAATTGTCTGTGTTCATCACGCCGTGGATGAAACCGACGTGAAGCCATCTGGCCACGAGGGCGGCCTGTCCGCCGATCACCGCCTCGAACAGCCCACGATAAGGCTCGGCGGATTCGCGGGCCTCCGGGTAGTGCCGCGCGATCACATGGTCGGCGAGCAGGCGCAACGCCTCGGTGTCGCCGCGCGCGGCGAAGAACTGGAAGGTGCCGACGCGCACGTGGCTGGAGGCGACGCGCGTCAGCACGGCGCCCGGCAGCTCGCCGTCGCGCCAGATCGGCTCGCCGGTGGTGACGGCGGCCAGCGAGCGCGTCGTCGGGATGCCAAGCGCTGCCATCGCCTCGCTGACGATGTATTCGCGCAGCACCGGTCCCACCGCCGCGCGGCCATCGCCGTTGCGCGAGAAGGGCGTGGGGCCCGAACCCTTGAGCTGAATGTCGCGGCGCCGGCCGGCGCGGTCCACGACCTCGCCCAGCAGGATGGCACGACCGTCGCCGAGCTGCGGCACGAAGTTGCCGAACTGGTGACCGGCATAGGCGAGCGCGATCGGCTCAGAACCCGGCGCCACGCGGTTGCCCGCCAGCATCTCCACACCCTCGGGGGACGCGAGCGCGCCTGGATCGAGCCCGAGCTGCAGGGCGAGCACCTCGTTCAGTTTCACCAGCCGTGGCGTCGCCACCGGCGTGGGCGCAAGCCGGGCATAGAACCGCTCCGGCAGCCTCGCATAGCTGTTGTCGAACGGCAGACCCGGCAAGGCGTCCATGTTGCTACTCGTCGTAACGGGCGGTGGTGATGCCGCTCATGCGGTCGTAGTGGAGTGATATGTTCTTCAGGGTGCAGAGGTTCAAGTAGCCCCAGACGGCGGGCGGACCGCCATCGGCGAAGGTGACCTTCAGATCGCCCATGCACCAGTCCGTCGGCGCCCGGTAGGAGACTTCGCGGGCCTCGCCCGGCCGGATGGCCGGCGGCCGCAGGAAGTTCGGCCCCCACATGTTGAGCTGGGTCGGCGAAACCGAGAGCTGGGCGATCGGATAGGCCATCGAATTCTTCAGCCGGAAGGTGGTTTCCTGGGCCGACGCCTGCCCGGCGAAGAGGACGAGGGCGGCGGCGACCAGACAGCTCAACTTGGACAAAACAACCTCACAGCGATCGATGGGTTGCGGGTGACTCTGTCGCAGATCGCCGAACCGCGCTAGAGGGGGATGCATGACGCTGCTGATCAGCCACCCGTCGTTTCTCGAGCACGATACCGGCGACTATCACCCCGAGCGGCCCGACCGGCTGCGCGCGGTGACTGCGGCGCTGGCCGACGAGGAATTCGCGACTCTCACCCGTCTGATTGCGCCCGCCGCCACGATCGAGCAGCTGACGCGTGTCCATCCGCCGGCCTATGTCGACGCGATTCTGGGCATTCGCCCACCGGAAGGCGAGCTGGTCCATGTCGATGCCGACACGGTGATGAGCGCCGGCAGCGCCAATGCCGCCCGCCACGCCGCCGGCGCCGTCGTGGCCGCCGTCGACGGCGTGCTGGGCGGAAAGGCCCACACTGCCTTCGCGGCCGTGCGTCCGCCCGGCCATCACGCGACGCCCGACGTGCCCGGAGGCTTCTGCCTGTTCAGCAACGCCGCGATCGGCGCCCTGCATGCGCGTGCGGCCCACGGCCTGCGGCGCATCGCCCTGATCGACTTCGACGTGCATCACGGCCAGGGCACGCAGGCCGTGGTCGAGACCGACCCCGACCTGTTCTACGCCTCGTCGCACCAGTATCCGCTCTATCCCGGCACCGGCTCGCCGCGCGAGCGCGGCGTCGATGGCAACGTCGTGAATGCCGCCCTGCCCGCCGGCAGCGGCAGCACGACGTTCCGGGCGGCCTGGGGCGACCGGCTTCTGCCGGCACTCGACACCTTCGCACCAGACCTCATCATCGTCTCGGCAGGCTTCGATGCCCATCGGCGCGACCCCCTGGCGCAGCTCGACATCGAGACCGAGGACTTCGTCTGGCTGACCGACGAGCTTCTGGCCATCGCCGGGCGACACTGCCGCGGGCGCCTCGTATCCGTCCTCGAGGGAGGGTACGACCTCGCCGCCCTGGCCGAGTCCGTCGCCGCCCATGTGCGGGCGTTGATGCGTACCGAAGGCGACTTGCGCGTGTAACGGTGCCGGGCGAAATTCTCGCCGCTTGAAAAACAACAGCCATGGTCTCTTCCTCGGCACACTGCTCTGGGCGGTCGCGGCCATCCTTGCCAGTCCGACATTGGCCGCCGGCGGCGCCCATATCGTCGACGATTCCGAGGTCGAGACGCCCGGCACCTGCCATCTCGAGCTGTGGGTGTCGCGCTTCGTGCCGGGCGACGGATACGCGAATGTGGGGCCGGCCTGCACTTTCCTGAAAATTCCCTGGTTGGAGGTCGGCGCAGCCTACCAGCACTACTGGGATGACATCGCCGCCGGCCCGCTGGTCGGGCCTCAGATCAAGATCAATTTCCAGCCGGCTTCAGAAGGCCTGGGTGTCGCGCTGGGACTGAACGCAGCCGTCAATGCGCGCACCGGTGAACTGGGTTTGGCCAGCCTGCTCGCCCTGGTGACCATTCCGGTCACTGAAAAATTCCGGATCAACGTGAATGCCGGCTGGAGCTATCTGAACGACGAAAACCCCACGGCTTTCTTCTGGGGCGGCCAGGTCGAGGTCGATGTCGGCTGGGACGTCACCCTGATGATGGAAGCCTTCGGTCGCCAGCCCGGCGTGATCGGCAACCAGATGGGCCTGCGCTACACGCCGGCAGCCCATCCGAGATTCGATTTCGATCTGCTGGTGGGGACGATCTTCGACCAGGACAGCACGAAGTTCTTTACGCTCGGCGTAACCGTACGGTTCTGATCCGGCGGCTCGACGCTATTTCCGGTCCATGTGCCAGGTGCCGTCCCATCCGGCCGGGACACCCTCGCGCAGGAAGGTTTCGCACCGCCCGATGTAGACGTGACGGGGCGCGTCCTCCCCGCGCATCGCCGATGCGGCCCGGAAGCCGTCCAATGCCTCTTCGAAGCGGCCCGCGACATAAGCCTCGCGGGCCTTCTCCCACGCGGCGAGAAAGGCGGCATGTTCGGTCCGGCTGGCGTTCTCGCCCATCGGCTCATAGACGTCGTGCGCTTCCGTCGTACCCACGGCCACGACGCGGTCGATGTGCCGCCACACGAACAGACCGGAAGTCGGTCCGGCGACCTCGCCACTCGCCAGGATCTCGGTGCCGTAGACCTTGTTCATGCCTTCGAGGCGCGACGCCTGGTTGGCGACCTGGCCGACCAGCGTATAGTTGATGCGCTCGTGCGCACCGACATTGCCGACCACCGCCGGACCGGTGTGCAGGCCGAAGCGCGTGCGGAAACCCGGCCGGCCGCGCTCGCGCCATTTCTCCGACAAGGCATGACCCGCGGCGGCGGCCTGCAGCGCGCCGCGGCAGGCATTGGCGATATGATCCGGATCGGTCTCGGGCGCATTCCAGAAGGCCATGATGCTGTCGCCGATATACTTGTCGATCGTGCCGCGATTGGCCGAGATCGCCGAGCCCAGCGCCTCGAAGTAGCGCGACAGGCGGCTGGTCAGCAGTTCCGGCTCCATCGTCTCCGTGAGCAACGAGAAGCCCTCGATGTCGGTGAACATCACCGTGACCTCGCGACGCGTTCCGCCGACGCCGCTGCTCGCCGGCGACCGCATGATCTGCTGCACGAGAGTCTTGGAGACGTAGCGCCCGAAGATCTCCAGCCCGGAGCGCATGTTCTCGACCGCATCGGACAGGCGGGCGATCTCCGTGATGCGGCTCTGCACGGGCTGCCGGTCCGAGAAATCGAGCTGGCGGATGCGCTCGGTCTTGAGGGCAATACGCGCGATCGAGCGCGACAGGATCAGCGACGCGGCCAACGCGCCGAGCACCGCAAGCGCGACGGCAAGCGCCGCGGCGATCGCGGCCCGTTGCAGCAATACCTGGGACTCGGCCGTCAGCTCCCGCACCGGCACTGCCGCGGCGATCACGAAGCGCTGCCCCAGCAACGGCGGCATGCGATGGACGATCACACGATAGACATGGCCTCCGGCCTCGACCTGGCGATCGATCTTCGCATCGGTTGCGACCGCCTCCACCACGGACTTGCGCAGGATCTGTCGCACCAGCTCGTCCGACGGCAGGCAGCCGGGCAGCGTCGGCGCGCAGGGCTCCGACTCGATTTCGACCGCGCCACCGGCATGACCGACCACGATCACCGAATTGGCGGTGATCTTGTAGGCAGTAAGCAACTGCGAGAGCGTCCGGAGCGTGAAATCGAAGCCCATGACGCCAAGACCGGAGCGCAGCGGGATGCCGGCGGAGATGCCGGCGTCGGGTGTCTGGGCGAAGCGATACGGCTCGGTCAGGATCGCCTGCTTCGCCTTCATCGCCTCGACGTACCAGGGCCGGATGCGGGCATCGAAGCTGGTCGTGGTCGTGCGGGCGGGACCCTGAGTGCCGTCCGGGAGATGGAACCAGTAGGTCTCCGTCCGCGGAGGCGCCCCCGCCTCGATCACCCGCACGATGATCGACTCGCCATCCGGCGCGTCCAGTTCGAGCCGCTGCTCGATGCTGAAGGTTTCCGGCCGCCCGGCATAGATGAAACTGCCGTCGGTATAGCCGACGAACGCCGACTGCACCGCCGGATGACGTCTCAGCATGGCGACGAGTTGGTGCCGGCGGTCTTCGTCCGTCACCGGATTTTCCGTGGCGTTGAAGCTCGGGCCGAAGGCAAGGGTCTGGCCGACTGAGACCACCACATGCAGGCCGGCGGTGAGAAAGTCCTCCACCGCCGATTCGAGACGGGAGACCTTCTGGTCGGCGCTGCGCTGTTCGAGCAGATCGACAGAACGCCAGCCGAGCCAGAGCAGCACGCTCGTGAGCGGCACCACGACCAGGGCCATCAGCGTCAATATCGTGACGCTGAACGGAATTGACCGTCGCACCGACGTCACACGTCAATCAAATGCGAACGCCGCAAAAGTCAGGCCTTCACCGCATTCCACTTGCAGCCACCGTCCCGACTCTGGGCGACGAGGCTCGGCGGCGTGGCGCCGAGGTCGGCTGTGTAGATGATGTTCATGCGACCGAGGTCGTAGCGGCCCTCGTAGATGTTCGGCCGGATCAGTTTCATTTTCACGTCTATGCCGCCGGCCGACCTCAATTCGACCTGGCCATTGACGATCTTGAAGGTGTGTACGCGCGTGAAGGACGAATCGGCCTGGATGCAGCCGGTGATGCTGTTGGGATTTTCCTTGAACCGGAACTTCACCTCGACGTCCTGCTGGGCGGCGGCCGCGAACGGCAGTAGTCCCGCCAGGGCAAGCGTGGCCAGTCTCCTGATGAACATGACGATCGTCCTCTTTTTGGCCAGGGTTGAACCCCACTCTACAGCGCCCGGACGACCCCGTCAGTCCTTGCTGCGCAGCAGACCGTAGGCACCGCCGGCGATCGCGCCCCCCAGCAGCGGCGCCACCCAGAACAGCCAGAGTTGCGACAGGGCCGCGCCGCCCACGAACAGCGCCGGCGCCGTGCTGCGCGCGGGGTTCACCGACGTATTGGTCACTGGAATGCTCACCAGATGAATGAGCGTGAGCGCGAGGCCGATCGCGAGGCCCGCCACCGCCGGGCTGACGCGCTTGTCGGTCGCGCCCAGGATGATGGTCACGAAGCCGAAGGTCATGACGACTTCGATGACCAGCGCGGAGACCAGCCCGTACTTGCCAGGCGAGTGATCACCATAGCCGTTGGTCGCGAAGCTACCGATCTCGGCCCCGGCCTTGCCGGTCGCAATGACATAGAGGATGGCGGCCCCGGCGATGCCGCCCAGCACCTGGGCGACCACATAGTGAATGACCTCGCCCAAGGGAAAACGGCCTGCCACGGCCAGCCCGACCGTTACCGCCGGATTGAAATGACCGCCCGACACCCCGCCCACGGCATAGACCATCGTGAGGACGGTGAGGCCGAACGCGAGCGCCACGCCTGCGAAGCCGATGCCGAGTTGCGGAAAGCCGGCGGCGAGAACGGCGCTGCCGCAGCCGCCCAGCACCAGCCACGCAGTCCCCAGAAATTCTGCATAGAGACGATTGGTGATCGGCATGTTTCTCCCCCGAGTTGCCGAAGTAAGTGTACGCCTTCGCCGACTATTTTCCTAGTTCATGCGTACACTTCGCGGACTTGTGCAGCGGCGAACGAACGACCGCACTGCGAACGGCTGGATCCGACATTGCGCTGAAGACTATTTCTTTCCCTGCGGATAGAGCGTCTCGCCGCGCTTCAGCATCTCGACGAAGGCCGCGATCTTCCTCTTTCGTCCCGCCTCGGTCTTCATGTTGTTGAGCTGGAAGGCGAGCGCGAAGCGGTTTTGCGCATTGAGCCGGGCCAGCATCGCCTTTGCCTTGGGCTCGGCGTCGATGGCGGCCTGCAGATCATCGGGAATTGTCGAGCCCTTGGTCCGATAGGCGCGCGCCCAGCGCCCGTCCTTCTTCGCGGCCTCCACCTGTTTCAGCCCGTGCGCCGTCATGCGTCCTTCGTCGATCAAGCGGGAGACGTTGTCGACGTTGACCTGGCTCCAGATGCTCCTGGGTCGGCGCGGCGTATAGCGCTGCAGGAAGCTCTTTTCGTCGAGCCCCTTGCAGATGCCGTCGATCCAGCCCCAGCAAAGAACGGCGTCGATGGCTTCCTTGCTCGTGATCGACTTCACCCCCGATTTGATCTTGAAGATCCTGATCCAGAGTTCGTCCACCGTGCCGTGATGCTTGCCGAGCCAGGCGTAGAAGCTTCCCGCATCTTCGAAAAGGCGGACCTTGTCCGGATCGACCTTGACCGGCGGCATCAGCAGACCCGGTAGCGTTCGACCGCATCCATATCGAGCTCGATGCCGAGGCCGGGCCCTTCCGGCAGCAGGACGTGCCCATCCTCGAGCTTGAGCGGCGCCTTGAGCAGCTTGGTCCGCAGCTCGTTGTCGCTCATGTCGTATTCCAGCATCGAAGGATGCGGCGGATGGTCGGTGTGCGGGGTCGCCGGCAGCGCGGCGAGGAAGTGGCAGGCCGTCGCGAGGCCCACCGCGCCGCCCCAGACATGCGGCGCGACCCGCAGGTTCTGCGCATGCGCCAGCGCCACGACGCGCTTGGCTTCGGTGATACCGCCGACGCCGGGGATCGAAGGCTGCACGATGTCGATGCAGCGCCCGTCGATCAGCGCGCGGAAGTCGCGCACCGTGTGGTGGGCCTCGCCGGCCGCCAGCGCGATCGGCGAGCGCGCCCGCAACTCGGCATAACCGCGGAAATCGCCCGGCGGCAGTGGCTCCTCGATCCAGTGGACGTCGAACGGCTCGATCGCCCGGGCGCATTCCAGCGCCACGTCGGCCGTATAGGCGCCGTTGATGTCGACCAGCAGCAGCTTGTCGGGCCCCAGCACTTCGCGGGCAAGCTTCACGCGCTCGACGTCGCTCCGAATGCCGCGGCCGATCTTGATCTTGGCGCCGGCATAGGGATGGGCCGCCGCCTCCGCCATCATGTGCTCGAGCTGGCGATCGGGATCGTCGGAGAAGAAGCCGGTCGAGGCATAGGCCGGGAAGCGTGTCGCGCCGCAGCCGCCGATCAGGTCGCAGACGCGCACGCCGAAGCCGCGGGCCATCGCATCCCACAAGGCGACGTTGATGCCGGCGAGACAGGACGTGAGCTGGTTGCCGACGCCCAGATGATAGATCGCATTGCGCACCCTCGCCTCGACATGATCGAAGTCGAAGACGCTGCGGCCCAGGAACATCGGCTCGAGCATGCGGAAATACTCCCGCGTCACCAGCGGATTGCCGAAGGCCTCTCCGATTCCCTTCACGCCCTGGTCGGTTTCGACCTCGACCAGCCCGCCCTGGCGGCGGAACCCGCCGCCGCGCGACATGCCGTAGGCCTTCTCCGGCGCGAAGGAATATTCTAGTCCGATGAACGAAAGACGGCGGATCGTCGGCATGGCAGCTCCTGCAAATCCCGCGCTATGGTGGGGCCCAAAGCAAATCGGAGGCAACCGCTCATGAGCATCCCCAAGACCCACCGCCGCGTCGTCCTCGTGCGCCGCCCGCCTGGCGAACCCGCCGAATCCGATTTCCGCGTCGAGGAGGCGCCGGTGCCCGAGCCGCGCCACGGCGAGGTGCTGGTCAAGGTGCACTACCTCTCGCTCGATCCCTACCAGCGCGGCCGCATGCGCGACGCCGCCTCCTACGCCTCGCCGATCGGCCTCGGCGAAGTGATGACCGGCGGCACGGTGGGCGAGGTCGTGGCCTCGCAGAATCCCGACTTCAAAGTGGGCGACATCGTCGAGGATCGCCTCGGCTGGCAGGAATATGCGATCGGCGGCGGGCCGGCCCTGCGCAAGGTCGATCCCTCGCTGGCGCCGATCTCGACCGCCAACGGCGTGCTGGGCATGCCGGGCATGACCGCCTACTTCGGCCTGCTGCACGTCGGCCAGCCCAAGCCCGGCGAGACGGTCGTGGTCTCGGCCGCCTCCGGCGCCGTCGGCCAGGTGGTGGGACAGATCGCCAGGATCATGGGCTGCCGCACCGTCGGCATCGCCGGCGGCACGAAGAAGTGCGCCTTCGTGAAGGACGAGCTCGGCTTCGATGCCTGCATCGATTACAAGGCCGAGAAGGACCTCGACGCCGCGCTGCGCGCCGCCTGCCCCAACGGACCCGACGTCTATTTCGACAATGTCGGCGGTGAGATCACCGATGCCGTCCTGCGCAACATCAACTTCTTCGGCAGGGTCGCGCTGTGCGGCTCGATCTCGCAGTACAACGCGACCGGCGCCTCGATGGGCCCGCGCCTGCTCGGCACCTTCGTCGGCAAGCGCGTGATGGCGCGCGGCTTCATCGTCACCGACTTCGCACAGCATTACGGGCCCGCGATGCGCCAGATGGGCGAATGGATCCGCGACGGCAAGCTCAAGTATCGCGAGGACATCGTCGAAGGCATCGACAAGGCACCCCGCGCCTTCATCGGCCTGCTGCGCGGCGAGAACTTCGGCAAGATGCTGGTCAAGCTCGCATGAGCTACGACGCGCCCTTTGCCGGCCTCAAGGTCGTCGACCTGAGCCAGGGCATCGCCGGCCCCTATTGCGCCATGCTGCTGGCCCAGCACGGCGCCGAGGTGATCAAGGTCGAGGGAATCGGCGAGGGCGACTGGGCGCGCACCCTGGGCGTCCACTACGGGAGCCACAGCGCCTTCTCGATCATCGGCAACATGGGCAAGCGCAGCCTGTCCGTCGACCTCAAGAGCGAGGCCGGCAAGGAGATCGTGTGGCGCCTGCTCGAGGATGCCGACATCTTCCTCGAAGGCTTCCGGCCGGGCGTCATCAAGCGGCTGGGCTTCGACTATGCCGCCGTCTCTGCCCGCGTGCCGCGCCTCCTCTACGTGTCGATCTCGGGCTTCGGCCAGACCGGGCCGCTGGCCGAGCGGCCGGCGATGGACCCCGTGCTGCAGGCCTATACCGGCATGATGGCGGAGAATCGCGGCGAGGACGGCATTCCCCATCGCGTGCCGGTGATCGTGGTCGACATGTCGACCGCGCTCTATGCCTTCCAGGCGGTGAGCGCGGCGCTCTATGCGCGCCGCGACGAAACCAGAGGTCGCTACATCGACGTCAGCCTGATGCAATCGGCGACGGCGCTGCAGTCGATCCGGCTGATGGCCTGCCATCTCGAGGGCGGCACCATGAAACCGGGCGGCGTGCCCGGCGGCGTGTTCCGGACCGCGGATGGCTGGATGTCGATCCTCGCCCTCAAGGACAGCGACTGGCAGAGCCTCTGCGCGTTGATGGAGGTGCCCGCGCTGGCGCACGAGGAACGCTTCGCCACGCCGGCGGCGCGTCTTGCCAACGAAGCGGCGCTCTATGCGATCGTGCGGCCGATGATCGAGGCAAAACCCTCAGCGCATTGGAGCGAGAAGCTCACCGCTGCGAAGCTGATGCATGAACGGCTGAACAGTTACGCCGACTTCATCAATCAGCCGCACGTCAAGGAAACCGGCCTCATACACTGGCTGGAACAGGCCGGCGTACCGACGAAAGTGCCGGTCCCCGCCCTGCCCGGCATGCTGCCGCCGACTCCGGGCACGGCTCGCGCCGAAGCACCGGTCCCCGGCCAGCACAGCCGCGCGGTCCTCGGCGAGCATGGCTACACGGCGGGCGAGATCGACACGCTGATCGCCAACGGCACCATCGCGACGACGAGGTAGAAGCATGCAGAAGAAAGCCGTCGTGGTCGGCGCCCTTGGCGTCATCGGCCGCTACATCGTCGAGCGTCTGGTGGCCGAGGGCGACTGGCAGGTGGTGGGCCTGTCGCGCCGGCCGGAGAAGGATGGGCCGCGCTATCGGCACGTATCGGTCGATCTGCTCGACCTCGACGACGTCGCCGCGAAGCTGAAGGATCTGCGCGACGTCACGCACGTCTTCTACGCCGCGTTCCAGGCGGGCACCGGCAATGCAGCAGGCTATGCCTCCGTGATCGTCCCCAACCGCGACATGCTGGTCAACTCGGTCACTGCCATCGCCAAGACCTCGCGCAGCCTGCAGCGCGTCGTGCTGGTCACCGGCACCAAGTATTACGGCACGCATCTCGGCCCATTGAAGACGCCGATGCGCGAGACCGATCCGCGCCACATGCCGCCCGACTTCTATTTCGACCAGATCGACTGGCTGACCGGCTTCCAGCGCGGCAAGCGATGGAGCTGGACGGAGCTGCGGCCCCAGACGCTCTGCGGCTTCGCGCCCGGCACGGCCATGAGCATCATGCCGGCCATCGCGGTCTATGCCGCGATCTCGAAGGAACTCGGCCTGCCGCTGCGCTTTCCCGGCAAGCCCGGCGCCTACGGCACGGTCTACCAGGTGACGGAGTCCTCGCATTTCGCCAGCGCGGCGCTGTGGGCCGCCACCGAGAAGCGCGCCGCCAACCAGGCCTACAACATCACCAACGGCGATTACTTCCGCTGGCGCAACGTCTGGCCGCGGATCGCCCGGGTCTTCGACATGCAGGTGGGCGAGCTGCAGACCATCAGCCTGACCCAGCAGATGGCCGACAAGGCGGACCTGTGGGCGGAGATGACGAAGAAGCACCGGCTGAAGAAGTTCGACTTCGGCCAGCTCGTCGCCTGGCCGTTCGCCGACTATGTGTTCGGCTCGGACTGGGACGTGATGTCGGACGTCACCAAGAGCCGGCTGCACGGTTTCCACGAGGTTGTCGACAGCGAGGCCATGTTCGAGCGCCTGCTGACGCGTTTCCGCAAGGAGAGGATCGTGCCCTAGCGGGCGGCCAATGGGCAGAATACAAGGGGCATGGCCTGGACATTGCTTCGGGTCTTGATGGCTGCGGGGCGCCGTCATTCCGGGGAGTAATGCGTATATGAGTGAGTCTTCCAGCCTCCTGCCGCCCGAACCGTGGCCCCAGCGCATTTCGCGTATCCTCGCCTGGGTCGGCGGCGCCATCATCCTCGTGGGCTGCAGCGGACTCATCACCATCGACGTCATCACCCGCTACCTCTTCAAGCGTGGCATGGTCGAGAGCTTCGAAATGTCGGGCTATGCCCTGGCTGCCTGTATCGGCCTGGGCCTCGGCTTCGCCACCACCTCCAAGACGCACATCCGCGTCGACATCCTGCTCGACGCCTTTCCGCGGCCCGTCCGGGTCGCCTTCGACCTCCTCGCCGCCCTGTCGATGGCGCTGCTGGCCGTCGCGCTCGCCTGGTTCTGCTGGGGCACGCTCGCCCAGTCCATGGCGATGAACGCCAAGTCGGTGTCGGCCCTCCAGACGCCGATGGCGCTGCCGCAGTCCGTCTGGTGGGTCGGCATCTTCTGGTTCGCCTGCGTCGCCGTGCTGCTGCCGATCCAGGCCGTGATGCGACTTCTGGCCGGCGACGGTCCTGGTTTCGACGCGCTGATCGGCAGCCTGCGCGTCGCTGAGGAAATCAGCCAGGCCGGCGTCGAGCAGGCACCGCCCGCGAACGGGACGCCGCGATGATCGGCACGGCCTTCACCCTGCTCGTCGTCCTGGTGGGAATGAGCCTGCCGGTCGCGGTCGCGCTCGGCCTGATGGCCTATGTCCTCTCGGAGCGCTTCGCCTTCTTTCCGATGACCGGCGCGATCGGCGAGCTTGCCTGGAACTCGTCCAACGACTTCATCCTGATCGCTGCGCCCATGTTCATCATGATGGGCGAGCTGATGCACCGGTCCGGCATGAGCGAGCGGCTGTTCGCGGCGCTGACCCCATGGTTCGCGCGCATTCCCGGCCGCCTGATCCATACCAACATCGCGGCGAGCGCGATCTTCGCGGCCACCTCGGGCTCCTCGGTGGCCACGGCCGCCACCATCGGCACGGTCGCCATCCCCAACATGGACAAAGGCGGCTACAGCCGGCCGCTGTTCCTGGGCTCGATTGCCGCCGGCGGCACCCTGGGCATCCTGATCCCGCCCTCGATCAACATGATCATCTATGCCGTGCTGACGGACACGTCGGTTGCCGACCTGTACGCCGCAGGGTTCATCCCCGGCCTCATGCTGGCGGGACTGTTTTCGCTGATGGTGCTGGCGCTCTGCCTGTTCCGCCCGCAATGGGCCGGCCCCCGGCGGGAGACGGCGAACCTCTGGCACGAACGCCTTTCCGGCCTGAAGAACCTGCTGCCGCCGCTTGGCCTGTTCCTCGTCGTCGTGGGATCGATCTATGCCGGCATTGCCACGCCGACCGAGGCCGCAGCGCTCGGGCTGATGGCCACGCTGGGCCTGGTCGCGGCCAACGGCCAGCTTACCGTGCCGGTCCTGCTTCGGGCCTTCGAGGGCACCGTGCGGACGACCTGCATGGTCATGCTGATCGTGATCGCGGCCTTCTTCCTCAACTTCGTCATGGTGTCGATCGGCCTCGTCAAGGCCATCACCGACACGGTGCTGGCGCTCGGCCTGTCGCCGCTCGGCATGCTGATCGCCATCGTCGTGTTCTACCTGATCCTGGGCTGCTTCATGGAGACGCTGTCCATGATGATCGCCACCACGCCGGTGGTCGTTCCCGTGATCGTGGCGCTGGGCTACAGCCCGGTCTGGTGGGGCATCGTCTTCGTCATCCTGATGGAGGCCGCGCTGATCACCCCGCCGGTCGGCCTGAACCTATACGTGGTACAGGCGGTGCGACGCAGCGGCGCCTTCTCCGACCTTTGCATCGGTGCGCTGCCGTTCGTGATGATGATGCTCGTCATGATCGGCATCCTGATTGCTTTTCCCCAGCTGGCCCTGTGGCTGCCGGCCCTTCTCAAAGCCTGACTTCATCAAAGGAGGATTTCATGTCCCTGAAGACTCTCGTCGCGGCGGCAGCTCTGGCCGGCTCGTTCGCCATCGGCAGCGCGGCGGCGCAGACGCCGCCGGCCCTGCCCTCGACCTCGTTCAACGTCGTGGGCAGCATCGGCGGCCTGTCGATGTACACCAGCCGCGAACTGCCCTTCTGGACGGTGACCGTGCCGAAGGAATCGGGCGGCGCGCTCAAGGTGCAGGTCAAGCCCTTCACCGAGCTGGGCTTCAAGGGCGGCGAGATCTTCCGCCTCGTCTCCAGCGGCACGCTGCAGTTCGCCACCACCGTCCTCAACTACAACTCCGGCGAAGTGCCGATGAACGAAGCCGCCGACCTGGTGGGACTCGTCGGTTCGGTCGAGGAACTCGAGAAGGTCATCGACGCGATCCGGCCGGCCTACGCCAAGTTCCTCGAGGAGAAGCACGGGATCAAGCTTCTCGGCTTCGGCTCGTACCAGGCGCAGGTCCTCTACTGCCGCGATGCCTTCGTCACCATCGCCGACCTGAAGGGCCGCAAGATCCGCGCGTCGGGCGCCTCGCAGCAGGCCTTCGTCACCCACATCGGCGCCTCGCCGCTCAACATCGCCTTCGCCGAGGTCCAGCCCGCGCTCGCCAGCGGCGTGGTCGACTGCGCCATCACCGGCGCACTGTCGGGCTACAAGTCGAAGTGGCACGAGTCCGCGAAGTTCATTTCGCCGATGCCGATCAACTTCGGCGTGGCCGCCCAGCTCGCGAACCTGAAGTGGTGGAATTCGCTCGACCCCAAGATCCAGGCCTTCCTGCAGACCGAACTGAAAAAGCTCGAAAAGTCGATCTTCGAGCAGGCGCGGACCGAAACGCAGACCGGCATCAACTGCAACACCGGTACCGGCCCGTGCAGCGAAGGCGCGCCCGCCAGCATGAAGCTGGTGCCCATCACGCCCGCCGACGAGGCCCTGCGCAAGGACGCGCTCACCAAGGCGATCCTGCCGTCCTTCGCCAAGCGCTGCGGCCCGGAGTGCGTCAAGACCTGGAACGACACGGTCGGCAAGACGCTGAACGTCACGCTCGCACCGTAACGGGCAGCCCATGATCACGCTGCTCGATCCCGCCGGCTATCTCCGCACGCCGTGGAAGAACGGCGGCGGCACGACCGTCGACATCGCCTTCTCGGGCGATGTCTGGCGGTTCGGCCGCACGCCGATCGTGCAGCCCGGACCCTTCTCCGACTATACCGGCTACGATCGCGTCCAGGTCCTCGTCTCCGGCAGCGGGTTGGTGCTGGAGACGCCCCAAGGCGAGATCGACGTGCGCCAGCCCTTCCGGCCCGTGCGCTTCGCCGGCGAGACCCCGATCGTGAGCCGGCTCGAGGCCGGGCCGGTGGAGGTCGTCAACCTGATCGGTGCCCGGGCCCAGGTGAAGGTCGACATCGCCATCCTCGACGAGGACCGCACGCTCATCCTGAAACCCGGAACGCACATTGCCTACAGTCCCCACGGCGATGCGACGGTGGCGGTGCAGGGCAACGAGCGCAAACTGGCGTCGGATTATGCGCTGCGGCTGGACATCACCGTGCCGATACGGCTGAGCGGTCGGGTGGGCTGCCTGCTGGTCGGCAGCATCACCGCGGCATAGGAGACGAGTTCGATGAGGATCGCGGTTGTCGGCGCCGGCGGCGTCGGAGGGGGATATGGAGCGTCGCTCGCGCAGGCCGGTGCCGACGTCACCTTCATCGCCCGCGGGGCTCATCTCGCGGCCATGAAGAAGGATGGGCTAAGGATCGAGAGCGTGCGCGGCAACACGCATCTACAGCCGACGCAGGCCACCGAGCATCCGGCCGAAGTCGGCCCGGTCGACTATGTGCTGTTCTGCGTGAAGCTGTGGGACGTCGAGAGCGCGGGCGCGGCAATCAAGCCGATGATCGGGCCCGACACCGCCGTCATCACCCTGCAGAACGGCGTCGACGCCCACGAGCGCCTGGTGCCGATCCTGGGCGCCCGCGCCGTCATGCCGGGCGTCGCCAACATCAGCGCGACCATCGCCGAGCCGGGGCTGATCCGCCAGACCGGCACGGTCATGCGCATGGTGTTCGGCGAACCCGACGGCAGCCGCAGCCCCCGCGCCGTGGCGTTCGCGGAGATGTGCGGGAAAGCCGGCATCGAGGGCGTGCTGAGCAAGGCCATCCTGACCGATCTCTGGATCAAGTTCGTCCTGCTGGCCTCCAATGCCGGCGTCATGGCGCTCACGCGCCTGCCGGTCGGCAAGCTGCGTGACGATACCGACATCAATGCGATGTTCCGCGCCGCCTACGAGGAAGTGGCCGCGGTCGGGCGCGCCCTGGGCGTCACCCTGCCCGCCGACATCGTCGAACGGACCTTCAATTTCAACCGCAATGCCCCGCCGCACCTGATGGCGTCCATGGCGGTCGACCTGCTGCGCGGCAACCGGATCGAGCTGCCCTGGCTGTCGGGCAAGGTCGTGGAGCTGGGCAGGAAGCACAATGTCCCGACACCGACACACGCGCTGATGTATGCTGCGCTGAAGCCCTACGTCATGGGCACGCCAGCCTGAGGAAACCATGCGCGTCCTGCTCGTCCTTCTGTTCGCCCTCGCCGCAGGCCGCGCCTCGGCCGCCGATCTCAAGCTGTTGACCGCCGGCGCCTACAAGCCGGCCGCCCTCGAGATCGTCGCCGACTTCGAGAAGAAGACCGGCCACAAGGTCACGATCGACAGCGGCACGACCGGGGCCCTGCAGAAGCGCGTCGCCGCCGGCGAACATTTCGACGTCGTCGTGATCCCGCCGATCCCGATGGCCCAGTTCCTGGGCAACCGCATCGAAGAGAGCAGCGCCAAGGAACTGGCCCGCGCCGGCGTCGGCATGGCCATCAAGCAGGGCGCGCCGGTACCCGACATTTCCGAGCCCGACGGATTCAAGAAGGCGCTGCTGGCGGCGCGTGCCGTCGCCTACGTCGATCCGGCCTCGGGCGGGTCGAGCGGCATCTACGTCGCCCAGCTCTTCCAGCAGATGGGAATCGCCGACCAGCTCAAGCCCAAGAGCGTGCTGGTCCAGGGAGGCCTGGCGGCCGAGCAGATCGTCGACGGCAAGGCCGACGTCGCGCTCCAGCAGAGCAGCGAGCTGATGGGCGTGCCGGGCGTGCAGTTCGTCGGCCCGATCCCGCTGATGCTGCAGAACTACACGATCTATTCCGGCGGCATCTCCGTGGCCTCCGGCAACCGCGCCGCCGCCAACGCGCTTCTGCTGGCGCTCGCCAATCCCGAGAACGGGAAGATCTTGAAGTCGAAGGGCCTCGACAGTCCCTGAGAGAAAGAGAAGGGTCCTTCGCTGCGCACAGGATGACACCTGTGTTGTGGTTCGACGCCCTGCGCCCCTTCCACAACCGGTGGCATCCGGAGCGCTGCG
>NZ_JAUSBN010000022.1 GCF_030651995.1 Reyranella sp.
CTGAAAGGCTTCGACCGGCCGGTGGGGTTCGTGCGTCTTTTTCAAGCTCCTCTCCCCCGCTAGGGGGAGAGGCTGGGTGAGGGGGCGACGCACCCCGTGTAACCCCCTCACCTAACCTCTCCCCCTAGCGGGGGAGAGGAGCTTGAAAAAGACGCACGAACCCCACCGGCCGGTCGAAGCCTTTCAGCGCCACCTCTTCCTCGCGGCGGGACACGTCGGCGATGACGGTCTGGACCGCGGGATCGTCGGCGACCGCACGACTCAGCACCACGTCGCCGCCGTCGCTCTGGCCCTGCAGGCGGGCGGCCATGTTCACGGTGGAGCCGAAATAGTCGAGCCGGTCGTTCAGGGTCACCACCACGCTCGGGCCCATGTGGACGCCGAGCTTCAGGGACAGATCCTGGTCGGCGATGCGGGCCTGCATGGAGAGCGCGGCGCGCACCGCGTGGGCGGGATCGCCGAACGAGGCCATGACGGCGTCGCCGATGGTCTTCACCACCGCGCCGTCATGGTCGCGCACGATGGCGGCCAGCAGCGCGAAATGCTCGCGCACGACGTTGTAGGCGGCGGCATCGCCCATGCGCTCGTAGAGCGCGGTCGAGCCGCGCAGGTCGGAGAAGAGCAGCGCCACCTGGCTGACCCCCGCCTCGTCGCCCGGCCGCAGGGTGGCGGCGGCGAAGAGATCGCGGAACGCCTGCAGCGAGATCACCTCCGGCACGGTCAGCGCCTCGCGCGTCCAGGTCCGGTCCTCGATCAGCGCCGCCAGCTCGAAGCCCGCCTCGTTCACGAACGCGATGGTTCCCGCCTCGCCCGACGCAGGCATCGCCTCGACGCCCGTCGCCGTCACAAGCAGGCCGGGAAACGGCCCGCCCTCGTGCTCGATGTCGACCGTCCCGCCGGGATGGAGCGTGCGCAGCCGGTAGCGGCCGGGCGGCAGATCGACGGCCACGCTCCGCCGCTCCCCCGGCGCCAGGAGAAGCTGGACCGCGACATGCGGCGTCGCCATCGGGCCCGAGAGGCAGAAGCCGCCCGCCATCAGCGGCCGCACCGAGGGCGCGGGCGCGAAGGTGAGCTCGACGTTCTTCTCGAAATCGCGGTCGTAGTCGATGTTGCAGGAGGGACAGTGCGCGCCGCGCGGCACTTCCGACAGGGCCGAGGCCGAGAGCTTGGGCCCGCGGCAGTTGGTGCAGAGCAGGTCCCAGCTCATGGTCAGAAGCCCCGCCCGCACCGAGGCGAGGCAGCCCTCGATGGCGGCGCGCGGCGTCACGCCGATCTGGCGCGCCAGCCGCTTGGGCTTGAGATGGGCGAGATCGCCCGCCATGCCGCCCAGCACCGTGCCGGTCAGCACCCGGCCGAGCCCGTTGCCGTAGGGGCTGCGGTCGATCTCCACCGCCATCGCCGCCGCGCGCTCGAACGCGCCGTCAGGCAGCGCCGGCGTCGGCAGCTCGAACGGCGTCTCGCGCTCGCCCTTGAGGAAGGACACAGCCTCCAGGATGCGCTTGCCCACGGCGGCGCCGGCCTGCTCGGCCAGGCGCCGGCCGAACAGGCGGCCCATCAGGGTGAGCGGCTCCCATTCGAGCGCGTAGCTGACCAGCGAGCCGCCCTTGCCGTCGGGCTCGAGATCAAACACCGGCCCGAAGCGGCGGAACGGCCCCTTGGAGAAGACCCGCGAGACGTTGAAATGCCGGCCCAGCACCCACTCGTAGGGCTTCTCCTCCCATTCGAGCGTGAACCCCGCCGCCTTGCCCCGGCCGCGGCGCAGCACCGTGCCGTTGGGCTGCGGCGTCTCCTCCAGCAGGTAGGGCGGCAGGCCCATCGCCTCGTTGAAACGGTTGGTGTCGGCCAGCACCGGCCACAGCACGGACGGCGGCAGATCGAAGGTCCAGCTCCAGGTGCGGCGCGAGAGAGGCGGCATGGGGCTGGTACTGTAGCACGCGGGCGGATGGATCAGGGGTGGGGGATCACGGGTGGGTGAGCGCTTAGTTTCCGCCACTCGGGCAGCGCACAGAGTGTACCGGTCTGCACTAGTCCACCTAGCAAGGGGCACACTGCACGGAGCAGAAAACATAAGGTGTCCACTGGGCATCCCATCCCAATGCCCTCTGTATGCGACTTACAGTCTCTTTCTCTTCGTCCTCTGCCAAGGAGCATGCACAAGCATTGGCATGTACAACTCGTAAAAGAACTCATCGGCCATCGCACTGGCTATGGCAGCGTCCAACCTCTTAACAGTGCCGACAAATGCAGAGCCGAAGAACTCCCATTTACCGGACTGAGGTACCGCGAGACTACGACATCGCGCCCACAAAACGTCCAACATGCTGTTTCCAGGCTCATCTCGAACATGAGCTTCGCCTTCTCGTGATTGTATTGAAATACAATCCCAATTCAGTGTCCGATACTTGGTGTGACGTGAGATGTGAACATACGGAATGTCCCGATCGACGCACTCCCCAATCCGATTAAATTGTGCACCGGATCGCGAACACGCTGTGACTTAAACATCGTCATTTAGCGATCAATTCTTGCCTGTGAGTTAAGCGCAATCTCCAATCTAGAGTTGTTTCATTTTCAAGGCAATAACGCTTTCCGGATGCAGACTCTTACCTCTTTGCGAGCCAAGAAATCTTGCCGCGCCCGTGGCATAAAAAACTCTCCCCGATATCAGCCAGCAAAACGCCCTCCCTCAAGGCAACGTCACCTTCACCAGCTTCCCGCCCCGCACGTCCACCCGCTTCATCATCGAGCCGCCCTCGGCGCGGTCGCCCGGGCCGTCCCACTTCACGCTGGTCGTGACGTACCAGACGCCGTCGGGGACGCGCGGGAAGGAGAAGCTGCCGGAGGCGTCGCAGGTGGTGCGGCGCAGGGTCGAGACGTAGAGCGGGTCGTCGCGGTCGAACTTCACCGGGCCCTGGGCCGAGGCGCGCGTGCCGCGCTGGTCGTTGCCGAAGATCGCCGTCATGCGGGCGCGGGCATAGGCGCTGTCGGGCACGAGGTTGGCGGCCTGGCCCCCGCAGGTGTGGGTGGTGTCGCCCGCCTTCATGGTCGCGATGCCGCTCACCGTGTTGGCGCCGCTCCTGCGCGACCAGTCGATCTCGGCGGCCTGGATCGGCTGCGACAGCGCGCTGGGCGGCGGCGGGACGAAGGCCTGGTCGAGCTGGGAGCAGCCGGCGGCGGCGAAGGCGGCAGCGAGGCCGAGGGCCAGGGGGAGGGTCTTCATGGGAGGGGCTGTCTCCGGATCGTTGCGGGGGTGGGGCCACTAAAAAGGTAGAGGACAACGCGCGCTGCGGGCGTGTGTTCCTTTGGTGGTTCGGCAGGGAGCGCGGGGCGTTCGACGCGGGCGCGGCGATGGGGTATACTGGTAAGTTGCACGCTTTCGGCTGTCTTGGCGGGCCGCGTAAACGAAATAAATGCAACAAACGCAATATGTGTCGGCGAAAAGGGCGCTCTCCGCGCCAACGCGGTCGGGACCACATGTTGTGTAGACTGCGGCGCTGCCCACTACATGTTGTCCGAATGCCTTAGCTTGAACCGCGAATCACGCGGCTCAATCGCATGCACCCGCTCTCCCGTCGTCTCGACCGAAGCCTCGCGCAGCGAGGCGTAGCGGAGAGACCTTCTCTCGACGATTTGCCGGCTTTTGGTGGAGAGAAGGTCTCTCCGCTACGCGCCGGAGCCCGCCCCGAGGGCGTCCGAGGGGGCGCTCCGGTCGAGACGACGGCGTATTCAAAATGTGACGGCCCTCCACTCCGCGCGGAGCCTGCCCCGAGGCACTCGAGGGGCGCTCCGGTCGAGACGACGGAGTATTCACAAGCGCCAGCCCTGCCCCTCATCCGGAGGAGGCCCCCACGCGACTTGATCCGTTTCCGGCCAGCCTCTCCGGGTGGTCGGTGCTGAAAGGACCGCTTGATTCTATCCGGTCCGGAAAGTCACTAGAGTGGTCCGCATGACCCAGGAAAGCTTCGCCCTCCCCGCCGGCAGCGCCGACTGCCACGTCCATGTCTACGGTCCCTACGACCGCTTCCCCGCCGTGCAGGGCGGCAAGTTCGCGCCGCTGCAGGAGACGCCGGTCGAGGCGCTGCTGGCGCTGTGGGACCGGCTGGGCATCGCGCGCGGCGTGATCGTCCATGCGCTGGCGGCCGGCGGCGACAACGAGGTGACGCTCGACGCGCTGCAGCGCCATCGCGACCGGCTGCGCGGCGTGGCGCTGCTGAAGCCCGAGGTGAGCGAGCGCCGGCTCGACGAGCTGAGCGAGGCGGGCTTCAGGGGCGTGCGCATCAACCTGCTGCGCCAGGACGGCAAGCCGGTCTCCTCGGGCGGCATGAGCCTCGACGACCTTGTGGCGCTGGCGCCGCGCCTCGGGGCGCGCGGCTGGCACGTGCAGCTCTGGGTCGAGACCGGCGACCTGATGGAGCTGGCGCCGACGCTGGAGAAGATGCCGTTCGATTTCGTGATCGATCATATGGGGCGCACCATGGCCGACAAGGGCGTCGACTATGCGGGCTTCCGCTGGTTCTGCGAGCGGCTGAAGACCGGCCGCTACTGGTGCAAGCTCTCGGGCGCCGATCGCAACACCCGCCAGGGCGCCGGGCCGGGCGCCGCCTATGACGACACCGCGCCGTTCATGGCGGCGCTGGTCGCGGCCAATCCCGACCGGCTGGTCTGGGGCAGCGACTGGCCGCATGTCGGCCACGATGCGAAGGCGATCCCGCAGGAGGCGGATTTGCTGCGCACCTTCTTCCGCTGCGTGCCGGACGCCGGCGTGCGGCAGAAGATCCTCGTCGACAATCCGAAGGTTCTTTACGGGTTCTGAGTGGTGCGTCGCCCCCTCACCCAGCCTCTCCCCCGATCGGGGGAGAGGAGTTCGAGGAGTCATGCTCCTCGCCCCCGCCAGGGGGAGAGGCTGGGTGAGGGGGTTGCGCACGCCGCTGCTCATACGAAAGGCAACACATGACTCACCACGACAACTGGGGCTGGCGCGCCCGCATCGGGCTGTTCATCGTCGGCAACGAAGCCGTGCCGGAGGCCGAGTGGTGGGCGATGGCGCCGCCCGGCGTGTCGATCCATGCCGCGCGAGTGACGGCGCCGACGCCGTGGGCCAGGTGGCGCGCCGACAAAAGCGGCGTCGATCTCGCCGACGATCTGGCGCGCGGCGCGAAGCAGTTCTCGACCATGAAGCTGCAGGCCGTCGTCTTCGCCCACACGTCGAGCAGCGTCGTGGGCGGCAAGGGCTGGGACGAGGCCACCGTCGAGGCGCTGTCTTCGGTGGTGCGATCGGGCATCGCGGGCGACGAGGCCAGGGTCACGACCAATGGGCTCGATACGCTGGCAGCGCTGCGGCACTCGGGGGTGAAGCGGCCGTTCCTCGTCGTGCCGCCGTGGTTTCCCGACGACACGGTGGGCGCGGCGCTGCGCTACTACGGCGATCACGGACTCGCGCCGGTGGGACACCTGCGCCTCGATCCCGGCCGCAAGTGGCGGGACGTGCCGCCGCAGGATCTCTATCCGCAGGGCATGGGCTTCGAGCAGGAGATCGAGCCGCTCTACGCCCAGATCCGCCGGGCCTGTCCAACCGAGGCCGACGGCGTGCTGATCGGCGGCACCGGCTTCCGCTGCGTCGGCATCATCGAAACACTCGAACGCGATCTCGGCCGTCCGGTGATCACCGCCAACCAGGCGAGCCTGTGGCACTGCCTGCGGATGACGGGCATCCGGACGTCGATCGAAGGCTACGGGGCGTTGTTGCGGTCGTAACAACACACCCGTCGTCCCGAGCGGAGCGAAGCGAAGTCGAGGGACGACGGCTTCTCTTCCTTCCGCCTTCTCAAGTCGCCAGCAGATTCAGCTTCTTCAGCAGCACGCGCTCCTGCTCCATCGTCTTCGCCATCTTCGCCTGATAGGCGGGGCCGTCGAGCAGCAGCAGCGGCTGGTCCATGTTGTCGAGGAAGGCGAGGTGCTTGGGCTCGCCCGCGGCCTCGCGGAAGGCGTCGGCCAGGATCTTGACCACGGCGGGGTCCATGCCCTTGGGGCCGATCAGGCCGCCCGGACTGTCGACGGCGATCTCGAGGCCGAGTTCCCTGACCGTGGGCACCTCGGGGAAGCGCTTGGCGCGGCTCTCGGTGAAGACCGCGAGCAGGCGCAGCTTGCCGGCCATCACCAGCGGCGCCCAGCCCGAGGATTCCGAGGCGAAGTCGATCTCGCCACCCATCAGCGCGCGCAGCGTGTCGGCGGTGCCGCGATAGGGCGCATGCGTCCAGCTGAGGCCTTCCTTGAGGCCGAGACTCTCCATCGCCAGATGCTGGGTCGAGCCCGCACCGAGCGTGCCCCAGTTCAGCTTGCCGGGATTGGCCTTGGCATAGGCCAGCAGCTCGGGCAGCGTCTTCCACGGCGCATCGGGGCGCACGACGACGCCCATGACGAAGCCGGTGATCTGCAGGATGTAGGTCAGGTCCTTGATCGGATCGTACTTGAGCGAGGCGTTCAGCATCGGCTGGCGCAGCACGCTCATGTGCATCTGGCTGATCGTGTAGCCGTCGGGCTTGGCGTCCTGCAGCGCCAGCGCGCCCAGCACCCCGGCCGCGCCGCCCTTGTTCTCGACGACGACCGGCTGGCCCAGCTTCTTGGCCGCCGATTCCGCGAGGATGCGGAAGCCGCCATCGGCCGGACCACCCGCGGCCCAGGGGATGATCAGCCGGATCGGCTTGTCGGGAAACTTCCCTTGCGCGCGCGACGGTGCGGCGGCGCTGAGCGGCAGGAGTGCGGCGCCCGCGAGGGCGGCCCTTCGTGTCAGGCGAGTCATGATGATTTTCCTTCCCTTCCCCCCAACGGCGGGCCCACTAACAGGCTATCCGAGCAAGGAGCGGGCCGCACAAAGAAAATCGGCCGGCTTGGGGGCCGGCCGATTCTGCATTTCGAAAGATCGAGGAGCCGATCAGGTGTTCTGAATGGCCGAGAGGATCCAGTTGCCGCCGCGGCCGCGCAGGAAGGTCCAGACTTCCGTCGCCTCGGTGCGCACCTGCTCGTTGCCCTCGACGATGCGGCCGTCGGCGACGTCGCGCATCACGTCGATCATGCTGAAGCGCATGGCGACGGAGGCGTAGTCGACCGAGCCCTCGCTCCAGGCCTCGGACAGGTCGCCCTGCTCGAGCTTCACGTCCGAGACCTTGTTCTCGACGCCGCGGCTCGCATTGGCCGCCAGGTCCTGGGAGAAGTAGCCCAGCATTTCCGGCGAGACGAGAGTCCGGAGCTTGGCGAGGTCGCCGGCGCTGTAGGCCGCCTGCACGTTGGTGAGCAGCGCCTCGAAGGCGTTGTAGTCGTCCTCACCGATCGCGAGAGACTGCGTCTCGGTGGCCGCCGAAGCCGCCCCCGCGCCACCGCCCAGCATGCCGCCCATCTGGGGCTGCAGGCCGGTGCGGGCCATCGAATTCGGCGCCGCATCGTTCGGCGTCATCGGATTGCTGCCCATCGGGCCGCCCGCTCCGGCACCGGCGCCGGCGAAGGCCGCCTGCGGGGCACCGTTGCGCGACTTCCACCAGCGCAGGCCGAAGTAGACGATGCCGCCGATCAGGGCGAGCTGAAGGAGCAGGCCCAGCATGCCGGCCATGCTGCCGAGGCCGGCGCCGAAGCCGCCGCCCATCATCATGCCGATCAGGCCGGCGCCCAGCATGCCGCCCATCAGTCCCGACAGGAACGGATTGCGCGACATGAAGCCACCGGGCTTGGCGCCGGCGGCGGCCGCGCTGGCCGGATTGGCCGACGGGCTCTGCTGCTGCGGCGTGGCGCTGCGCTCGGCCGGCTTGGAGGTCGGCGCGGTCTGGGTCGGGGCCGGCGCCTGGCCGGACTTGCTGCCGCGGCTGCCGCCACTGCCTGCCCGCGCATCGGCGGGCGACGGGGCCAGCGACGGCACCGCAATGATCAGAGCCGCGAGGATCGCGAGCCAACGAAACTTGGTCATTTGGACATCCCTGTAGCACCGGGTTCATCCCGGCCTGTTTTGCACACCATATGTTAGTGCACTTCGCCGGCAGTTCAAGGGCAACCGGGCCCCCGAAAGCGTCGTTTGACGATGTATGCACATCCGAATCATCGCCTTCGCCCTCGCTCTCTGGCCCGGCCTCGCCGCAGGCGGCCCGGAACGAAGCGAGAAAGGATGCTGCCGCCGACCGGACGGCGCTACAGGCGCTGCTGGTGGCCGCGCGCGCCGAAGCCGAGCGCGGCCAGGAGGCCAACTGCGTCGACACGATGAAAAAGGCTCGGGAACTCCTCGAGCGCTCGAAATAGCGAGGCGATCCAGCTCACATCCTCAAGGTCGAGCGGCCCGAGCAGGAAGAACAGGATGACCGCGGCGATCACGAGGGTCGCGGCGGCGGCGGCGCGCCGTGCGACCGGCGCCGGCCGCACCGGCTGGACGCGATAGAGTGTGCGGCCGCCGCGCAGTTCGACCTTCTGCACGATCCTCGGACGCCGCCGCAGCTCGGGTTCGCGCGGCAGCGCGATCTGCCGGACCGAAAGCGCATCGGGCGAAGTCTTCTTCAGCCTCTCGTCCACGTCCGTCTTCGGAGCCGCCGCCAGGGCCGTCAGCGGATCGCGCGCCTGTTCCTCGCCTCTCCAGGCCTCCGGCAGCACGCGCACCAGCCGGACCAGGGTGAAGACGAGCCACGCCGTCGCCAGCGGCAGGCCGAGGCGGAAGGCGATCTGGGTCTCCGCCGTGTTCCAGGCCCACACGCTCATCGAGGCGCCGGCCACGACCATGACGAGGCCCGCGGCGAGGACGGCGACGGCGGTCAGGCGGAAGAGCAGACGCGACGACATGCCGACCACGTAAACCGGTGTCGCTTCACGGCGTCAACAGCGACAGGATCGCCGCATAGTGGATAGAAGCGGCCACGAGCACCGAGGCATGCCACAGCGCCTGCTGGTAAGGCAGCCGGCTCGACAGATGGAAGATCGTGCCCAGCGAATAGACCACGCCGCCTGCGAGAAGCAGGATCAGCGTCTCCCGCTCCACCGAGGCCAGCAGCTCGTCGATCGCGAACAGGCCGATCCAGCCCATCAGGAGATAGAGCAGCACCGAGATCTGCTCGATGCGCCGCGGCTGCAGGAACTTCACGGCGATGCCGAGCGAGGCCGCCGCCCACATCACCGCCGTGAGCCCGCTCGACCACGGTTCGCGCAGCTTCAGCAGGGTGAGCGGCGTATAGGTGCCGGCGATCATGACGAAGATCGCGGCATGGTCGAGCCTCCGCAGCCAGTCGCGCCGCGGGCTGGCGAGGCGCAGATTGTAGGCCGCCGAGCAGGAGAGCATCGCCAGCAGCCCCACGACATAGACGAGGATCGGCCCGACCTGTCCCGGCTGCGACGCGCGCGCGGCGACGATCAGGATCACGGCGGCGCCGACGCCCCCCAGGAGGAGGCCGAGCGCATGAACCGCCGCATCGGCGCGCAGGTAACGGTCGACCTTCTGATCTGCCATGCTGTCACGATGCGGACACGGGCCCGCACGCGCAACCCGCGCCGCGACGGTACCGCTTTTCCGGCCCGGACAAGGAGAACCAAGTGAAGTCTGTCATCGCCGGCCTCGCCCTGGGTCTCGGACTTGCCGCAGGCCCGGTCGCCTTCGCCGCCCAACCGTGGGATGGCACTTATGTCTACGAGCAGGCACTGGGACCCGGCGCCGGCGGCACGCAGAACTTCGTGACCCACACGCTCACCGTCAGCGGCCCCGACGGCTGCCGCCTCGTGGCGCAGGGTTTCCAGACCGACGAGACCATCCGCTGCAAGGCGATGCCCGACGGCGACCGACTGCTGGTCTCCTTCGTGAGCTTCGGCACCGGCAAGGTCGAGAACAAGTACGGCGTGAAGCTGTACAGCCCCGGCCAGCCGCTGTTCGCGATCGCGCAGGCGCAGAACGGTCTCCTCACCACGTGGGAGGGCTATGCCCAGGCCCTGGGCCACGGTGCCTCCAGCGCCGCCTTCAAGAAGGTGGGAGGCCAGGGGGGCAGCGGCTAGAGTGTCTCCAACCGAAACGGAGGAGACACCAGACATGTCCGATATCGCCTACACACCGATCCTGCCCGAAGGCTGGCCGCGCCCGCGCGGCTTCTCCCATGGTGTCGTCGCCACGGGCACGCGCAGCGTACGCATCGCCGGCCAGATCGGTCGCGAGCCGGTGCAGGCCCACATTCCCGCCGACGCCGATGCCGGCACGCAATGGCGCATCGCGCTCTCCAACCTGGTGACCGTGCTCAAGGCCGCGGGCGGCCAGCCGGAACACCTCGTGGCGCTGCGCGCCTACGTCACCGACATCGCCGAATTCAACGCCGCCGGCGCGGCGGTCGGCGCCGCTTGGGGCGCCACGCTCGGCCGCCACTTCCCGGCGATGACGCTGGTGCAGGTGTCGGCCCTGATCGACCCCAACGCCAAGGTCGAGATCGAGGGCGAGGCGATCCTACCCTAGGGAAGGCCTCAGATGATCCTGCGCGCGCGCAGGTCGGCCAGCTCGTCCGGCCCGTAGCCCAGCTCGCCCAGCACGGCGTCGTTGTGCTCGCCCAGCTCCGGCGCGATGCCGGGCCGGGCGGGCGTCTCGGAGAACTTCCACGGCGTGCCGTGCACCTTCAGCTTCCGGCCGAGCTTCGGATACTCGACCTCGGCGACATAGCCGTTGGCCACGACGTCGGGATCGTTCGAGGCTTCGAGCAGCGTGTTGATCGGCGCCGAGACGATGTCGGCGCCGCGCAGGCGGGAGACCCAGTCTTCGCGCGTTCCGGTCGCGAACAGGGCGTCGAGCGTTGCGAGAAGCTCGATGCGTTTCTGGTCATTGTCGATGATCACGCCGAGATCGGCGAAGCCCGCTTTCTCCAGAGGCTCGTGGAAGCCGAGCGACGTCATCGCGTCTTTCCAGTCCTCCGGGCCGGTGATCTGGAAGACCAGCGGCTTGCCGTCGCGATCGTCGAAGCTGGCACTGATGCCCGGCCGCTCGCGCGTGCCGGTGACGCGGGCCTGACCTGTCACGGGATTGCGGTCCCGCCACATCGCCGTCTGGAGCGTCCAGCCCATCAGCCGGATCTGCCCGCCCAGCAGCGACAGGTCGATCTTCTGGCCGACTCCCGTGGTGCGCGCATGCGTGAGCGCCGCCAACGCACCGCCGAACGCCAGGATGGCGCAGGTCTCGTCGGCGACCGAGACCACACCGGTGCGCATCTTCTGGCCCGGCATGGAATAAGCCTCGGCGATGCCGCCCAGCGCCTGCGCCATCGAATCGGTGCCCGGCAGGTCGGCATGCGGCCCGTCGGGGCCGTAGCCCGAGATCGAGACATAGACGAGCTTCGGATTGACCTTTTGCAGCGCCTCCCAGCCGAAGCCGTTCTTCTCGGCCGCGCCGGGACGGAAGTTCTGGCCGAAGATGTCGGCTTTCGCGACGAGCTTGTGCAGGATCGCGCGCCCCTCCTCGCTCTTGAGGTTCAGCGTCACACTCTTCACGCCGCGATTGTTGGTCTCGAAGAAGGTGCTGCCCATGCCGGGCAGCACGGTCATGCGGCGCGACGGGTCGCCGCCCTGGGGCGACTCGATCTTGATCACATCGGCGCCGAGATCGGCCATCAGCATCCAAGGCACGGTGCCCGCCTGCGCGGTGGAGCAGGAGACGACCTTGACGCCCTGAAGCGGGCCGTGGGGGACGGACATTGACGGGGGCTCCTCTGCGAGGGCCCCACGCTAGAGCAAGATCAGGCGGGCGTCTCCAGCCGCGCCACGTCGCAGAACCGAACGAGGCGGCTCGACGCTTCGTCCCACAGTGTCAGCCGCGGCGCCGCGAGGCCGGCGCGCAGGCGGAGCGGCGGAACGGCGCGCACCGTCTGGGCCGCTTCGTGGGCCGCCGGCAGCCGGTAGTTGGGAATGCGCTGGTTGAGATGGTGGACGTGATGGAAGCCGATATTGCCGGTGAACCAGCGCAGGACGATCGGCAGATCGAACCACGACGATCCGTCCATCGCGGCATCGACGTAACGCCAGGCGCCGCGACCACTCCACTGAGCGCCCGGAAAGCGATGCTGCAAGGTGAACAGCCACACGCCGAGGATCGACGCCACGACCATGATCGACAAATGCACCAGCAGCACGTCGCGCCAGCCCAGCAACAGAACGAGAGTCGCGAACAAGGCAACGAGGCTCGCATTGGTCAAAAGGACCGAGCGGCGCTCGCGTACCCATGCGCGCGGCGTGTCGAACGGCAGGCGGTAGAGCAGCACGAACACCAGGGGCGGCAGCAGGAAGTTGGCGATCAGCGGATGGCGGACGAGGCGATGAAGGAACCTCTGGCGGGGCGACAAAGCGAGGTAGGCGCGCACGGTGAGGCACGAGGAATAGATGTCGCTGCCGCGATCGCCGCGATCGAGATTGTTCCATTCGGCATGATGCTGCGCATGCTGGCGTCGCCAGTTCGCGAAGGGTGTGAAGGTGCACAGGCTGCACAGCCGGCCGACGATCGTGTTGGCAAGGCGCGACGCGAAGAACGAGCCGTGTCCGCAATCGTGCTGGACGATGAACACGCGCACCATGAACGCACCGGTCGGTACGGCGAGGGCAAGGACGAGCCACGGGGAAATGCCGCAGGCGACGTACATCGCCACGCAGCCTGCGAGGAAGGGACCGAATGAGGTTGCGAGCTGCAGGAGGCTCCGCCTCCCGGAGGGGTGCGCGAACGAGGCGGCTGCGGCGCGCAACTCGGAATCGATGGGATCGGGGGTAGAATGAGGCTCCATGAACACCTCCGTCCTTCGCCACGATGCAAGGACCAGCTGTATTTGGCCCTTGATAGTGTCGGAACAAGGGACCATATGAAGCTCGTCGATACACGGACATCTGATTTGGTCCGCGCCCGCCGGCATTGTTCAGCGGCCCGCTCCACGACACTTGATCCCGAAAGCCAGTGCAATTTCGACGGGCTCCAGCGCGCTTCCGCATGTTCAAATGCTGAAAGAGCGCATGGGCTCGCATATCCAAAATAGAAAAGGGGTCTCCCATGACAACGACGACGGGAACCGTGAAGTGGTTCAACATTCAGAAGGGCTTCGGCTTCATTCAGCCGGACAATGGCGGCACCGACGCCTTCGTGCACATCAGCGCGGTCGAGCGCGCCGGCATGAGCATGCTGAGCGAGGGCCAGAAGGTGGAATTCGAGCTGGTCGCCGATCGCAAGAGCGGCAAGATGGCTGCGGAAAACCTCAAGGCCGCATCCTGATCACGGGCCGCCGGTAACACGGCGGCCGCCCTCCTCCCTGCGCGCCACCACGGATGTACTGGGGCGTGCGGCTGGAGCGGCGACGCGATATGGCCCCGTACCTGTAAAGGTGCGGGGCCTTTCGCTTTCTGTCAGTTCGTCTTGAAGACCTTGGCCATCGCCGACATCAGGTCCTTGGGCCCCCTGTCCATCAGCATTGCCTTGGGCAGTTCGTCGAACCGCTGGCGGCCGCTGACCGTGAGGCACGGGCCGTCCTTGCTGTCCTGGATCAGACGGAGATTGCGCAACCTGGTCAGGTCCTGGGCGCGCATGGCCCGCACGTCCGACTGGCCGAAGGCGACCCGCCTCAAGGTGACCTCCTCGTCGGGCGTGAGCACGACGGCGGGCTTTGGGGAAGTTTCGACTTTTCGTTCAACGGCCATGTCGCACCTCGTCTTGCGCATCGATGCATCGTCGGATGCTTCGGAATCGGGAGGCGCCGACGCAGACGTCGCCGAATACCCGCCTTAGATGGGCGCTCGGCGCGTCCGCGGCAAGCGCTCATTCAGGCCGGGCTGAGCGCATTCAGGGAGCCGAGGGTAATTGCTGGGTGAGGCAAGCACAGGGAACGTCCTTGGCATTGCCAAAGACGGCCTGAATTCAGGAACGAAGTGCAACACCAGCTTAGGGTGTTGCCATGGGCGAACCCACGGGTCCTGCAAGCGGATGGAGCACGCCCCACAGGCCCGCAAAGACCGGCACGATTCCGGCCACGGCAAAGCTCGTCTGCGCAGCGCGTCTCCCGAACAACGAAGCCGCGGTCATGCCAATCGATCCCGCTCTCGGATCACGGCCAGCGCGGGATGCTCGGCCAGCGCGTCAGTCCGGCAAGACGGTACGGCCCAGCACCACGTCCTCGTAGACGTGCAGCGAAGGCAGGCCGCCGGTGTGGATGAACAGCACCTTGGCACCCGGCTTGAAGTGGCCCTGGCGCGCGAGGCCGATCAGGCCGGCCATGATCTTTCCGGTATAGACCGGATCGAGCAGGATGCCCTCGGTGCGCGCCAGCATCTGCACGGCCTCGACCATCTTCTTGTTCGGCACCGAGTACTTGGGCTGCCAGAAGCCGCCGAAGCTCTTCACCGCCGACGCCGGCACCTTGATGTCGACGCCCAGCAGGTCGATGACCGCCTGCGCTTCCTTCAGCACCAGCGGCTCCTGGTCGGCGGGATCGCGGCTGACGCCGACGCCGATCAGCGGGACCTTGATATTGTTGCCGAGGAAGCCCGCGACCATGCCGCCATGCGTGCCCGAGCTGCCCGAGCCCACCACCACGGCATCGAGCGCGAGGCCCATGTCGAGCCATTGGACCTGCATCTCCTGCACGCAAGCCACATAGCCCAGACCGCCGATGGCGTTGGAGCCGCCACCGGGAATCACATAGGCTTTCCGGCCGAGCGAGGCCACTTCCTGTGCCACACGCGACATCGCCTCGCCCATGTTGGTGCCGCCGGGAACGACCGTGATCGCCTCGACGCCCATCAGCTCGAACATGAAGTTGTTGCCACCGGCTTCCTTCTTGTAGCTGCCGGGGATGCGCTCCTCGATCACGAAGCGGCACTTCAGCCCTTCCTTCACCGCAGCGGAAAGCGTGATGCGGCAATGGTTGGATTGCGGCGCGCCGCAGGTGACGAGCGTATCGCAACCCTGCGCGATCGCATCGCCCGCGAGGAACTCGAGCTTGCGCGTCTTGTTGCCGCCGGGGAACAGGCCCAGCATGTCGTCGCGCTTGATCCAGATTTCGGGGCCGACGCCGCCTGGGCAGCTGGCGGCGAGGGCCTTGGTGAAGTGCGGCAGGTGTTCGATGGGTGTGGGCGCGTTGGTGTAGATGCGACGCGGGAAACGAGACAGGTCCATTCAATCAGCTCCAGGTGGGAATACGCGCCCTCGCCCGCTGCCGCGGACGAAGTCTTCAGGTCACTCCGTGATGACGCCGCAAACGATGCGGTCGCCGGCATTGCCGGTGGGGTCGGTCTTGTAGTCGTCGGGCCCAGCGTGAATGATGATCGACGAACCATCGGCATCGAACAACGAATTGGGCTGGCCCTTGACCAGCGAGACCATGTGGTTGGCGACATCGATCCTCAGTTCGCCATTGGCCGGGATGTAGAGGTTGGGCATGTCGCCGGCATGCGAGCCTTCGGCCGCTTCCATGCCGTGCTTCTTGGAGGCGGGATTGAAATGACCGCCGGCGCTGGTGAAGGGCGCCTCGCACTTGCCGACCGCGTGGATATGGAACGCATGCTCGCCCGGTGCCACACCCTTCAGCGACATCTTGAGCAGCACGCCGTGCGGCGTCTGGAGGAGCTGGACGTTGCCGACATCCTTGCCGGTCGCATCCTTCAGCGAGGCCTTCGCGGTCGGGCTCTGGGCCTGGGCGGCAAAGGAGAAGACGGCGACTCCGGCTGCAGCGAGCAGGCTGCACATCACTGGGGAGACACGCATCGGTTCCTCCGTCATGGGGTTGGGATCGTCACCCTACTCCAGGACCTTCGGCGGCCGGTAGAGCGGAAACCCGTTGAAGGGCTTCGAATTGTTGTGATCGGGAACCTGGTAGAAAGTCGATTTGCCATAGTTGTGCAATCCACCGTCGACCCTCAGCGTGGTGCCGGTGACGTAGGCCGCCGCGTCGCTCAGGAGATAGACGATGGCGCCCGCGATCTCGGACTCCGTGCCATGGCGCTTGGCGGGAATTCGGTCCTTTACCGAACGCAGCGCCTCGTGGGCACGCTCGGGATAGCGGTCGAGGCCCGACGAGGCGATGAAGCCCGGAATGACGGAATTCACGCGGACGCCCGAATGTGCCCATTCGATCGAGGCGCTGTAGGTGAAATTGGTCTGCCCGGCCCGGGCGGCGCCATTGTGGGCCATGCCGGGATTGCCGAGCTCGAAGTCGGCACCGACATTCACGATCACGCCGCCATGCGCTTCCATCGAGGCGAGATAGACCGCCTTGGATACGAGAAAGGTCGCGGTCATGTTGTTGGCGACCACGGCGTTCCAGCCGTTCAGCGAGATGTCCTTGAGCGGTGCGGGAAACTGCCCGCCGGCATTGTTCACCAGTCCGTCGATGCGGCCACTCCAGCCCATCACGCCATCGATCGCCGCCTTGACCTCGTCCTCGCGGCGCAGATCGGCCGAGAAAATGAAGGTGTCGGGATCGCCCAGCTCCTCCTTCACACGCTCGAGCTTCTCGAGGGTCCGGCCGACGAGCGCCACGCGCGCGCCGAGCGACTTCAGCTCGTGGGCGGTGCAGCGGCCGAGACCGGAGCCGCCGCCGGTGACGATGATGGTCCTGCCGGCGAACAGGCCGGCCCGGAACACGGAGTCGTAGCGCACGCTGGTTGTCATCGTCCTCCCCCCTTCATCGCCCGGAGACTATCCCTCGCGGGCGCGCAGCGCGAGGCGGCCGAGATGGCGCTGCAGGAGGCGCATCAGCGCGAATCCCGCCTGCAGGGTGACCCCGAAACAGAGGATGCCGATCGCGAACAGGACCATCTTGTCGCCGAGCGTCGGCATCAACTCGGCTTCGCGCAGGATGACCGCGATCCCCTCGGGAACGCCGATGGCGGCGCCGGCACTCGAGGACATGACCAGCACGAAGAAGGCGCGCGTCACGTTGGGCAGGAAGAGGAGTGCCCCCAGCGGCGACCCGTCGCGGAGCTGCCGCAACGCCTCGCCGCCATTGTCGGCGACATAGGCCGCGGCATAGGGCACCAGCGACAGCGCGACGGTCATGAGGCCCGACGGCGCGACGTTAACGCCGAACAGGGTCGCATCGGACGGGATGATGTTCAGCAGGAAGAACATGACCACGAAGGTCGGCGCCGCGCGCATCAGGCCGATCAAGGTCGTGGCGACCGCGCCGCGCACGCCGCCCGCCAGCTTCGCCAGCGTCAGCAGGCCACCGACGGCCAGGCCGATCAGCAGGGCGATGGCTGCGATCTCGAAGTTGACCACCATGCCGGCCAGCAGCTGCGGCACGAAGTCGGGCGATATCCTGCTCATGCCGTCACCATCTGTCGGCGTTCGAGCCAGACCCGCAGTTTGTCGCAAAGCCACACCACGACGATCACCACGCAGACATAGAAGACCAGCAGCAGCGAATAGGTGCTGGCCCGGCCGCTGGCGAACGAGGTGATGTCGGTGAGCGCGCTCAGCAGCTCGGGCGCGCCGATGAAGCTCGCGATCGGCGTGCCCTTGGCGGCATTGACGAGGAAGGAAACGATCTGGGTCGCAGAGCGGCTGACCGCGCGCCCGAACAGTTCCACGGTAGGCGCCGGCGGCCCTCCCCGCTCCGTCCGCAGCGTGTGCATCGCCTCGGCGATGGCCTGTCCCGCGTTGGCGCCGTTCATCAGGCCGAGCGCCACGATCGCGGCGCCGATCGCGACGGCCGAGGAATAGGGAAAGAGCGCCAGCGCCACGGCCGCGGATATGACGAGCGTCAGCACGACCGGCGAGGATTGAAGGACGATGGTGAGCGCGCGGGCCGGCCAACGCAGCAGGAACGAGTGGGAACTCTGGAGCACGCCCAGCACCAGGGCGAACAGCAGCGTCGCCACGAGTGCGCCCGCCACCAGGACCAGCGAGTTCACGATTCCCGCCGTGAAGAGCTGCCAGGCGGGCAAGGTCTTGAACATCGGGAACTGCACGCTGATCCCGGTGTGCTTCTCCAGCCACGCCTCGAAGGCGGTTACCCGGCCGGCAAAGGGCGTCGGCAGCAGTGCCGCGCTCAACGCCGGAAGGACGCAGGCCGGGCTGGTGCTTCCGGTATCGGTGTTGCAGTCGGGCCTGTTCCAGACCGCGCGCTGGAGCTCGAGAAAACCGAGACCGATGCGGTTCTGCTTCGCCACGCCGAGAAAGACGCCGTCGCGATGGAAGATCTGGCTCATCAGGTCGAGCGCCCGGGCGAGCCGATCGCTGCCGGTCAACGCCACGGCCATGCCCCAGGGAAGCTGGGCGAAGCCGAACTTCCTGTCGTAGGCCTTCGCGAAGGCCGGATCCGTGAAATAGTAATCGAAGAAGCTGTCGTCCTGCGCCGCCAGCACGCAGGTCTCGTCGCGCAACCTGTCGGGCAGCACACCGGCCTCGTCGAACAGCATCAGGCGGGCATTGTGAGAGACGATCTGGGCGTTCGAGCCATTGCCGATCGAGACGCAGATCGTGCGGCTGGCAATATCGGGCCAACCCTTGATCGCGAGTTCCTTCGGCCCGACGATGATCGTCTCCGACCGGTAATAGTGCGGACGGATGAAGCGCACCTGCCCGTCGCGCTGGGTATTGTGCCCCATGGTCGCGATCGTGAGGTCGATCTTGTCGTCGGCGAGCAGCGGAATGCGGCTCGCCGCGTTGACACGCGTGAAGGCGGGCTCGACGCCGAGATGCTTGGCGATCTCGCGCGCCACATCGACGTCGTAGCCCAGGCGGTTCTGGCCCTCGCGAGTCCCGAACAGCGGATAGTATTCGCGCACACCGACGCGGATCTTGCCTTCGCAAAAAATGCGGACCAGCCGGTCGAGGCCGGGTTGCTCGCAGGCGCCCGGGGCCGCGGCGGCGGCGCGCGCCTCGCCGATCAGCTTCGCCAGCGCGGCATCCGGGGTCTCGGCGTGCGCCGGCAGGACGGCAAACGCGACGAGCCAAAAGAGCGCGACATACAGAACGCGACGCAGGGCCATGTCAGCTCCGCGTCCCGGCCGTGGCGATTTCGACGATGTGCATGTCGGCGAAGACATGCGGTCCGTAGCGATGGATGGAACGACCCTCCTCCGCGCGCAGGATGGAAGGTGTCATGAGGTCAATCTTCTCGTTGGCGATGTGAACCAGCACCGTATTCACGATGTGCATTGCGAGCCCGTACCGCTCGAGGATCCGGCGCGACCGCCCGACATCCACGAACGCGTTGTGGGTGATGAGGGCGCGGCCGTTGACCGCGAGATGGTCCGGCAGACCCTCGAGGAACGGATCGAGCAGCTCGCGGCCGTCGATCCCCCCCGAGCTCCAGGTCGACAGGCGCCCGGCCACCTCGAAATGATCCATCGGGAAGTGGGGCAGGTTGGCGACGATGAGATCGAAGCGCCGGCTGGCCACCGGCTGCCACATGTCGCCGCGGTGAATCTCGGCATCGTGGCCAAGGTCGCGCAGCAGCGCGTGGCCGGTGGCGATGGCATCTTCTTCGATGTCGATCCCGCAAAGCGAAGCAGCGCCGAGGCCGCCCAGCACGGCGAGGATCACGCCACTGCCGCATCCGATCTCGAGCGCCCGCACACCGCACACGCGGCTGGGTTCAGCGCGAAGCGCCTGGATCAGTGCAGCCGTATATTCGCTCGGCCGCAGCGCCGCGACCGCCGGAGAGGGCTTGCGGGCGTCGAACATCGATCAGCGCGACATCTGCAGCGGTACGAGACGCGAAGGATCGATCGTTGCCAGCCGCTTCGCCATGGTACGCGCCACCGGATCGTCCGGGAATTCCACCACGATCTCCTGATAGCGCGACAGCGCCGTCGCATAGTCCTCGGCCACCAGCGCGCTGTAGGCGGTGCGCGTCAGCTTGCAGAGGCGCAGGGTCGCCTCGTCCGGCTCGAACTCCGGACCGATCCCGTAGGCGCCGACCAGCTCGTAGATCGGAATCTTCGAGCGGCGGCCCTTCACGGTGACATCGTCAATCGGCCGTACGCAAAGCCGCTCGCCGGCCTCCTTGAAGACGGCGTGGCTGATGCAGATGCCCGTGCCGTACTCCTTGTTGATGCCCTCCAGCCGCGCCGCGATGTTCACGCCGTCGCCCATGACGGTGTAGCTCATGCGCTCCTTGGAACCGATATTACCCACCAGTACGGCGTCGCTGTGGATGCCGATGCGGACCTTCAGCGGCCGGGCGCCGGCCGCCTCCCAGCCGGCGTTCAGCTCCTTCATGCCCTCGCGGATGCGCAACGCGGCGAAGCAGGATCTCTGCGCATGGTCTTCGAGCAGGGCCGGCGCCCCCCAGAAGGCCATGACGCCGTCACCGATGAACTTGTCGATCGTGCCGTGCTCCATGTTGACCGCATGGGTCACGACGCCGAGATAGGCCGAGACCCGCAGCAACAGCTCCTGCGAGGGCACTTCCTCCGACATGGTCGAGAAGCCCTCGAGATCGGAGAAGAAGATCGTGAGGAAGCGACTGTGGCCGCCCAGCACCAGCCTCTGCTCCGAGTCGAGAAGCTGGCGCACGAGGCCCACGGGCACGAAGGCCGCGAACGACTTGACCGCGGAGTCCAGCGTGTCGATGGCGCGCGCGAGGACCGCAACCTCGCGGATCGGCGACTTCAGCGGCGGAAGATTGTCGCCCTCGAGGTCCTGGATCTTCGTCACCTTGAGCGCGAGCCGCTCCAGAGGGGCCGAGACGACGCTGGACAGGAAATAGATGATGCAGATCTGGACGACGATGGCGATCGCGCCGAACAGGGCCAGGCGCTTGTTCTGCTCGTCGAAGGCGCTTGTGAAATCGTCCAGCGGCGTGATGACGAAGAGCTGCCACTTCTTGCCGAACTCGGGCGGAAGGCTCGCAAGCCTCGCCACGTACTCCTTCCCGCCTTGCGCAAAGGAGTACATCTTCTCGTTGCCGCGCGGACGGAAGCCGAAGGCGATCGCCGGCAGCTCGTTGCCGAGCGACGTGATGTGCTGGAGCTCTACCCTTCCGTTATGGCTGGCATAGGTCTTCACCCGCTCGGAGTTGGCGATGACCCGGCCCTGATGGTCGAGGATGTAGGACAGCGTGCCCGGGCTGATCTTGCGCTCGGCCAGGTAATCGGAAAGCCCGTCGAGCGTGATGTCGGCGGCGGCGACGCCGCGCAACGTTCCGTCGACATAGAACGGCGCGCCGACGGTGAAGCCGACGAGGCCCAGGGTCGCGAACACGTCGACGTCGCTGACCGACAGGGCCCGCGTCTGCTGCGCGGTGCGATACCACAGGCGCGCGCGCGGATCGTAGGAGGTGGTCTGCTCGGAGAGGCCCAGCTCCTTGCGATCCGCGTCGAGGAACAGATAGTGGTCGACGGGCGCGGACCCGCGCTGCGGCGTGATCCATCGATCGGCGTAACGTGTGCCGGCGGGCGGCAGTTTGCCCTGGATCTCGACGGCGGGATCGATCTGCCGGGCCTGACGGAAGGAGCCGTCGTTCAGGCCGACATACATGCTGATGATGCGATCGCTGTGCTGCAGAATACTGAAGAGATATTTCAGCGAGCGGTTGTCTTCGAAGAATTCCGGCTGCTCCGAACCGAGCGCGGCAGCGCTGCGCACCAGCGACTTGATGGGGTCGAAGAGGTGCTGGGTGTTCTGGATGGCCTCGACGCTGAACCGTCCGATCAGCTCATCTGCATTGTCGCGCGCGATCTTCTCGTTCGAGACGTAGTTGACCGCCACGATCGCGAAGAAGACCGGCACCGTCAGCAGGATGAACAATGTCAGGATGCTGGGACGCAGCCGCAGGTTTTTCGCGAAGAGGCTTTGCATTGCGCGGCTGGGACATCCTGGGAGGAGGCGATGGAAACACTATAAATGAAAGGAGATTCAGCGTCCACGCGCACGCCCCGACGCGCCGTTACAGCGGCGGTCGTCTCATATGCCAGTCGGTCTCCCGCTGATAGGCGTGTCCCGCCGCCAGGATCAGGCCTTCATCGAAGGCCTTTCCAACGATCTGGAAGCCGACGGGCACGCCGTCCGCCGTCATCCCGCCCGGCAAAGTGAGCGTGGGATGACCGCTGAGATCGAATGGCGCCGTGTAACGCAGTCGCGCTGCGACGGTCTCGGGATCCCGTCCCGCCACCTGCAGCGCCTCGGTCGACCACACGGCCCTGGCCATCACCGGCATCAGCAGAAGATCGACCGAGGCCAGCAGGCGATTGAGTTCGCCGGTGAGCGCGGCCCGACGGAGCTGCATCTTCGCCAGTTCCGTCGCGGAGAGGCTGCGTCCCAACTCGAGCAGGCCGGAGAGCACCGGACCGTACTCGGCCGCTCGCGAGGGATAGGTGCCCTCGTGCGCCACCGCTGCCTCGACGCCGCACAGAGGTACCCAGTCGCGGCCCCCCTGGTCGAAACCGTCAGGCAGCGTCACGTCGACGATCATGGCGCCTGCGCTCTTCAGCGCATCGACCGCACCGTCGAGGGCACGCCGCGCGTCTTCGTCGAGACCCTGCATGTTGGTGGCGAGCCCGATGCGCCGGCCGCGCACGCCCTGGTCGATCGAGGCGGCGTAGTCCGGTACCGGCAGGCCGACCGAAGTCGGGTCCTCCGGATCGGCGCCGGCGATCACGCCGAGCACGATGGCGGCGTCGAGCGCACTGCGGGTCATCGGGCCGACATGGTCGAGTGACTCGGCCAGCGGAAAGACGCCGGCTCGGCTGACCCGTCCCCAGGTGGGCTTGAGACCGGAGAGACCGTTCATGGTCGAGGGGAAGCGGATCGAGCCGCCGGTATCGGAACCCAGCGAGGCGAAGCAGAGTCCGGCCGCCGTGGCCGCGCCGGAGCCCGACGAGGACGAGCCCGTCCAATAGGCGGCGTTCCAGGGATTGAGGGGCGCGGGAATGTTCGGATGGTGGGCGCCATAGGCACCCTCCGTCATCTGCAGCTTGCCGAGAATCACCGCTCCCGCCTGCTTCAGCCGCGCGACGACGGTCGCATCCCGCGACGGCACGTTGCCGCGATGGATCGCCATGCCGGCCGCGGTCGCGACGCCCTCGGTGTTGCAGAGATCCTTCACCGCGATCGGCACCCCGTGCAGCGGCCCCCGCGACGAGCCGGAAGCGGCCTCGGCGTCGAGGCGCGCGGCATCGGCCAACGCGCGGTCGGCGGTCACGGTCGCATAGCTCTTGAGCCTGGGGTCGACCTTGCCGATGCGGTCGAGCATCGACTGCGTCAACTCGACGGACGACAACTTGCGCGCCTTCAGGCGACGCGCGACCTCGTCGAGCGATAGATAGTGCAGGTCGGATGGCATGCGGACTCCTTCACAGCGATTTATCCATGACCTGGATATGTTCGCCGCGATAGTCGCGCTGCTCAAGCGTTCTCCAGCCCAGGGCTGCGTACAGGGACGGGGCGGTGCTCGTGAAAAGATAGAGACGGTCGTATCCGATGCGCCGAGCGGCGTCCTCGACCTCGCGGACCAGCGCCGACGCGATACCCTTTTTGCGATGCTCGGGCGGGACGTAGACGCTCGCGAGCCAGGGGTTTCGCGGGTCGCCGTCGAGATCGTCGAAGATCAGGGATGCGGTGCCGACGATGCCGTCGTCGTCACCCAGCGCGACGAAGGCGATCGGCACGCGATCGACGTTCATCTTTCCCTGGATATGAGCCCGGCGCTGCTCGAGCGTCTGGCCGGGATTGAGGTGTCCCCACTCGTCGAACCCCCAGACGGAAACCTGTTCGGCCAGATCGGGACGTTCGACGAGAGGGACGATTCTCATGTCGTCAGTCGGCCGCCTTGAGATTGACCGCAGCCGAGCGGCCGCGCTCGGTGGCGATTTCGTAGCCGATCTTCTGGCCCTCGTTGAGGCCGTTCAGGCCCGAGCGCTCGACCGCGCTGATATGGACGAACACGTCCTTGCCGCCGTCGCTCGGCTGGATGAAGCCAAATCCCTTCGTGGCGTTGAACCACTTGACGGTGCCTGTAGCCATCTCTCTCTCCTGGGCAGTTGAACGAGCATGCAAATGCGCGCTGGCGGAGCGCTCGCTGCTACCGCCTTCGACAACCGGGAATTTGGGTAACAGCTCGGGGGGAAGTCCGCGGCCGCTGTGGGCTGGGCTGCCAAAGCATGGCCAAGTTCGTGAGTCGTAGGATCGCATATGAGGAACGTAACGCCGCCAGGTCAATTTGGCTGCGCCCCCCTCTTCACATCGTTGCGCCTATCTTCCACGGCTCGAACTCGTCGTCCCCGATTCCCAAAAGCTCCGATTTCGTTTTCTGACCCGAGGCCGTGGCAAGAATAAGGTCGAAGATGCGCCGACCATTCTCCTGAATGGTCTCCTCGCCATCGACGATCGTTCCGCAGTTGATGTCCATGTCGTCAGTCATGCGTCGATAGAGGGAGGTATTCGTCGCGAGCTTGAGTGACGGGGTCGGCTTGCACCCGAACACGCTGCCGCGGCCCGTCGTGAAGCACAGGACATTGGCGCCACCGGCGACCTGACCGGTGGCCGACACCGGGTCGTAGCCCGGCGAGTCCATGTAAACGAACCCTTTGGCGGTGATGGGCTCGGCATACTTGTAGACGTCGACGAGGTTCGTCGTGCCGCCCTTCGCAACCGCCCCCAGCGATTTCTCCAGAATGGTCGTGAGACCACCCGCCTTGTTGCCGGGCGACGGGTTGTTGTTCATTTCACCGCCGGTGCGAGCACAATGGTCCTCCCACCAGCGGATACGCTCGACGATCTTTTCACCGACGTCCTGGCTGACGGCGCGGCGCGTCAGCAGATGTTCCGCGCCATAGATTTCCGGCGTCTCGGACAGAACGGCTGTTCCGCCGTTGCGCACCAGCAGATCGACGGCCGCGCCAAGCGCCGGATTTGCCGAGATGCCGGAATAGCCGTCCGAACCGCCGCACTGCAGCGCGAGGATCAACTCACTGGCTGGGATCGGCTCACGCTTCACGTCGTTGGCTTCGGGCAGAATCTCCTTCAGGAAATCGACAGCGCGCCTCACGGTCCTGGAGACGCCGCCCTCGTCCTGGATCGCCATCGGAATGAGCTTCGGTCCTTCCTTCAGTCCCTCGGCTGTCATCAGGCCGGAGATCTGGTTGGTCTCGCAGCCAAGTCCGAGCACCACGACCGCGGCCATGTTGGGATGCCGGGTGTAACCGGCGAGCGTGCGGCGCAGCACGTCCATCTCGAGGCCCGACGCGGCCATGCCGCAGCCGCCACCATGTGTCAGCGGCACGACGCCGTCGATGTGCGGAAACTCTGCCAGCAGCGGCTCGAGCCTCGACGCGATCATGCGGCTGGTCGCGGCCGAGCAGTTCACGGTCGTGACGATGCCGATGTAGTTGCGCGTCGCCGCGCGGCCGTCGGCACGCCGATAGCCCTGAAAGGTGGCGGCAGGCACGATGAAATCCGTGGGATGGGCATCGGCGCAGAAGGCATAGTCACGCTCGAAATCGCCCATGACGCAGTTGTGCGTATGGATGTGGGCTCCGGGGTCGAGATCCTCGGTCGCGAACCCGATGATCTGGTTGTACTTGCGCAGCGGCTCGCCCGCTTTCACCGCTTTCGTGAGAATCTTGTGGCCCGGCGGCACGCGCGTCGCGGCCGCGACCTCGCCCTCGACCCGGGTACCGGGCAGGATGTCCATGCGGGCCACGACGACGTTGTCGGCGGCATGCAGGCGGATGGTGAGCGGTGCCGTCATTGTTGTTTCCTCCGAGATCGGCCGACCTTAGTACACCCCCAGCCCGCAGCAACTGCTTCCCGACCAGCGAGGGTTGCGAGCGAATCGCATCGATCCGCCCGGCCCGCTTTCAGGTTCCGCCCAGAAGCAGGAGAATCACGCCGGCCACGCTGACGAGGATGCCGAGCAGCCCGATCGCATGAAGCTGTTCGCCGCGCAGGAATATCCAGCTCAGCACCACGCCGATCAGCGGGAAGAGCGCGACCAGCGGCGCGACGACGGTGATGGAGCCCAGCCCGAGCGCCGCATAGAGAAGGAAGGTGGCACTGCCGTTGGCGAAGCCGACGCCCAGGAACCACAGCACCCCATTGCGGATCGCCGGTCCTTCCCGCAACGCGCGGCGGCCGACAAGCGACACAATCACGACCGACGAGAGCGCATAGCCGATGGCGGCGGCCGCCAGCGGCTCGGGCCAGAGCGCGAGCCCGGTCTTGATTGCGGGCTGGATGGCGCCGCGCACCAATGCCGCCACGAGCGGCAGGCCGAGTACCCAGACCGACCAGTGGCGGCCGCCGCTGCCGCCGCGCAGCGCCAGCAGGGCCACGCCGCCCACCACCATCGCCAGTCCGGCCAGTTGCAGCAGACCGAGACGTTCGCCCAGGAACAGCACCGCGCCCAGCACGGCGAAGATCGGCGTCACGTTGCCAACGGCGCCGGCCACTGCCGGTCCGAGCCGCTCGTTCGAGCGCACCCCGAGAATGGAGACGACGACGGGGAAGATGCAGCCTACCCCGGCGAAGATCAGCGCCGCGTCGAGATTGAAGGTACTCCAGTCGACGAACAGGATCGCGGCCAGCCATGCCACGATCAGCGCGCCGCCGATCGAGTAGAGCGGCGAGCGCCAGGACGGCATCGTCCGCAGCCCGAACTGCGTTAGAATCAGTGCCAATGCGAAGCAGAATGCCGCACCCAGGGCCAGGATGGCCGCGCCGCTCATCGTCTGCTATGTCCGCGCGCTTCGAGGACGGACGAGGGTAGAATGGACACGCTCACCTACTGGAACGGCACCTGGCACGAGGGCAACCCGGCAATCCTGGGGCCGCGCGACCATGCCTTCTGGCTGGGCTCCATGGTATTCGATGGCGGGCGCGCCTTCGAGGGCTGCGGTCCCGACCTCGACCTCCATGCGGAACGCGTGGTGCGTTCGGCCCGGGCGATCGGCCTGAACCCGACCCAGACGCCGGAAGAGATTTTGAAGCTGATGCACGAGAGCGTGCGCCGCTTCGGCTCCAAGGCCGAGCTCTATGTCCGGCCGATGTTCTGGGCGGGCAAGGGCGGCGCCGGCCCCATCTCGGTCGATCCGGACTCCGCGCAGTTCCTGCTCTGCACTTACGTCTCACCGATGCGCGCCGGCACGCCGCTGACGCTCGGCCTCTGCCGGTCCATCCGCCGGCCGGCGCCCGAGACCGCGCCGACCGACGCCAAGGCGAGCTGCCTCTATCCCAATTCCTCGCGCGGTGTCGCCGAGATGCTGAAGCGCGGCTTCAACAACGGCGTCGTGCTCGACCCGCTCGGCAACGTGGCGGAGACCTGCAGCTCCAACCTCTTCCTCGCCCGCAACGGCGTGGTCGCGACCCCGGTGCCGAACGGCAGCTTCCTGGCCGGCATCACGCGCTACCGCACGATCAAGCTCCTGCGGTCGGCCGGCATCACGGTCGAGGAGCGCACCATTCGCCCGGCCGAACTCGAGGAAGCCGACGAGATGTTCACCACCGGCAACGCCGGCAAGGTGCAACCCGTGAGCCGTTACGAGGACCGCGACCTGCAGCCCGGCCCCATCGCCGCCCGCGCCCACGATCTCTACATGGCCTTCGCCCGCACCCAGCGGGTGATCTGACAGGACGGCCGGCCGCCGTCGCTCTTGCAGGTGGGACGCGAATCGATACTGTCCGGCCATGATTTCAGCCGAGCGCGACACGAGCTTTCTTGCCGGTGGCGGCGAGATGGGCGCGCTCATGCGGGCCCATGACTGGAAGACCACGCCGGTCGGCGAACCGGCCGGATGGCCGCAGTCGCTTCGCACCGCGGTCCGGCTGCTGCTGAACTGCGGCCACCCGATGTACATCTGGTGGGGGCCCGAACTCATCTGCTTCTACAACGACGCCTACCGGCGCTCGATCGGCCCGGAACGCCATCCGTCCTCGCTCGGCCAGCCGGGCCGGGCCGTGTGGGAGGAGATCTGGCCCATCATCGGACCGCAGATCGAGCAGGTGACGTCGGGTCGGGGCGCCACCTGGCACGAGAACCACCTGGTGCCGATCACGCGCAACGGCCGCCGCGAAGACGTCTACTGGACCTACAGCTACAGCCCGATCGACGATGCCGATGCCCCGCACGGCGTGGGCGGTGTGCTGGTCGTCTGCAGTGAAACCACCCAGAAAGTGCTCACCGAGCAGCAGCTGTTGGCCGAGAACGAGCGCCAGCGCCGCATGTTCCAGAAGGCGCCCGGCTTCATTGCCGTGCTGAGGGGCCCCGACCACATCTACGAGTACGTGAACGAAGCCTACATCGCCATCGCCGGCCCACGCGACTTCATCGGCCACACCGTGCGCGAGGCGCTGCCGGAACTGGAAGGCCAGGGCTTCTACGAGCTGCTCGACCGGGTGTACCGCACCGGCGAGCGCTTCATCGCCCAGGCCATGTCGGTTCGCCTGAGCGTCGATGCCAGCACGCGCCTCATCGACTTCGTTTATGAACCGATTCGCGACGAAGCCGGCGAGGTTTACGGCATCTTCGTCGGCGGCCACGACGTTACGGCCCACAAGGACGCTGAGCGGCAGTCCCTGCTGAATGAGGAATCGCTCCGGCTGACCACCGAGGCGGCGGAGATCGGTATCTGGGACGTCGATTTCACCACCGACACGTTGGCGTGGTCGCCCCGCACCAAAGCCATGTTCGGTTTCTCTCCCGACGCCGTCTGCACGCTCGACGACTTCTACAGGGGCCTTCATCCCGAAGACCGCGACGCCACCACCCGGGCCTTCGGTGCCGCGCTTGATCCTGCGATCCGGGCACCCTACGACGTGCAGTACCGGGTGATCGGCCACGACGACGGGGTGGTGCGCTGGATCGCGGCCAAGGGCAAGGGCCTGTTCGATGCCGACGGCAGGTGCTACCGCGCCGTCGGCACCGCCATCAACATCAGCGCGCGCAAGCTCGCCGAGGCGCGCCACGCCTTCATGCTCGAACTGAGCGACGCGCTGCGCGGCATCGATACCGACAAGGCTCTGAACCAAGCCTGCGCCCTGATGGGCCGCTTCTTCGGCGTCAGCCGCGTGGGCTACGGCCATCTCGATCCGGTAGAGGATGTGTTCGACTATTCGGTGTGCTGGACCGACGGGCGCGCCCAGCCGCTGCTCGGTCGCATCCCCGCCCATGCCTTCGGCAAAAAGATCGTGGCCAGGCTCGGCGCCGGCGAGACCGTCGTGGTGAACGACCTGCAAACCGATCCGCTGAGCGACGAGGCGGAAACGCGCGCCACCGCCCAGGCGGTCGACACGCGTTCAATCCTCGTCGTGCCCTTCGTGCGCGCCGGGCGCCTGCGTACGATCGTCTACCTCAACGACCGGCCGGTCCGCCGGTGGCAACCCGACGAGGTCGCGTTCATGGAGGAGGTCGCCGAGCGGACGCGCCAGGTGATCGAACGCGGCGAGGCCGAAGCGGCGTTGCGCGCCCTCAATGCTACACTTGAGGCGCGTGTCGAGGCGCGCACGGCCGAACTGCGCGCCACCGAGGACGCGCTGCGCCAAGCCCAGAAGATGGAGGCGATCGGCCAGCTCACCGGCGGCATTGCGCACGATTTCAACAACCTGCTGCAGGGCATCACCGGCAGCCTCGACCTGGTGCAACGGCGAATCGGTCAGGGACGGCTGGGTGATCTCGACCGCTTCATCACCGGCGCCATGGCCTCGGCCAATCGGGCCGCCGCCCTCACTCACCGGCTGCTGGCATTCGCGCGCCGCCAACCGCTCGACCCGCGCCCCGTGCCGGTCAGTCCCCTGGTCGGCTCGATGGAGGAACTGCTGCGGCGAACCCTCAGCGAGAGAATCGAGCTCGAATTGAAGCTGGCCGGCGGACTCTGGCTGACGCGCTGCGACGCCAACCAGCTGGAATCGGCGATCCTCAACCTCGCCATCAACGCGCGTGATGCCATGCCGGAAGGCGGCCAACTCGTCATCGATACACACAACAGACAGGTCGACCAAGCCACGGCTTCCGCACACATTGACAGGTCGGCTGGCGACTATGTCTGTATATCGGTATCCGACACCGGCACCGGCATGGATGCCGAGACGATCGCACGTGCCTTCGAACCCTTCTTCACGACGAAGCCGCTGGGCCAGGGCACCGGACTCGGCCTGTCGATGATCTATGGGTTCGCGCGGCAGTCCGAGGGCTATGTCGAAATCGAAAGCTCTCCCGGCCGCGGGACGACGGTTCATCTATGCCTGCCGCGCTTCGAGGGAGAAGCCGACGACGAGGTCGCTGCGGGCTTTGACGCGGCCGCCCCGGCCGAAACCGGCGAGACCGTCCTGGTGATCGAGGACGAGCCGGTGGTCCGCGGCCTGGTCGTCGAAGTCCTGGCCGACCTCGGATACCGCGTGATCGAGGCCGTCGACGGCCCCCAGGGACTGGAGATCGTGCAGTCGGCGCAGCGCATCGACCTCCTGATCACCGATGTCGGCCTGCCCGTGCTGAACGGCCGGCAGGTCGCCGACGCTGCCCGCGCCCTGCGACCAGACTTGAAGGTGCTGTTCATGACGGGCTATGCCGAGAAAGCTGCGCTTGTCGCCGGCTCGCTCGATGCACGGATGGCGGTCATCACCAAGCCGTTCGTCATGGAGACGCTGGCCACGCGGGTGCGCGAAATCGTCGAAGCCGGGTAGTCGTAAGGCGGTAGAAGCAGGCAATTCGCTTCCAATGAACAGAATGGATCACTCTCCGATGTCCTCCACCGAGCTTCCCCTCGCGCGATTCCTGGCGCACTGCCACGCGGACTTCTCGAAGGACGATAGCGGCGAGGTCGCCTCCTACATTCCCGAGCTGGCGCTTGCCGATCCGCACCATTTCGGCATTGCCGCCACGACGGTCGACGGGTTCGTCTATGAAGTCGGCGACAGCACCGTCGAGTTCAGCATCCAGTCGATTTCCAAGGCTTTCGTCTTCGCTCTCGCCCTCGATGAACTCGGCGCCGAAAGGGTCGAAGCCGTCGTGGGCGTCGAGCCAAGCGGCGATGCGTTCAACTCCATTCGCCTGGGCGCGGACAACCGGCCCTTCAACCCGATGGTCAACGCGGGCGCGATCGCCTGCGTCGGACTGATCTGCGAAGGCGACGCCGACGGCGCCTTCGAGCGCGTGCGTACCACCCTGGGTCAATTCGCTGGGCGCCGGCTCGAAGTGGACGAGCCGACGTTCCGGTCGGAGCGCGAAAGCGGCGACCGCAACCGGGCCATCGCCTACCTGCTGCGTAACCACGGCGTCCTGCAAGGTGACGTGGACAAGGTGCTCGACGTCTATTTCCGCCAGTGCTCGCTCCGCGTCTCCGCGCGGGACCTGTCCGTCATGGCGGCGACGCTCGCGAACAAGGGCCGCAATCCGCTGACCGGCGAGCAGGTCGCATCGTCCTATGCGGTGGCCCGCACGCTCTCCGTCATGACCAGCGCGGGCATGTACGACTCGGCGGGCGGCTGGGTCTATCGAGTCGGCATTCCCGCCAAGAGCGGAGTGGCCGGCGGCATCGTCGCCGCCCTGCCCTCGCAGCTCGGCCTCGGCACCTATTCGCCGCGCATCGACGACCAGGGGAACAGTGTCCGTGGCCTGCGCACCTGCGAGGCACTGTCCACGCATTTCGGCCTGCATATGCTCAACCGGGTCGGCGACGTGCAGACCTGCATTGCCGCCGGCTACGACGTCGGCAGCGTCTCGTCACGCCGCACCCGCCCGCCGCGCGAGCAGGCCATCCTCGAGGCGCATCACGAGGAGTGCGCCATCCTCGAACTCACCGGCGCGCTGAGCTTCGCCAACATGGAGTATATATCGCGTCGCGTCAGGAGCCTTCGCCGGAACCTCACGCACCTCATTCTCGACTTCCGGCGCGTGCCCTCCGTCAGCGATGCGGCGCTGCGGTTGCTTGCCGACATTTTCGACGATCTCACGCACGGCCGCATCGAGATGGTGTTCAGCGGAATCCCCAAGGGAACCCCCGCGGAACAGTCGCTTCTGAGCTGGCTGGCCGACCGGCCGGGCGTGCGCAGCATCGGGCTGCTGGACGAAGCCATCGAATGGGCCGAGGACCGCATCCTCCACAGCCAGGACGGGGATCTCTATCGCGGCCAGCCGGTCGACATTGCCGAGCAGGAGTTGCTGGCTGGGCTGGACGCGGAGGAATTGGCCGCCCTCACCGGCTCCATGGTCCGGCGCGAGTACCGGCTTGGTGATCGCCTGATTTCCGCCGGAGAGCCGGCATCATCCCTGATGTTCGTCTCGAGCGGCGTCGTCAGCGTCCGACTGCACAGTGGCGTCCGCCTTGCCACCCTGTCCGCCGGCATGGCGGTGGGCGAGATGGCGCTGCTCGAGACAAGCCGGTCGGCCGATGTCTGGGCGGACACGCATGTCGCTTGCCTCGAATTGTCCCTCGACGCCTTCAACGCCTTCCGTGATCGCTACCCGCATGCCGGCGAGAAGATCATGGCCAACCTCGCCCGCCTGCTTGCGAAGCGCCTGATCGTCGCCAACCACAAGATCGAGGTGCTGGCGTCCTATTGAGGCTCGAGCGCCGCCGCTTCGGTCCGGATCCGGATCCACATCACCACGGCATTGAGCAGCGTGAAGACCAGTCCGTACCACGCCAGCCCGAAGACGAGAGGCAGGACGAGGAGTTCGCCCGCCACCACCCAGTAGTTCGGATGGGACAGGAAGCGGTAGGGCCCGCGCCGCACCAACGGCGCCCCGCGCAAAACGATGATTCGCGTCGTCCAGCGGCCGCCCAGCGAGGCGATCACCCAAAGACGGCCCAGCTGCAGGACAACGAAGACCGTGAGCCAGAGCAGGTCGATGTCCTGCCCCGCCGGCGCGCGATGCACCGCGAGATACCAGAGGCCGACCAGCCAGGCGGCATGCAGCGCCACGATCAGCGGATAGTGCGCCGCGCCCACCTCGTAGCCGCCCTGCGCCAGCAAGCGGCGCGTGTTGCGCCGGGCCAGCACCAGCTCGCCCAGGCGCTGGACCACCACGAGCCCGAGGATCAGCGCAGCCCAATCCATCACGGCAATCTCAGGCGGCGCGGGCGAGCGACAGAGCGCTGCAGGTGAAGCCCGGCCCCAGGGCCGTCAGCACCGTGCGCTGCGGCAGTCCCGCGGCCACGAGCCGTTCGAGCACGAACAGCACCGTCGGCGCCGACATGTTGCCGTACTGGCGAAGCACCTCCCGCTCATGGTCGAGCGCGCCTTGCGCGAGACCGAGCGTCGCTTCGAGGGCGGTGATCACCTTGGCGCCGCCGGGATGGCAGGCGAAGCGATCGACCGAGGCGCGTGCCACGCCGATGCGCGACAGGATCTTCTCCACCGCCCGGCCAACCTCCTGCTCGGCAAAGGGTGGAATGGACCGATCGAAGATGACGCCCAGTCCCGTCGGATCGACCTTCCAGCCCATGATGTCGAGCGTGTCGGGCCAGAGATGCTCGCCCGCACCCTCGATCCGGGCAAGTCCGTCCTCGCCTGAGCCGGCGCGAACGACACAGGCCGCCGCGCCGTCACCGAACAGGGCGGTCGCCACCATGTTGGCGGGCGTGAGCTGGTCCATGCGGAAAGCCGCGGTACATATCTCGATGGCAACCAGCAGCACGGTTGCACCAGGCCGCGCTGCCGCCAGCCGGCTGGCGATCGCCAGACCCGAAACGCCGCCGGCGCAGCCCAGGCCGAACACCGGCACCCGCTCGACATCGGCGCGAAAGCCCATGCGCCCGGCGACGCGCGCTTCCAGGCTGGGCGTCGCGACGCCGGTCGAGGAGATGGTGACGATCGTGTCGACCTCGGAGGCTGCAACCCCCGCAGCGGCAAGCGCCCGCGTCGCGGCCTCGACAAACAGCTCCTGAGCGCCTTCGAGATAGGCGGCATTGCGCTCGGGCCATCCCAGCGAAGTGAAATACCAGTCAAGGGGCTTCACCGTGTATCGCGACTCGATGCCGGAGGTGGTGAAGACCGGCGCCATTCGTTCGAAGGCGGCGTAGCGATGGGCAAACATTCCCCGCGCCGCCTCCGCCGCTTCGGTTTGCAGCAGCCGGTGGGGAGGCAAGGCGTGGGCGACAGACAGCAGGACGCTTGGATGGGGCATGGCGTGATCCTTCCACCGCCATAACCAACCCGGACCCTCAAAGGTTCAAGTCACGTTTGCCTGACGATGTTCTCGCACGATCGCAGAAATATCCTTCAAGGCAAGCTACGCGCAGAAGTGCTGCAAATGGAGTTGCCCTGAGAATTGTTCGTCGGCATAACCCGGCAGCCTGTTCGGAGGCGAACAACTGCCCGTCTGCAGGAGCCGAACATCCCGCGATGGTGGGGGAATTCATGCAAGCTGATCGTCGTTCGACCCTGAAGCTGCTCGGAGGCGCCGCGTTGTCGGCCGCCGCGCTGCCCGCCCTGCCGTTCACTGCAATGGCGCAGGAAGATTTGTTCGTTTCGTCCGTCTACCAGAACTTCAAGCGCGGTACGATCCACAGCATCGACGAGAAGACGCGCGGTTTCGTCATCGTCTGGGAGGATCTCGGCCGTGTGAAGATGAAGGCGGCCGACCTCGTCACCAACTACGGCGCGCTTCGCGTCGGCCAGATCGTCGACGTGCAGTGGTACGACTATGTCGATTTCCTGATCGCCCCGACAAGCCCCGCCGTGACGGCGCGTGCCAAGGCGATGATGACCCAGGGCGCCCGCATCGAGGGCATCCCCGGCGCGCGGGAACGCATCCGCCTGTGGTCGATGGCCGGCATGTGCACCAAGGTCGATCTCGCGACCAACACCGTGTTCCTGATCAACGCCTCGGGCGGCGAGCCCGACAAGCCCTCGCCCGACAGCGGCGAGGTCATACAGATGCCGCAGGTCGTCACCGAGGCGGGCAAGGCCGCGCTCAAGACGATCAAGCCGGGCACGCTGATCACCACCGTATTCAGCGTGCAGACCGCGCTCAAGGTCACGATCGTCCGCTGAGCATTTTCGCATATCTCGACAACGACGCCGGGTCCGAAAGGTCCCGGCGTTTTCGTGTCGGCATTTCCTTGCCGCGGCCGGAGTGCTAGCAAACGAGGAGCAACTCTTGCGGGAGGACGCCATGGCCGCCTCATACGATCTGATCGTGCGCAACGGGACGGTGATCGACGGGACCGGAGTCGAGCCTCGCGAAGCGGATGTCGCAATCCAGGACGGCAGGATCGTGGCCGTGGGCCGGATTGCCGGCAGCGGCCGCGAGGAGATCGACGCCAGGGGCTTCACGGTGACGCCGGGCTTCGTCGACATCCACACCCACTATGACGGCCAGGTCACCTGGGACGACCGCTTTTCGCCCTCGTCGGGTCATGGTGTGACAACGGTGCTGATGGGCAATTGCGGCGTCGGTTTCGCGCCCTGCCGGCCCGAGGATCGCGACACGCTGATGAACGTGATGGAGGGCGTCGAGGACATTCCCGAGCTGGTGATGCGCGAGGGCGTGCCCTGGAACTGGCAGAGCTTTCCCGACTATCTCGACGCCCTGTCGAAGCGCCAGTGCGACATCGACTTCGCCACGCAGGTGCCGCATGCGCCGCTGCGCGTCTTCGTGATGGGCAAGCGCGGCGTCGACCGTGAGCCCGCCAACGCGTCGGACATGGCGGAGATGGCGAAGCTCGTTCAGGAAGGTCTGGACGCCGGCGCGCTGGGCTTTTCGACCTCACGTTCACTCTTTCATCGTACGCCCGACGGCGCCCTGACCCCGACCATCACCGCCGGCGAGGAAGAGCTGGCGGCGATTGCGCGCAGCATGCGGCGCGCCGGCAAGGGCGTGATCCAGCTCCTCGACGATTTCGCGGACACGACGGCCGAGGGTGCGACCGAGTTCGCCATGCTGCGCCGACTCGTCGAACTCTCGGGGCGGCCGCTCTCCTTCACCCTGCTCGACCTCTCGCTCTATCCCGGACGCTGGCAGACCCTGCTGCGCGAGATCGAACGGGCCCATCGCGACGGGCTGCCGATCCGCGGCCAGGTCGCGGCGCGGCCGGTCGCGATCCTCTATGGACTAGAACTCTCGTTCCATCCCTTCTCGACCTGCCCGAGCTACTGCGAGGTCGAGGGCCTGCCGCTCGAGGCCAAGCTCGCCAAGCTGCGCGATCCGGCGATGAAGGCGAAGCTGCTCGCGGAGCAGCCGACCTACCGCAATCCGCAGATGCTGGCCTTCATGCGCAACGCCGCCAACATGTTCGTGCTGGGCGATCCGCCCGACTACACGCCGCCGGCCGAGCAGCGGCTCGACGCGCGCGCGGCAAGGCTCGGCATCACGCCGCTCGAACTGGCCTACGACCTGCTGGTGAGTGGCGACGGGCGCACGATCCTGTTCCATCCCGGCGCGAACTACACCGACTGCTCCGACGTCAACATGGCCAGCATGCTGCGCCACGAGCATACGGTGATGGCGCTGGGTGATGGCGGCGCGCATTACGGGCTGATCTGCGACGCGAGCTACACCACGCACGCGCTCACCTACTGGACGCGCGACCGCAAGGGCGAGCGCTGGCCTCTGCCCTGGGCGATCCAGCAGCTGACCGACGTGCCTGCCCGCACCGTCGGCCTCGGCGATCGCGGGCGGCTGCAGGTGGGCTACAAGGCCGACCTCAACGTGATCGACCCCGACCGCCTCAAGGTCTCGGCCCCGCGCCCGGTGCACAACCTGCCGGGCGGCGGCCGGCGGCTGGAACAGAAGGCCGAAGGCTATGTCGCCACCGTCGTCAGCGGCGAGGTGACCTATCGCGAGGGCGCCTTCACCGGCGCCCGCCCGGGCCGGCTCGTGCGCGGCACGCGATAGGAGTCCTTGTCATCCTGAGGCGAAGCCGATGGATCCTTCGCTTCGCTCACGATGAGAGATTGAACCCCTCGTACCCGTTCGCCGCGATCTCCTCGCACTTCTGGCGGTATTTCGGCGCGCCGCCGGCATAGGCCATGAAGGTGCGCTTGAGGCGGCCGGGCACGTTCTTGTTCACGCCGGTCATCCACGAGTCGACCTTGGTGAGCAGCAGGCGCGATCCGGTATCGTAGACGTGGGCCGTCCAGGCCGTTTCGGCCTCCGGCGTCGCCTCGATGCGGGTCAATCCCTTGTCGCGCATGTAGCCCAGCAAATCGGACACGAACTCGACATTCTGCTCGATGCAGCGCGGCAGGTTGCAGAAGGTCGCCGCATTGTGCGGCCCGACCAGGGTCAGCATGTTGGGAAAGCCCACCACGTTGAGGCCGAGATAGGTGTGCGGTCCGTCGGCCCATTTGTCGCGCAGCTTCGCACCGCCGCGGCCCTCGAAGTCGATGCGGTCGAACGCGCCGGTGATGGCGTCGAAGCCGGTCGCGTAGATGATCATGTCGAATTCGTAATCGACGCCCCCGACGCGCAGGCCGGTCTCGGTGATGCGTTCGATCGGCGTCTCGCGGATGTCGACCAGCTTCACGTTGGGCTGGTTGTAGACCTCGAAGTAGCCGCTCTCGAGCGGGACGCGTCGCGTGCCGTAGCCGTGGTTGGTCGGAATCAGCTTGTCGGCGATCTTCGGATCCTTCACCCGGGCGCGGATCTTCTTGATCACGAATTCCGTCAGCGCGTCGTTGGCAGCCTGGTCCATCAGCACGTCGCGGAAATTACCCTGCCAGAAGGCGAAGCCCGGCGTGTCATAAAGCTTCTCGAAGAAGGCCTCGCGCTCCTCCGGCGTCACGTCGATCGAATGGCGCGGATCGGCGGTGTGAACGAAGCAGCCCCAGTTCTCGCGGCACTGCGCGAAGATCTGGTCGTAGCGCGCGCGGATGTCGGCCATCGTTTCAGGCTCGATGCGGCTGTTGCGCAGCGGCGTGCACCAGTTCGGCGTGCGCTGGAACACGGTGAGCTCGCCCACCGTCTTGGCGATCTCGGTGATCGCCTGCACACCCGACGCCCCGGTCCCGATCACGGCGACCTTCTTGCCCTCGAAGCTGACCGGATGGTGCGGCCACAGGCCGGTATGCCAGGACTCGCCCTTGAAATCCTCGATGCCGGGAATGGTCGGCATGGTCGGCGACGAGAGCGGTCCGATCGCGGTGACGAGAAAGCGGGCGCGAGCGCGGCCGCCGGTCTCGAAGGTCACCTCCCACTCGTTGGCCGCCTCATCCCAGTGCGCGGCCTTCACCCTGGTGTTGAAGGTGATGTCGCGACGGAGGTCGAACTTGTCGGCGATGAACTCGCAGTAGCGCAGGTTCTCGGGCTGGCCGGAGAAATGTTCCTTCCAGTCCCACTCCTTCAGCACCTCGGGCGAGAAGGAGAAGCCGTAGGTCCAGCTCTCGGAATCGAAGCGGGCGCCGGGATAGCGGTTCCAGTACCAGGTGCCGCCGACGCCGCCGCCCGCCTCGTAGACGCGAGCCTTGAAGCCCATCTGGCGCAGCTTCAGGAGCTGGTACATGCCCGAAAGGCCGGCACCGATCACGATGACGTCCCAGTGTTCAACAATGTTGACGCTCTCGCTTGTGCGTGTCGCTTCAGCCGCGATAGCCATGGCGTTCCTCATCCGGTTTTGCCGACAGTATAGCGTGGCCGGAGGCTTTTGGACGATGCGCAGTGCGAGACTGGAGGTCGCTATCGCAGGAGCTTCGGCGACCCGTACAGGTTGGCCAGACGCGCGATCAGGAAGGCCACATACATGACGCCCAGCACCTGTTCGATAATGATCAGCGACCGCGCCATGGGCGTCGCCGGCGTGATCTCGCCGAAGCCGGTGGAGGTCAGCACGGTGAAGGAGAAGTACATCAGGTCCGACCAGTTGAGCTTGCCGTCCGGGCCATGGGCAATGACCGCCGTGAAGGCGTTGGCTTCGAAGACCTGCAGGAAGCCGAAGAGGCTCGCAAAGGAGAGCGCGATCAGGATGTAGGCCGCGACGGCCCCGAACACCTTGTCGGTGGTGATGGGCCGGCGATCGAGCACATAACGCAGGAGCGCAATGGTGACGGCGCCCACGAAGATCGCCGTCGCCCCCAGCGCGATCGGACGCAGCCCGCTGTAGCCCATGCGGTCGGCGATCAGGGTATCGACGGTGATGAAGCCGAAAACGCCCAGCCCCCAGAGTACGGGCCGTTCAAGGCGCAGTGCCCAGACCGCCAGGACGAGCACCACGAACAACGCCACGCCCAACATCGCGCCGCCGATCGCCGAGCCGGCAAGCATCGGGTTGAGAAGAATGAAAAAGCACAGGACGCCCACGAGGGCGCTGCAGCGATTGCGCCGCACATAGGCGATGCGGCGGAGCATACGGTGTCTGGTCATCTCACCTGGGGCCTCCGCCCCCGCTTTCCCTGTCTCCGGCAGACAGACTGCAAAACGCCGCAACCAAAGGCAAATGGCCGGCGTTCCTCGGAAAGGTGGAGGATTTCATCATGTTCCGCAGGGTCCTGGCTTCCCTCGGTCTGCTCGTTCTGGCTCTGACTGCCTGCGCCCAGAAGGTCCTTATTGCCGGTCCGCTCACGGAGTCGGGCGACTATGAGGTCGTGGGGCTGGCGGCCGAATGAGGGTGGGGACTAGCCCCGCCAGAGCGTCCACAGGATGCCGGCCACCAGTCCCAGCGCGATGAAGCCGACAAACAGCAGCAAGGCGGTCTTGGCCCGCGTGAAATGATGGTGCCCCTGCGCCGTGGTTTCATGCGCTTGAAGGCGCGTGCCGAGTTCGTACTTCTTGGGGACGTGCCCAGCCGCGTGCGCCTTAGCGTGCACGCTCAGGAATTGCACGAAGTGCCAGAGCGCGCCCAGCGCCGCGAACATGCCCAGCAGCCAGAACGGCGCGAAGAGCATCCAGATTTCAACGTCGGTACCCAAGAGATCTCCCTGATGTCGCCCCTCTCTTAGGCCGGATCGGCTAGCGGGCAAACCACGGATTGAAGGGGAAGCGCTGCCAGTGCCGGTCGTCGAACAGGACCATGAACAGCTGCGCGAACATCGGCCCGAGCCGCGGATCGTCCGGCCCGGTCGCCTGGGTCCAGGCCGTCGTCTGGGAGAGGGCGAGATCGTTGCGGCAATAAACGCCAAATACATAGACCCGGCCGGGTGTGGGCGGCTTCAGGAAGTACTGTCCGGCACAGACCTGCGCCGCCGTGAGATCGTTGGCCGGAGCAAAGACCAACACCAGACGGTAGTTTGGCCGCACCTCTTCCGGCGGTGACTGGTAGGTGAAGGTGAGGGCCGGCCTCGGCTTGTTGGCCTGCATTACCGGCAGCAGCCGGTCCTTCACCTGTTCCAACGGCCATTGCGGAAACGGATTCCCCGCCACGATCACCTGGAAGAGGCGGCCGTCGGTCGCGGCCCAGAATTCGGAAAAGTCGTACTCGGGTGCGTAATCGTAGCCTCCCACCGTCTGGGCTCGGAGCGGCGCTGCGAGGCCAAGGCAGGCCAAGGTCACCAGGAGGACACACCGCAGAAGGGCCATTTGTGGAAACCTCGCAGGATCGAACGGTTCTCGCGCACGTAACGGAGTTGACCACATGATGAAAGTCGTCGGCATTTCCCTCCTGGCTCTCACCCTCGCCGCCTGTGGCGACACCTGGGGCCAACGGGCTGTGACGGGTGGCGGCATCGGTGCGGGCACCGGTGCTCTGGTCGGCGCCCTCACGCCGATCGGACTGCTGCCGGGAGCCTTGGTGGGCGGCGCCGTGGGTGCCGGCGTGGGCGCGGCGACGACCCCGCGCCGCTGAGGCACCCCCACGCCGTCTTGCGATCCCCTCGCCGCCACGGAGTCTCGACACAACGACCGCGAGGGACGCCAGTTCCGCATCGACCGTGAAGGCTCTAGGCTGGCGCCATGAAGATCTGCCTCTACGGCGCCGGCTCGATCGGCGGGATCATCGGCGCCCACCTCGCCCGCGTGAAGGGCGTCGAGGTGAGCCTGATTGCACGCGGCGCCCATCTCGACGCCATCCGCCGGAACGGCCTGCGGCTGATTTCACCGCATGAGGATTTCACGGTGAGGGTGAACGCGACCGACGATCCCACCGAGCTGGGGCCTCAGGATGTCGTGTTCATCACCCTGAAGACGCACCAGTACCTCTCCGTGCTCGACAAGGTCGCACCGCTGCTGGGTCCGCAAACGGCGCTGATCCCACCGACCACCGGCGCACCCTACTGGTTCTTTCACAAACTGGCCGGCCCGTACGAGGGCAGCCGCCTGAAGCGCATGGACCCAGGCGGCAAGCAATGGTCGACCTTCGGCCCCGAGCGGGCACTGGGTTGCGCCTACTGGGCGGGCGGCGTCGTGCCGGAGCCCGGCGTGGCGCATCTCGAGAACGAGGTCTGCTACCTGCCGCTGGGCGAGCCCGACGGCTCGAACTCAGCGCGCGTCACCGCGCTCAGCGCGGCCATGACCGAGGCCGGCCTCAAGGCGCCGGTGAAGGCCGACATCCGCGCCGAGATCTGGAGCAAGATGATCAACAGCCTGACCTGGAACCCGATCGCGGTGCTGACGCTCGCCGACAATGGCGGGATCGGCCGCAGCGCCGGCGCCCTCGGCATCGCGCGCCGCATGATGACGGAGGCCGAAGCCGTCGCCGCCAAATTCGGGGCGACGATGGCGACGCCGATGGAGAAGCGTATCGAGTTCACGGTCGGCTTGGGCGACCACAAGATGTCGATGCTGACCGACCTTCAGTCCGGCAAGCCGCTGGAGATCGACGCGCTCGCCGACTCGATTGCCGATCTCAGTGAACTGGCGGGCGTGGCGACGCCAACCATCGACATGATGCTGGCACTGCTGAAGCTGCGGGCGGTACGGGCGTAGAGTTTCCCGTCGTCCTGAGCGGAGCCGCCCGCAGGGCGGCGCAGTCGAAGGACCTCTTTTCCGACGCACGACCTGTGGAAGCGAAAAGAGGTCCTTCGACTTCGTTCGCTTCGCTCACTCCGCTCAGGACGACGGGGTGAGTTTAGTTACCAGCTCTCCTTCCAGGGCCTCAGATCCATTTCGAAAGTCCAGGCGCTGCGCTTCTGGCGGTGGAGCTGCCAGTAGGTTTCGGCGATGTCGTCGGGATTGAGGATCGCATCGGGGCCGGCATTGTAACGGTCCGGGAAATTGGACTTGATCCATTCGGTGTCGATCGCGCCGTCGACGATGACATGCGCGACATGGATGTTCTGCGGACCGAGCTCGCGCGCCATCGACTGGGCCAGCGCCCGCACCGCGTGCTTGCCGCCGGCAAAGGCCGAGAAGCCGCGACCGCCGCGAATCGAGGCGGTGGCGCCGGTGAAGATCATCGTGCCGCGGCCGCGCGGCGCCATGGCCTTGGCCGCCTCGCGCGCCGTCAGGAAACCGGCGAAGGCCGTCATCTCCCAGACCTTGCGATAGACTCGGGAGGTCGTGTCGCGAATGTCGAAACGCACGTTGCCGCCGATGTTGAAGACGAAGACCTCGACCTCGCCGATCTCGGTCTCGATCTGGCGGAACAGCGCCTCGACCTGCGCTTCGTCGCGGGCATCGGAACCGAAGGGATGGACCCGGCCGCCCTCCTCCACGATGCGCGCCACCAGCGACTGAAGCTTGTCGGCGCTGCGGCGCGTGACGACGGCAGTGTATCCCTCGCGTGCGAAGCGACGGGCAATGGCGCCGCCCGTCGCATCGCCTGCGCCGATCACGACGCAGACCTTGTCCCTGGCCATGGCGTTCTCCTTTGCGCCCAATCTGTCGGCGGCGATCGGGCGGCTCAAGGGAGATTACGTCATGGCTGCCCGAGTTTCGGCGTTCCCGGCCCGCAGCGCGTGGGCCCTGCGCACCTCGGCGGCCGTGAGGCCCGTCCCGTCGGGACGCCAGCCCGGCGCACCGAACAGGTACATCCAGACGTCCCGAGCCGAGCGCGCCGAGGCGAGGTCCTTCACGAGGCCCACCCACGGGCCGACGTTCAGGACGAGCGGATTGCGCGATGAGACCGCGGGCGAGACCAGGCCATAGTCGCACGGCAGGTCATCGCGCTCCGGTACATAGCTGCCGAACAGGCGGTCGAAGACGATCAGCACGCCGCCGAAATTGGCGTCGAGATACTCCGGGTTGCGCGCGTGATGGACGCGATGGGCGGACGGCGTGTTGAGGATACCCTCGAGAAAGCCCAGCTTGGGAATCCAGTCGGCATGGATCCAGAACTGATAGAGCAGGTTCAGGAACAGCGCCGTCAGCACCGTCTCCGGCGTGAAGCCCAGCAGCACCAGCGGCGTGAAGAAGAGCGACGTGCCGGTGAAGCGGCCGATCCAGCCCAGGCGATAGGCCATGGCGAAGTTGAACTGGTTGGGCGAGTGGTGCACCGAGTGCGAGGACCAGAACCAGCGCACCGTGTGGCTGGCGCGATGGAACCAGTAGTAGAAGAATTCGAGCCCGACGAAGAGCAGCGCGACCGAACCGACATCGTCGAGCGACTGGGTGAAGAGACGGTGCTCATACATCCAGCCGAGCCATGGCGCGGCGAGCGTATAGGGAATGAAGGCCAGCAGTCGGCGGCCGGCGAGGTCGCCCAGCGAGCAGGCCCAGGATTTCCAGTCATAGGCCTCGGCCCGCGTCCGCGACTGCCAGATGCCTTCGGCCAAGGCCGCCGCCAGCACGAGCGGCAGGATGACGAGATAGAGAGTGGCGAGTGACTGCACGAAAGCCTCCATGTGACTTGCTGCGGTCGAATATATGAGCGATGCTCATATTCGGTTACTCGCCTTCCCCCGTCCGGTGTCGTCATGGCCGCACGCCGCCAAGCCGCTGAAAACACAAGAAGAATGCCGCGCCAGGCGCGTGCGGCGCAGACCGTCGCGTCGATCGTCGAAGCCTCGGCTCAGATTCTCGAGAAAGGTGGCCTGGCCGCCTTCACCACAAACGCGGTCGCCGAGCGTGCCGGCGTCAGCATCGGCACGCTCTATCAGTATTTTGCCGACAAGAACGCGCTGCTTATGGCGCTGGCCCGCGGAGAGATGGAAGCCGCGCTGCGCGAGGTCGGACGGGCGCTGCAGGGCGAGGACGATCCCTCGGTCGAAGGACGCGTGCGCGCCATGGTGCGGGCGATCGTCCATGCCTTCCGCGGCCGGCAGCGCGCCCGCAAGGCGGTCGTGCAGGCGCTTCTGGCGCAGGGAACCGGCATCGAGCTGATCGCGCCCGTCGCAGCCTTCATTGCACGCGCGGGCGAGACCGTCGGACGCGGGCCGAACCCGCTGGTCGGACCGCTCACCCGCGAACAGGCCTTCGTCGTGTCGCGATCCCTCATGGGGGTCGTCCGCGCCGCCGTGCTGGAGGAGCAGCCCTTCCTCGCAAGCCGGGCCTTCGAGGACGAGATCGTGCGGATGATCGTCGCCTATCTCGGCGCAGTTACTGAGGCAGCCGATCCCGATCCCGATCGAACCAGAGCTTGAGCCGGTCGAGCATCGCGAAAAGCAACCGCTGATCGCGCTCCGGCCAGTCGTCGAAGGCACGCGCAAGGCTGGGGGTGAGCGCCGCCACGGCCGCGCGATGCTTGGCGAGGCCGGCGGGCGTCAGGACAAGCAGCTTCGAACGGCCGTCGCCACCGTTCGTACGCTCGCGCAGCCAGCCCTTGGCCACCAGCTTCTGTACGTTCTTGGTGACGCCCGGCTGGGGTTGCTGCAACGCGCGGGCGACGCCCGTGACGGTCCTGGTTTCGTCGGGCCGGTGGCTGAAATGATTCAGCAGAACGAACTGCGGCAACTGAAGGCCGAGCGGCCTCAACACCTGGTTGGCCTCGGTCGAGGCCAACTGGTCGATGATGCCGATCCAGTTGACGATGCGGAAGGGAAGCGGCGGCTCGGTCAAACGGTCACGAAACTCTGAAGCGGCCGTCGGGGCGACGGACCGGGATCGCCAGCATAGCCCAGTCTGAAGAACATCTGCAGCGTCGCACCGTCCGGCGTGCCGGTTTCCCTGTGCACCGCCGCGCGCAGATCCGCCATTTCGGGATATTCCTGCAGGGTCTGGCTGTGCGGCTGCAACGCCAAGCCGAGCGACGTCGCTGCGAGCTGCAGGCGGACATAACTGCGACCGACGGCGATCTGGGTGGTCCGCGTGTTGTCGCCGCTGGCGATCCAGCCGAAGGCGCGGGCGCTGCCGTAGCCGGCCAGCGTATAGTCGCGCCCTCCGTTCCACGCTAGCGTTCCGGGGGTCATCGCCTTTTCAGGCGTCATCTGCCCGGTCTGGCGCAACGCCCAGATCATCGGCCCCTTCAGCGAGATTCCATCTCGGTGGGTGGCGATCTCGGCGGCGCCGATGCGCGCGACGTCGATACTCTCCTTGTGAGTCCGGACCGTATTCATCTCCAGTTCCGAGCCGGCGATGGCCAGGGTGCGTAGGCGGTCGACCCTGCCGGGCTCATCGACGATGGCGAGAGGCAGCGCCTGTGTGCTGTGCCCCACAAGCAGCGCCGCCGTGTGCACAGGATCGACCATGCGGGCTTCGAACCTGCCCTTGACCGTGCGCCGCCGCGGCACCTGGACGAACAGCGGATCGACCGCGATGCCCGGCTGTCTCGTTAACACGATCCGCGCCACGGGCTTGTCCAGAGCCCAGGCGCCCTCGGGAAAGAGCGTGATGTCGGCGCGATAGCCGTCGGCCGCCGCCGCCATCGCCAGAATCTCCAGGAAGCAGCCGTGGCCGATCAGGATCTGGCGCGAGAACGGATCGGTCTGGGGCAGCAGTCGCGTGGCATCGACATGGAGCATGATCGTGTCGGGTCGTGAAAGATCGACCGCCCAGGACTGGAGATTGTGCGGATTGGGCGCGAGCAGGGCCCAGGCGAGCGCCCGCCGGCGCGGATCGGCCTCCTCCGGACCAGGACCGCGCCAGCCCTCGACAGCCACGGCGGGCATGGCGTCGAGCCGCGGCACGGCGACGGCAACGCCCGTCGCCACGACGAGGCCGCCGCCCAGGATGCGGATAAAGGACTTGCGCGAAATAGCCATGAATTCCTCCATAACATTCCAGGGAATTTATTCATATTCTTTGGAATGTTATGGCGCAAGCGAATAATATTCTTTGGAATATTTTTTGAGTCGCATGCAGGATCGCAGCTCACGCGAAGGTGCGCCCTGCCCTGATTGTCAAGAAAGCGCGACCGGATGCCAGCCCCGAGAGATCGCGCCCGCGAAGGCCGCCACCTCCTCCTGCCAATCCTGGCGGTTGGAATCGGCCGAACTCGCCGTCCTGCGGCCGGAGAAATCGAGATGTACGCCGCTCTCCTGCGGAAACAGGCGTCCCGTGAGCAACCGCGCGTAGATCGCAGCCGACCTCTGCGGGGTGCTGGCGCCGGGAATCGCCCGCGCCACCACCGGCAGGATCGTCGACCAGGCCCAGCGCTCCACGGCGGAGCGATCGCGCGCCAGCCCCGTGCCCGGCATCAGGCCGGGATCGAAGGCGAACCAGCGCGGCCCGCCTGCCGGCGTTCTGCGCGCAAGCGCATAGACATGCAGGATGGCGACGAGCTTGGAGCTGGCGTAGCGGTCCAGACCCTGCTGCGTCTCGGACGCGCTGCCGTCGAGGTCACCTCGCGCCACCCTTTCGATGCCTCGATAGAGGCCGCCCCTGAATCCGAACAGGCGGGCGGTGGCGCTGGCCGGGTCATGCGTGCCGCTTGCCGTGAAGACGACCGGCGCGCCGGGCGCGAGGACGGGCAGCAGCCGTTCGATCATCAGCGCGTGTGCCAGCCAGTTGGCCTGCAGGGTTTCCTCGTAGCCGTCGACGGTCATTCGCCGTGCCTTCACGTTCTGGACGCCGGCATTGGCGGCCAGAGACGCGAGACGCTCGTCGGCAAGACGTGCCCTGAGGGCGTCAGTGAATGCCGCCGTCGAGGCGAGCGAGGCGAGATCGAGCGGCAGGATGTCGAGGCGCCCTCCGTCGGCAAGGGCTCGCAGCGCCGCCGCTTCTGCCGGCCGCCGGGCACCGACGATGACCCGGTTCGCCGGGTCGGCGAGCAGCATGCGCACGAGTTCGAGGCCGATCCCCGATGTGCCGCCAGTGACGAGGTGGAGGACGGTCATACTTTGACTCCGGCTGAGGTCCATTGAAAATGGAAATCAGGTCACTGACCGTCCATTCGCATCGGAGCCACGCCGTGCCGGCTGCCCTGAAACCGCGCAAGAAGCCCCTCCAGGCCCGCTCGGCCGCCACGGTGGATGCCATCGTCGAGGCGACCATTCGCATTCTGCGGCGCGACGGATGGGCCGCCTGCACGACGACCCGCATCTCGACGCTGGCCGGCGTCTCGGTCGGCTCCCTCTACCAGTACTTCCCGAACCGCAACGCCATCGCCGTCGAGATCGTCCGGCAGCGCACGCGCACCTATCTGGACGCCGTCATGGCCGCCGACCTGTCAGAGGCTGCATCGCCGGACGAGGTTATCGACGCCACCATCGCCGCCTTCGTCGTCGAGAAGCGCAAGGGCCTCGACGTCTCGCTCGCGCTGCGCGACGCATTGCCCGAAGTGCAGGGGCGCCAGGCGATCATCGAGGAAGCGCGACGGTTCGTCCCCGCCCTTCAGGCCAAGCTCGCGGCAGCCGGCGCAGTGACCGCCGACACGGCGCAACTCGCCGTGGCGCTCGCCGCCGTGGAGGGAGCCGTCTGGGAGATGATGGCCCAGGACGAGGCCGCGATCGAGCGGCCCGAGGCCATCGCCGCCCTGTCGAGGGTGTTCCGGGCCGCGGCGGGCTTCAGCCCTGCGGCAGCGGCACGTTGAGCAGCACGCCGAATTCGCGCGCGAGATCGCAGCTCACGCGCGCGTGCACCTTGCCCTGCTTGTCGAAGAAGCGGCCGGTCTCGTTCACCGGGAACACGCCCTCGTGCCAGATGCCGGGATGGATGTAGATGCCGACGCTGCCGTCCGACCAGAAGGCCTTGAAGCTCTCGGGCTGGAGGTCGTCGCCCGGCAACGCGGCCGGCACCACGAACGGCTTGCCGTCGAGCGGCCAGAAGAGCTGCCCACCGTCGGGGTGATAGTTGCAGTGCCACAGGAGCACGCGGCCCTGGCTGAGCTTCACGCCGGGGCGAACCGTCTCCGGCAGGTCGCGGAAACCGATGACATAATGGCCGCCCACCGCCTCGTTGCGCCCGATCAGCTCGTTGTCGCGCCATTCACAGGAAAAGATGCCCTCGGTCGTGCCACCCTCGATGCCGGTGCCGGCATCGAGCTTGCGCGAGCCGCTGAGCGGCCACGGCACGATCTCGATCTTCTGCTTCTTCGGGTCGCGCACGACTTCACCGTAGCCTTTGATCGTGTCGCGATTGGCGCGGACCAGGGGAACGTCGAGCAGGCGCAGCCCGGCCGGAACGTCGGGATTGAGATAGTCGAAGACGACGCCGTCATGCATGTCGCTGGTCCCTACGCTGCCTTACCCAGATCCTCGCCGGCCAGCGCGCGTTCGATCAGATTCACGACATTGTCGCGGCCATAGAGCTTGATGAAGGCACCCATGCGCGGTCCCTGCTCGCTGCCGAGCAGCACCTCGTAGAGCGTCTTGAACCACTGCCGCAGCTCTTCCTTGGCGAAGTGGCGCTTGCCCGCCTCGTAGACCTCGTCCTGGATGACTTCCGCCGTCGCGTCCTCGGGCATCTTGCGCAGCGTCTCGAGCAGGTCCTGCAGCGCCAGCCGTTCGCGTTCGGTGGGCAGCCGGAACTTCTTCGAGGACTTCACGAAGTCCTGGTAATACGCGACCGCACCGGCGAGCAGCCGGTCGAGATAGGGCGCGTTCTCCGGCGTGGCGCCCGGCACGTAGCGGCGCAGATACTGCCAGAGAACGTCCTTGTCCTCGGTATTGGCGACACCGGCCAGGTTCAGCAGCATGCCGAAGGTGACGCCGGCCGCAGAGTTGGCGGGCGCCGCGCCGTCGTGGATGTGCCAGGCCGGATTCTCCAGCGCGCGGGCGGGCTCTTCCTTCGGCAGCTTTTCGATCAGCGAGAGATAGTCGTCGATGGCGCGCGGGATCACGTCGAAATGGAGACGCTTCGCGCGCCGCGGCTGCTGGTGCATGTAGAGCGACAGCGATTCCGGCGAGGCGTAGCGCAGCCACTCCTCGACCGAGAGGCCGTTGCCCTTGGACTTCGAGATCTTCTTGCCTTCCTCGTCGAGGAAGAGCTCGTAGTTGAAGCCCTCCGGCGGCTTGCCGCCCAGGATACGCACGATCTTCGCCGAGAGTTCGGCCGAGGGGATCAGGTCCTTGCCGTACATCTCGTAGTCGACGTCGAGCGCGAACCAGCGGCCGGCCCAGTCGGCCTTCCACTGCAGCTTGACGTTGCCGCCGGTGACCGGCGTCTCGACCATCGAGCCGTCCTCGTCGCGATAGACGATCGTGCCGGCATCGGCGTCGGTCTTGATCACCGGCGCCTGCAGCACGCGGCCCGTCTTGGGCGAGATCGGCAGGAAAATCGAGTAGGTCGCCCGGCGCTCCTCGCCGAGGGTCGGCAGCATGACCGCCTGGACCTCGTCGTAGTGCCGCAGCATGGCGAGCAGCATCCCGTCGAAGCGGCCGGACTTGTACCAGTCGGTCGCCGACTGGAACTCGTACTCGAAGCCGAAGGAATCGAGGAAGGCGCGCAAGCGAGCGTTGTTTGCCGCGCCAAAACTCGGATGCTCGTTGCTGAAGGGATCGGGCACGGAGGTCAGCGGCTTGCCGAGGTGGGCGGCCAGCATCTCCTTGTTCGGCACGTTGTCCGGCACCTTGCGCAGGCCGTCCATGTCGTCGGAGAAGCAGAACAGCCGCGCCGGAACGTCGGACAGGCGACGGAAGGCCTGGCGCACCATGGTCGTGCGCACCACCTCGCCGAACGTGCCGATATGGGGCAGGCCCGACGGGCCGTAGCCGGTCTCGAACAGCACATAGCCTTTCGCCGGCGCTTTGCCGCCGATGCGGGCAACGAGCTTGCGGGCTTCTTCAAACGGCCACGCGCGCGCGGCCTCGGCAAGGGTACGATCGATTTGGGACATGGATCGGGCAAACTAGGTGCGAGGGCCATTTGCGTCAATTGCGGCCGCAGCCCAAAGTGCCGCTCTCGCAATGAACAGACGCGCCCTCCTGCTCAGCCTCGGCGGCCTGTTGGCAATGGGCGCGGCCATGGGGGTCGGCCGGTTCGTCTACACGCCGATCCTGCCGCCGATGGTCGAGGCCCTTGGTCTCACCAAGGCGCAGGCCGGCTTCATCGCCTCGGCGAATTTCCTGGGCTACCTCGCCGGCGCGATCCTGGCCGCGCTCCGCCTTCCAGGCACGCGCCGCTCCTGGCTGCTGGCTTCGCTCGCGATCACTGCGATTTGCCTGTTCGGCATGGGCCTCTCGACGGGGATGTCCGCCTTTCTCGGGCTGCGATTCGTGGCCGGCGTGGCGAGCGCCTTTGCACTGATCTTCAGTTCCGCCCTGGTGATCGACCGGCTGGCCGCGACGGGCAACGGCGCCCTCTCGGCCATTCATTTCGCAGGTGTCGGGGTCGGGATCGCCGTTTCCGCCGCGACCGTGGCGCTGCTGCTTCAGGCCGGCGCCGCCTGGACGATGCTGTGGTTCGCAAGCGCCGCCCTGGCCGCGGCCGCCGGCCTGGCGGTCGTGCGGCTGGTGCCGCCTGACGAGAGGACTGGTCGGGCGCCGCCCGCTCCGGCGGAGCTGCGTCTGTCGGCGGACTTCGTGGCCCTGCTCCTGGCCTATGGCCTGTTCGGCTTCGGCTACGTCATCACCGCGACCTTCATCGTCGACATGGTGCGCGGGACCGCGGCGCTGGCCCATCTGGAGCCCTATGTCTGGGTCCTGTTCGGCCTGAGCGCGGTACCGTCCGTCGCCTTGTGGACGGAGCTGGGTCGCCGCTGGGGTATCTTGCGGCTGTTCGCCGTCGCCTGCCTGGTCGAAGCGGCCGGTGTCGCGGCCAGCGCGTTGTGGCTGCATCCCGCGAGCATCCTGATTTCGGCGGTGTTCGTCGGCGGCACATTCGTGGGCATCACCGCGCTCGGCCTGATCGCCACCCGGTCGGGCGACGGCGATCCGCGCAGCCGAATCGCCCTGATGACGGCGTCGTTCAGCTTCGGCCAGATCCTGGGACCGGCCTTCGCGGGCTATGTCTACGACGCCACGGGGAGCCTCGCGATGCCGCTACTGGTCGCCGTCGCCGCCCTCACGCTGGCGGCCGTCTTGTCGCTGGTGGCCGACGGAAGACGACGCGCGCTCAGCCCTTCCAGGTGAAGGGGAAGAGCTGCTGGCGCACGAAGCCGCTGGGCATGTAGTCGCCCAGCACGCCGTACTTGCCGGGAAAGCGGCGGTCGGATTTCACCGCCGTGCCGAAGATGTAGTCGATGAAGGCGAAATGGGCGGCGAAGTTCACGATCAGCAGCGCCAGTCCGACGAGCAGATGATTCACGATGAAGTGCGTGAAGTCGGTCTGCCAGCCCGGCCGGAAAACCGGCTGGTCGCGATGGAGCGGCACCAGCTTCTCGACCAGGATGAAGATCATGCTCGAGCCCAGCAGGTCGAGGATGAACCAGTCGAGGCCGACATAGGGCGTGTTGTCGGGAAAGTCGGTGACGGGGACGCGATGGCCGCCCAATGCGGCGGCCAGTGCGATCAGGGCCAGTGCCGTCGCATTCAGCCAGCGATTGCGGCGCTGGACCAGGTTGGCGATCGCCATGCCGCCGGCGATCACCATGCCCACCAGCAGCACCTGGCGCAGCAGCCCCACATCGTACTTCTTGCGCAGGTCCGGCGTGGTCAAATACTCCGGGAAGTGGAAGGCGAGCACCGCCAGCACGGCAAGCCCCCCAAAGTGAGGGCGATGATGCCGGTGATCTTGCCCTTGCCCACTTGCAGGGCGCCGGACTGGTGGAAGACGGCGGTGGTCTTCCTGACGATGGGCGGTGGTTTCATGGGGGCAGATTCTAGGGACAACCGACGGTCACTGCATCGGCCGTTTGCCCTGTGCTATTCAGCGCCGCGTGACAAACCCCGCGACCTCTCTGTGGCCCGCCCTGGTCGCGACCGCTCGCGGCGCGCTCTGGCGCGCGCCTGACGGAACGCTGGAGCGGCTGAGCGGCACCAATGCAGGGGCCCGGGCGGCCGGTAGCCCTCCGCTGATCTGCCATGCCCCCGCGGTAGCGGCGCGGCTCGGGCTCGAGGAGATCCCGGCACGCGACCTGCTCGAACTCTTCGCCTTCGTGCGGCCGGCGCTCTTCTGCCTGCCCACGGTGCGCGGCCTGTGCGAAACACTCGGCCTGCAAGTCCCCGCGACGCCGGAACAGGAGGCGGCGGCCCTGCCCGCGATCGCCCGCTCGCTGCTCGATGAACTCGACGACATGGCGGCGCTGGCCTCGCCCGAACTGAAGGAAACGGCGCTCGCCATGGCCCTTGGGCACTGGAGCTGGGGCGATGCGGTGCTGACGGCGCTCGGCATCGACCAGGGTAGCCGGAAAGCACGCCCGGGCGCCGGTCTCGACATCTGGAAGAGCCTGCCCGTGTGGGAGGAGCCGCCGCCCGCGCCGCCGCCGGGCAGCCAGCCGGTTGAACCGCGCGAGGCGCGATTGCGGCTGGCGCATCTGGTTTCGGCCGGCGCCAACCTGGCCGAGGCCCGGCCGACCCAGAGCGACTATGCCTCGGCCGCCAGCGAGGCCTTCGCGCCGCGCGAGGAGGAAGGCAAACCCCACGTCGTTCTCGTCGAGGCAGGCACCGGCGTCGGCAAGACGCTGGGCTATGTCGCGCCGGCCAGCCTGTGGGCCGAGAAGAATGGCGCGCCGGTCTGGATTTCGACCTACACCCGCAACCTGCAGCGTCAGATCGACAACGAGCTCGACCGGCTGCATCGCGACTCGGCGGAGAAGCGTCGCCGTGTCGTCATCCGCAAGGGCCGCGAGAACTATCTCTGCCTGCTGAACTTCCAGGAGGCGGCGATGCGCACCGGCCTGGTGCCGGAGAACGCGGTCGGTCTCGGCCTGCTGGCGCGCTGGGCGCTGGCCAGCCGCGACGGCGACATGATCGGCGGCGACCTCCCGGCCTGGCTGCTCGACCTGGTGGGCCGCAGCCGCGTGCAGCGGCTGGCCGACCGGCGCGGCGAATGCATCTACTCGGCCTGCGAACATTATCGGAAGTGCTACGTCGAGCGCACGATCCGCCGCGCCCGCCAGGCCGATATCGTCATCGCCAACCATGCGCTGGTGATGATCCAGGCGGCGATGGGCGGGCTCGACGACGGCACGCGGCCGCTGCGCTACGTGTTCGACGAGGGCCATCACCTGTTCGATGCCGCCGACGGTGCGTTCGGCGCGCATCTGAGCGGGGTCGAGGCGTCGGACCTGCGCCGCTGGCTGCTGGGTGCGGAGGGACGGCGCGGCAGCCGCGCCCGTGGGCTGGAGCGCCGCGTCACCGACCTGCTCGGCGAGGATGTCGAGGCCCAGAACGCCTTGCGCCGACTTCTCGACCTTGCGCAGCAGCTTCCCTCGCCCAACTGGCAGACGCGGCTGGCTGACGGCACGGTGCTGGGCCCCGCCGAGGAGTTCCTCGCGCTGGTGCGCCAGCAGGTGCGGGCGCGCTCGGCCGGCGACGACCAGGGATTCGGCCAGGAATGCGACGTACGACCGCTCAATCCCGGTCTCGTCGAAGCGGCGGACCAGCTCGCCGAGGCACTGGAGAAGATGCTGCAGCCGGTGCGCCGGCTGCGCCAGGCGCTGCGCGCCAAGCTCGAAGGCGAGGCCGACAAGCTCGACTCCGGCCAGCGCGCGCGCATCGAAGGCGTGGCGCGGTCGCTCACCAACCGCTGCGAGCTGACGCTCGAATCCTGGCGCGCCATGCTGCGCGGCCTGCACAACGATCCCGACCCCGCCTTTGTCGACTGGTTCGGCGTCGAACGGGTGCAGGGCCGCGAATACGACGTCGGCATGCATCGCCACTATCTGGATCCGGCCGAGCCGTTCGTGAATTCGGTGATCCGGCCCGCTCATGGCGCGGTGATCACCTCGGCGACCCTGCGCGATGCGCTCGGCGTGCCGCAGGCCGCCAACGACGAGGACGTTGCGGCACAGGCGGATTGGACGGTTGCCGAAGCGCGCACCGGCACGCGGCATCTCGCGGCGCCGGCGATGCGCGCGGCTATGGCGTCGCCGTTCGACTATGCGAACGCGACCAAGGTCCTGGTCGTGAAGGACGTCAAGCGCGACGATGCCGAGCTGGTGGCCGCAGCCTATCGCGAACTCTTCCTTGCGTCGGGGGGTGGCGCGCTGGGCCTCTTCACCGCGATCGGCCGTTTGCGCGCCGTGCACCAGCGCATCGCGCCGGTGCTCGAGGAAGCCGGCCTGCCGCTCTACGCCCAGCATGTCGGCGGCATGGATGCCGCGACCCTGGTCGACATCTTCCGCGCCGAGGAGCATTCGTGCCTGCTCGGCACCGACGCCGTGCGTGACGGTGTCGACGTGCCGGGACGGTCGCTGCGGCTCATCGTGTTCGACCGCGTACCCTGGCCACGCCCCGACATTCTTCACCGCGCCCGCAAGGCGCACTGGAAGGCGGCGGGCGCGGGCGCCAACGGCTACGACGACATGCTGGCGCGGCTGCGGCTGAAGCAGGCCTATGGACGATTGATCCGTCGCGCCGACGATCGCGGCGTCTTCGTGATGCTCGATTCGCGTTTGCCCAGTCGTCTGCTCAGCGCCTTTCCGCAAGGCGTGACCGTCGAACGCGTCGGTCTGGCCGATGCGGTGGCCGAAACGAGGCGGTTTCTGGATAGTTGAGATCGCCGCAACGATCGCTCCGACTGGCTGTTTCTCCTGCATCAAGCAACGCACCAGGAGGAACTCATGGACACGACCAAGCTCATTGCCGTCGCCGCGGCCGCCCTTCTCTTCGGCGGCTCCGCGATGGCCCAGAGCGGTGGAAGCGCAGGCGGCAGCGCCGGCACCGGCGGCGGCTCGGTGAACCAGGGCATGGCGCCGGCACCGTCGGGCTCCGGTGGCGTTTCCGGCGGCGCGACGGGCACGACCCGCTAGTTTTCGACTTCAAGGAGACATGCCCGCTCCGCAGGGAGCGGGCCGTACTCTGTCCGACGTACGACAGAACTGCGCACTTCTGGTAAAAGCGCCCGACTTGAGACGACATTCTCTCAGATCGAGCCCTTGCCTATGCGCCTTTCGACCAAGCTCCTGCTGACCGCGGCGGCGTTCATCGCCGGCGGTGCCGGCATCTATGCCTTTGCCTACCACCTCTATCCGCCGCCCTCGGTCCGCGACCGGCAGGCGACCACTCCGGCCCCAGCGCAGGGCCCCGCTCCCGCCGCTCCCCTTTCCGACCAGGCGGTGGCCCAGCTCTATGACGAGTGCGTGCGGGGCGCGTGGCCCACGGTCGCGGACGCCCATGTGCGAGCGGCCGCCTGCTCCAAGGCGCTGCAGACCCGCCGGCTCAAGCCGCCTGAAATCGCCCTGGCCCGGCTCACCCGCGGCATTGCCCGCACGGCGCTGGGCGACAAGGTGCTGGCCGCCGAGGATTACGCGGAGGCGCTGAAGCACTATGACGGCGCCGTCGATCCCAGGAATCCCGATTCGCTGAACCTCTATCGCCGCGCCACCTCGCTGCATGCGATGGGCGAGACCGACCGTGCCCTCTCCGACTATGGCGACGCAATCCGCGTCGACCCAGGCAACTCGCTTGCGTATCTCGGTCGGGGCGTGATGCTGGCGACCCGCAAGCGTTCCTACAATCGCGCCATCGAGGATTTCGACAAGGTCCTGATGCTGCAGCCCGACAATGTCGATGCCCTGATCGCCCGCGGCAATGCCTACAGCCAGATCGGCGACAACGGCCGCGCACTCGCCGACCTCGACCGCGCCATTCGCCTCGCGCCCGACAATGCGCAAGCCTACGTGATACGCGGCCTCGCCAACAACCGGCGCGCCCAGAGGCAGCTGGCGATGCAGGATTACGAAACGGCGCTGAAAGTCGCCCCCCGTTACCCGCAGGCGCTGGCCAATCGCGCCGCCCTCCTTTCGGAGGAAGGCAGGTACGACCAGGCGATCAGCGACCTCGACGAGTCGATCAAGGCGGATTCCGACAATCCCGTCGCCTACTACAATCGCGGCTATGCCCACTTCGCCAGGCAAGAGTACGACAAGGCGCTGGCCGACTACGACGCGGCCATCAAGCTCGAACCCGGCATGGGTCGGGCCTACAACAACCGCTGCCTCATCCGCGCCATCACCGGCAAGGATCTGGTGGCCGGCCTGCAGGACTGCGACACGGCACAGAAGCTGATGCCGCTGAACCTCGACGTCCGCGACACGCGCGGCTTCATCTACCTGAAGCTGGGCGATCCCCGCCTCGCGGTGAAGGAGTACAACGACGCTCTCGACGTCGATCCCAACCGCCCGCTGGCGCTCTACGGCCGCGGCATCGCGCGCAGCATGATCGGCGAGACGCGGGAGGGAGACGCAGACAAGGCCGCGGCCGTCACGCTCGATCCCGAGGTCGCCCAGCAATTCGCGCCCTTCGGCCTGAAGTAGCGTCCAGCCCGGTTAGCGCAAGCCGGGAGGCGTTCGAGCGTCTCCCGCCTCTGCGAAGGCGTGCAGGCATTCATCCGGTTTGACGGTTGGAAGCAGCTGGGGGATGGCGCCGTGGCTGCGCGTTGCGGCTTTGCGCAGGCCGAGCCGAGATCATCCAGGACGTTCCCGCACCGACCTCGCGGTATGCAGCTACCACCCGCCCCGGAGGGGGGCCGCTCCCGGCGCGAGTTATTTCGTTTATTGCGTTTATTTCGTTTACGCAGCTTGACGAGGTCGCCGGGGCGCAGAGGCGGAACGAGCACACGGTCGATGTGGAGGCGGAAGCTATCGCCGCTGATGGGCCCCTCGATGAACCACGGTGCTCAACCTCTCCCTGAGAGTCTGACTCGAAAGGAATGCAGCTAAAACAAGAGGCTATGAACAGCCTCGATAACCTCACCCTGAGGAGCATCGCGCAGCGATGCGTCTCGAAGGGTGGGAACGCGCACCTTGCCTGTTGCCCATCCTTCGAGACGCGCCCGGAGTTTACCCCGAGGTATTCGAGGGGCGGCGCTCCTCAGGATGAGGCAAGTGCTTGAATCGATTCAATTCATTTCCGGCCAGACTCTCAGAATGAGGTGAATGGGTCACGTCAGGACGGAGAGACTCTAGTAACCCGCGGCGCGGTCGACGACTTCCTTGAGCGGCTCGCCGTCGAGAAAGCGCTTGAGGTTCTCGACGAACAGTCGCGCCACGAAACGGTCGCGCTGCGGGTGCGGACCGCCGATGTGCGGCAGCACGATGATGCCCGGAGCCTTCCAGAACGGATGCTCCGACGGCAGGGGCTCCTGCCGGAAGACGTCGAGCAGGGCGCCGGCGATCTTCTTCTCCCGCGTGGCGGCCATGAGATCGGCGTCATTGATGATCTGGCCGCGGCCGAAGTTCAGCACCCAGGCGGATGGCTTCATCCTGGCCAGCCGCTTCGCATCGATGAAGTTCTCGGTCTCCGGTGTCGCCGGCAGCAGCAGCAGCACGAAGTCAGACTGCGACAGAACCTCGTCGGTCCGCTCGGGCGCCAGCACCTCGGCCACGTTCGGGATGCGCGTCGGCCGCCGCTTCGTGCCAATCACGTGCATCCCGAGCGCGACGGCGATGCGCGCCACTTCCTGGCCGATCGCGCCCAGGCCCAATATGCCGAGCGTCTTGCCCGTCAGGGGCTGGGCCACCGTATGGACCCACTTGCTCTGCTTCTGGTGCTCGGCGACCTGCGCGTAGGGCTTCGCGACATGGAACAGCGCGCCGATGATGTTCTCGGGCATCGACTCGGTGTGAGTTCCGCGCGCGCAGGTCAGCGTGAGGCCCGACGGCAGGTCGGGCAGCGCCAGCCAGTTGTCGACGCCGGCGCTCATCGCCTGCGCCCAGCGCAGTCGGGGCATCGCCGGCAGCAGCCCCGCCGGCACCGCCCCCGCCATCATCGCCTCGGTGCGGGCGAGTTGCTCGGCCGAGGGCTTCTCCTTGCGCGGCAGCGTGTCGATCGCGACCCGCTCGGCGAGACCCGCGGTCTGGATCGCATCGAGATAGGCCGTCGGAGAATCGGTCCAGAGCAGGACGTGGGAGCGGTTCGTCGAGGACATGGACCTTACAACCCCTGTCCGCCGGCCACCGCAATGGTCTGGCCGGTCACCCAGGAGGCCAGCGGCGAGGCCAGGAACAGCGCGACGTTCGCGACCTCCTCGGCATGGCCCATGCGACCGAACGGGATCGAGGCCAGCGTGCCGTTGTAGAGGGCGGGATTGTCGGTCTTGCGCTTGTCCCAGACGCCGCCGGGAAACTCGATCGAGCCGGGAGCGATGCAGTTCACACGGATGCGATCCTTCGCATACATCGCCGCCTGGGTGACCGTGTAGTGGATCACCGCCGCCTTGATGGCACCGTAGGGCGGCTGGCGCGCCGCCGGATGGAGCGCCGAGATCGAGGAGATGTTGACCACGTTGCCCTGCGACTTCTTCAGTTCCGGCAGGGCCTCCTGCGTCGCATGCACGATCGAGAGCATGTCGACCGCGAGGCTGCTGGTCCAACCCTTGTCGTCGTCCGAGGAGCCGAAGGCCGACGCGTTGTTGATCAGGAGGTCTACTCCCCCCAGCGCCGCGATCGCCTCACGGACGTAACCGCGCACGGCGTCGCCCTGCGCGAGGTCGGCGCTGGCGGCATGGTTCTTGTGGCCGTGCTTCGCGAGTTCCGCGCGGGTTTCTTCGAGGGTCTTGGCATCGCGCGCGCAGATCGACACGTCGCCGCCGCAGGCCGCGAAGCCCATGGCGATCGCCTTGCCGATGCCCCGGCTGCCGCCGCAAACGATCGCCTTCTTGCCCGTGAAATCCAGCTTCATTGCATCATCTCCTGTTGCGGCCGCCACCGTGGCGGCCAGTGCCCTGCAAATCAATCAGGAATGAATTTCACATGGAGATTGATTGCATTCGCCGTCATCATGCGACGCAGGCGCCGGAACGGGTGCGGCACGGGGAGAATGAACAGGGTGCGGATGCTTGGGACGCTTCTGGCGTCATTGGTGCTCCCTTTCTTGCCCGTTGCCATCGCGTGGGCCGCCAACGAGCCGGTCACCCGCGTCGACATCATCGTCCGGAGCAAGGCTGACGGCCGCGTCATCATCGAGACCATCACCGACGGGCGTGGCGCCATCGTGGTGAAGGAGATGCGTCCGGGTCTCTACAGCATCGAGGCGGGGGCCAAGCTTCCCCTGGCGCTGCTGAAGCGCAGCGGCGGCTGGGACATCGCGCTGATCCCCATCTCCGCCAGACCGGCCAAGCCGCAAAAGCATCGCGCCAAGCCGACGGCCAGGGGCATGCAGGTCGACATCGTCGTGCCCGATGGCGCCACGACCTCCTACACAGTGATCGTCACGGACTGAGACCGGCAGCAGACATGTTGAACAGCGGAACGACTCCGCTAGACTGCCTCCCAATCAAGGAAAGCACAGGAGGCTAGGTTCGAGATGGTCAAAGTCATGATTCCGCGTCGACGCGCACTCATTCTCTCCGGCGGCGCCCTCGCCGCGCCGATGATCGCGTCGGGCATCGCCCGGGCGCAGAACGACTGGCCCAACCGGCCGGTGAAGTACGTCGTGGTGTTTCCGGCCGGCGGCCCGACCGACACGCTGTCGCGCATCGTCTGCCAGGAACTTTCCGAACTGACGGGCCAGCAGTTCATCATCGAGAACCGCGCCGGCTCCGGCGGCAATATCGGCGCAGACTTCATCGCCAAGTCGACCCCCGATGGCTACACGATCGGCCTCTATACGATCGCCGCGCATGCCATCGCGCCCACGCTCTATGCCAAGCTGCCGTTCGACGCGGGCAAGGACTTCACCGGCGTTGCCATGCTGTGGTCGGTGCCCAACATGCTGATGACGCGGCTCGACTTCCCGGCCAACACGATCCCCGAGCTGATCGCGCTGGCGAAGGCCAATCCGGGCAAGTATTCGTTCGCCTCGTCGGGCGCCGGCACCAGCCCGCACCTGACCGGGGAGATGTTCAAGCAGATGGCCGGCGTCAACCTGCTGCACGTGCCCTACAAGGGCAGCGCGCCCGCCCATCAGGATATCCTGGCCGGCCAGGTCGACATGATGTTCGACAACATTCCAGGGCCTCTCGGCCTCATGAAGAGCGGCAAGGTGAAGGGCATCGCGGTGACCTCAAAGGAGCGTCATCCGGCGGCGCCCGACAAGCCGACCTTCGGGGAATTCCTGCCCGGATTCGAGATCACCTCATGGGGCGGCGTCTGCGCGCCGGCCGGCGTGCCGCCGGCAATGGTCGAGAAGCTCTCGGCGCTGACCAAGCAGGCTCTGGAGAAACCCAGCGTGAAAGCCGGCTTCGACCGGCTGGGCGCTACCCAGATCTGGATGACGCCGGCGGAAACCGCCGCCTATCGCGCCGCCGAGGAAAAGAAGCTCGCCCCGGTGATCAAGGCGTCAGGCGCCAAGGTGGAGTAACTTCCGCCTGTCGCGCTGGCGCTCGGGCTGGCATGGAATTCGCTGCACCGGTGCATGCTGTCGCCGGTTCCAGAGCCGCTTGTTCGGTTTGCCAACGTTCGCAAGAGCTATGACGGCACGGTCGATGCCGTCCGCGCGCTCAATCTCGAGGTCGCCCGCAGCGAGTTCCTGACGCTGCTGGGCCCGTCGGGGTCGGGCAAGACGACCACGCTCACCATGCTCGCCGGCTTCGAGCGGCCCACCGAGGGCCGCATATTCGTGGACGGCGAGGACATCACCGACGTGCCGGTCGAGAAGCGCGGCATCGGCATGGTGTTTCAGAACTACGCGCTCTTTCCGAACATGACGGTGGCGGAGAACATTGCTTTCCCGCTCCGCGTCCGCGGCGTATCTCGCGCCGAGATGACCTCGAAGGTCGTGCGGGCGCTGTCGATGGTTCGGCTCGACGGCTTTGGCGACCGCAGGCCGCAGCAGCTTTCCGGCGGCCAGCAGCAGCGCGTCGCCGTTGCCCGGGCCCTCGTCTTCGAGCCTCGCCTGATCCTGCTCGACGAACCCCTGGGCGCGCTCGACCGCCAGCTGCGCGAACAGATGCAATACGAGCTGAAGCATCTGCACCAGCGCCTGGACGTCACCATGGTGTATGTCACGCACGACCAGGTCGAGGCGATGACCATGTCGGACCGGGTCGCGGTGTTCAGCACCGGCGCCCTGCGCCAGGTCGACGTGCCGCGCCGCCTCTACGAGGCGCCGGCCTCTCTCTTCGTCGCCCGCTTCCTGGGCGAGAGCAACGCCCTTCCCGCGACCGTACGACAGCACGATGAAGGTTGCTGCGCAGCCACGCTCGCGACCGGCGAGACGGTGACGGCGGTGATGCCCGTTCCCTGCGCTCCCGGGTCCGCGGTGCATCTGGTCGTGCGGCCGGAAAAGATTCTGCTGGGCGAGGCGGCGCACGACTCGCCCAACCGCTTCGCCGCGCGCATTGCAGAAGTGACGTTTCTCGGAGACCAGACGCGGCTGCGGCTCGCAGCCTTCGGCGCCGACGACTTCATCGTGAAACTCGCGAACACGGCCGGCCAGGAGACCTTCGCTCCCGGCACGGAGATCGACATCGGCTGGCAGGCGGAGGATTGCCGTGCCCTCGCAGAGTAACGCGCCGGCGGGCTGGCGGCCGCGCCACGGCGCCTACTGGCTCATTATTCTGCCGGCCCTTGCAATGCTGGTCTTTCTCTATCTCGTGCCGCTCGCGGACGTTCTCGTCACCAGCATCACCGATCCCAAGCCGGGCCTCGACAATTACCTGCTGCTCTTCACCAGCACGTCGGTCCAGAAGACCCTGCTGACAACGCTGCGCATTGCCGCGCTCACCACCTTCGTCGCCCTGCTGCTGGGCTATGTCGTCGCCTACGCGATGCGCGCCGCGAACTCCAGCCAGCAGCGTCTCATGTTGTTCTGCGTCCTCCTGCCCTTCTGGATATCGGTGCTGGTTCGGTCCTTTGCCTGGATCGCCCTGCTCAGCAGCCGCGGGCCGGTGAATGCCGGATTGATGGCCTGGGGCCTGATCGACGAGCCGTTGCCGCTGGTGCGCAACGAAACGGGCGTCCTGATCGGCATGGTCCACGTCATGCTGCCTTATGCGGTGCTGACGCTCTACGCCAACATGCGCGGCATCGACGTGCGGCTGGTCGCGGCGGCGCGCAGCCTCGGCGCCAGCCGGTTCCAGGCGTTCCGCATGGTCTTCCTGCCGCTCACCCGCCCCGGCCTGATCGGCGCCGGCACGCTGGTCTTCATCCTGTCGCTCGGCTTCTACGTCACGCCCGCGCTGCTGGGCGGCGGCAAGGTGCTGATGATCGCGGAGTATGTCGCCGTCCAGATCAACGACACGCTGCGCTGGGGACTGGGAACCATGCTGGCCACGACGCTGATGCTGTCCGTGCTTGCCGCGCTGTGGGCGCTCTCCCGCGTCCTCGACGTCAAGCGGCTGTTCGGCGCGTGAGGGGGCCGTCGTGAACAGACATCACGCCACCGGAATCGTGACGGCGTTCGCCTGGATGGTCCTGGGCTTCCTCGCCCTGCCCGCCTTTGCCGTCGTGCCGATCTCCTTCACCGACACGCGTTATCTTGCCATGCCGGACGAGCACTGGTCGCTGCAGCACTGGCGCGCCTTCCTGTCGAGCCGCGAGTGGCACGACAGCATCTGGCAAAGCCTCTGGATCGCCTGCGTCTCGACCCTGGGCGCCGTGGTGGCCGGCACGCTGTGCGCCATCGGCTGCTGGCGCGTCTCATCTCGCTGGTCGGAACGCGTCCGCACCGCGATGATTCTGCCCATGGCGGTGCCAACGATTGTCTACGCTTTGGGCATCTATCGACTCTATGTCGACCTCGACCTGGTGGGCTCGGCGATCGGCATCGTCTTCGCGCACACGGTGACCGGCCTTCCCTACGTCGTGCTGACCGTCTCGGCCTCTCTCGCCAACATCGATCCCAGGCTCGAACAGGCGGCCCGCGGGCTCGGCGCGTCCGTCGGACAGACCTTGCGCTGGGTGATCGTTCCGAACGTCGTGCCCGGCATCCTGTCGGGCGCGATATTTGCTTTCATCCATTCGTGGGATGAGCTGATCGTCGTGATCTTCATCGGTGGCAGGGCTTTCTTCACCCTGCCGCGCCGCATGTGGGACGGCATCAACGACAATCTCGACCCCGTCATCGCCGTGGTGGCGACGGCCATGATCCTGTTCACGCTACTCGTTCTCAGTGCGGAGCTTGCGTTAAGGGCCCGACGACCGAGGAGCTAGGAGGCGAAGTGATGTCCGACATGCGCGATCGTCAGAATGATATCGAGCGGTTCGTCCATAATACCGAAGGCAAGGTCTACTCCCGCCGCGTCTTCTTCGGCATGTGTGCCGCACTCGGCATCGCGCCGGTGGCGGCGCGCCTCAGCCCGGCGATGGCCGACCAGAAGGAACTCGTGCTGGTCAACTGGGGTGGGGATGCCGTGCGAGGGATGAAGGCATCCTTCGTCGATCCCTACTTGAAGAAGTTCCCGGACCGCAAGGTCGCGATCGATGGCACCGGCCCCTCCACGAGCCGCATCCGCCTGATGGTCCAGAGCGGCAAGGTCACCTGGGACATCATGGACCGCAACCTCCATACGGCCCTGGAGATCGGCCCGGAGGGCATGCTGGAGAAGATCGACTATTCGGTCGTCGACAGGAGCAAGGTCCGGCCGGAGCACGCGGTCGAATGGGGCATCGGCAACTACATCTATGCCATGGTCCTGACCTACAACACCAAGAAGTGGGGCGGCGAGGTTCCGACAAGCTGGAAGGATGTCTGGGACTTCAAGAAATTCCCGGGCAAACGGGCCTTTCGCCGCGAGCCCGACGCCGTGCTGGAAGCCGCGTTGATGGCCGACGGCGTACCCTTCGACAAGATCTACCCGATCGACATGAAGCGCGCGCTCGACATGCACAAGAAGATGAAGGAACACGCGATCTACTACACCGTCATCGCCGACGGCCAGAACGCCTTCCGCAACGGCGAGGTCCATCTGGGCCAGCTGCTCAACACACGCGCCTGGCCGCTGAAGCAGGACACCAAGGGCCTCTACGACTGGACCTGGAACGAGGGTGTGTCGTGGGGCGCCTGCTGGATGGTGCCGAAGGGCGCCCAGGGCGGCAAGGCCATCTGGGACTTCATCGCCATGACCCAGGACCCGCAGGCACAGGCCGAGCTTCTGAAGTCCAACGGCTACGGCCCGGTCAATCCCGAGGCCTCCAGGTTCCTCGATGCCGACTGGAACAAGGTCAATCCGGGCGCACCCGAGAACTACGCGAAGATGCTGCCGGGCGGCATCGAATGGTACGCCAAGAATGCGACGGCGGCCCGCCAGCAACTCATCGACGCACTCTCGAGCTGAGGACGAACCGACATGACCGATATCCAGTCATCTGCCCCTGCGCCGCTGCCGGCCCCGAAGCTCGGGCGCTGGGCCAACGCCAACGAACTCCCGGTCATCGACTTCGCGCCGCTCGGCCGCACCAACGAGGAGGCCAAGGAGCGGCTCGCCCGCGAGGTCCACGATGCCTGCCGTGACGTCGGGTTCCTGACGATCGTCAATCACCCCGTGCCGCCCGAGAAGATCCGCGAGATCTTCCGCCAGTCCAAGCGGTTCTTCGCTCTGCCGCTCGAGGCGAAGATGAAAGCCTACATGGGCAACTCCAACCTGTTTCGTGGCTATCTGCCGATGGACCAGCCCGGGAAGCAGAATGCCTATCGCGGCGCCGCCATCGAAGGCTTCCAGCCCCACCTCGATCCGGCGCGCATGAAGGCGCGCAAGCCGCACAAGAACGAAGCCTTCCAGGTCTCGATCGAACTGCCGGACGACGATCCCGACGTCGTCTCGGGCAAGCCGCTGCACGGCGCCAATCTGTGGCCCGACGACCTGCCGGGCTTCCGCGAGGCGGTGCTGGGATACCACGCCACCATGACCGACTTCGCCGCCCTGCTTGCCTCCGTGTTCGCGCGCGGACTCAACCTGCCGGACGGGTACTTCGCGCAGTACTACAAGAAGCCGCTGATCCAGGTCCGATTGCTCCATTACCTGTCGCAGGACACCCAGGCGGCCCTCGAGGGCGGCGACAGCCGCGCCCATCAGGACGCCGGCGGCTTCACGATGCTGCAGCAGGACGATGTCGGCGGGCTCGAGATCAAGAGCAAGTCCGGGGAATGGCTGATCGTGCCGCCGGTCGAGAACAGCTTCATCGTCAATATCGGCGACTCGATGCGGATGTGGACGAACAACCGGTTCGCCTCGACGCTCCATCGCGTCGTCAACCACTACGGCCGCGAGCGGTATTCGGTCGGCGTGTTCGCCAACCCCGACTACGATACCGTCATCCGTCCGCTGCCGACCTGTGTCGATGCCGAACACCCGCCGACCTTCGACAGCATGAAGGCCGGCGAGGCCTTGTTGTACCTCTACAGCCGGGTCTGGCCCTCCAAGGGCGAGCCGGACAAGGTTTCGTCCTACTGACCGTCCCGTCATAGGGGCTTGCAGTGGCGGCAGCGCCTGTCAGGCTGCCGCCATGACCCGAAAGAAGATCCTCGTCGCCGGGGCCACCGGCCTCGTCGGCCATGCCGCCCTGAAGCACTTCGCCACCGTCGAAGGCTGCGACGTCGTCGCCGTCTCGCGCCGAAAGCCGGACGAAACCTACGGGGCGCGATGGTTCCCGCTCGATCTCGCCGACCGGGCGGCCTGCGAGGCACTGGCGGCGGAGTTCGCGGGCGTTACGCACCTCGTCTATGCCGCCCTCCACGAACGGCCGGGGCTGGTCGCAGGCTGGCAGGAAGAAGAGCAGATCCGCATCAACGACCAGATGTTGCGCAATCTGATGGCCCCGCTCGAACGGGCGGCGTCGGGATTGCGGCACGTGGCCTTGCTGCAGGGCACCAAGGCCTATGGCGTCCATGTTCGCCCGCTCGCCGTGCCGGCGCGCGAGAACCGTTCGGAGATGCACGAGCAGCCGAACTTCTACTGGAACCAGGAGCGGTTCCTGCGCGAGCGCCAGCAGGGGAAGGGCTGGAGCTGGTCGATCCTGCGGCCCGTCCTGATCGTGGGCGATTCGGTGGGCAGCGCCATGAACGTCATTCCGGCGCTGGGCGTCTATGCCGCCTTCATGCGCCGCGCCGGCAAGACGAAGCTCGACTATCCGGGCGGTGTCGGCCGGGTGGCCCAGGCGGTCGATGCCGATCTCCTGGCCCGCGCCCTCGCCTGGTCGGGCGAAGCCGGCGCCGCGCGCAACGAGATCTTCAACGTGACCAACGGCGACGTCTTCGTGTGGCCCAACGTCTGGCCCGCCATCGCCGACGCGCTGGGCTTCGAGCCGGGCGACCACGTGCCGCTGGCGCTCGACCGCGAGATCCGCCCTCGCGAGGCCGACTGGGCGGAGATCCGCACGGCCCAGGGGCTGAGGTCGGGCACGCTGAAGGAGTTCGTCGGCCTGTCGTTCGAATATGCCGACTACACGATGGGCTACGGCCGCACGGAGCCGGGGCCGCCGGCGATCGTCTCGACCATCAAGCTGATGCAGGCCGGCTTCACCGAGGTGATGGACACCGAGGCGATGTTCCGGAAATGCTTCGCCGAAATGCAGCAAAAAGGCCTGTTGCCGCGTCCCTGAAAACGCGCTTCGGGACGTAGCCTGAGTGTCGTCAAATTGTCATATCTGCCCCGCACTTTCCCGGCCATTCTGACGGATGACGGAGGCTGGGCATGCAGAGCGAAGGGGGCCGCAAGGCGCTGGAGGACCGCGTCCGCCGGGAGCTGGCCGACAGTATCGACGAGGACCTCGAGCTCGAACTGGGCGACGAAATGCTGGCCCGCCTGCCCGAGCACGGCGACGGCGACCTGCCGCAGACCGAAGGAATCGACCGGAAATTCTACTTCACCGAGCTGCTGCGGCTGCAGCGCGAGCTGATCAGGCTGCAGGACTGGGTGATCGCCCGGAAGCTCAAGGTCGTCGTCCTGTTCGAGGGTCGCGACGCGGCGGGCAAGGGCGGTGTGATCAAGCGCGTCACCCAGCGGCTGAACCCGCGCGTCTGCCGCACCGTCGCCCTTTCGGCGCCCTCCGAGCGCGAGCGCACCCAGTGGTACTTCCAGCGCTACATCGCGCACCTGCCGGCGGGCGGCGAAATCGTGCTGTTCGACCGCAGCTGGTACAATCGGGCGGGCGTCGAGCGGGTCATGGGCTTCTGCACCGAAAGCGACGTCCGGGATTTCTTCGAAACGGTGCCCGAATTCGAGCGCATGCTCGTACGGTCCGGCATCATCCTGCTCAAATACTGGTTCTCGATCACCGACGAGGAGCAGAACACGCGCTTCCTGATGCGCATCCACGACCCCATGAAGCAGTGGAAACTCTCACCCATGGACCTGGAATCCCGGCGGCGCTGGGAGGAGTACACCAAGGCCAAGGAGGAGATGCTGGCCCGGACTCATATTCCGGAGGCGCGCTGGTGGGTGGTCAAGGGCAACAACAAGCGCCGCGCGCGCCTCAATTGCATCCACCACCTTCTGCAGCAAGTGCCCTATAAGGATGTCGAACAGCAACCGATCGTCCTGCCGAAGCGCGAACACAAGCCCGACTACGCGCGCACGCCGGTCGCTCCCGAACTCTATGTCCCGGCGGTTTACTGATGGATTTCTTCAGGCGTTTCACGTTCCTCGTCTGCGCTCCGGCCTTCGACGCCGACGATCTCGAGGGCCACAGGCTCGGCGAGATCACGGTTTCCATCGAGAAGATGGGCTTCCAGGTCGTGCGGGCCCGCCGCATCGAGGATGCCGAGATGGTCGTCCAGACCGACGCCGCCATCGGCTGCATGGTCGTGGACTGGGGCAAGAAGGGCCTCGACGGCAAGGCCGCCGCGATGATCAACATGATGCGGCGGCGCGGTCTGGAGATGCCGATCGTCCTCCTCGTGCGCCGAAAGCGGCTGGAGGACATCCCCGTCGAGGTGATGGACTACATCGACGGCTACATCTTCCTCTCCGAGGAGACGCCGGAGTTCATCGCCAAGAACCTGGTGAGCCGGCTCAAGCAATATGCCGAGACCCTGAAGACCCCGTTCTTCGGCGAGCTGGTCGACTACGCCGAGGAAGGCAACCAGCTCTGGACCTGCCCCGGCCACAATGGCGGCATCTTCTACAACAGGAGCCCGATCGGCCGGATCTTCGTCGAGCATCTGGGCGAGGCGGTGTTCCGCGACGACCTGGACAATTCGGTGCTCGATCTCGGCGACCTGCTGGTCCACGAGGGCCCGGCGCTGAAGGCACAGAAGGAAGCGGCCGTCATCTTCGGCGCCGAGAAGACCTACTTCGTCCTGAACGGCACCTCCTCGTCCAACAAGATCGTGCTGCAGGCGCTGGTCGCGGAGGGCGATCTCGTGCTGTTCGACCGCAACAACCACAAGGCCGCCCATCACGGCGCCCTGTTCCTCGGCAACGGCATTCCGATCTATCTCGAGACCGACCGCAACGCGCATGGGCTGATCGGCCCGATCTTCCACGAGGCACTCGACGAGAAAGCCATCCGTGAGAAGATCCGCACCAACCCGCTGGTCGCCGACAAGGACGCATGGAAGCGCGAGCGGCCGTTCCGTGTCGCCGTCATCGAGCAGTGCACCTACGACGGCACGATCAACGACGCACGCCTGATCGTCGAGAAGATCGGCCATCTCTGCGACTACATCCTGTTCGACGAGGCCTGGGCGGGCTTCATGAAGTTCCACCCGCTCTATGCCGGCCGCTTCGCCATGGGGCTCACCGACCTCGGCCCCGACAGTCCCGGCATCATCGCCACCCAGTCGGCGCACAAGCAGCTCGCCAGCTTCAGCCAGGCCTCGCAGATCCACGTCAAGGATCGCCACATCAAGGGCCAGCGCCGCCGCATCGAGCATCGCCGCTTCAACGAATTCTTCATGCTGCACGCCTCGACCTCGCCCTTCTATCCGATCTTCGCCTCGCTCGACGTCGGCGCGCAGATGATGAAGGGGCGTTCGGGCGAGGTGTTGTGGGACGACACCATCCGGCTGGGCATCGAGATCCGCAAGAAGATGCGCGCCATCCGCCGCGAGTTCGAGGACAAGGAGCGCGACGTGGCGCGACGCTGGTTCTTCGAGCCCTTCGTGCCCAATCGCGTCACGGTGGGCGGCCGCGAGCAGGCCTGGGAGGACGTCCCGACCGACGACCTCGCCATCGACGCGCGCTATTGGGAGCTGGCGCCCGATGCGCATTGGCACGGCTTCAAGCACGTGGCGCCGGGCTATGCGATCACCGATCCCAACAAGCTGGTCGTGCTGACGCCAGGGTTCGATCGCGAGACCGGGCTCTATGCGGGTCACGGTATCCCCGCGCCCGTGGTCGCGCAGTATCTGCGCGAGAACCAGATCGTCCCGGAAAAGAACGACCTCAACTCGCTGCTGTTCCTGATGACTCCCGGAGTCGAATCGAGCAAGGCCGGCACCCTGCTGAGTGCGTTCGTGATCTTCAAACGGCTGCACGACGAGAATGCACGGTTGGAAGACGTCATCGGCGAGTTCGTTCGCAAGCGGCCGGCCCGCTATGCCGGGATGCGGCTGCGCGATCTCTGCGCCGAGATGCACGCCTTCTTTCGCGAGAGCAACGTCAGCCTGATGCAGCGTGCGCAGTTCATGCCCGAGCACCTGCCCGAGCCGGCGATGCCCCCGCACGTGGCGGTCCGCGAGCTGGTACGCAACAATGTCGACTATGTGCCGATCGAAGAGGCGGTCGGCCGCATCGCCACCACCATGTTCGTGGTCTATCCGCCGGGCATCGCCAGCATCGTGCCCGGCGAGAGACTCGACGAACGGGCCAAGCCGATGCTCGACTACCTGCTCATGTTCCAGAAGAGCGCCAACCTGTTCCCCGGCTTCGACGTCGAGATCCAGGGTATCTATCGCGAGATCGACAAGGACGGCCGCGTGCGCTTCTACACCTACGTGGTGCGCGAGTAGGCGATCTCGACCGGCGGCGTGCTGGCGCCCGCGCCGATGGCGCGCTGCATCAGCACGCTGTCGGCCCACTTGCCGTACTTGAAACCGACGCCCTCGAGGAGGCCGACCCGGCGAAAGCCGTGGGCCTCGTGCAGGCTGAGCGACGCGACGTTGTCGGCGTCGACATAGGCGAACATCTGACGATAGCCCGCGCCGGCGCAGGCCTCGATCAGCGCCGGCAGGAGCAGACGGCCGATCCCCGTCGAGACATGGTCGGGATGCACGTAGATCGAGTGCTTCACGGCATAGCGATAGGCCGGGCGCTTGCGGAACGGCACGGCGTAGGCATAGCCCACGATCACCCCGTCACGCTCCGCCGCGAGGTGCGGCAGCCGGCGCCGCAGCATGTTCTTGCGCCGCCGCTTGATGTCGTCCGTCTGCGTCGGTTCGATATCGACGTCGCCCACGCCCCGCGTGATGTGGTGCGTATAGATCGCAATCATGGCCGCCACGTCGTTTTCGGTCGACGGCCGTACCACGACCGCGCCGCGCGGCTTGTCGAGCAGGGACTCGCTCGTCACTGACATCACCCGATCCTCCTCCGAGACGCCCGGATCAAACACGCCTCCATGACCGTTTCATGTCAGCCAAAAAAGAGGGCCCGGAGAGTTATTCACTCTCCAGGCCCCCAGACGCCCCCTCTAAACTTGCTGGTCGCCGCGGCGATGTCTCGAACCGCGTCCCGTCCATGCACGCGAAGATACGGGCCGGCGCGGCATCGGCACAGGGGGCCCTTGGTATCAATTGTTGTGGTTTCGTAACGGTCCGGAAAAGCTGGCCCGCACATGATCGGCGAGGTCGCGTGCCGCAGGACCCAGACCCGGCGGTGCATAGAGGTTGATGCGGAACTCCGGCAGCACCGGCAGCCGGGCCTCGCGGCCCAGGATGACGAAGCGCTCGGGCACCGAGGAGCGCAGCAGCGGCGCCACCGCGAGGCCGGCTTCCAGCACGGCGTAGACCGGTTCCAGCCGGCTCACCTCGCAGACGGCGCGCCAGTCGCGCCGCGCCTTGCCCAGCGCCTCGACGGCGACAGGACGGAAGACGCAGGTCGGTGCGCCCAACGACACCGGCAGAGGATCCTTGAGATGGGCGTCTCCGTCCGGCGCACCGACCCAGACCAGCCGGTCGGTGCGCAACGTCTCGCCGTGGCGGCCGCACTCGGTCTCGGTCGTCATCGCGAGATCGACGCCGCCGGACTTCAGCTCCTCCCGGATCACGCGCGAATCCTCGCAGACGAGGCTGACGCGCACGCGCGGCTGCGCCTTGGCGAAGCGCCGCAGGATCGCGGGCACGAAGCTGCCGATGATGTCGTAGGGCACGCCGAAGCGGACCTCGCCCTCGAACTGCGGTGCGCGCATCGACGACCAGACCTCGTCGTTCAGCGCCAACAGGCGGCGCGCCTGTTCGAGCAACCGCTCGCCCGCCGGCGCCAGCACCAGCCCGCGTCCCTGGCGCGTGAAGAGACGGCAGTCGAGCGCCTCCTCCAGCCGCTTGATCTGCTGGCTGGCGGCAGCCTGGCTCATGCCGAGCGCCGTCGCCGCGCGCGTGACGCCGCCCGCTTCGACGACGGTGAGGAAGGCGCGCAGCAACGCCATGTCGAGGTCCTTGCGCATCCCATAACATAAGCATTTACGAACGATATTATCCAAAACATTCGTTTCTATTATTCATTGGCGGACCGTAACGTGGCGCCATGACCACCAGGATTTCAGGCCTCTGGCTGCCGCTCATCACGCCGTTCAAGGACGGCGCCATCGATTTCGCGAGCTACGACCGGCTGGTGAACCACTACATCGCCAAAGGCGTCGACGGGCTGCTGCCGCTCGGCACGACGGGGGAATCGCCGGCGCTCGACGAGGACGAGACTGCCGCCGTCATCGAGCGCACGCTGGCGGTCGCCGACGGAAGGGTGCCGGTGTTTGCCGGTATCGGCGGCAACGCCACGGCCAAGGTCGAGAAGGAGCTGAAGCGGCTCCGCCACCTGCCGATCGCCGGCATCCTCTCGGTGTGCCCCTACTACAACCGGCCGAGCCAGGACGGGCTGATCGCGCACTTCCGGCGCATCGCCGCCGCCACCGACCGCGACGTCGTGATCTACAACATCCCCTATCGCACGGCGGTCAATCTATCGAACGACTCGCTGCTCGAACTGGCGGAGGTGCCGAACATCGTGGGCGTGAAGGACAGTTCGGGCAGCGTCGAGCAGTCGCTCGAACTGCTGCGCCGCAAGCCGGCCGATTTCGCCGTCCTGACCGGCGAGGATGCGCTGTTCTTCACCATGCGCGCCAACGGCGCGGAGGGCGGCATCCTGGCGGCGAGCCATCTCATGACGGAAGGCTTCGTCGAGGTCGAGCGCTGCTTCGCCGACGACGACCTCGCCGGCGCGCGGGCCGCCTGGGCGCCGCTCGCCCGGTTCGTGCCGATGCTGTTCGCCGAAGCCAACCCGATGCCGATCAAGCATCTCCTGTGGCGTCAGGGGCTGATCGCCTCGCCCGAATGCCGCCTGCCGCTCACGAAGATTTCCGACGGGCTGGCCCGCCGGCTCGACGCGGTGTTTGCCGACAGGAAGGCGGCAGCCTAGCCGCGCGCCTTCAGCAGATCGCGGATCTCCGTCAGCAGCTCCTGCTCCTTGGTCGGCGGCGCCGGCGGCGGCGGTGCCGCCTGCTCCTGCCTGACCACGCGGTTCATGCCCTTGATCACCATGAAGAGGACCCAGGCGATGATCAGGAAGTTCACCGTCACCGTCAGGAACGTGCCGTAGCCCAGCGTCGCGCCGGCCTTCTTGGCCGCATCGTAGGTCGCGGCCTGGCTGGCCGCGGGCGTGAGACCGATGAAGTAGTTGGTGAAGTCCAGTCCGCCCGCGATGCGGCCGATGATCGGCATGATGATGTCACCGACCAGCGAGTCGATGATCTTGCTGAAGGCGGCGCCGATGATCACGCCGATGGCGAGATCCACGACATTGCCGCGCATCGCGAACTTCTTGAATTCCTGAAGCATGCCTCTTCTCCCCTTATCGTCGTCAGGTCACGCGCAGCCAGACCAGCAAAGCAGAAACCGTCACCACCGAGAAGGCCGTCGACAGCAGAACGGAGGCGGTGTTCTGCTCGACCGACACATCGAACTGCTTGGCCAGCACGAAGGCGTTGGCGGCGGTCGGCAGTGAGGCCATCAGCAGCGCCACCTTGCCCGCAATCGACTCGATCGGCACGAAAAATGGCAGGATCAGCAACGCCGCCAGCGGCTGCAGCAGGAGCTTGATCAAGGTGGCGAGGCCCGCCTCGGCGAGACCGCTCTTGATCGACTTGTCCGACAGGAACAGGCCGATGGCGAACAGCGCGCAGGGCGCGGCCGCGGCGCCCATGAGGTCGAGCCACTTCTCGACCGGGACCGGGATGGGCAGGCCGACCCATGAGGCCGCGATGCCCAGCGCGATCGAGACCGGCAACGGATTGCGCGCCACGTTGAAGGCGGCACGCAGGAAGGTCCGCACCGGACCGTGCCCCGCCGCGACTTCGAGCTCGATCAGCATGACGCCGAACACCATGGAGACGACGGCCGTCACGATCACCGTGAGCATGGCCGGCGGCAGTCCCTGCTCGCCGAAGGCCGCCAGGCAGAGCGGCACGCCCATGTAGCCGACGTTGCCCCACGAGGCGGCGATTCCCTGCAGGCTCATGGCGGCAAGACCGCCCCGCGAAACCAGGCGCGTCGTGATCATGCCGACGATGAAGGTCGCGACCACGGCGATGCCGAAGCCCGCCATGAGGCTCGGATCGAGCACGGCGGCCACCGGCGTGCGCGCCAGGGTCCCGAAGAACAGGACCGGCAGGGCGAAGTAGCTCACGAAGGCGTTGAGCGCGGTGGTCGCCTCCGGCCCCAGGATACGCCAGCGGCCGGCCAGGAAGCCCGCCAGGATGACGCCGAAGATCGGCAGGGCGACGTTGAAAATGGCCTGCACGGCGCGTCCGATTGCAGTTGCACTAACCTATTAAGAATTTGACATAAATACCATAAATCCCATAGCATTTTAGAGATATAGCGAGGCCGTGTTCGTTCCCTCATCGCAAGCGGCCCGGGAGAATTTCATGCGTCTTTTGATCGCCGGCATGGCCGCCCTGGCAGCGGTCGCCTTTGCCGCCCCGTCCTTCGCGCAGGATGAGACCCTGCCTGCGCCGACCACCGCCCCCACAGCCAAGCCGAAGGCGGCCACGACCGCCTCCTGCAACAAGATCAAGAGCAGCTCGCAGCGCAGCGCCTGCCTGAAGAAGGTCCAGGTCGCGAAGGCGCCGAAGAAGAAGACGAAGAAAACCACCACCACCCCGGCCGCTCCGAAGTCGCCTGAAATGGGCCAGCTGCAGTCGACGCCGCCGGCTGTTCCGGCACCGTCGGCCAGCCCGTCCTCCGGCCCGGTCACCGTTCCGCCGCTGCCGTCCAAGACGATTTAAGTTGAGGCACGGTTCGGCAGAACCGCGCTAGTCTCCGCTCTCCCCAAAACCCGGGAGAGCGACATGGCCCATTCGGCCAACCTGATCACGACAGACGATCTCGCACGCCAGCTCGGCGCGCCGGCGCTTCGCGTCTTCGACTGCACCACCTACCTGAAGCCCGGACCAGACGGCCGCTACATCGCCGAGAGCGGTCGCGCCAACTACGACAAGGGTCACATCCCGGGCGCGGCCTACCTCGACCTCCAGGCCGATCTCTCCGACAAGACATCGAAACTCCGCTTCACCCTGCCGTCGCTGGAAGAGCTCACCCGGGCCTTCGCGGCCAAGGGCATCGGCCACGGCACATTTGTCGTTCTCTACAGCCATGCCTCGCCGGTCTGGGCGAGCCGCATCTGGTGGATGTTGCGCGCCGTCGGCTTCGACGAGGTCGCGATCCTCGATGGCGGCCTCGACAAGTGGAAGGCCGAAGGCCGCCCGCTTTCGACCGAGCCCGCCAGCCATCCGCCGGCCACGCTGTCGCTGCGCGGGCGTCCGGAGATCTTCGTCGGCAAGGACGCGATCAAGGGCGCCATCGGCGATGCCTCGACGCTGACCCTCAACGCCCTCAGTCACGACCAGCACACCGGCGCCGGCGGCGTGGTCTATGGCCGCGCCGGCCGTATCGCCGGCTCGTCCTGCGTGCCGGCCGCCAGCCTGTTTGGGGCAGACAAGGCGCTGAAGCCGATCGCCGATCTGCGTGCGGCCTTCGAAGGCGTGGGCGCCGCGCCGGACAAGCGCGTGCTGGTCTATTGCGGTGGCGGCATTGCCGCCACGCTCGACGCGTTCGTCCTCACCGCACTCTTGGGTCACAGGAACGTCTCGGTGTACGACAATTCCATGCAGGAATGGGCGAACGATGCCAGCCTGCCGATGGAAACAGGCTGATGGGAGACGCGACATGACCGCCTACTTGATTGCCGAAGTCGAGACCACCGACGAGGCCCTGATGGCCGAATACCGCAAGCACACGCCGGGCTTGGTCGCCAAGTTCGGCGGCCGGTTCGTCGTGCGCGGCGGCAAGACCAAGACGCTGGAGGGCGGCTGGGCCCCCTCGCGCGTGATCGTGTTGGAGTTCCCCGACTTCGCCACCGCGGAACGCTTCTACGATTCGGAAGAATACAAGCCGGTGCTGGCGATGCGACTCAAGGCCGGCAAGTCGAAGGCAATCCTGGTCGACGGCTATGGTGGCTAATGAGGCCGCCTACCGGGCGGTCGGCACGCTCTACAACGCGCTGATGACCGGCTTGGTCATCAGTCTCGTGTCGCGACGCGGCAGCGACACGGCACGCGAATACATCTTCCGCCACTTCCGCCGGCAGCATCTCGACAAGTTCCTGCCCGGCCTTCAGAAGCTCGGCATCGCAGGCGAGAAGGACGCGCCAGCCTGCGCGCTCTACCACTATCACTCCAACGCGCTTGGGGGCGTGAAGACCGGCTACCTGCGCGAGAGCGACACCAAGGCGTGGGTGCGCTATCCGCCGCCGCGCTGGATGTGGAAGGGCACCGCCATCGCCGCCGTGCCGCACGACGTATCGGCGGCCTTCCTGCACGCCTGGCACGGCCACAACGGCGTCTCGCTCAAGAATCCGGGCCTCGGCTTCGTCTGCACGGGCATGACGGTCGACGGCAAACCCGGCCTCGAAGGGTACTACTACGACTACGGCCGTCCCCTGAAGGAGGAGGAGCGCGTGCGCTTCGCCTACGACGAGGAGATGCCGCGCATCGACTGGAAGACCCAGCCGAAGCTGGAGACGGCGAACTGGCCCGAGGAGCGCCGGCTGCGCACCTTCCGCTCCTACGCGATGGGCTACGTGCAGACCATGCTCCCGGTGTTGCAGGACCAGCTCGGCGCGAAGGACGCACAGACCGAGATGGGCCGCGTGGCGCGACTGGTCGGCTTGCAGTTCCACGAGGAGACCGCGCGCGACCTCGACCTGCCGACCGACGTCGAAACCGGCGATCTCGACAGCGCCCGGCTGTTCGCGCGCTGGCTGACGGCAATCCTCGCCGCCGAGGGCGAGGCGGTTTCATCCGAGGAGAAGGACGGCGCCGTCACCGTGCGCATGGACAGCTGGAAGCTGGCCCGGGAGCTTCAGCTTGCCGATCCCCTCGCCGGCTTCGACGCCTGGAACGAGCTGTGGCTCGGCGCCGCCGGCGCGCACGACCGCTTCCTCAAGGTCGAGACGAGCCGCAGCTATGGCGACAAGGGCTGGCAGGCGGCCTGGCGAATCGCGCCGAGATAGCCGGCGGGTAGAAGGCGTCCGGCAACGCGCTCGCCAAGCGTCGCAATCTCGACCCAGCTCGCCTCGTGATGCTCATGACTGAGGGCAATCGTGCCCTCGGTCCCGAGCGTGCAGGCATAGGCAACAATCCGCACGAAGCGCTGCGGCAGCACCTCGAACAGATGCTCGTCGACGAGCGCGCCGACCTCGACCGCCAGCCCCGTCTCCTCAAGCACCTCGCGCACCAGTGCGGCGCGATGATCCTCGCCCGGATCGGGCCGGCCACCGGGCAGGTCCCATTCGTCGCGCTCGTTGAGCAGCAGCAGGACGCGGGCGCCGTGCACGACGACGCCTTTGATGGAAAGCGGATAGTTCACGGGCTCGCCTATCGCATTTGACTTAAAGGTCCTTCGCTGCGCTCAGGATGACAATTTTGCTGGGATTGGCGCCGTGCGTCGATGCAGAAAACGTTGTCATCCTGAGCGCAGCGAAGGACCTTTCTTTGCCTTCATAAAACACAGGCCCGCGACCTCCCGAAGAGCGGAGGCGAGAGCCACGGCCACGCCCGCACAAAAAGAAAAGGCCGGGGATCGCTCCCCGGCCTTTCCGATTTCTCTGAGAAGACTGGACTTAGAAGTCCATGCCGCCCATGCCGCCGTCGCCACCCGGCGGCATCATCGGGGCCTTCTTCTCCGGCTTCTCGGCGATCATGGCTTCCGTCGTGACCAGCAGACCGGCCACCGAAGCGGCGTCCTGCAGGGCCGTACGAACGACCTTCACCGGATCGATGATGCCGGCCTTGATCATGTCGACATAGTCGCCCTTCTGGGCGTCGAAGCCGAAGTTCGAGTCCTTCTGCTCGAGCATCTTGCCCGCCACGACGGCGCCGTCGTAGCCGGCGTTCTCGGCGATCTGGCGGACGGGCGCCTGCAGCGCACGACGCACGATCTCGATGCCGACCTTCTGGTCGTCGTTGGCAGTGCGGACCTTGTCCAGCGCGCGGATCGCGTAGAGCAGGGCCGAACCGCCGCCGGCGACGACACCCTCTTCCACCGCAGCCTTGGTGGCGTGCATGGCGACGTCAACGCGGTCCTTCTTCTCCTTCACTTCGACTTCGGTGGCGCCGCCGACCTTGATGATCGCAACACCGCCGGCGAGCTTGGCCAGGCGCTCCTGGAGCTTCTCGCGGTCGTAGTCCGAAGTGGTCTCCTCGATCTGCGCACGGATCTGGCTGATGCGGGCCTGGAGGTCCGCCTTCTTGCCCGAGCCGTCGACGATCGTGGTGTTTTCCTTCTCGACGATGACCTTCTTGGCCTTGCCGAGCATGTCGAGCGTGACGTTCTCGAGCTTGATGCCGAGGTCCTCGGAGATCAGCTGGCCACCGCACAGGATCGCCATGTCCTCGAGCATCGCCTTGCGACGGTCACCGAAGCCCGGCGCCTTGACGGCGGCGATCTTCAGGCCACCACGCAGCTTGTTCACGACCAGGGTCGCCAGGGCTTCGCCCTCGACGTCCTCGGCGATGATCAGCAGCGGCTTGCCCGACTGCACGACCGCCTCGAGCACCGGCAGCATCGCCTGCAGGCCCGACAGCTTCTTCTCGAACAGCAGGATGTACGGCGAGTCGAGCTCGGCGATCATCTTGTCGGCGTTGGTGATGAAGTACGGCGAGAGATAGCCGCGGTCGAACTGCATGCCCTCGACGACGTCCAGCTCGGTGTCCAGGCTCTTGGCCTCTTCCACCGTGATGACGCCCTCGTTGCCGACCTTCTTCATGGCTTCGGCGATCATCTTGCCGATCGACTTGTCGCCGTTGGCCGAGATGGTGCCGACCTGGGCGACTTCGTCCGTGCCCGTGATCTTCTTGGCGCGCGCCTTGATGTCCTCGACGGCCGCCTCGACCGCGAGGTCGATGCCGCGCTTGAGGTCCATCGGGTTCATGCCGGCCGCGACCGACTTCACGCCTTCGCGCACGATCGCCTGGGCGAGAACGGTCGCCGTCGTCGTGCCGTCGCCGGCGATGTCGTTGGTCTTCGAGGCCACTTCGCGCACCATCTGGGCGCCCATGTTCTCGAACTTGTCGGCGAGCTCGATCTCCTTGGCGACGGTGACGCCGTCCTTGGTGATGCGCGGGGCGCCGAACGACTTGTCGATGACGACGTTACGGCCCTTCGGGCCCAGCGTCACCTTGACGGCGTTGGCGAGAATGTCGACGCCGCGCAGCATGCGCTCGCGGGCGTCGGCGCTAAAGCGGACTTCCTTGGCTGCCATTTTCTATTCCTCTCGAATGTCGTTTTGGTTTTCGGTGATGCCGAGCGAAGCTCAGGCGGCCTTCTTCATCGAGGCGGAGCCTTCGATGATGCCCATGATGTCGGATTCCTTCATGATCAGGAGATCCTGGCCATCGAGCTTGATCTCGGTGCCCGACCACTTGCCGAACAGGATGCGGTCGCCCTTCTTGACGTCGAGCGGGACCAGGTTGCCCTTCTCGTCGCGCGCGCCCGGACCGACGGCGATGATCTCGCCTTCCATCGGCTTTTCCTTGGCGGTGTCGGGAATGATGATCCCGCCCTTGGTCTTGCCTTCTTCCTCGACGCGCTTGACCACGACCCGGTCGTGAAGCGGACGGAACTTCATGGTTCTTCCTCCAGTGAGCGATTGACCCTGCGCGACCTGATGGCCGCGGTGAATGTAGTGCTGTCAGCACTCATAGAGAGCGAGTGCCAATGGCGCACGGGATTTAGGGTTGTCGGGTGCCCGAGTCAAGGCACGCCACAAAAGGTTCCCAAAGTAGGTTCGCACGAGCAGCAATCACCGAAGACTGCTGCTAACTCTTTGATCTGGAACGATTTTTGCTGATTTTCTTGGAAGGGTGCGTAACTATTCTTCCCGGCGCACCAAGTCAAGGAGGGCCTGTATGGATCGTAATTTTGTTGCGCAGCTCAACGATTACCGGATCACGACCGCCGAAATCCTCTACTGGATGCCCGATCATAAGCACGTTCTGCAGAGTTTCGTTTGGCAGAATCTTGATCTGGCCCCTCGTTATCCCGCCCTCACCAAGTTCCTCGATTTCTGGGAGCACAATCTCGACGGCAAGGTCCATCGCGTGCGGGTTGCGAACGCCCAGCTCGTGAAGCCGGCCGAATTCCGCTTCTCCTGCGGGCTATACGCGCTGCACTGACCGTCGCGCGGAGTCGTATTCCGCGGCGGTCCGCTCGATCAGTTCGGCGACCGTCGGGACATCCGCCACGCCCGAAACCGAATGGCCGGCGCTCCAGATGTCTTTCCAGCGCTTGGCGTCCGGCCGATCGCGCTCGGCGGCGTTGATGTCCTTGGAAATGTCGATCTTGCCGCGCGCCGGTAGGTTGTCCGGGTCCAGGCCGGCCGCTTCGATCGACGGCCGCAGCATGTTGGTTTCGAGCCCGGTGAAGGCCCGCGTCAGCAGCACGTCGTCGAGGCGGCTCGACACCAGCATCTGCTTGTAGGCGTCCTTGGCCAGGCTCTCGCGCGTGGCGATGAATTTGGTGCCCATATAGGCAAGGTCGCAGCCCAAGGCTTGGGCAGCCGCGACCGCGTGACCGTCGGCCATCCCGCCCGCCATCACGACGATCCCGTCCCAGAACGCCCGCACCGCCCGCACGAAGGCGAAGGGATTGGCCCAGCCGGTCTGGCCGCCGGCGCCGGCCGTCAGCAGCACGAGCCCATCGACGCCCGCCGCCACCGCCTTCTCGGCATGGCGTACCGACGCCACGTCGGCCAGCACGAGGCAGCCCGCGTCCTTCAAGGGCTTCATCACCGGCTCGGGTGAGCCGACCGACGTGATCACGATCTCGGCCTTGTGGCGCAGCACGGCGGCCAGGTCCTCGGGCACGCGCGGATTGGAGCGATGCACGATCAGATTGGGACACCAGGGGGCGGGCGCGCGACCCTCGGCATCGGCGGCGCGCTTGGCGTCGTCTTCCATGCCGGCCAGCCAGGCGTCGAGTTCCTCGACGGTGCGGCAGTTGGCGGTCGGGAAGGAGCCCACGACGCCGGCGCGGCAGGCCGCCGTCACGAGGGCGGGGCCCGAGACCAGGAACATGGGGGCCGCGATCAGCGGCAGGCGGAGGCGGTCGCGCAGGGAGACGGGTAAGGACATGGCGCGAGCTTAGCTCAGCGCGCGGCGGCATCGAAGGTCACCGCCGGGAGAACGCGGTCGGGCCGCCCCGCACAGCGGGACGGCCCGGAAGTCGCCGATATCAGGCCGCGGCCGACAGGCCTTCCTTTTCGAGCACGCGCTGCACGGCCGGACGGCCCTTCATGCGCTCGTAGTGGGCGGCGACGTTCTTGGGCAGCGGCATCTTCATGCGGGCGGCCGCCCAGAAGGAGACATAGAAGAGCGCGGCATCGGCCACCGAGAACTTGCCGGCCAGGTACTCCTTGCCTTCGAGCGCCTTGTCCATCAGCGCCAGGCCCTTCTCCATGATCTCCTTGCCGCGCGCCTTGACCTTGTCGTGGTCGGCTTCGGTCGGCGCGTAGTTGCCCGGACGGAACATGCGGCTGAAGCCCTGCATGTGCATGGTCGACACCGCATAATCCATCGCCTCCAGCGCGCGCGCCTCGCCGTCGGCATCGGAGGGCAGCAGGCCCGCGTCGGGATTCTTGCGGGCGAGCCACACGGCGATCGCGGGGAATTCGGTGAGGACAGAACCATCGTCGCGCTGCAGGGTCGGCACCTTCGACTTCGGATTGAGCGCCACGAAGTCCGGCCCGTATTGCTCCTGCTTGGCGCCGTCGACCTTGTGCACGTCGAAGGGCTTGCCGATCTCCTCCAGCAGGACGTGAATGCCGATCGAGCAGGCGCCGGGCATGTAATAAAGCTTCATGAGTCTCTCCCTAAAGCAGGTGTGTCGTGGGGACGGTTCACGCTAGCATCGCCCCCCTATAGGGGGAAACGACAATGGCAAATAACGGGGCAGGCAACGGCCTGCGCGCACTCGTCGGCACCGGGCCCACGAAGATCGGCACATTCCTGTTCGAGTTCGCCACGCCGGGAATCGGCCAGATCCTGAAGGCGGCGGGCGCGGAATTCGCGGTGCTCGACATGGAGCATACCGGTTTCGGCTTCGATACCGTGCGCCAGGTCGTGCGTTACATGCAGGCCGCGAACCTGCCGCTGGTCGTGCGCGTGCCCTCGCAATCGCGCCATCACATCTCGCGCGCGCTCGATACCGGCGCCGACGGCGTGATGGTGCCGATCGTGTCGTCGGTCGAGCAGGCCAAGGCGGTGCTCGATGCCGCGAAATACTGGCCCGACGGCACGCGCGGCGTGGCGCTCGGCCTCGGCCACGAGCGCTTCGCCATGCGTTCCGAGCCGCTGCTGCCGCGCTTCGCCGAACAGAATGCGCGCACCGCCATCATCCTGCAGGTCGAGGATCCGCGCGGCGCCGCCGCGGCCGACGAAATTGCCGCGATGCCGGGCGTCGACATGCTGTGGCTCGGCCACAACGACCTCACCGTCGCCATGGGCGAGCCCGGCGCCTTCGACCATCCCGACTTCCTCAATGCCGAGCGGGCGACGATCGCGGCGGCGAAGAAGCACGGCAAGTCCGCCGGCCGCCTCGCCGTCGACGCGAAGCAGGCCGCGCAGTTCGTGAAGCTTGGCTACGACTTCGTCTCGATCGCGGGCGACGTCTGGCTGCTGCAGCAGGCCTTCGCCGCCGGCGTCGAGACGATCAGGCGCGGATCCTGACCGGCAGCGAGCGGATGCCGCGGATGAAGTTGGAGTAGAGGCGCACCGGCGGCGCGACGACCTCGATCTCGAGGTCGCGCTTCAGCAGCTCCTCCCACAGGATCCTGATCTGCATCTCGGCCAGACGGTCGCCGACGCAGCGATGGATGCCGGCGCCGAAGGAAAGATGATGGCGCGCCTTCGGCCGGTCGACACGGAATCGTTCGGGTTCCTCGATCGCCGTCTCGTCGCGATTGCCCGAGACGTACCACATCACCACCTTGTCGCCGGCGCGGATCCGCTTGCCGGCCAATTCGCAATCCGTGCGCGCGGTGCGCCGCATGTGGATCACGGGCGTGGCCCAGCGGATGGTCTCCGACACGAGATTCGCCATCAGCGCGGGATCGGCCTTCACCTTGTCGACCTCGGCCGGATTGTCGAGCATGGCCATCAGGCCGGCGCTCATCGAGTTGCGCGTGGTATCGTTGCCGCCGACGATCAGCAGCCCGAAGTTCCCGATGAACTCGCGGGCCGGCATGTTCTTCGTGGCTTCGCTATGAGCCATCATCGAGATCAGGTCGAAGGTCGGCGGCCGCGCCGCGCGCTCCTGCCACAGCGCTGCCATCGTCTCGGCCATGCGCTTCAGTTCGGCCATCCGCTCCTCGTTGGACTTCACGACGGCGTCCTCGGCCTCGATGTTGCAGATCGCCACATCGGACCAGTGCGTCAGCTTGCGGCGGTCTGCCTGTGGAAAATCGAAGAGGGTCGCCAGCATCATGGCTGTGAGCTCGGTCGAGACCCGGTCCGCCCAGTCGAAGGTCTCGCCCCGCGGCAGCCCGTCGAGTACCTGGGCGGTTCGCTGGCGGATCAGCCCTTCCATGTTGGCGAGGTTCGAGGGGGCCACGATCGGCGCCACGGTCCTGCGCTGGGCGGTGTGGCGCGGCGGGTCCATGCGGATGAAGTTGGGCAGTTCCTCGCCCTGCGGCTGGTCGGTGATCTGGATGCCACCCAGCTCGGAGGCCGAGGAATAGGTCGCGGGGTCCAGCTCGACCTTCATGATGTCGGCGTAGCGCGTGACCGACCAGTAGGGGCCGAACGGGCTTTCGGGGTGGTAGTGGACCGGGTCTTCGCGCCGCAGCCGGGCAAAGTGCGAGCCCCAGCTGTCCTCGCGATACAGGCGGGGCTGGCTGACATCGACATGCATGGCGCGCTTCCTCTTCCGTTTCCCCAAGGCGACCTGCGCGCCTTGTGCAAGTCAAGGCGATTAGTCGCCGTTTCCCCCGATTTGGCGCGTTGACAGTGCCGATGCGTCGGCGCACACCCTCGCCGCGCCGCCTCCTATAGGCGGCTATTGTACATCATGGCCCCAGCCGAACCCTCCCAAACCCAGACCAGCGCCGACGCCGCGCCGGCCCCCACCGCCCCGCACCATCCGGCGGCGATGGCGCTTGTCGTCGGCGCCCTGGGCGTCGTCTTCGGCGACATCGGCACCAGCCCGCTCTACGCGATGCGGGAAACCTTCCTGCACGGCACCGGCATGGCGCCGACGCCCGAACATGTGTTCGGTGTCCTCTCCATGCTGTTCTGGGCGGTCACGCTCACCGTCACGATCAAGTACGTCGCGCTCATCATGCGCGCCGACAACAAGGGCGAGGGCGGCGTGCTGGCCCTTGCCACCCTGGCGTCCCGTGGGCTGAACGGGAGGGCCCCGAAGGTCCGGATCGGCATCATCGTGCTGGCCGTCATCGGCCTCGCCCTCTTCTACGGCGATGCCATGATCACGCCGGCGATCTCGGTGATGAGCGCCGTCGAGGGCCTCTCGGCGGTGACGCCGGCCTTCACGCCGTTCGTCATTCCCCTCGCCCTCGTCATCCTGGTCGGCCTCTTCATGCTGCAGTCCCGCGGCACGGCCGATGTAGGCCGCCTGTTCGGGCCCGTCATGTTCGTCTGGTTCCTGGTGCTGGGCGTGCTGGGGGCATGGCAGATCGCGAAGAACCCGGTGGTGCTGGAAGCGATCAACCCGATTTACGCCTATGAGTTGGTCACGGACCAGGGGTTCGGCATCTTCTGGGCCTTCGGGTCGATCGTGCTGGCCGTCACGGGCGCCGAGGCGCTCTATGCCGACATGGGCCATTTCGGCCGCAAGCCGATCCGGATCGGCTGGTTCGGCATCGTCATGCCGGGCCTCCTGCTCAACTATTTCGGCCAGGGGGCGCTGATCATCGAGAACCCGGCCGTGATTCACCAGGTCTTCTTCCAGCTGGTGCCGAACGATTACATCATCTTCCTGGTGATCCTCTCCACCCTCGCGACCGTGATCGCCTCGCAGGCGGTGATCACCGGCGTGTTTTCGCTGACCCGGCAGGCGATCCAGCTCGGCTACCTGCCGCGCATGGAGATCCACCACACGTCCGAAACGGCGATCGGCCAGATCTACATCCCGAGGGTGAACTGGCTGTTGATGTCCTGCATCATCGCCCTCGTGGTCGGCTTCGGATCGTCCGGCGCGCTGGCCGGCGCGTATGGTCTCGCCGTGACCGGTGCGATGCTGGTCGATGCGGCGCTCGCCATGGCGGTCGCGATCCTGGTCTGGCGTTGGGCCTGGCCGCTGGCCGCGGCGGTGTTCGGTTTCCTCGCCATTCCCGACCTCGCCTTCTTCATCGCCAACGCGCTGAAGATTCCGGACGGCGGCTGGCTGCCGCTGATCGTGGCGTTCCTGATCTACTTCACGATCACGACCTGGCGGCGCGGCCGCAAGATGGTCGCGACGGAGCTGAGCGAGGGCTCTTTGCCGCTGAAGCAGTTCCTCGAACGCATGGAGCGCGCACCGGACCGCGTCGCGGGCACCGCCGTCTTCCTGACGGCCGACGCCAGCCACACCCCGGCCGCCTTCCTGCACAATCTCAAGCACAACAAGGTCCTGCACGAGCGCATCATCATCCTGCAGGTCGACACGATGGACGTACCGGTCGTGTCCGAAGCCAACCGGGTCGAGGTCGAGCGGCTGGGCAAGGGCTTCCACACGGTGATCGCCCATTACGGATTCACCGAGCAGCCCGACATTCCCGAGGCGCTGCGGGCCTGCCGTCCGCACGGCATCGCCTACGACGAGATGGAGACCTCGTTCTTCCTCGGCCGCGAGACCCTGGTGCCGTCGCAGCATTCCAAGCTCGGACGCTGGCGCCGCGACTGGTTCATCTCGCTCTCCCATTCGGCCTCGGCCACAAAGACCTTCTTCCGTATCCCGCCCAACCGCGCTATCGAACTCGGCAACCAGATCCAGATCTGAGGCCGCTCGCGATGCCGCGTTCTCCGCTCCTGCTGCTGCCGGGCCTGCTCAACACGCACCGCGTCTTCGCGCCCCAGGTCGATGCCCTGGCGGACGTCGCCGACTTCACCATTCCCGAACTCTGGCACCACGACACGATGGCGGCGATGGCCGAGGCCGCGCTCGCCGTGGCGCCGCCGACCTTCGCCCTGTGCGGCTTCTCGATGGGCGGCTACGTCGCTTTCGAGATTTTTCGCCGCGCACCGGAGCGGGTCGAGCGCATCGCCCTGATGGATACCCAGGCGGGGCCCGATTCGCCCGAGACGGCCGCGCGGCGGCGCGGCTTCATCGAGCAGACGCGGATCGGCCGCTTCCACGGCATTCACCCGACCCTGCTCCCCCAACTGGTCCATCCGTCGCGGATTGGCGACGAGAGCATCACCCGGCCGCTCTTCGAGATGGCGTGCGAGATCGGGGGTGACGGCTTCGTGCGCCAGCAGCAGGCGATCCTCGGCCGCGCCGACAGCCGTCCACTCCTGGTGGAGATCGAGATGCCCGCCCTGGTGATCGTCGGCCGCGAGGATCGGGTCACGCCCCTGCCGCGCGCGCAGCAGATCGCCAGCGACATCGCCAATGCCCGCCTCGAGGTGATCGACGACAGCGGGCACATGACGCCGCTGGAGAAACCGGCCGAGGTCTCGGCCGCCCTGAGGAGATGGCTGACGCAATGAATACGATCTACGCCCGCGAGGACGATCTCGGCGCCGAGGAATACATCGACGTCGTGGCCAAGTCGGGCCTGAACCGCCCCATCACCGACCGTCCCCGCATCGAGCAGATGCTGAAGCACGCCAACCTGATCCTGACGGCGCGCCAGGACGGCAGGCTGGTGGGCTTCGCGCGCTCGGTCACCGATTTCTGCTTCTGCTGCTATCTCTCAGACCTCGCGGTCGACAGAGCGTGCCAGGGCCAGGGAATTGGCCGCCGCCTGATCGAGGAGACCCGCGCCGCCGCCGGTGGAGCCCAAACCACCACCCTGTTGCTCTCGGCGCCGACGGCCATGACCTTCTACGAAGGCATCAAGATGCCCAAGGCCGACAACTGCTTCCTCTATCGTCGGCAGGCTTGACCGACATCAAGGGGCGAAACGGCAAATGGTTCTAGTTCTCCACGCAGCAACACATGCGTGGAGTACGGAATGCCCCAGTCGCGCCGCCGCTGGCCGATCCTGATCGCGCTGCTCGCCGTGGCGCTGGCCGCCGCTGGCGGCGCGTACCGTTACTGGCCGCGGGCCCAACCGACGTTCATCACCCTGTACGGCAATGTCGATGTCCGCCAGGTCGATCTCGCCTTCAACGCCAGCGGCCGCCTGCAGGCGCTGCACAAGGAGGAAGGCGACGCGGTGAAGGCCGGCGAGACGGTGGCGGTGATGGAGGCCGACACCTATCGCGACGCCGTGGCCCTGGCCCGCGCCCGGCTCGAGGCGCAGCGCGCGGTGGTGGACCGGCTCGAAGCTGGCAGCCGCCCCGAGGAGATCGCCCGCGACCGTGCCCAGGTCGATGCCAACAAGGCAGCCGTCGCCGATGCCGAACTCCTGCTCAAGCGACGGACGGAGTTGGTGGCCAGCGGGAATGTCTCGCGCCAGCTCTACGACGAGGCGAAGAACGCCTACGATTCGGCGCGCGCCCGTCTCGACATCTCCCAGCAGGTCTCGAGGCTGACCGAGCTCGGCCCCCGCCGCGAGGACATCGAGCAGGCGAAAGCCCTGGTGCGGTCGGAGGACTCGATCGTCTCGCTGGCGGAGCGGCGGCTTGCCGACACGGTGCTGAAGTCACCGGCCGACGGAATCGTGCTCAGCCGCATCGTCGAGCCGGGCGCGATGGTCAGCCCCGCCAATCCGATCATTACCGTGTCGCTCATCGACAAGGTCTGGGTCCGCACCTACGTCTCCGAGCCCGATCTCGGTCGCATCCGGCCCGGGATGGCGGTGACGGTCGTCACCGACACCGACCCGACCCGCCCCTACGAGGGCTGGATCGGCTTCATCTCCCCCACGGCCGAGTTCACTCCGAAGACCGTGGAGACCACCGAACTGCGCACCCAGCTCGTCTATCGCCTGCGCGTGTTCATCAAGACTCCCGACGATCGCCTGCGGCAGGGGATGCCGGTCACGGTCCGCGTGCCGCTCGGCGCCGGCTAGGCCGGCCATGCCCGCACCAGTCACCCTCGCGAACCTGGGCAAGAGCTTCGGTGCCACGGCCGCCCTGACGAACGTGACGGCCGCGATCGGGGCCGGCCAGATCACCGGTCTCGTCGGCCCGGATGGCGCCGGGAAGACGACGCTGCTGCGGCTCATCGCCGGCCTGCTCATGCCGGACAAGGGAACGCTGGACGTGCTGGGCCACGCGGCCACGGACCGCGACGCGGTGCGCGGCGACATCGGCTACATGCCGCAGCGCTTCGGGCTCTACGAGGATCTGACGGTCCAGGAGAACCTGAACCTGCAGGCGGACCTGCACGATCTGGACGAGGCGGCTCGCGGCGAGCGCTTCGCGACGCTGCTGCAGTTCACCGGCCTTGCGCCCTTCACCCGCCGGCTGGCGGGGCAGCTTTCGGGCGGGATGAAGCAGAAGCTCGGGCTCGCCTGTGCCCTGCTGCCGCGGCCGAAGCTGTTGCTGCTCGACGAGCCGAGTGCCGGCGTCGATCCGGCGTCCCGGCGCGAACTCTGGCGCATCGTGCGCACGATGGCGGGCACCGGCGTCGCCATCGTCTGGAGCACCGCCTATCTCGACGAGGCCGAGCGCTGCGACAGCTTCCTTCTGCTCGATGGTGGCCGACTTCTTGCCTCCGGCAATCCCGCCGACTTCACGCGCCGGCTGGAGGGACGCACCTTCCTGATCGATCTGCCCGAGCGGCAGCGTCATCGCGTCCAGCGTGAAGCGACCGCGCTGCCGTCCGTCGCCGACGTCACCATCCAGGGCCGCAGCCTGCGGCTCGTCCTCAAGGAAGGAGGCGCGCTGCCCGACATCGCGGAACTCGTCGGCAGCAGTACAACGGCACGCCCCACCCGGCCGCGCTTCGAGGACGCGTTCGTGAGCCTGCTTCTGGCCGAGCGCCCGCCCGTCGCAGCACCGGCGATCCAGACGACCTCAGCCCCCTCCCCGGACGGCATCGCGATCGAGGCCCGCGACCTCACACGCGACTTCGGAAAGTTCCGGGCGGTCGACAAAGTGAGCTTCACGGTCAGGCCCGGCGAGATCTTCGGGCTGCTCGGCCCCAACGGCGCGGGCAAGTCCACGACCTTTCGCATGCTCTGCGGCCTGCTGGCGCCGACCGCCGGTTCGGCGCATGTCGCCGGGGTCGATCTCGGCCGCGCCCGCGCCACCGCGCGCGAGCGCATAGGCTACATGTCCCAGAAATTCTCGCTCTACGGCACCCTGTCGGTTCGCGACAATCTCGACTTCTTCAGCGGCGTCTACGGCCTCGCCGGCCGCCGCCGCGTCAGCCGCATCGCCTGGACGATCGAGAGCTTCGGGCTCGAGGCCGTGGCCAACCTGGAGGCAGGGACCTTGCCGCTCGGCTTCAAGCAGCGCCTGGCGCTGGGATGCGCGCTGCTGCACGAGCCGCAGGTCCTGTTCCTCGACGAGCCCACCTCGGGTGTCGATCCCCTGATGCGGCGGGAGTTCTGGTCGCGCATCGGCGGGCTGGCAGACGGGGGCGTCACGGTGCTGGTGACCTCCCATTTTATGGAGGAGGCCGAGTATTGCGACCGGCTGGGCATCGTCTATGCCGGACGGATGATCGCCTCCGGCAGCCCGGACGCGATGAAGCAGCGGTTCGTGACCGGCGACCTGCCCGAGCCGACGCTCGAAGACGCGTTCGTAGGCTTGATCCGCGAACATGACGCGGAGCGACAGGGCGCGGCCGCCGCATGACCTCGGCCCGGACCTTCTTCCGCCGCTTCGGCGGGTTGCTGCACAAGGAGTTCGTCCAGATCGTGCGCGACCCCTCGTCGATCGCGATCGCCCTCGTGATGCCGGTGGTCCTGCTCCTGCTGATCGGCTTCGGCATCTCGCTCGACGCCCGCAACGTGCGCTTCGGGATCGTCGACGAGAATCGCAGCGTCGAGTCGGCGGGGCTCTTCCAGGCCTTCGCCAATACGCCCTACTTCCGTCCCTTCTCCTTTCTCACGTCGCGGGCCGCCGAAGCGGCGCTGATGCGCGACGACATCGCGGGCTTCGTGGTGCTGCGCAGCGACTTCTCCCGGCGTGTGGCCGATCCGATCCGCGCGGCCGACATCGCCATCGTGGTCAATGGCGTCGACGCCAACAACGCCCGCATCGTCACCGGCTATGCCCAGGGCGTCGTGGCGACGTGGCTGCTGGGCCATCGGCGCGACCGCGCCCAGCCGGCTTTGGTCCCCATCACGGTCGAGAACCGCTACTGGTTCAATCCGGAAATCCGCAGCACCAACTTCATCGTGCCCGGCCTCATCGCGATGGTCATGACCATGATCGGCGCCCTGCTGACGGCGCTGGTGGTCGCCCGCGAATGGGAGCGCGGCACGATGGAGGCCATGCTCGCCTCGCCGGCCAGCATGACCGAAATCCTGCTGGGCAAGCTGGTCGCCTACTTCGTGCTGGGACTGGGCGGGCTCGGCGTCTCGGTGTTCATCGGCCTGGTCGTGTTCGAGGTGCCGTTCCGGGGTTCCGCCGAGGTGCTGATTGCCGTCTCCTCGGTGTTCCTCATCGTCTCCCTGGCGATGGGCCTGCTGATCTCGACGGTCGCGCGCAGCCAGTTCGTTGCCGCCCAGCTCGCCTTCCTCGTCACCTTCATGCCGGCGCTGATCCTGTCAGGCCTCATGTTCGACATCGAGAGCATGCCGCGCTGGGTACAGGCGGTGACGACGGTCTTTCCGGCCCGCTACTTCGTGTCGAGCCTGCAGACCCTGTTCCTCGCCGGCACGGTCTGGCCCGTGCTGCTGCCCAACCTTGCCATGCTGGTGGGCTTCGCCGTCGTGTTTCTCGCGCTGGCCATTGCCCGCACCCGCCGCAGCCTGGAGTAACGACCATGTGGCGCCGCATCGCCTCGTTGATCCTCAAGGAATTCAAGATGCTGTGGAAGGACCGCAAGAGCCGCATGGTTCTCGTGGTCCCGCCGCTGGTGCAGCTCGTGCTGTTCGCCAGCGCCGCGACGTTCGAGGTAACCGATGCCTCCCTCGGCCTCTGGATCGAGGACCGGGCAGGCCCGGCACAGGAACTGGTCAGCCGCTTCGAGGCATCGCCTGCCTTCCACGTCGTCGCGCGCTTCGACAATCCACATTCCGTCCAGGAGGCCCTCGACACGCAAAAGGTGAAGGCGGTGCTGCATGTCGGCCAGACCTTCTCGGCCGACGTCGCCGCCGGGCGGCCGGCCCGCGTCCAGCTGCTGCTCGACGGCCGCAAGTCCAACGCCGCCCTCATCCTGCAGAGCTATGCGCTGGGCATCGTCGAAAGCTACAACCTCGCCCGGGCGGGTCAGGCCGCCGCCGAGCTGAACATCCACCCGCGCGCCTGGTTCAATCCCAACTTCGACAGCCGCTGGTTCATCCTGCCGGGCCTGACGGTGCTGCTCACCATCGTGGCGATCCTGCTGATCACCGCCCTCTCGGTCGCCCGAGAACGCGAGCTCGGCACGTTCGAGCAGCTTCTCGTCACGCCGTTGCGCCCCATGGAAATCCTGGTGGGCAAGACCGTCCCGGCACTCTGCATCGGCTTCGTCGAGGCGAACCTGATCGCCGCGCTGGCCTGCTTCGCCTATGGCGTGCCGTTCGTCGGCAGCGTCGTGCTGTTCAACGTCGCGATCGCGGTCTTCGTGCTGTCGGCGGTGGGCATCGGCCTGGTCATCTCATCGGTCGCCAAGACCCAGCAGCAGGCGATCCTGAGTGTCTTCCTCTTCCTGTCGCCGGCCGCGGTGCTGTCCGGCTTCACGACCCCGATCGCCAACATGCCCGACTGGGCGCAGGCCCTCACCCACCTCAACCCGATCCGCTACATGGTGACCCTGAGCCGCGGGATCTTCCTGCAGGATATCTCGTGGGCGCTTGCCTGGCCCCAACTCTGGCCGATGGCGCTGATCGGCTGCGTCACGCTGGGCTTTGCGACCTGGCTCTTCTCGCGCCGCCTCGAGTAGGCGACGCGCTTCGTCGATCAGCCGCCGCGCTGCGCCTGGATCGCCCTCTGCAGCTCGCGGTCGAAGCCCTTGAGCGATTGCGTGAAGGGACCTGCCATCGTGCCCTGCAACTGGAGCTGGACCTGGATCTGCGAGCCCGTGCGCAGCTGCTGCAGCAGCTCGGCGGACTTGGCTTCGTCAAACTGGCAGATGCCCTGCCCGCAGATGCTGGTCGAGATGAAGGGGTTGGAATCGACCTGGATGCTGGCCCGCACACCCTGCCCGTCGCCGACCACGGAAATCTTCTTGTAGGCCGCCGAGTAGCGCATCACGAGGAACTGGCCGAGCAGGCTGTTGCCGTCGATCGTCGCCTGCGCGCCGCAATCCTTGCCGCCCTCGGACGAGCAGTACATGACCCACTTGTCGGGCGGCTGGTCCTGCGCGGAAGCCGGCAGCGAAAGGCTCCATGCGGCGGCGGCAATACCGGCAGCCACGAATACGGATCGCATCATCTTTCGCCCTGCTCCCAGGTTTGCCAGCTTTCCAAGGGCCACCTATGTAGCCGCCCACGCACCCGCTGACAAAGGAACCCTTCGCATGTCCGAGAGCCTGAAACTCGTCGCCTTCTGCGGCAGCCTGCGCAAGGCGTCATTCAACCGTCTGTCGTTGCAGGCCTTCATCGAGCGACTCCCGGCCGGCGCGGCGTGCGACACGATCGAGATCGGCGACTGGCCGCTCTACGACGCCGACCTCCAGGCCAAGGGCTTCCCCGACAAGGTGCAGGCCGCGCAGAAGGCCATGCTGGAGGCCGACGGCATCGTCCTCGTCAGCCCGGAATACAACTACGGCATCTCGGGCGTACTGAAGAACGCCATCGACTGGCTGTCGCGCATGAGCCCGCAGCCCTTCGCCGCCAAGCCGGTCGCCCTGTTCGGCGCCTCGATGGGCGTCCTCGGTACGGCGCGGGCGCAGTACCAGCTCCGCCAGACGCTGGTGTTCCTCGATGGCCGGCCGCTCAACAAGCCCGAGGTCATGATCGCCCAGGCGCAGAACAAGTTCGCCGACGGCAAGCTGACCGACGAGATGACGGGCAAGCTGCTCGGCGACCTCGGCGCCGCGCTGGCGCTCACCTGCCGCCAAGCCAAGGCGGCCTCAACGATCAAGTAAGACCATCAACGATCTGGCTGGCAGTTCCGACGAGCACCCATCTTCCTGCTGTTTACCGTATCGATGACGATGGCTTGTCAGTCCAATCTCCGTCGTCCTGAGCGGAGCGCAGCGTAGTCGAAGGACCTCTTTTCGTTTCGACACACTGTGGGTCGGAAAAGAGGTCCTTCGACTGCGCCGCCCTTCGGGCGGCTCCGCTCAGGACGACGGGTTCTTTGGCCGCCGATCTGCCGCAAACGTGATCCTTCGGCCCCCGCCGAAGGAATGTTCGCCGTATCCGTGGTAGCAAGCCGGCCCATGGCGTCGAGACTGCCCCTCCTCACCCTGCTGATCGCCGTCACCTGCCTCAGCCAGTTCTATCGCGTGTCGAACAGCGTGATCGCGCCCGAGCTCGTGCGCGACCTCGATCTCAGCGCGCGCCAGCTCGGCTGGGCGGGCAGCGCCTTCTTCTTCGCCCTGTTCGCGGTCCAGATCCCCGTCGGCATGTGGTTCGACCGGTTCGGCGCGCGCCGGACGGTGGCGGCGTTATCGCTGCTCGCCATGCTGGGCTCGCTGTGGATCGCGAACGCGAGCGACGCGGCCGACCTGATCGCCGGACGCACCATCGTCGGCGTGGGCTGCGCCGCCTCGTTCATGTCCGTGGTGTTCCTGTGCTCGCGATGGTTCGAGCCGGCGAAGCTCTCCACACGGCTCTCCTGGGTGTTCGCGGCGTCGAATATCGGCACCCTGGCGGCCGCCACGCCGCTCGCCTGGATCGCGGCCACGGTCGGCTGGCGCAGCGGCTTCCTGGGCCTTGCGGCCATCACGCTGCTTGTGGCCGTCGGCTTCCTGGTCTTCGTGCGCGACCGGCCGCCGGAATATCGCGGGCCCGAGCCCACGCGGGAATCACCAGGCAAGATCCTGCGCGGCCTATGGGAAGTCTGGCGGACGCCCGGCCTCGGCCCGGTGCTCTCGATGCACTTCTTCGCCTACGCAACGATGCTGACGGTGCTGGGCGTGTGGGGCGGGCCCTATCTCTACGATGTGCACAAGCTCGATGGCGTCGCGCGCGGCAACGTGCTGCTGGCCATGGGCGTGGCGCAGATCCTGGGCATCCTGGCCTACGGGCCGATGGACCGCGTCCTGCGCTCGCGCAAGCGGGTGGTGTTCGGGGGGGCAGCGATTTCGATGGTGCTGCTGGCGACCCTGGCGGCGCTGTCCCATCCGCCGCTCTGGCTCGCGGTTTCGCTGCTGATCGCCTTCTGCTTCTTCTGCGCCTACGGCACGGTGATCGTGGCACAGGGCCGCGCGCTCTTTCCCGACCGGCTGGCGGGGCGCGGCGTCACCACCGTGAACATGGCGCAATGCCTCGGGCTCGCCGTGCTGCCGGCCGGCGCAGGCTACGTCGTCGAGGCCTTCGGCGCCGGCGACACGGCCTATCGCTGGGTCTTCGGCATGCTCGCCGTCGGGCTCGTGCTGGGCTCCTTCGCCTATGTGCGGGCGCGCGACAGTTTTACGCCGTGAGGCCTGACTACTTCGTCGCTTCCTTGAGATAGGCGACCAGGTCGGCGAGCTGGCCGGCGTTCTTCACGCCGTTGTAGAGCATCTTGGTGCCGGGCACCTTGCCCTTGGGATCGCGGTTGTACTCAGCGAGCGTCGTGTCGTCCCAGACGATGCCCGAATTCTTCATCGCATCGGAATAGGCATAGCCCGCGCTGGTGCCGGCCTTGCGCCCGAACACCCCGTGCAGATTCGGACCGGTCACCTGCGCGCCGTCCTTTTCCAGCGTGTGGCAGGACTTGCACTGGGTGTTGAAGACACGCTGTCCCTTCGCGGCCTCTCCCGATTGCGCGGCGGCGGGGCCGGCCGCGGTCGCCGTCCCGGCGACGATCACAGCGGCGGCAGTGATCCAGTTCTTCATCACGCTACTCCTGATGCTTCCGGCAGAAGATGCCCTATATCGGAATGATGCAGCAAAGCCTGTTCGATGCAGATGGCGGAAAGGAGGCGCTGGCGCCCGGCGCCACGGTGTTGCGCGGTTTCGCAAGAAACCGTGATCTCGCGCTGCTGGCGGCGATCGAGGCGATCGCGGCCCAGGCGCCGTTTCGACACATGATGACGCCCGGGGGCTTCGAGATGTCGGTGGCGATGACCAATTGCGGCGCGGCCGGCTGGGTCACGGATCGGTCGGGCTACCGCTATCAGGCGCGCGATCCGCAAAGCGGCGCCCCGTGGCCCGCGATGCCAGCCGGGTTTCTCGCACTGGCCGACGAAGCCGCGACTGCGGCGGGGTTCGTGACGTTCGTACCCGACGCCTGCCTGATCAACCGCTACGAGCCCGGCGCGAAACTGTCGCTGCACCAGGACAAGGATGAAGCCCACTACCGCCATCCCATCGTCTCGGTGTCGCTCGGCCTGCCCGCCACCTTCCAGTTCGGAGGCCCGAAGCGCGCCGATCCCGTCCGGAAGGTCACGCTGGAGCATGGCGACGTGGTCGTCTGGGGCGGCCCGTCCCGCCTGTTCCATCACGGCATCCTGACATTGAAAAGCGGCGAGCATCCGCTGACCGGACGCCGCCGCTTCAATCTCACGCTTCGAAAAGCGCTTTAGAAAGCGCTCGACCAAGTCACCAACCTCACCCTGAGGAGCGCCCGCAGGGCGCGTCTCGAAGGGTCGGCTACGGTCTCGGTGTTGCCCACCCTTCGAGACGCCTCGCTTCGCGAGGCTCCTCAGGGTGAGGACTTTATGTACGGCCGGACGCTTACTCCGGCTTGATGTTCTGGTCCTTGATCAGCTTCGTCCAGCGCTTCTCCTCCTTGTCGAGGAAGGTCTTGAACTCGGCCGGTGTCGAGGCGCGGATCTCCACACCCTGCGGCTTGAAGCGCTCGATCATCTCGGGCTCGGCAGCGATCTTGGCGATCGCCTTCTGCAGCTTGTCGACGATCGCCTTGGGCGTGCCGGCCGGCACCACCATGCCCTGCCAGAACACCGCCTCGAAGTCGGGCAGGCCCGCCGCCTCGACCACGGTCGGGATGTCGGGGAAGGCGGGCGAACGCTTGAGGCTCGAGATGGCGATGGCCCGGGTGCGGCCCGTCGCCAGCACCGGCTTCGCCTCGAGGGCGGCCGAGAACATCATCTGGGCCTGGCCCGAGGCCACGTCCTGCCCCGCCTGCGCGCCGCCCTTGTAGGGAACGTGCGTGATGTTGAGGCCGGCCTGCGCCTTCAGCAGTTCGGCGGCGAGATGGTTGGTGGCGCCGATGCCCGAGCTCGCGATGTTGAACTTGCCGGGGTTGGCTTTCACATAGGCGATCAGCTCGGCCATGTTCTTGGCCGGGAACTCCGAATTCACGTGCAGGATGAAGGGCGTGAACGACATCAGCGACACGAGCTCGAAGCTCTTGTTGGGGTCGTACTGGACCTGGCCCGTGAGCGTCGGGTTGATGATCAGCGACGTGCCGGCGGCATAGATCGTGTAGCCGTCGGGGGCGGCCTTGGCGACGAAGTTGGAGGCCACGGTGGTGGCCGCGCCGGCGCGGTTGTCGACGATGAACGGCTTGCCGAGCTCCGCCGAGAGCTTCTCGGCATAGACGCGGGCCACGGCGTCGTTCACGCCGCCCGGCGGATAGGGGACGACCAGCGAGACCGGCTTCTGCGGCCAATCGGTCTGCGCCGAGGCGGCAAACGGCAGCAGCAGCGCGGCGAGCGCCGACGCCACGAATACAGAACGCTTCATGATTTTTCCTCCCAGGATTTCTCTAGTCGGCGACGAAGACGGGCAACGTCACCTCTTTGTTGACCGGCTCGAAGCCGAGCTTTACGCGCCGGCCGATCTTCAGTTCGGACTCCGGAATGCCGTGCAGTTGTGCGTTCACGCGCACGCCGGCATCCATGTCGACCAGCGCCACGATGTAGGGCGCCGATGCCTTGAAGAAGAAGTTGAACGGATGGTGGCACACCGTCCAGGCATGGAGGCTGCCGCCCAGCGGCGCTTCCTTGAACTCGCTTTCCATCGAGAAGCAGTGCGGGCAGACCGGCCGCGGATAGTGCCGGACCTTGCCGCAGGACGAGCAGTACTGCAGCAGGAAGCGACCCTCGCGCATGCCGTCCCAATAGGGCTGGCTCTCACGGGTCGGCGTCGGCAGCGGGCGCTCAGGGGCGGGCGCCGGCGCGACCGGTGTGGGGGCCTGGCTCATGCCGCCCTCCGCAGGATCGCGATCGACCCGTCGCCCATGTCGCCATAGCCGGTGACGAGGCCGGTCTCGGCATCCTTCACCTGGGCCCGGCCGGCCTCACCGCGCAACTGGCGCGTCAGTTCGATCACATGGTTGAGGCCCACGACGTGGCCCTGGCTCAGCAGCCCGCCATGGGTGTTGATCGGCAGCTCGCCGCCCAGCGCGATGCGGCCGTCCATCACGAACGGCCCGCCCTCGCCGGCCTTGCAGAAGCCCAGGATCTCGAGCTGGCGGATCACCGTGAAGGTGAAGCAGTCGTAGATCTCGGCCACGTCGATGTCCTTGGGGCCCACCCCCGCCATCGCGTAGGCGCGCGGCGCCGATTTCACCAGGCCGAACTCCAGTATGTCCGGCCGCTGCGCGATCGACGCGGGCGACTCGGGATGGCCCTCGGCCACGCCGGCGATGGTGACCAGCGGCTTCCTGAGGTCCTTCGCGCGATCGGCGGCGCTCACGATCACGGCCGCGCCGCCGTCGCTCTCCAGGCTGCAGTCGAACAGGCGGAACGGATCGGAGATCATGCGCGAGGCGTGGTGGTCCTCGACCGTGAGCGGCTTGTTCATCACGACGTTGCCGTTGAGGATCGCATGCTGGCGCGTGACGACGGCCACTTCGGCGAACTGCCGCGCCGTCGTGCCGTAGAGCTCCATGTGGCGGCGTGCGCCCTGGGCGTAGAGCTGGGCGGGCGCGAACATGCCGATCGGCAGTTCGAACTCGGCCGCCTGCGCGAACACCGGGAACTGCTGCAGGCGCGTCGAGACGCGCGAACCGGAGTAACCGGTGCGCCCGACCGAGATCAGCACGTGCTTGCAGACGCCGGTCGTCACCGCCATCGCCGCCATCTGGATGGCAGCGACACAGGTGGCACCGCCCATCGGGATGAAGGCCGAGAGCGTGAGATCCTTCAGGCCTAGATTGGCGATGAAGTCCTCGGCGATCGCGCCGCCCGGAAAGTACGGAATCACGCCGTCGACGTCGCTCGGGTCGATCCCGGCATCGTCGAGCGCCTTGAGACTGGCCTCGAGCTGCAGCGCGAGCCCGCTCTTGGTCGTGCCGCGCGTATACGCGGTCTCGCCAATGCCGCTCACCGCCGCCTTGTCGCGAAGCGGATGCACCATCTTGATTTCCTCCGGCGCGCATTGTGCCGGAAGCGGCGCATGAGGCAATCAGTCTGCGCGGATATTTCCCGCCTTGATCACTTCGCGCCAGCGCGGCAGCTCGGCTCGGATGAGTGCGGTGTAGCCCGCCCCGTCGAGCGTGCCGGGCCGGATGCCGAGCTTGTCGAAACGCTCCTTTATCTGGGCGCTTTGCAGGGCTGCGGCGATTTCCGTTTCCCAACGCTTGACGATCTCGGGCGGCAATCCCGCCGGCGCCGAGAAGCCGAACCAGTTGGTTGCCACGACCTCCGGGAATCCCGCCTCGCGAAAGGTCGGCACATCCGGCAACGTTGGCGCGCGATTTTCCTCGCTCACCGCCAGCGGCTTCATGCGTTTGGACGCGAAGTAGCCGCTCGCCGTCGGCAGGCTTTCCATCAGTGCGGTGATCTGGCCGCCCAGCAGGTCGTTCATCGCCGGCGCCGAGCCGCGATAGGGAATGTGCGTGAGCTGCACCTTGGCCGCGAGCGCGAGCAACTGGCCCACGAGATGGTTCATGGTGCCGTTGCCGCCGGATCCGTAGGTCACCTCGCCCGGCTTGGCCCGCGCCCTCTCGATCAGTTCCTGCACCGAGCCGACCGGCGACGTGCCATTCACCGCCAGCACGCTCGGGAAGGTGCCGACCAGGTGGATGTGCGTGAAGTCGGCCAGCGGGTCGTAGGGAACATCCTTGTAGAGGACGGGCCCGATCCCGTGCGAGGCCGCGCTCGAGATCATGACGATATGGGCGTCGCCGCGTGCCTTGGCCACGATGTCGGCCCCCAGCATGCCGCCAGCGCCGGGCTTGTTCTCGACGACGATGGGCTGGCCGAGCTTCGTGCCGAAATACTCCGCCAGCGCCCGCGACATGATGTCGGCCGCGCCCGCGGGCGGGAAGTTGACGATCCAGCGGATCGGCTTGGTCGGCCAAGGCGCGGGAGTCGCGGTCTGCCCGGCGGCAATGCTCGGGGAAGCGACGGCGGCGGTACCTGCAACCAGGAGATGACGTCGGGAAAGCATGGTTCTTGCTGAGCCTCCGGGGCCGTCGGGCTGTCAATGGACGACGGCATGATGCAACATGCGTGCCGGCCGCCGCCGGCGACTGGAGTGATGATGGATTTCGACCTTGTCCTGCGCGATGTGCGGCTCGCCGACAGCACGCCCGATCAACCGACCACCGACATCGGCGTCGTCCAGGGCCGCATCGCCGCCATCGCGCCGAAGCTGGGCGGCAGCGCACGGGAAGAGTACAGGGGCCACGGTCGCCTGGTCTGCTCGGGCTTCGTCGATACCCACATCCATCTCGACAAGGCGTGCATCCTCGGCCGCTGCGAGCACAATACCAAGCGCATGCCGCATCTCGCCATGGAGCGCGTTTCGGCGGTCAAGCACACGATGACGGTCGAGGACGTGATCGAGCGCGCCTCGGCCACCATCGAAAAATGCATCAGCCACGGCGCCACCCGCATGCGCCCCCATTGCGAAGTCGATCCCAAGATCGGGATGCGCGGATTCGAGGGCGTGAAGGCACTGGTCGACAAGTACAAGTGGGCGATCGACATCGAGATCTGCGTCATGCCGCAGGAGGGCCTCACCAACAATCCCGGCACCGACGAGCTGATGGTCGAGGCGCTGAAGAATGGCGCGAGGGTCGTCGGAGCCGCCCCCAGCTACGACAGCGACAGCGCGGCCCAGATCCATCGCGTCTTCGAGATGGCGCGCGAGTTCGATGCCGATATCGACATGCATGTCGACAGCGGCCCCACGGCCGACCATCTCGACACGCTCCTGGTCTGCGATCTCGCCGAGAAATACAAGTGGGGTGGCCGGGTCGCCGTCGGCCATGTCGGCAAGCTCTCGACGATGCCGTTCAAGGACCTCGACACGGTCGCCCGGCGCATGGCCGACACCGGCGTCGCCGCAACCGTGCTGACCGCGACCGACCTCTATCTCGGCGGCCGCCACACCGACCACAATGTGCCGCGCAACGTCCTCGACCTGAACTTCCTGACCGAGCGCGGCGTCACCTGCTCGGTCGCCTCCAACAACATCCTCAATCCGTTCACGCCGTTCGGCGACGGCCAGCTGCTGCGCCAGGTGAACATGCACGCCATCGTCACCCAGCGCGCCAACGACGACGAGGTGAAGGCGCTGTGGGACATGACGACCAAGTCGGCCGCCAAGCTGATGCGCAAGGAAGACTACGGCATCGCCGTCGGCGGTCCGGCCGATCTCGTCGTCCTCGATGCCCCCGATGCCGTCATGGCCCTCAGGACCATCGCGCCGGTCCTGGCCGCCTACAAGCGCGGTCGCCGCACCGTGACACGTGAACCCGTCCAGCTGCACCGGCCGTAATCGATTTCAACAAGAGGAAGAAATGTCGAAAGAAGAACTCGTCTCCCTGTCGTCGGTCGAGCTGCGCCGCCGCATCGGCACCAAGGAAATCTCACCGGTCGAGCTGCTCGACGCCTGTCTCGAACGCATCGAAGAGGTGAACCCCGCGGTGAATGCCGTGACCGCGATGTGCGTCGACCGCGCCCGCAAGGAAGCCAAGGCGGCCGAGGCCGCGGTGCGCCGCGGCGAGGACCTGCCGCTGCTGCACGGCCTGCCGACCGGCATCAAGGATCTCGAGGAGACCAAGGACCTTCTCACCACCTACGGCTCGCCGCTCTATCGTGATTATGTGCCGGGCTACGACAACGTCATGGTCGGCCGCGTGCGTGCTGCCGGCGCCATCGTCGTCGGCAAGACCAACGTGCCGGAATTCGGCGCCGGCTCGAACAGCCGCAACCCGGTCTGGGGCGCCACCGGAAATCCCTTCAACCCGATGCTCAACGCCGGCGGCTCGTCGGGCGGCTCGGCCGCCGCGCTCGCCACCGACATGCTGCCGGTGTGCACCGGCTCGGACACCGGCGGCAGCCTGCGCAACCCGGCCGCCTTCTGCGGCGTCGTGGGCTTCCGCCCGTCGCCCGGCATGGTCGCGGTCGAGCGGCGCGCCATGGGCTGGACGCCGATCTCGGTGCTGGGCCCGATGGGCCGCAGCGTCGCCGATGTCTGCCTGCTGTTCGCCACGCAGGTCGGCCAGCACGACAGCGATCCGCTCTCCTTCCCGCTCGAGCCGGAAGCCTATGCCGAACCCTGGCCGGTCGATCTCGGCAGCCTGCGGGTCGCCTACACCGAGGATTTCGGCGGCGCGCCGGTCGAGAAGTCGATCCGCCAGACCTTCCGCGAGAAGATCAAGGCGATGAAGCCGTTCTTCCGCAGCCTCGACAAGGTGGATGTCGACTATGGCGACGCCGACCGCTGCTTCGACGTGATCCGCGCGGTGAGCTTCCTGTCGCGCTACCACGAAACGTACAACAACAATCGCGGCATGCTCGGGCCGAACATCATCGCCAACTACGAGCTCGGCGCGAAGCTCAGCCTGGCCGACTTCGCCTGGGCCCATGGCGAGCAGACGCGGATCTTCCGGGCCTTCCAGCAGATCTACAAGGAGTACGACCTGGTCATCGGCCCGACCGTCGGCTTCTCGCCCTTCCCCTGGAAGCAGCTCTACATCGAGGAGATGGACGGCAAGAAGCTCGGCACCTACTACCATTGGATGGCGACCAAGTACTTCGTCACGCTGACGTCGAACCCCGCCGTCTCCCTGCCGTGCGGCGTCGACGACAAGAAGATGCCGTTCGGCCTGCAGGTGGTCGGCCGCTTCCGCGGCGACGGAGAGGTGCTGGGCGCCGCCCACGCCATGGAGCAGGCCTTCAAGACCAACCCGGTGCTCGCCCGGCCGCTGCCCAACATCGCCAAGCTGCGCAAGCCGGTGCCGGCGCTGAAGTCGATCGTGACCCATCCGCCCAAGCTCAACGCGAAGGTGGCGCGCGGTCCGGCGCCGGGCGCGCTTTAGAAGTAAGAGCCGCCAACGCCCGGCAACCGTTGAGGTTGCCGGGTGGACGGTCTTTGCCCCACACCATCTTTTCGCACCGCACCGCCACTTCGGAAGTCATGCCCCGTTTGTGAGGGAGCGTCCCCGTCACGAGACGGGGTTTGCTCCAAATGGAGGTAGCGATGAACAAGCTGAAGTTCTTGATGGCGACAGGCCTGCTGGCCGCGACCGCGGCCTGCACCCAGACCGGACCCAACAACCCGTATGCCTACAATAGCGGCTACAATACCCGGCCGGCCAACAACAACGCCTACAACCCCAATACCAACCCGTACAACAGCGGCTACAACAGCAACGCCGCCTACTACAACAACAACCCTTCCTACAACCCGAACGGCAACCCGTATTCACGCGCCACCTCCCAGCGCGGGCCGAACGGCGACTATGACCGCGATGGCGTCCCCAACCGCAACGACATCGACGCCAATGGCGACCGCATTCCGGACGCCTTCCAGCGCTAGCTCGACGACCGCTAACATGATCGACCGGCTCCCGTTGAAATCCGGGAGCCGTCCCTGCGTCCGGTCACCAATCGATCACCGCCCGCCTCGAACAAAGCTTCTTCGCGCCCCCGCGCCGCCACTGTCGCTCGCGAATCTCCGTTCATGGGAGCGTCCCGCTCGACATCGGGCGTTCCCCCTGGAGGGAACAGAATGCGCTGCGTCAGTTGGCTCGCCGCCGCGGGCCTCGTGGTGGTGACGGCGGGGTGCGTCGAACAGTCGGGCTATCCGACGACTTACGGCTACAGCCCGGGCTATGGCTCGAACTACGGCTACTCCAACAACTATGTCAGCCAGCCGAGCTACTACCGGCCGGCGCCGACCTACTACGCACCGCCGCCGCCCCGGCCACAGGTGATCACCCAGACGCGCTACGTGCCGGTGCCGGTGGCCCCGCCGAGGCCGTCCTATCGTCGTGCGAGGGACAGCGACCGGGACGGCATCCCCGACCGCTACGACCGCGACCGCAACGGCGACGGCGTCCCCGACAAGTATCAACGCTCGCGCTGGTGATCGGCCGAGCGAAGCTCGGCCGCCATTCAACGGCGCTTGGCACCCCGGATCTCCGCATCGTGCTGGCCGAGCGTCGGCGCGGGACGACGAACGCCGCCCGGCGTCGCCGACAGCTTGAGCGGCACGCCCAGCGTCCTCTGCTTGCCGGCCTTGGCGTGCTCGACCTCGGCCACCATGCCGCGCGCCAGGATCTGCGGATCGGCGAAGACCTCGTCGTGATGCAGCACCGGCCCGGCCGGGATGCCCTCTTTCTCCAGCGTCGCCATCCAGTCGTCGGTCGTGCGCTTGGCGATCTCGGCCTGCAGGATGGCGACGATCTGCTCGTTGTTCTTCACCCGGTCGGCGTTGGCCTTGAAGCGCGGATCCTCCGGCAGTTCCGGCCGGCCGATCAGGGCGCAGAGCCTGCGGAAGAAGTTCTGCTGCGCGCCGCCGATGGTCAGCCAGCCGTCGGCCGTCTGGAACACCTGGTAGGGCGAGGAGCCGCGATGCGCCTGGCCGAGCTTCTCCGGCCGGATGCCGTTGGCGAAAAAGTTCGCCGCCTCGTAGACGCCCAGCGACACGGTGGCCTCGAGCAGCGAGGTCTCGACCCACTGGCCCTCGCCGGTCTTGTGCCGCGCCTGCAACGCGCTCAGCACACCGATGGTGAGGTAGAGGCCGGCGCCGACGTCGGAGATGGCGAGCGGAATGCGGTACGGCGGGCCGTCCTTCGGGCCGGTGACCGACATCAGGCCCGACATGGCCTGGATCATCAGGTCGAAGCCGCCGCGTCCGGCATAGGGGCCGCTCTGGCCGAAGCCCGAGATCGAGCCCAGCACCAGCCGCTTGTTGCGCGCGTGCAGCGCGTCCCAGCCGAGTCCCAGCCGCTTCATCACGCCGGGGCGGAAATTCTCCAGCACCACGTCGGCACCGTCGACCAGCTCCCAGAAGACCTTGAGATCGTCCTCGTTCTTGAGGTCGAGTTTGAGGCCGCGCTTGTTGCGGTTCCACAGCATGAACGGCGCCGACTCGCCCTCGATGAAGGGCGGCGCGCCGCGCATCGAATCGCCCTGCGGGCTCTCGATCTTGATGACGTCGGCCCCCATGTCGGCGAGTTGCATGCCGCAGAAGGGACCGGAGAGATGGGTCGTGAGGTCGAGGACGACCAGACCGTCGAGAGCGCCTGCCATGTTGCCTACCCCAGAAGTTTGCGAAGGTCGTCGAGCGTACTGGCCCATTTGCTGACGCCGAGATGGTTCGACACGAGGCGGCCGGCCTGCACGATCAGGAAGCGCGGCGCCCCGCTCTTGCGCGGGATCTGGGCGAGGATGGGCGCGAGGTCGCCCGGCCAGTATCGCTCCTGATAGGCCTCGCGAAAGCGCGCCGCCTCGACCTCTTCCCAGATGACCTGCCGAAACTCGGGCGAGGCGATCCAGGCTTCGAGATACTCGCGCTTCCAGCGCACGCAGGGCGGACAGTCCGGGCCGCCGATCAGGATCACCCTGATCTCGGCCGGGACGGCGCGTGCCGGAGCACCGGCGGCCGCCGCGACAGCGAGTCCGGCGAAAAGGAGCGCGCGGCGATTCATATCCGGTAATGTAGGCCCGCATGGCACGCGCGACCAAATCCTCTCTCGTCACCCTGGGTGATTTCTTCCACTTCGCCGTCGCGCGTTTTCGCACCGCGCGGCTGGCCTATGGTCACGGCACGACCAATGCCGTCGACGAGGCCGCCTTCATGGTGCTCGAGGCGTTGCGTCTTCCGATTTCCCGCATCGACCCGTGGCTCGACCTCGTGCCGACGGCGCCCGAGAAGGCGCGCCTCATGACCTTGATCGAGGCGCGGATCGCGCTGCGCATGCCGGCACCCTATCTGCTCGAAGCCGCCTACATGCACGGCGTGCGGTTCCACATCGACCGCCGGGCGCTGATCCCGCGTTCCTTCATCGGCGATCTTCTGGCCGGGGGTGCCCTGCCGACCGCCAAGCCGCGCCGCATCCTCGATCTCTGCTGCGGCTCCGGCTGTCTCGCCATCCTGGCGGCGCTCGCCTTCCCCAGAGCGAAGATCGATGCCGTCGACCTCTCGCCCGGCGCGCTGGCGCTGGCGCGGCGCAACGTGGCGACGCACCGCCTGGGCGACCGCATCACGCTCCATCGCGGCGATCTCTTCAAGCCGCTGCAGGGCCAGCGCTACGACCTGATCATCAGCAACCCGCCCTATGTCGATGCCGGCGGCATGGCCAGGCTGCCCCCCGAATTCCGGCACGAACCGCGCATGGCGCTGGCCGCCGGCGATGACGGGCTGGACCTGGTCCATCGCATCCTCGCCGAAGCGCCGAAGCATCTGACGAAGAGCGGCGGCCTGGTCTGCGAGATCGGCCGCGGCCGCCCGCCGCTCGAAGCCGCCTATCCGCGGCTTCCCTTCATCTGGCTCGACACCGAGCTCAGCGAGGGCGAGGTCTTCTGGCTGTCGCGCAGCGATCTCGCTTAGGTCTCAGGCTCCTCGCCCCCTAGCGGTGGAGAGGAACATGAGGAGACATCAAGCAGCGTCCCCCAGGCAAATCCCCAGCGCGCGGGCGGTGCGGATGAGCGTGCCGTCGGGATCGACGGTGCGTGACCGGCCGACCACCTTGGCAAGCGGTACGTCGATCACCTGCCGGTTCCACCAGGCCACCATGTGGTCGCCTTTTCCTTCCGCCAGCAGGTCGACCGCCCGCACGCCCAGCGCCGAGGCGAGCAGCCGGTCCTCCGCCGTCGGCATGGCGCCGCGCTGTACATGCCCCAGCACGGTGGCGCGCGCTTCCGCGCCGGTGGCCTTGGCCAGCCGCTTGGCCAGCCAGTCGCCGACGCCGTGATCGGGCGCATCGGCGGCGGGATCCACGGCCTCGTCCGATTGGCCGGCGGCTTCCGCCACCACGACCAGCGCCGACGTGCGGCCCACCGCCCGCAGCTGCGCGATATGCTCGACGACGCGCTCCAGCTTCCAGCGGATCTCGGGAATCAGCACGACATCGGCACCGCCGGCGATGCCGGCAGCGATGGCGATGTGGCCGGCGTCGCGGCCCATCACTTCGAGCACCATGGTGCGCTCATGGCTGGTGCCGGTCGGCTGCAGCCGGTCGAGCGCCTCGGTGGCGATCGCGACGGCGGTCGAGTAGCCGATGGCGCGCTCGGTGCGGCCGACATCGTTGTCGATGGTCTTGGGAATACCGACGAAGGGAATGCCCGACGGACCCAGCAGCTTGCGCAGGATGGCGAGGCTGCCGTCGCCGCCGACGCCGATCAGGCCGTCGAGGCCGAGCTGCTTCAGCCCCTCGACCATTTCGCCGGAACGATCCTTTCGGCTGCCGTCAGGCATCGGGAAGGCGAACGGGTCGCCGCGATTGGTGCTGCCGAGAAACGTGCCGCCCTGCCGCGCCAGGGCGGCGCTGAGGCGATCCGGGTCGAGTGTCACCGCCTCCACGGGACGCTCCAGCAGGCCCAGCGTGCCGTAGCGCAGGCCGACCGTCGTCCAGCCATGACCATGATGCGCGCGCAACGCCACCGCGCGGATGGTGGCATTGAGGCCGGCGCAGTCGCCGCCGCTGGTGAGGATGCCGATCCGTTTCGTCATCTTGGTACTCCTGGCTGCGGGGCGGACGACGGATTGAAAGAGCCAATCAATCCTGAAGGCGCAGCCTGCCGATGCTGGATGGCCGCATCAGGAAGCACTACCACACCTTCGCGGGCCGCAACGCACGGGCCAACCGTCGGCTCCAACAGGCTGTCGAAACAGGTTTTCCGGACGTGCCGGCGAGCAACATTCATCAGTCAACGGTCACCACGACCCGTTACTGGAGTTCACACACCGAGCGTTTGCGGCCCGGCCCCGGCCAGCGCGAATCGCAGATCGCCAGGGCCTCGCCCTCGGTGCCATAGAGGACGCTGGTCCAGGTTCCGTCGTCGACCGGGCGCACGATCATCGCCGCGAAGTCGCGCAGGCCGACGACCCAGGCCGGGCTCCTGTCGAGCCCCTCGACGCGCACCGGCGCCTTGGGATTGTCCGGCGACGGCGGCGGCTGCACATGCGACAGTTCAAAACCACCGGTGCCGACAGCCAGATGAGGCGGGTGCGCTCCCTCGAAGCCGATCGCCTGGAAGCGGTGCATGTGGCCGGCGATGACCGCGGTGACGTGAGGCGGCAGGCCGCGGCCGAAGACGCGGTTGATGGCCTCGCGCTGCGTCTCGTTGATGAAGCCATAGGGCGTGAGGCCGATAGGCCCGCCCTTGTCGCGCTTCACCACCGCCCAGACCGGCCGGTGCGTCACCAGCCAGGTCGGCGTCGGATCCTCTTCGAGCATCCGCGCCACCTCGCGATACTGCGTGAGGTAGGTGTCGAGATTGTAGAGCACCGCGTCGGCGGCGTTCGCCGAATCGACGGCGATGATGTTCAGCCGTCCGAGCTTCAGCCGGAACGGCCCATTGGAGACGATCGGGAAAGGCAGGCCGGCAAAAGGCTGGGCCGGCGGCGCGGGCCAGGCGCCGGGGCGCCAGTCCGCCGGCAGTTGCGGCGGGCATTCCTTCTGGTGATGCCCCGGCCCGAGCAGGGTCGAGCCGGCATCGAGCAGATAGAACCAGCCGGGACCGCCGCGGCTGCACAGCTCATGATTGCCGCGGCTGAGCAGCCAGGGCGCGGCGACCAGGAGCCTGGCGGCCGGCCTGAAGAAATCGTCGCGCCAGTTGGTCCATTTGTCCGGGTTCGGGCTGCCCTCGATGTTCTGGCTCCAGTAGGCCGCGCCGATCGGCAGGCTGGCGATGTCCTCGTCGTCGAGATCGCCCGTATCGTAGACGCTCACGTGCAGCGGCGCGGCATAGCCGGTGAGGCTGGGCGGCAGCACCAGGCCCCGCTCGGTGCCGCGATAATTGTAGTCGCCGACATGCACGATCAGGTCGGGACGCTTGTCGGACTCCTCGTCGGACAGGATGCCGAACGGCCACACCTTGGCGAATCCGTCGCCGCTACAAGACTGCGGCTTGGCCGGCGTCTCGCCGCGGCAGCCGCTGTCGCCGATCAGCACGACGCGGCGCGGCGTGCCCAGCGAAACGTTCGGCAGGTCGATGCGACGATCGCCCAGGAAGACGCTGGCCGCCTCGCCCACCGGATAGAGTGCCTCGCAGACCGTCACCGCGTCGAAATGACCGCCCGGCGGGCGGCGGCGCGGCGTCATCGCCGTGGAGGCACCGCCCGCCGAGGAGCGCAGCACCGGACAGGCGGTCGCGCGTTCGGCGACGCTGCGGACCATCGGCATGGGCCGGCCATCGCGGCCCTCGGCCAGCAGCACGAAGGCGAAGAAGTCCCGCGACGCGGTCTGCGCATGTGCGCCGAACGCCGGGAGCAGGAGAGCGAGGACAAGGCAGACGATGCGCATGGCAGTGAAACTCCGGAGGCGGTCGTTGTAGCAAGCCGGCCCCTCTCCCGGTAATCCACCCTGCAACAGCCGGTCACGTCCGGTCATGCTTGGAGGGCGCAAGAGGATCACGGCTGGGCGGCACACCGGACGGCGCAAGACTTCAGAGAGTTGATGACTGAAAGTGCCTGGCTGAGCCAGTTTGACGACGTTGGATTCGACACGCCATATCACTCCTTCGATGGAGAAGTAGAGGCTTCAACCACCTCACGATAGGCCGCCCTCCTGATCTAGACCGTCACCAACTTTCGACCATAACTCTTCCAATGGTTCATCTGGGGAATGTCGGACAACGCATGTTTGCCAACCTCGCGCTCGCGACCTTCATGGTCAGCCTCACCGTCGCCATCCATCTCGGCGGCCTGCTCGGCCTCTTGTGGGTACTGCGCGATAGGGCGCATCGCATCCGGGCCCACGAAAGCCGCCTCGTCCCGCTCGGCGTCATCCTGTTCGTGGTCCTGGGGCTGGTGGCCATCCATTCGGTCGAGATCTGGCTGTATGCGGCCGCTTTCTGGGCGATCGGTGCCGTGGGAGACTTCGAAACGGCACTCTATTTTTCGACCGTGACCTTCACGACCCTGGGCTACGGGGACGTCGTGCTCGAGGGCAACTGGCGGCTGTTTGGCGCAATCGAGGCGGGCAACGGGCTGATCCTGTTCGGCTGGTCGACAGCCTTCCTGCTTTCCGTCACCAGCCGGCTGAGATTGCTGGAACATGACTGGCTGGAGAAAACCGGCACGGATTGAGGCGTTGGTGCTGGTGCCGATGAGAAAGTCCAGGCGTGCCCCGCTGGCGTCACTGAAAGCGACGCGCCAGGTCGACTTCATGCAGATCGACAACCGTTTGCTTCCGCCGGGGCTCGCCGCGTCGTTGAGCGGGCCTATCGGGAATTGGTGGTCTCTTTGCCCGCCTCCTGGCCTTCGGCGCAGCCGTCATGGCGGCAAGCGCCATCAAGCTTCAGGAGCAAGCTGACCGCAGGCGCACCAAGAAAAACTCGGGAAATGTGAAAATCGGCCCACTCCCGCTGTGTAAACCTGCGGAATTGAGCCCTGGCCGAGCTACAATCCACGACATCCGGAAAGAGAAAAAGCCCCGCGGTGGCGGGGCCTCTTGTTTCCGGGAATGGTGGGCGCACCAGGGCTCGAACCTGGGACAAGCTGATTAAGAGTCAGCTGCTCTACCAACTGAGCTATGCGCCCCCCTTTTCAGGGGTCACTGCCCGGAAGGCGGCGGCTATACCAAGGCGGGTTCGCCTTGTCGATAGACTCTTTCAAAGGAAATTTTGCAGGCTTGCTTACCGTGTCCGCGGCAGTTGCGCATCGCGGTAAACATTGACCCCGATCAGCAGCCCGCAGGCGAACATCACCGACAGCAGCGCGGTGCCGCCGTTGCTGACCAGCGGCAGCGGCACGCCGACGACCGGCAGCATACCCATCACCATGGCGGTGTTGATGAACATGTAGAGGAACAGCATCGCGGTCACGCCGAGCGCCAGCAGGCGGCCGAAATGATGCTGGCTGCGGAAGGCGATGGAAAAGCCCCAGACCACGACCAGCGCGAACAGGCCGAGCAGGACCAGGGCACCGGCCATGCCCCATTCCTCGACGAAGGTCGTGAAGATGAAGTCGGTCTGCTTCTCGGGCAGGAAGTTCAGCGACGACTGCGTGCCCTTCAGGAAGCCCTTGCCGAACATGCCGCCCGAACCGGTGGCGATCTTGGACTGGGTGATGTGATAGCCGGCGCCCAGCGGATCGCGGTCGGGATCGAGGAAGGTGAGCACCCGCCTCTTCTGATAGTCGTGCATCAGCGACCAGGCGATCGGCAGGCAGGCCACGGCGCCCACACCGGCCGCCAGGAACATCCAGATCCGCACGCCGGCCACGAACAGGAGCGCACCGCCGCCCATCAGCACCATCATGGCGGTGCCGAGGTCGGGCTGGACCATGACGAGGCCGACCACGACCAGGATCATGGCGAGCGGCGGCAGGGTGTAGAGGAACTGCCCGGCCTGCTCGCGCCGCAGCCCGTGATAGTAACGCGCGATCACCAGGATGACCGCCACCTTGGCGATCTCCGAGGGCTGGATCTGGATCGGGCCGAGGACCAGCCAGCGCTGGGCGCCCATGCCGATCTTGCCGATCACGTCGACCGCCACCAGCAACAGCACGGACACGATGTAGATCGGCCAGGCAAGCGCCAGCCAGACCTTGGGATGGACCAGCGCCACCACCAGCATGAGCATCAGGGCCGAGCCGTAGCGCACGGCATGGCGGGCCGCCCAGGGCTCGAAGCGGCCACCGGCCGCCGAGTAGAGCGCCAGCACGCCGACGCCGGCGATCGCCGTCAGCACCAGCACGAGGCCCCAATTGATGCGCCAGATCTTTTCCGCGAAGCCGACCGGTGCCGGCGCGTCCAGCGAGGGGCCGCTGCCCATGCCGGCGAGACTCATCGCGACGCCATCTTCCTGAAGCGGTCGGTGCGGCGCGACGGGTCGCGCTTCATGGTCTCGATCAGCACGTCGCGGCCGATCGGGCCCGCGGTGGCGCCGCCCGCCTGCCCGTGCTCGACGATCACGGCGCAGGCATAGCGCGGATTGTCGACCGGTCCGTAGCAAACGAACAGCGCATGGTGGCGCAGGTGCCAGGGCAGCGAGGCCTGGGTGATGCCCATCTCGCGCTCTCGCTCGGTGATGCGCTTGACCTGCGCGGTGCCGGTCTTGCCGGCGTAGGTGAACTCGGGCTGCTTGGCGCGCAGCGCATTGGCCGTGCCATGGCTGGTGTTGACCACGTCCGACATGCCCTGGCGGATCACCGCGAGATGCTGCGGGTTCAGGCGCAGCGACGGCGCGGTCGGCCTGGTACGCGGCGCCGGCGGCACCAGCTCCTCGCGCGGCGTGGCCTTGGCCAGCAGCAGGTTGGGCTGGACCTCGTAGCCGCCGTTGGCGAGGCGCGCGGTCATGATGGCGAGCTGCAGCGGCGTCGCCGTCATGTAACCCTGGCCGATGCCGAGGTTGAACGTGTCGCCGTGCTGCCAGGCCTTGCCGATCTTCTCCTGCTTCCAGGTGCGGGTCGGCTGGTTGGCAGCCGATTCGCCGGGCAGGCCGAGTTCGCTCAACTTGCCGAAGCCCAGGCGCTGCGCCATGTCGCTCACGCGATCGACGCCGGCCCGGCGCGCCACCTCGTAGAAGTAGCAGTCGCACGACATGGCGATCGCCTCGGAGACGTTGGTCGAGCCGTGACCGCCCTTCAGCCAGCAATGGAACTTGATCTTGCCCAGCTCGAGGAAGCCAAGGCACGGCAGGCGCGTCCACGGGTCGATCACCTTGGCCTCGAGGGCGGCCAGCGCCGTCACCATCTTGTAGGTCGAGCCCGGCGGATAGACTCCGGCGATCGCCTTGTTGTGCAGGGGCCTCTGGGGATCGTCGAGCAGGTCACGCCACTCCGCCTGCGTGATGCCGCGGGCGAAGGTCGAGGGATCGAAGCCGGGGGTCGAGACCATGGCGATCACGTCGCCGGTGATGACGTCGAGCACCACCACCGAGCCGCTCTGGTGCTCCTTGATCTTCTCGGCCGCGAAGCGCTGGATATCGAGATCGATCGTGAGCAGCGCATTGGCGCCGGGCTGGCCCTCGGTGCGGTCGAGCTCGCGGACGACCCGGCCCACGGCATTCACCTCGACCTGGACGGCGCCGGCCCGGCCGCGCAGGTCGTCCTCGAGCGAGCGCTCGACGCCCTTCTTGCCGAACCGCATGGTCGCGAGCTGCAGCACCGGATCGTCGCGCCCGGCGAGATCCTCGTCGGCGACGCGACCGGTATAGCCCACGATGTGGCTCATCAGGTCGCCCTCGGGATAGTCGCGCGACTGGCCGAGATCGATGAACACGCCGGGCAGGTCGGGCGCGTTGAATTCGAGTCGGGCGACCTCCTCCCAGCCGAGATTCTCCCGCACCACGATGGGCTGCGCGTTGCGGCTGCGGCGCAGTTCGCGCAGCAGCCGGACCTTCTCGGTGTCACCCAGGTTCAGGATCTGATCGAGACGCTCGACCAGCACGTCGGCGCCGCGGCCACGGTCCGACGCCGCCATGGCGCGGAAGTTGTTGCGGTTGACCGCCAGCGGCACGCCGCCGCGATCGAAGATCAACCCGCGCGACGGCGGCAGCAGCCGCATGCTGACGCGGTTCTCCTCGGCCAGCGAGGAGAAGCGATCGGTCTCGACGACCTGGAGCTGGTAGAGGCGGCCGGCCAACGCGGTCAGCAGAACGGCCTGTGCCCCGCCCAGCAACAGCGCCCGCCGCGTGAAGAGACCGCTGCGTTCGCCGTCGCCTTTTCGGAAATGCTTCATGTCGTCGTCTCACCAGGCCGCGCCGAGCCGCGCGACAGCTCGGGCACGTTCAGCGGGTCGCGGGCGCGTACACGGGCGAGCAACGGCGCCAGCAACGGGTAGATCACGATCATCACGATATACTGCAACATCGCGGGGACGGGATCGATGGGCGCCCAGGTCCACAGGGTCGTGAAGGCCCAGACCAGCGCCACGTAGCCCCAGCACAGGATGCAGAAGCCGATCCACTGGAACAGGAACGGAACGCCCACCAGATAGCGGCGGTTGGAAATGACGGCGGCGCGGACCAGGATGAAGCCCAGCGCGCTGATGCCGACGGGCGCGCCCGGGCCGCCCAGCAGCAGGTCGAGCAGGATGCCCATGACCAGCAGCAGCAGCCCCGGCAACCGCTCGGGCGTCGCCAGGCTGAACTGGAAGACGACCAGCACCGGCAGCAGCGGCAGGGTGTCCGACAGATAGGGGGCGCGCAGCGGCGCCAGGGTCAGCAGGACGAAGAACAACAGGACCGTGCCGGGAAGGGCTGCCCTGCCCCAGCGATCGAGTATGGCGAGGGTGCCGTCAGCGCGCATGTCAACGGACCCGCACGCCCGCGGGCGGCGCCGCCGGCGCCGGCGCCGCGGGTCCGACCAGGCCGGTCACGCCGTAGTCGACGACGCGTACGAATTCGAGCCGCGAGAAATCGGTGAAGGGCCGGACGCGCACGGTGCCCTCGCTGGTTTCGACGACCTCCCCGACCGGAATGCCGACGGGAAAGCTGCCGCCATGGCCCGAGGTGATGATGCGGTCGCCGGTCTGCACGCCGGCGATGCTCTGCAACAGGGTGAGGCGTAGCCGGGGCGAATTGTCGCCGACCAGGATGGCGCGCTCGCGCGTGCGCTCGACCAGGACCGGCAGGCGCGAATTGACGTCGGTCACGTAGAGGACACGGGAACTGTTCTCGCCGACCTCGGCGATGCGGCCGGCCAGCCCCTCGCCGGTGACGACCGCCTGCCCCGGCGCGACGCCGACCCGGCGGCCGACATTCAGCAGCGCACCGCGCATGTAGGCGCTGACGCTGTCGCCCACGAGGCGGGCGGTGATGAAGGAGGCCTCGGGTCCCTCGCGGAACCTGGCGAGGCTGCGCAGCCCCTCGTTCTCGTTCTCCAGCCGTCGCGCCGCGGTCTGCCAGGCGAGCAGGCGGGCATTCTCCTCGCGCAGACGCGCATTCTCCTCGCGCAGCGACGCGAATTCGCGCAGATCGGCGATGGCCCGGTTGGTATAGGCGACCGGCCGGGCAATCGCCTCCAGCACGGGGCTCACCATGTCGAGCGCGAGGACGCGGGCATGCTCGACCAGGACGGTGTCGGCCTTGCCGACCAGCATGACGCCGAAGGTCACGATCACGAGCAGGCCGAGGGCGAAGCGCTGCACCACGGTGCGCACCTGGCTCGCGACTACCTCGAAGTCGTCCCGAATCGCCATTTCCTGCCCATTCTAACCCAAGCGGGCGGCGGCGTGGCCTGTTAGTACATCGACGAAAGGACGCCGCGCAGTCGTACGATGTTCTCGACAGCATGGCCCGTGCCAAGGGCGACGCAGAGCAGCGGATCCTCGGCCACCGAGACCGGCAGGCCGGTCGCCTGGCGCAGCACGGTATCCATGTTGGCCAGCAGCGCACCGCCGCCCGTGAGCACGATGCCCTTGTCGACGATGTCGGCCGCCAGTTCCGGCGCGGTGTTCTCCAGCGCGACCTTCACGGCCTCGACGATGGCGCTCACCGGCTCCTGCAGGCTCTCGGCGATCTGCCGCTCGGTGATGACCAGCTCCTTCGGGACGCCGTTCATCAGGTCGCGGCCCTTGATCTCCATCGTGCGGCCCTCGCCGTCGTCGGGCGGGCACGCCGACGCGATGGTCTTCTTGATGCGCTCGGCCGAGCTTTCGCCGACCAGCAGGTTATGATTGCGGCGGATGTAGGCGATGATCGCCTCGTCCATCTTGTCACCGCCGACGCGCACCGAGCGCGGATAGACGATGCCGCCCAGCGACAGCACGGCCACCTCGGTGGTGCCGCCGCCGATGTCGACGACCATCGAGCCGGTGGGCTCGGTCACCGGCAGGCCGGCGCCGATCGCGGCAGCCATCGGCTCCTCGATCAGCCAGACCTTGCGGGCGCCGGCGCTCTCGGCCGATTCCTGGATGGCGCGGCGCTCGACGGCAGTGGAGCCGGAGGGCACGCAGACCACGATCTGCGGATGGGCGAAGCTGCGGCGATTGTGCACCTTCGAGATGAAGTGCTTGATCATCGCCTCGGCGACTTCGAAGTCGGCGATGACCCCGTCGCGCAGCGGGCGGATCGCCTGGATGTTGCCGGGCGTACGGCCCAGCATCATCTTGGCTTCCTCGCCGACGGCCAGGACCTGGCGCTTGCCGCTCTGGGTGGTGAGGGCCACGACCGACGGCTCGTTCAGAACGATGCCCCGACCCTTGACGTAGACCAGCGTGTTCGCCGTACCGAGGTCGATGCCCATGTCCGCCGAAAATAGCCCGATGACGCGCGACAGCATTGAGTTAAGTCTCTGTAATTACGGCGAAATCTTGAAATATTGGCGCCATTCCGAGGTCAGGCACCCAAGGTGCGACCGGGTTTAGACCGGGAGGGCAAGGCTCGCAAGGCGATTCAAACGGTCGCATCGATGGTCACCGTTTGTACTCGTCCGCGGTTCGTAGAGACTGAAAAGTTGCGCGCGGCGGGTGCCTCAAGCGCCTTCCAGGCGGCGCTCCTGTCGCTCGAGCCAGTCCACGACGTCGGCGCGGCGGCCGGCCTCGATATGCGCCCATTGATGCGACTTCAGCTCCTCGCCGCGGCCCGAGCGCCAGTATTCCTTGACCACGAGCATCGTCCAGGGCGCGGCGCCGCTCCGGCGCCCCGTGGTGACCTCGACCGTGAAGCCGTGACTGGCGGCGCCATCTAGTCCCCCTGGAGCATTTGCCAAAGCTGAAGAATAAAGCGCCCAAATGCCAAACTTGGGTCGCTGTGCTCTGAGCGGTGCAAGACACCAACACCACGCAATCGCATCTCAAATTGTAAAGCCATTCTTTCAGAGCTGTCTCTTTTTGACGTAACTTCTGGTGCAGGCTAAACCGCAGCGTGCATGTTAGAGTTTGACACTCCATTCCGAGCCAAGGTGCGCCGCCTAACCGAAGACGATTGCGTTGTAACGGATGCTAAGTTCTTGAAGCTATACCTCGGCGGCGGCACATACGTCAGTGAGGGGGCCGTCAACCATGTGGATGGAGGTTGGGCCGACGCGACAAAACTTATGTATAAAGGCGCTGACGAAGCGGTGGCCAAATTCTCCTCCACAATGCGCAAGCCGCCGCCGTTGGATCGCTTTCAACGACTCCTTCAATGGAGCACGTTCAATTTTCCCACCGGCTCAGGCGAACACCTGCTAATTGCACAAACGGAGCTGGGAAATCTTCCCGCCGAAATGCCGTCGCGATATGAGGTACTGTCGGCAGTTGTCGATGCCTAAGTGTTAAGGAGCCTTACTCGCTCTTCAGCCGACGCTCCTGCCGTTCGAGCCAGTCCACGACGTCGGCGCGGCGGCCGGCCTCGATATGCGCCCATTGATGCGACTTCAGTTCGTCGCCCCGCCCCGAGCGCCAGTATTCCTTGACCACGAGCATCGTCCAGGGCGCGGCGCCGCTCCGGCGCCCCGTGGTGACCTCGACCGTGAAGCCGTGACTGGCGCCGGCGTAGGAGTGCCGCTCGCGCTGCCAGTCGACGCCGTCGATGTTCCAGGCCGCTCGCGGCATCCGCGTCGTGCCGGGCTCCAGCAGGCGATCGACGATGCGGAAGAACGACGCGTCGCCGATCTTGCGCACTAAGCGCTCACCGGCAAACGACCGGCCTCACCCTGAGAGTCTGACTCGAAATGAATGCAGCTAAAACAAGAGGCTATGAACAGCCCCGATAACCTCACCCTGAGGAGCATCGCGCAGCGATGCGTCTCGAAGGGTGGGAACGCGCACCTGCCTGTTGCCCATCCTTCGAGACGCGCCGCTTCGCGGCGCTCCTCAGGATGAGGCAAGTGCTTGAATCGATTCAGTTCATTTCCGGCCAGACTCTGAGGAGCGCCCTGCAGGGGCGCGTCTCGAAGGGTGCGCAACAGGCACATCGCTCTTGTAGTCACCCTTCGAGACGGCGCTGCGCGTCGCCTCCGGGTGAGGCCTGTACCGATCTTGCGCACGGTCAGAGGCCCATCATCTTGGCGATGGTGTTGCGCTGGATGTCGTTGGTGCCACCGCCGATCGAACCGACCCGCACGTCGCGGAACAGGCGCTGGATGTCGTGCGCCATCGTGTAGCCGGCGCCGCCCATGATCTCCATGGCGAGATGGGCGCATTTGAACTCGCCGTCGGTGCCCTGGATCTTGGCGATCGCCGTCTCCTCGACCGGATCGAGGCCGGCGTCGAGCATGTCGGCCAGGCGATAGGTCAGCGCCTGGGTCGTGCGCAGCGCGATGCGCATGTCGGCGAACTTGTGCTGGATCGCCTGGAACTTCGAGATCGGCTGGCCAAACTGCACGCGCTCCTGCGCGAAGCGCTTGGCGTACTCGATGGCGAAATGCATGTTGCCGCAGGCTTGCGCGGCCAGACACAGGCGCTCGAGGTTCAGCCCCTTCATCAGGCCCGACCAGCCGCGATTCTCCTCGCCGATCACATGGTCGGCCGGCACGAATACCCCGTCGAAGAAGATCTCGTTGGCATGCGTGGTGCGCCGCCCCAACGTCGGCAGCGGCTTCATGGTGAGACCGGCGGCGCGCGCATCGACCCAGAACAGCGTCACGCCCTTGTGCCGCGCCTCGCTGTCGGTCTTGGCCACCACCATCAGATAGTCGGCGACGTGGGCGGCGCTGATGTAGAGCTTCTGGCCTGTGAGTCGGTAGCCGTTGCCGTCCCGCACCGCGCGCGTCTTGATGCCCGACGCGTCCGATCCGGTGTCGGGCTCGGACAGCGCGAAGGCCGACTTGAGCTTGCCGGCGCAGATCTCCGGCAGATAGCGCCGCCGCAGATGCTCACCCGCGGTGAGCTGCAGATGCATGCCGCCATAGACGACCGTCGGCAGATAGAGCGACGACGCGCCGCTATAGTGACGCGCCAGCGCCTCGACCAGCACGACGAGATCCTTGCGGCTGCCGCCCATGCCGCCATAGGCGGGATCGTAGGGCAGCGCCATGTAGCCCGCTTCGGCCAGCGCATCGAACGCGGCGTGCGGGAACGCCGACTCCTCATCGAGCCGACGGATCTCCTCCGGCGGCAGCACGCGGGCCAGCAGTTTGGCGACGTTGCGCCGGATCAGGACCTGTTCGTCGGTCAGGCCGAATTCGTCGAGGGTGCTCACTTGGGTTTCGTATCCTGACGGTAGAGATAGTAGGCCCAGCCACCGACGCCGAAGAGGGCCACGAAGACAAGGATTTCGTACAGGGACATGATCAGTCGAACACCACGACGCCGCGCGCGACCTCGCCCGCCATCATGCGCTTGAAGCCCTCGTTGATCTCGTCGAGCTTGTACGTGCGGCTGATCAGGCCGTCGATGTTCAGGCGCTTGTTCATGTAGTGGTCGACCAGCACCGGGAAATCGAGATCGGGCCGCACCGAGCCGTAGAAAGTGCCGCTCATCGTCTTCTCGGCGAACACCATCGCCATCGGGGAGTATTGCGCCTTCACCGTGGCCGCGGAGATGCCGACCGCGACGGCGTGGCCGCCCGGCGCCAGCGCGTCGAAGGCCAGCGCCTGCGTCCGGTCGATCGACACCGCGTCGAAGGAATAGTCGACGCCGAGCCCGCCGGTGATCTCCTTCACCTTCTTCACCGGGTCGTTGTCGGTCGCGGTGTTGACGGTGTGGGTCGCGCCGAAGGTCTTCGCCATCTCGAGCTTGTTGTCGAGGATGTCGGCCGCGATGATTTTGCTCGCGCCCGAGAGCATGGCGCCCTGCACGGCGTTCAGGCCGACGCCGCCACAGCCGATCACCAGCACGGTCGACCCCGCTTCGATCTTGGCATGACGTGTCACCGCGCCCACGCCGGTGGCCACGCAGCAGCCGACCAGGGCCGCTTGCGGCCACGGCATGTCCTTGCGGATCGGGATCACCATCTCCTCCGGCACCACCACCTCCTCGGCGAAGGTGCCGATGCGGGCCATCTGGTTGATGCCCTGGCCCTTGTGCTTCAGCCGCAGCGTGCCGTCATACTGCGAGCCCGGCGGCACGGAAGCGCGGCCGATGCACAGCACGGTGCGGCCCTGGGTGCAGTAGCGGCAGCGCCCGCAATGCGGGCGGAACGAGAAGATCACATGGTCGCCCGGCTTCACCGTGGTGACGCCTGGCCCGCATTCCAGGATCTCACCCGCAGCCTCGTGGCCCGGCACGATCGGCATCGGCGAGGGCCAGTCGCCGTTCATGATGTGCCAGTCGCTCTGGCAGACGCCCGACGCCTTCACCCTGACGCGCACTTCCATCGCCTTGGGCGGATCGAGCTCGCACTCGACGACCTGCAGCGGCTCGTTGGGCTTGAACAGAACGGCGGCTTTCATGATTTTCCTCCCGAATCCTGGCGGGCACTATACCATCGGCCCATGAGCAAAACCCTCCTGATCACCGGCGGCGCCTCCGGCATCGGCGCCGAGACCGCCCGCCAGGCCGCGACGCGCGGCTATGACATCGCCATCAACTACCGGACCCGCGACGCGCAGGCGAAGCAGGTCGTGGCCGACATCGAGGCGAAGGGCGGCAAGGCCATCGCCCTGCGCGGCGACATGGCGCGCGAAGCCGACATCGTGCGGCTGTTCGAGGAAACCGAGAAGGCGCTGGGGCCGATCACCCACCTGGTCAACAGCGCCGGCAGCAACGGCAAGCGCGGCCGGGTCGACGAGTTGGATGCCGCCGTGATTTCCGACCTGTTCGCCATAAACGTCATCGGCCTGATGCTGTGCTGCCGGGAAGCGTCCCGGCGCATGTCGACGAAGAACGGCGGCAAGGGCGGCGTGATCGTGAATGTCTCGTCGATGGCCGCCACGCTCGGTGGGCGCCTCGGCTCTTCCGCCTATGCCGCCAGCAAGGGCGCCGTCGACGCCTTCACCAAGGGGTTCGCCCGCGAGGCCGCAGCCGAGGGCATCCGCGTGAACTCCCTGCGGCCCGGGATGGTGCTGACCGAGATGACCGAGGGACGGCTGAAGGACGCGGCCTTCCGCGCCAGCATCGAAGCGTCGATTCCGATGGGCCGCGTCGGCACGTCGGCGGAGATCGCCCAGGCGGTGCTGTGGCTCCTGTCCGACGAATCGTCCTTCATCGCCGGCGCAATGCTCGATGCGTCGGGGGGCGGGTATATGATTTAGGCGCGTTCAGACGCGCCGGCGGTCGGCAGCGCCTTCACAGGCGCGGGAGCCCGCTCCGTGCAGAATAGACAAGAAAAAAGGCGCCGGTTTCAGCGCCTTCATTCTTTCTGGACCGCGCGGGTCGGCGCTGTTTACAGCGCCTTGCTCGCGCTTGATTACAAGCGCTGCCGCCCGCCGGCGTCCAAGGCGCGCTAGTTGCGCGCCTTGTCCACCAAGGCCTTCTCCTTGATCCACGGCATCATACCGCGCAGCTTCTCGCCGATCTCCTCGATCGGGTGCTCCGACATGCGCTTGCGCATCGCCTTGAACGAGGCCTGGTTCACCTTGTTCTCGAGCATCCAGTCACGCGCGAAGCGGCCGGACTGGATGTCTTCCAGAACGCGCTTCATCTCGGCCTTGGTCTCGGCCGTCACGATGCGCGGGCCCGAACGGTACTCGCCGTACTCGGCGGTGTTGGAGATCGAGTAGTTCATGTTGGCGATGCCACCCTCGAAGATGAGGTCGACGATCAGCTTCACTTCGTGCAGGCACTCGAAGTACGCCATCTCCGGCGCGTAGCCCGCCTCGACCAGCGTCTCGAAACCGGCCTTGATCAGCTCGACGAGGCCGCCGCACAGCACGACCTGCTCGCCGAACAGGTCGGTCTCGCACTCTTCCCTGAACGAGGTCTCGATCGTGCCGGCGCGACCGCCGCCCACCGCCGAGGAGTAGCTCAGCGCGATCTCGAGCGCGTTGTCCGAGGGGTTCTGCGCCACCGCCACGAGGCAGGGGACGCCGCCGCCGCGCACATACTCCGAGCGCACGGTGTGGCCGGGGCCCTTCGGCGCGATCATGAACACGTCGAGGTCGGGACGCGGCGTCAGCAGGTTGAAGTGGACGTTGAGGCCGTGCGCGAAGGCCAGCGCCGCGCCCTGCTTCATGTTGCCGGCGAGGTCGGCGTTGTAGATGTCCGACTGCAGCTCGTCCGGGGTCAGCATCATCACGATGTCGGCCCACTTGGCGCCGTCGGCCGGGCTCATCACCGTGAAGCCGGCACCCTCGGCCTTCTTGATCGTGGCCGAACCGGGCTTGAGCGCAATGCGCACGTCCTTGACGCCCGAATCGCGAAGGTTCATGGCGTGGGCATGACCCTGGCTGCCGTAGCCGACGACCAGGACCTTCTTGCCCTTGATCAGGTTCACGTCGGCATCACGATCGTAGTAGACACGCATAGGGGCCAATCCTCCTGGCAGCTGCTTCTTGCAAAGAACGGGGGTTAGTAGACAACCCCGCTCGCAAAAACCAGCCTCGAATCCCGCCTTATCGCATGTCCCCCTTGCGCTTCTACATATGGTATGCCTCTCGGAGGGCAACCCAAGCCCCGCAGATCCCCGAGGAAAGCCCGCTATGTCCCTTCGTTCCGCCTTCGTCCCCGCGTCCCTGGCTCTCGTGCTGGTTGCCTGCTCCCAGCCTTCCGACGCCCCGACGAACCCGGCCACCGCGATGCCCGGCATCGACTATGCGGTGGAGAATTCGACCGTCCACGGCGCGGCGCGGGCGATGGGCAACCACACCTGGCTGTGGACCCGCGGCCCGGGCCCGGCCCAGATCCACTATTCGACGGCGGACGGCCGGGACCTGGTCTGGATGGTCGGCCAGCGGCGCATCTTCCAGGGCCAGTGGACGGTGGAGAATACCAGCGATTCCAGCGGCCAGCAGATCACCCAGATCTGCCTGCGCTATCCCGGGGTCAATTTCGGCGGCCTGAGCGCCACCCCGACCTGCCGCCCGGCCGGCACCTTCCTCGGCGAGATGCAGCAGCGCGAGGGCGGCGACCCGCTGCAGATGAACGGGCGCACCCAGGCGCTGTTCGTGATCGCCAAGACGCCGGCCAACCTGGCCGAGATCGAGGGCCGCGTGGCCTCGATCAAGGGGCTTTCGAACTACTGAGTCATTATCCTCCCCATTCAAATGGGGAGGTGGCGGCGTCTTACGCCGACGGAGGGGTCATGGCTTTGCGACGCCCATGCCCCATCGCCCCGTATGACGGGGCTCTTCCCCATGTGAATGCAGGGCTGTCCGGGGAAAATGACGCGCGACTTCGGATAGGGGAAAATTGTCATCCCGAGCGCAGCGAGGGACCTTTAGAGCCACCGACAAAGGTCCCTCGCTGCGCTCGGGATGACAAAGTGCGTACAAATAGGGCCG